>QCFI01000018.1 GCA_003280295.1 Prochlorococcus sp. AG-363-C20 | reverse complement strand
ATTCTGTCATCTCCTAGCCGTTTTATTGGGTTAACCAGTTTTTGGTATCAAGCCTTAATTTACGATTGAACTCATGAGGTTTATCATTGAACTTTGCTTTTAAAGGCCTTTTAGAATTGCACTTATAGATCAAGGTTTAAAAGATAGCTTAGAGATCTGAAAGCTTTTACATAATCTGATTTCATTGATATTCCGAAATATCCTTGTTAATTAAAGGTTTATAAATTATCAAAATCATTTTGGCCCCTATAGGCTCTTCTCCTTTCAAGATAATCTAACGCCTACGACTTCTCCTACGTTGTTGAAGCTTGCGTTTGTACTTCTCTACAGGTGTCTCATGATGGCGAATGCGCTTTAAATCTGAGAAGATTCCAGATTTTGATACTTGGCGTTTAAAGCGACGAAGAGCAGATTCGATACCCTCGTTTTCTCCGACAGTTACTTGAGTCAAGATCAATACCTTTTAGAAGTTAAACCTAACATCCTAAATATTAGACCAATGGGGTCCCTAGGCCGGTTTTTTTGCTTGTCAAATCAACTCAGAGCAACTGGAGGACAAAAAGAGTGCGATCAGGAAATTTTACAAACTAAAAGGTTTAATTATTAAATATATAAGCAAGTGTACTCTTTGATCAAAACGAAGTTTGCCATTATATGCCAAAGCTACTTTGAGTTTTTTAGATCTATATTGAGCAAAAATTATTCAGAAATATAAATTGAATTATTTTTATTTTAAGATCGCAATTTAATTAATAATGAAAACTTCCTTATATTCTTTTGGATAATTTAATGCAACTGTTAATGTATGAAGGCTTGATTTAGCTAATAGGTGATAACCCTTCTCTCTATTTAAGTTGTTATTTCTATAATTAAATGTCTGGCTATACTTTAATGATAAAGCTAATATCGCATTTTAAAGAAGGAGGTTGAATATTTAATTTAATCTCCTTCACCCCAGCGTCGCCCAATTTCATATCCCCATGATTTAGCAAGTTTAACTACTTGATCATGATGATTACAGGATGCCAATTGCGCTCTTCTTTCAGGATTCTTTTCTAAAGAAGCGAGCATTTTTTTTAGTTGCTCGACCTTTTCAATGAAACGTTTGAGTTCTTGTTCAGACATTAAGCTTCTCCAATGAGTTTAAAAATTTGTGGAGCTATGTTTTTATAAATTCTTTGGCCTTTTTAATCGATAGCATTGGCTCTATGTTGGTTTATTGAAAAAGGCTTGTAAGGGGACTTTTTCAAGGAGAGCCTCTTCTTTTTTTTTAATCCTAAGTGTAATGAGCCATGAGCCAGGGGGAAAGGCTGGAAAACCTTTCTATTTTTATTGGAATCCTTATTCTTGATAAGTTTTGACTTGTCATTGACTAGTCTCATTACATGCGTAATTACTTTCAATGTCAACTAGTAAAAGGGAAGAAGTCAGTTCTCATTTGAGATATATCCGTCAAGAGCTTCGGGATTTGGATCAGATGCTTAGTGAGGATGGTTTATTGCCTGAACTTACAGAGCTAAAGGAGGTCTACAACTCTCTTGACGCTCTTTACCAATTGCTAGCAGGGAAGGTAAAGAAGAAACCTAAGATTGAATTTGATGATTAGTATGACCGAATTTTGTTATTTGTTGATAGCCTTAAATGAATAAAATCGAATCAACACTAGAATTGACACTAGTCTCATAAATGAAGATATTGTCTTTGTTAACCCAGATTATTAATTTTTAATATAACTCTAGAACAATAATCATACTTTTGCGGAGAATTTAGTTGCATTTTGAATTCTTGATTCATACAAATTATTTCTCCTAAAAGGTTTAAAGATAAGCCCTCAATTAGGATTCTATAGCATATATTTTCTGATAACTAATCTGGAATAAAGTTCAAACTTTAAACAAGTTGTTTTTTTTCATCCCAAAGCAGTACCTCAAACCATTTTTCTTTTGGTGCGGTCTTTATTTTTTCTGCTCCAGTAATAGTAAGAATAAAGCTAGGCTCTCCTTCTTCTGATATCTCTTTTATATCTAGGTTTCCCATTTGCCACATCCTCATTAATGAAATCTCTAGAGTAATTCTCTTCTTTTCTCTGCAGCTAGCTGCTATCCCTGAAAACCAATCAATTATTTGATTGGCTTTTTGGGAATCTCCTTTACAAAGAAGCTTAGTTGCATCAAATATAGTTTTTGGATCGCCTTGCTTGAGTGCGATTCGAATTCTTGAGTTTGTTAGACTGATCTGTTCAAGTGACACAATCATTCTTCAATTTCACTGAACATATAAGATGTAATAAAAAGTGCAAGCACTTTGTTTGGCTTGTACGTAATTCTTGACGATAAGCATATCGTCAAAATAAGCCCCTTTACAATTAAAATTGAAATATCAAGTTGGGAAAATCTTTAGCTGAATTTCATCTTAAATCTAACTCTGTGTTGATATTCAATCGCAACAAGAACACAGGCTCAGGTTTTTATTTATATAAGATTAGTATTTGTCAACTTTGCCTTCCTCTTTTTCTGTTGTTTAAGGGTCTAGTCGAATGCTATTTGCTAGCCTAGTATTTAGTATTAAATTGATTGAATATTTAGCTTTTTGTGGCTTGCATTTGTAAGTTCAATATCTATTTATATAAAATGATTTTTCATTATTTTAAATATAATTCTAGAGTCGATATTGTTAGTCACAAAGTATTTGAAAACCTTTTCTAGGATTTGAATCCTGTATTTATATTTGGGCAGAATTAACAGAGTTAGAAAAGTTTTCAATCCCAGTTAGATCAATATACCCTATGAACGTTTTTAAATTATATTTGAAAAGGTTTAATTTTTACTAGATAATTTCAAAAACACTCTTTGGAATTTAGATTATTATATGTTTTTGCTTTTCAAATGAACCTTCTTGCTACTGGTACAGGCCTTTTCGGCATATCACCTTCAACTGATCAGCTTGTAGTTGTCAACCTATCAGCAATTTTGATTGCTACCACTTTTAATGCTCCTCAGAAGGTCATTAAATGGGGAGGTTTGGTAGTGGCTGTCGTAACAACTACTTGCGCAATATGGTGCACACATCATTAGAAACTTTTAAATAGGCTAGGCATCATATATTCTGATTTTTACTAAGGATAATATGATGCCACTTGTTTAACATGGAATTTGATTTGCATTTTAGTAATTAATCTCAGCTGGGAATATAAAAGAAACCTCTTATTCTTTTGATTCCTCCATCTTTGTTAATAGTTTTTTTGTTGGCTTGCCATAACCTCCTCCACCGGGAGTGATAATTTGGATCGCTTCTCCAGCAACAATGTTAATTCTTGAACATCCTTTGAGATTGTTTACTTGGCCATCGATAAGTTCATGTTGATTTAACCCTATTGCGCCTGGCTTACCGCCAGCAAGCCCGAAGGGGGCTATACGTCTTGATCCTGAAAGTATGGAGACAGTCATAGGAGCAAGAAAACGAAACTTACGTATTAATCCATTTCCTCCAGTCCATTGTCCTTGCCCCCCGCTCCCTTGCCTTATTGAGAAATGCTCAATTTGCACTGGGTATCGTTGTTCAATTATTTCTGGATCAGTTAAGCGAGAGTTTGTCATATGTGTTTGGATCCCATCAGTGCCATTAAATCCATTCCCTGCACCACTGCCACCAGCCACTGTTTCGTAGTACTGATTATTATCATCTCCAAAAGTTAGATTGTTCATAGTGCCCTGACTGGCTGATAAAACGCCAAATGCTCCGAATAACAAGTTGCATAGTGCTTGGGATGTTTCAACATTCCCTGCCACTACAGCTGCTGGAGAAATTGGATTTAATAGACAACCTTTCGGGACAATTAATTCAAGTGGTTTAAAGCAACCTGAATTTAGTGGTATATCCTCTTCTATTAAGCAACGGAATACATATAGAACAGCTGCTTTCGTTACTGCTAGAGGAGCCTGAAAATTCCCTTCTCCTTGAGGGGATGTCTTACTAAAGTCTAATTTTGCCCGGCTATGCATTTTATCAATACTAATTTCTACAGACAGCGTTGCACCATTGTCTAGCTCTACTGAAAAAGCACCATCATTAAGAGTTCTTATTAGTTTTTGAACTGCTAAAGCAGCATTCATTTGTAGATATGTCATATACATACTTACTTCTTCTTGTCCAGCATGAGCAATGAGTTTTTCTAATTCATTTACGCCGAGTTGATTAGCTGCAACTTGAGCATGTAGATCGGCAATCAATTCTTTAGGATTTCGGGGTGGCATTCTTCCTTGCTGTAGGCGTTCATTCCAGAGAGCCTGATTATGATGTCCATTCACTACGAATGTCTCATTGCGGATTAATAGGCCTTCATCATCGATTGTTTTACTAAATGATGGCATTGATCCAGGTGTTAACCCACCTACATCAGCGTGATGACCACGACATGCAACGAAATATTGAGGTGTTCTTGAACCTGCAAAAACAGGAGTAATAGCAGTGATATCTGGAAGATGTGTTCCTCCATGAAAGGGGTCGTTTGAAAGGACTGTCTCTGAAGGACGTAGTGGATTTTTTTTACCAGAAGAGATTTGAGCTAGAAGATCAACTATTGATTCACCCATAGCTCCTAAATGAACTGGTATATGTGGAGCATTTGCAACTAGTTCGCCTTGAATATCAAAAATTGCACAGGAGAAATCAAGTCGTTCGTGAATATTTATTGAACGACTTGTTTGCCTAAGACGTTCCCCCATTTTTTCTGCTATTCCACTGAACCGGTGGTGGAATAGTTCAAGTAAAATTGGGTCGGCTTGGTCTTTGTTTTTAGTTAGTAATCTGTCATTAGTGCTTGTTTTGGAATTAAGGGTTCGCATTAAAAGATTTCCCTTAAGATCAATAGTTGCAGTCCATCCAACTTCTAGAACTATTGAACTTGTTGACTCCACAATGAGTGCAGGGCCTTTCAGAGAACACTTTGGAGAGAGATACTCGCGTTTATAGCAGGGGACCTTTCTCCATCCCGAGTCGGGCCAATGTACTAGAACTAATTTAGGAGGGATAGGCTTTAAAGAATTCTTATTTGGTTTTGGTGAGATTTTTGCAGCATGAGGTGCTATAACTTCTATTTCAAGTCGATCGACAATTAATTGCTCAGTTTGAGTAGGTATATATCCGAATCGAGTGAGGTGTGCAGATTTAAATTTCTTAATCAACTCCTTAGTATTAGTTCCCCTATTTAGTTTGACCATTATTCCTTGCTCACGAGATTGATAGCGTATTTCAACTTTTGCTAGCCGGTCTGGCTTAGATGAATCATTGCTGTTCTGTAAGTCACCATTTGCTCTTAGTAATTCTTCTGCAAGTATTTGTTCTTTTTCGCATATTGTCCAAAGGTCTTTTATTAACTCTTCACTGAGAGGTTTGCTTATATTAAGTGTACGAAACTGATTTTGACGAGCTACACCAAGTCCATACGCTGAAAGTACTCCTGCAAAGGGATGTATTAGGACTTCCTTAAGCCCTAAATGTTCAGCCAATCGACAAGCATGCTGGCCTCCTGCACCACCAAAGGCTACAAGAAGACCATCGCGTATGTCATGACCACAAAAAATAGAAACTCTTTTGATCGCATCGGCCATACGCTCAATTGCAATTGCTAATGCACCTTCGGCGATTTTTTCAGGAGTACTAAAGAGGCTTTGGGCAAGTTTAGTAAATCCTTTTTTTACTATTTCTACATCAATAATTTGATTTGATTTTGGACCAAATAAGGCAGGAAATGTTGAGGCATGAAGGCGGCCTAAATAAAGATTGGCATCTGTGATTGTTAAAGGTCCTCCCCGCCTGTAACAAGCCGGCCCAGGGTTGGCACCAGCTGATCGAGGTCCAACCTGTATACGCTCACCATCTGTAGAGATAATGGAACCACCTCCTGCAGCTACGGTATGTATTGGTAGTCTTTGTGCTAACAATTTCTGACCTGCTATTTCTGTTTCTGGATAACGCTCCCAGTCATTTTCTTGTCCTTTAGGGACATAAAAAACATCAGTGGATGTCCCACCCATATCGAAACCAATAAGAGGTTGTTGATTTTTCCCAGAATCACGTGCTGCAGCAACTGCCCCAACCATTCCGCCGGCAGGGCCTGAGAGAATTGTATCTTTAGCGAGTAAGCGATTTGGTATTAGTAAGGCACCACTGGAGCCCATTATGCGAAGTCGGGTAGACGTTCCCAAAGCATTGTTGACCTCTTTTAGATAACTAAATAAGACTGGTGAAACGTTTGCCTCGATCAATGTAGTTTGGCCTCTTGGTACTAGACGAGGGAGCAAGGAGACATTATGTGAGCAGATCACAGTATTAAATCCAACTTGTTTTAACCAATCCTTTAAATGAAGTTCATGCTTAGGGTTGCTATAAGAGTTGAGGAGAGCTATTGCACATGATGTGTTTTGATTGAGGCAATAGTTGCTAGCTATTTTTTCTAGCTCTTTATCTATTACAAATGGTTCAGTCTCAACTCCTTTCGCATCGATACGACCTGAAACTTCTATTACTGCATTGGCTATAAATTTTGGCCTTTCAATTTTTAGGGAAAACAAATCGGAACGATGTTGATCGCCAATTCGCAATAGATCTTTGAATCCACGATTACAAAAAAGGATTACTGGACTACCAGTTCCTTCTAATAAGGAATTGGTAGCAACAGTTGTTCCTAGACGAACTTCTTGGATCAGGGCATTTGGAATTGGTTCTTCTTTCTGCAAGTTAAGAACTTCTCGAATAGCCTTAATTGCAGGATCTATAAGGTGGCCTGGTTGTTCAGATAGTACTTTTCGAACTATATGTTCACCATCCGGGCTGATCCCAAATAAATCGGTAAAAGTCCCCCCACGGTCAATCCAAAACTGCCATCTCATTTTATTAGTGGAAATTGATGTCTTAGTTAGTAAAAGGATTCATTATTTGTTTTGAGCTTAACAAATTTACTTTGGCAGGATTCGGATATGTTTAGGTTGCTATAAAGCTTGTCTGCTCTTTATAGAAGATTGGATTGAGTCTCGCCTTCAATAGAGAAATGATTTAATTTTATTTGCCTGAAGGATTTAATAAAACTTTTTTGAAATATCTAAGCCTTATATTAGTTTATAAATATGTTTAGCGGCCTTTAATAGTCAGTTAATAAATCAGTAAGATGAATTTGTTTATTCAGGATCAATTTAATTGTATTAATTTTTAATAAAGCAAGCTATAAGTTTTTGACAATGAACTCTGCAATTATAAGGCCAAAGATTCACTGATAATATTTTCGCTTTATTATGTTTCTTTACACTCAGGCCTATGTGAAATCTTTTCCGGTAGGGATTTTAGTTTCGGTTAATTACTACACATAAAAAAGGTGACAAAATCTATTGCAGGATATATAAAAATATTGCCTAAGTGTCTCTATTCCTATTCCCATCTCTGAAAGGTTTAACAATGTATAGCTTTGCTGCTCTTGGTTCATTGCAATTTGTCGGAATTGCAATAACTGGCATCCTCTTAACTGCTTTTCTTCTCTTTTTGATTTTAAGAGAACAGAAAACTATTAAAGCTATAGACGGGACAGCATTCGCATCTGAGGAAGCATGTCGTACTTATGAGATTCTATTAGACAAGATGAGTAAGTTATACGCGGCTAGTGAGAAGAATTCTGTGAGGGAAACATTTGGTTTAAAGCCTGAATTCCTACAACTTCTTAAGAACGAAGGTTTTAGCGAAGTAAAAACACTTATAAAATATAGAAAAGAATTTGAACAATTAACTAATTTGTTCAATCAGGAAATTGATTAAGAGACAATGATTTTTTTAATTAAGAGTAATAAATGGTTTTATTCATCTTGAAAGAATCCTTTTTTAATCTAGCATTTTTTGCTTTATTAAATTGGAAATTATACGAATACAAATAAGTTAGAATTAGGATAGTTTATTTAACAATCCTTTAATTGCCTGGCATTGCAGGCTTATATGTTTCCCCTTGAGAAGCACATTCAAGGCTATCTTTGGTTGCAACTCCTGTTGTTGGGTTTACACCTTCGGCTATTTTGCAAAGATTCTTTTGGTCGTCACTGTCTAATACTGCGTAAGTGAAGTCTGCACCTTCAATCCTTGCTCCTGCAAAACTACTGCCAGCCGCAATCATGTTGGTTAAAACAGCATTGCGAAGATCTGTCTTCTGGAAATTGACTCTGTCAGAAAGTGTGTCTGTCAGGTTGATCCCTTGGAGATTAGAGCCCTTTAGATCGGAAAGGGTTAGAACTGTTCCGTGTAGATCTACTCCACTAAAGTTTGCGTCTCTGGCAACAGCACCAGCAATAGAGGATTTGGATAGGTCTTGATCATGAAAGTCGAAGCCAGTGATGTCTGAACGGACATAGTTTGGTACTTCCTCTCCTCTTTCAAGCCCTGCCTGGGCTGGAAAAACGATTAGAAGACAAAGCATAAACGCTAGAAATATACTTGTCATAGGATTTTTTAATTGATATTTCGACATGGTCTGAGCTCAAGAGGTTTCATTTTGCCTTAATTATCAATCCTATGAAAAGTTGAGTAGTCATATAGATAAAACCATTTACTTCTATTCCAAAGCCTAAGTGAAGGCGCTGTCTGTGCTTAAAGAGAATGATCATTTGAATATGGAGTTTTTTTAAGTCAAGAAAATTTAGGTCGTCACTTCAAAAACCTTTTCTTAGCAAGCGCCTTGGATTTGCTAGACGAAAAAGCATCCAAAAGACAGTTGGCTAATGCTTTTCCATAGAGAAGCGTTGAGTTACATAACTCTCTTGATGTTGTTTGCTTGACCAGTTATCCCTAGTTACGTAGGATCTACTAGCTCTCTCCACTGATCCAGTGATTGACTTCAGACTAGTAATAGTTCTTACTCCAATAATTGCTTCGGTAGCCTGGACAGCTTTTTGGCTATTTAGATGGGGTGTTTTCAGTGTGGATAAAATCCCGGCCCTACTAAAAGGTGATTAAAAATCTCTAGAATGTTCTCTTGTTTCCACAAGAAACATTGAATTGATCATCCTAAGCCTTTTCTAAGGTGACTATTCATAGGAATGTTGTGTTTATATAAATGAAACAAAGACATTAGTTTTGGTATTTTTTTCTTCACAACTCACTTATGCATAGATAAAAATAAATTGATGAAAAATTGGATCAATACCAAATTTAATTATTAGAAGTGTCAAGCTTAACCAAGCAGTTAAAAAGGCCAAGATAAGAGTGGCTCCACTAAAGAAGGGTTTGAAGTCATTTTTGTGTAAGCCTTTCTTTAATTTGTTTCTGCACTCAGCAGACTGTGCTTTGGTTAAGCGAAAGTAATTTGTTTGAGGAAGACGTTTGTCTGAATAGTTAACATGGAGATATTTTAAAATTTCCTTAGAATCATCTGTTTGTAGAAAAGCCTCTATTACTCCTGGTGCAAGTTTCTTTTTGACTTGCTCTAGGTTAGATGTGCGACCAATGTTGTAGAGGTCACCATTACGAATTAAATAGATTGTTTCTGGCATTAGCTTTTAATCATGCCTTTTTTTAGTCTATATAGAAAGTATTAAAAATATTGTTATATTCAAGGCTTTGAGAACAGACTTTAAAAATTGGAAAAAAATAGGCTTTTCTTTTTGAGGGTAATACTCTAAATTTAGAGCATTATCTAGTAGATTAAACATATCGAACCCTGGATTATTCTAATTAATAAATATATTTCCGTAATATATGTTAACATCTCAGCTAATATATAATATTAAATGCACAATTTTTTTTGGCCACCCGCTATATCTGCCCTGACTGGATTTGTAGACCTCTTTAATTTAATAGAAACAAGCTATTTGAAAGGAAGAGCCTTTAATTAAGAGGTTGAATTATTGACTTTTCGAAATTTTCTTAATGGTAGGACATTAAGAGTGGCTTAATGCCTTAAGATTTTCTTTATGAAGTATCTCGATCCTGCTGAGCGCTTTCTGTTTCCTGTCATTCTTTCGGTCAGAGCTGATACAGCTCAATTGCTTAAAGAGATGGCAATGGAAATGGATTCAAGCATCGATGAGCTTCTTAGTGCTATAGCCGAGGACTCTGTATGTGATCTCGCTGGCAAGTATTCGTTTTTAGAAGATGTTTTTATACCAGATAGCTGCAGTACTAAAGACCTTTTGAAAATGTTGGGAAAGTGATTTTGCATAATTGGCCTTATTTATTTTAAATTTCTAAAAGCCATACTTCAGTTTTATAATAATAGATTTCAAATGAATCCTTTTAGATAAATAAAATTAGTTTTGTGGTATTCTTTGGTATTAAATTACCTGTATTTTTCTAGCCTTATAGGTGTAAATACATATGTAATTGTTATAAAAGTAATTTGAGATGTAATCATTATAAAAATATTACAGAAGAACTAGTTTTTGAGAGAGAATATGAAAGATGCTGAGCTTAGAATTAGGTGATTGATGAAGAGATTCGCAAGTCTTTTGATGAACAGCTCGATCTTTTTGTAACTCTTAAAGATTCGACTGAAGAAGTTCCTATATCTAAAACTTCTTTTGTTAACCCTTTCAATTCAGATCTTATGGAAGATTCTACTAATTCAAGACAAAATCCTTTGTCTGGAATGTTACTTATTGTTGATACTGAAACTACAGGGTTGAATCCTCAAGAAGATCAATGCCTTGAAATCGGATCAATTTTGTTTAATGTGCCTTCTAGATCTGTTTTGGCACAACAATCTTTTTTGCTACCAGTTGAAAATAATAGTGCAGAGAAAATTAATCATATCCCTGCAGAAGTCACAAGATTGGAGCAACCCTGGAATCAGGGTTTGCATTATTTAAAGGCGTTGATTGATACAGCTGATGTATTAGTAGCCCATAACGCTTCTTTCGATCGTAAGTGGTTTGGGAAAGATCCTTTACCAGTAGTGTCTAAGCCATGGCTTTGCACTATGGAGGACATTCGGTGGCCAGAGCAACGTCAACTTAGGGCAAGGCCTTCAGTAAGAGATCTGGCCTTGGCATATGAAATCCCTGTATGGAATGCACACCGTGCTTTGACAGATTGCATATATCTTGCAGAGGTTTTTCGTCGTTGTGATGATTTAGAGACTCTTATTAGTCAGGGACTTGAACCTCGTAAATTAATGAGGGCTAACATCTCTTATGAGCAAAGACTTTTAGCTAAGAAAGCCGGTTTTACTTGGAATGATCCTGTTGCGGGTGCCTGGACTAAACGTTTGAGCGAAAGGGATATACTTTTATTAGATTTCCCCGTGATACCAGTTGTTTAAAGCGAATAAACAGGAGTTCTGAATTTAGGGGTGGAAAATGACTTTTTTAGTACTCAAAGTAAGCAAGATGATTTTGCTCTTGGAACCATAGAATTTTCGCTATTTACCGAAATGCTTCCTGAATGAAGAAGTTTTAGTGGCTAGTGGCTTGATCTTTATGCGATTGCGACTAAGAACAATGATCAAACAACTAAGGTGAAAAGAGGATTTTGATTGTTTTAGGTGGCCTTCTAATGGTCCAGCTTTTGTATTTTATTAATCGATTTCTTTTTATTAATAGTGCGCTTTCTTTGGGAAATGAATAGGAGGTTCTTAAATTTGTATCTGAATCTTTAAGTGATTCAAGAATCGGAGCGGCGGGATTTGAACCCACGACCCCCACTACCCCAAAGTGGTGCGCTACCAAGCTGCGCTACGCCCCGTAAAAACAAGCTATCACAAGCCATTGAATAAGAAAACTTTGATTCGCTGAGAGGCACATCCTTGCATTGCAATGCAGGTATGTGCCTCCTTCTTGGGAAATCTGTGTATGCAATGGCTTGCTTTAGACATTGTCTCAATGGCTGAAGTAGTTAATTATGGAATTCTCATTATTTTTACTAATATATGGCATTAGGAATATTTATAATTGCTTTTATTCTTAGTAGTTTGATTTCAAAGTAAACAAAATTTATATTTTATAGGTAGGTTTGATTTATTTTTTCATCCCTGGAAAGTAAATTAAATTGGAACCATATTATTCATCGGAACTTGTGATTCTCTCCATTCAATAGATGGTCCTAACTGTTGTTGCTTGGGCCTCAAAGAGAAGATAAGAGCGAACACAAGAAGCAAAGTTACAATAAGTGTGAGGATCACTGTCCTGTCAGGTAATTGGTCTTTCATTGTTGAATGGGGTCGTTATTGGTGCGAAGAATGCAATGATTTATTTCCCAATTAAAATGTGACCAAACTTCTTTTTTTAGTTTGTATTTGGCTTCTGGGAAATCTCCTAAGATAACTTTTGTTGGCATGGCTGAGCAATAAGGCCTGCTATCTGGCTTGGCTAAATATTGTTGATGATAGTTTTCCGCAAAATGGAAAACCTGATCAAACTTAATTTCAGTAGTAATAGAACCAAAGCCTTTTCTTGTAAGACTTTTTTGATAGCTCTCAAGACTTGCAAAAACTAAATTCTTATGTTCTGGATTCTTTATATATATGGCAGAACGGTATTGACTTCCATTGTCATTACCTTGGCGGTTGCCCTGTGTTGGGTCATGGCATTCCCAGAACAATTTGAGTAAATCACTTAGATGAATTAGTGAGTTGTTCCAAACAACTCTGACAGCCTCAGTATGACCTGTTATTCCTAGGCATACTTGCTTGTAAGTTGGCTTGTCTGTATGCCCTCCTGCATATCCAACAGCAGTATTTATTACTCCTGGTAATTTCCAAAACCCTTTTTCGGCTCCCCAAAAACAGCCACATGCAAAGAGAATTTCTTCTTCATTACTAGCAAGAGGAAGATTTAAAGCTTTTCCTAGGATTTCGTGGTGCACTTTTTAGAGTCAATTAAGTTCAAATTTTAAATATCGGCGGATTAGTTTTAGGCCAGTATTTAAATGTGCAATTTAAATCTAGATAGTTCTAGTCTGTCTGTATTGGATCTATATGGATATGGTTCATCAATGTGGTTACAAAGGCGAATAGCAAGAAGGGAAGGCTTAGCACCAAAATCAATCCAACTCCTACTAATGCAAAGATTGGTCTGGATGAACCCATTAGGGCTAAGCCTGCTGCAAGACTGACACAGATGACAGCTATCCAAGCCAGGACTTGTAAATAAATGTCCCCAAACGTGAGATCACAGCGCACGGCGTATGGCGTTCCGGCGTCCATTTAATTGCTTTGTTTATTCTTTAGAGTTAGCTAGAAGATCGACGAATGTCTTGATTTTTTTTAGAAATGTTTTTTTTTGATGTTTATAGATTTTCAATTAAGAAACGGCATCTAGGCTCTCTGCTGCTTTTTCTCTCTCCCAAAGCCTTTTATAAGTGCCTTCGATTTTGATTAAGTCTGAATGTGATCCATGTTGCACTAAACGCCCTTCTTCAAGGACTAAAATTCGATCACATGCTGCAGCGGCTGAAAGCTGATGGCTAATCATAATTATTGTTCTATCTCGCTGTTCTCTTATTGAAGAGAGAATTGCGGCAGCAGTTTTATTGTCGACACTTGCTAATGCATCGTCGAGAACAATTACTGGGGACTTTACTAATAAGGCTCTTCCAAGTGCTGCTCTTTGTCTTTGACCCCCACTTAATGTTATTCCACGCTCACCTACTAGGGTTTTAAATCCATCGGGAAATCCACGAACATCGTCCATGAAACTTGCTTGAACTGCTGATGCTTCTACTTGTTGATTAGATGCTCTTGGGTCTCCATATCTAAGATTTTCTGCAAGGGTATTTGTGAATAAATAACCTTCTTGTGGGACAAAAGCTACATTCCTGCGCAAATCTTTCAAGCGAAGTTCTACTACATCATGCTCGTCTAGAAAAAGTTCTCCTTTTGAAACTTCAACCATGCGACCTAGTGCTCTAGCTAAAGTCGTTTTGCCGCAACCAATTGGACCCACCACTGCAACCAATTCTCCAGGTTCAATAGCAAAGTTCAACCCTTGAAGAATATTACGGTTGCTGTCTTGATATCTGATAGTAAGTTCTTTGGCCTCTACTCTTCCTGAAATTTGTTTCTTTAGAACTTTTGGGTTTTTAGGGTCTTTTATTTTAGGTTTCCTATTTAACAATTCTTCTACACGTTTAAGACTTACCTGACCTACTTGAAAAGTATTTAAAGTAAATCCAAGAAGGGCAGTTGGGAATACTAATCTTTCTACATAGAGAATTAGTGCTACTAGCCCTCCAACAGTTAGAGCACCTTTTTCCAGTTGCCCACTACCTATGGCGATTAACAGTAAGAGTGATATAGAAGATATTCCTTGGAGGAGTGGAAATAATGTGCTTGCTGTTCTTGCAAGACCAATAGCAGAGTCTCTATAGTTGTTATTTAGTCGATTAAATGCTTTCCTTTCGGAATTCTCCTGACCATAGATTTTTATAGCACTTATTCCAGAAAGATCTTCTTGTATTAATTCACTTAAAGTTGCCAAAGACTCTTGTTGACGCTTTCTTTGTTTAACCATTTTCCCACCAAAAAGGCTTACTATGCCAAGCATTAAGGGGTAAAGCGCAATAGCGGCTAATGTCAGCCATGGATCTATAGCAATCATTGCTGGCAGGGTGAAGCAGTAAGCCAACAAAGTATTTGTAAGACTTAATATGGTGAATCCAAGTAGCCTTCTAATGTTTTCAATATCACTGGTAGATCTACTTATTACTTCACCGCTTCCTACTTCTTGCACCCAACTAGGTTCTTGAGTGAGCATGTGATCGAATAATCGCTGCCGAAGCTCTACTTCCACTTGGCGACCCACACCAAAGACCAATTGCCTTGATAGGAGACGAACAAATCCCATAGTGCTTGCAAGGCAAATAATCCAAATTGATTGTTTTAGAACATCTTTAATAGAGAAACCTTCTTTTAAGTCATCAACAATCCCCTTGACTTCCATTGGGATGGCTACACTTAACAGATTTACCATGACAAGAGCTAAGGCTCCAATCAGCAAATCTTTTCGATGTGGCCTCAGATATCTACCGATTAGATCTAGACGAAATGGAGCCATATTTTTTCCTTAGAGAATCAACCTAAGAAGGTCGTTGGTGGAGAATGGGAGCATTCTGGGTGGTTTGAAGAGGACTTTGATTCAATGACAGAGCAGAATCATCCCCTTTATTCAATTGATCGAGACAATGTCGATCGATTGTTAGCTAAGCAGTTGCCAGACGATAGGGATATTGTTGACTTGGCAAGATTATTGCTTCGTTATGAAGACTTTGCTGGTGCATTAGATCTTAAGGATGATATGAAAAAGATTCTTAATTTGTGGGGGTTTACTAGGGAAATTTTAAATGACAAGGCTCGCAAAATTTGGGAAACTGGTTTTAGGCCTGAGAAAAAGGCTGATGTTGCTGTTGGTTCAGGATTTGATACAGAAGATTCAGGAAACAATTAAGCCCCTCGGAAATATTTAAATCTATTCTCGCAATTTCCTTTTTCTTAGGAGATATTAGTTATTTCACTATCATCAGGCTGGTATTTCATCGTGCCAGTTTTTTTGACCAATGTCTCTTCCTCAAATTTCTTGGCCTGAAATTCTCGAGATGCTTTTGCAAGGGGAAGACCTTTCAGAGTCCCAAGCCAGTTCCCTTTTGAATGCATGGCTTCGAGAAGAACTGACCCCAGTACAAACGGGAGCTTTTTTAGCCGCTTTGCGATTCAAAGGTGCTACAGGTAAAGAGTTAGCTTCCATGGCGAAAGTTTTAAGGGAAGCCTGCTCTTTAACTTGTGCTCTCCCTGAAGTATCTATGGTTGATACATGTGGCACTGGGGGTGATGGAGCAGATACTTTTAATATCTCAACGGCGGTTGCTTTTACTGCTTCAGCTTGCGGGGCAAATGTTGCTAAACATGGCAACCGAAGTGCAAGTGGAAAAATTGGCTCTGCTGATGTTTTAGAGGGGTTAGGTCTTGCTCTTAATGCGCCTCTTGAATCTGTTGTAAAGGCTTTAAATAAAGCAAATATCACATTTTTGTTTGCACCAGCTTGGCATCCTTCTTTAGTTAACTTGGCACCTTTGAGGAAGAGTCTTGGAGTTAGGACCATTTTTAATCTTCTAGGGCCTTTAGTGAACCCTCTTCGGCCAAATTCACAGGTCCTTGGAGTAGCAAGAATGGAATTACTTGATCCAATGGTTGAGGCACTGCAGCGATTAGGTTCACAGAGGGCTGTTGTTGTCCATGGTGCTGGTGGATTAGATGAGGCTTCCCTTTCTGGCCCGAATGAAATCCGTTTACTTGACAATGGCAATTGGAGTTCCTCCACGATTGATGCTCGCGATTTAGGTTTAACTCCTGCGCCTATTGAGGCTTTAAAAGGTGGAGATCTTTCTCGCAATAAAGATATAATTGCTTCGGTTTTAAAAGGTGAAGGGACTAATCCTCACCGCGATGTTGTCGCCTTAAATACTGCTTTGGTCTTATGGGCGGCAGGTCTAGAGACTGATTTCAGTGGCGGAGTGTCAACAGCCTTAAATTGTTTAAAAACAGGACGCCCCTGGCAAAAGTTAGAGGCTCTAAAAAACGCTCTAGATGATTCAAATTAGAGAGCGAGGATTTTTTTTTAGGTGTTAACTCCTTATGTCTTCCTCAGCAGCAGAAAAAGCATTTTTGCTCCTTACCGACGGCACTTTGTTCGAGGGTAAAGCTTTTGGATTTCGAGGTGAAGCGATAGGTGAAGTGGTTTTTAATACTGGTATTACTGGTTATCAGGAAGTTTTAACTGACCCAAGCTATTTTGGACAATTAGTTTTATTTACATATCCTGAACTAGGTAATACAGGAGTTAATCCTTATGACCAGGAAGCATTACATCCTTCTGTAAAGGGGTTAATTGTTCGTGAATTCTCGCAAAACCCCAGCAATTGGCGAAGCAAACAGTCTTTAGAAAGTTGGCTCCAAGAAGAAGGAGTAGTTGGTATTAGTGGATTAGATACCAGAGCTCTAGTGAAACATCTGCGTAGTCATGGAGCAATGAATGGTGTTATTAGTACTAATGGCACTTCTTCTCTAGTGGAACTTTTGGAGAAATTAAGATTTTCGCGTTGTATGGAAGGCTTGGATTTGGTTAAAGAAGTCACGACTAGAGAGCCTTATATGTGGAATTCGACTTGTGAAGTTGGCTTTGATCGAAGACTTAAATCTCGTGAAGGTTCTCCTTATAGAGTGGTTGCAGTGGATTTCGGAATAAAACGTTCCATCCTTGAAAGATTGGTTTCTCATGGCTGTGAGGTCAAAGTAGTTCCAGCTAATTCAGATATTTCCCTGGTTCATGATTTTTCCCCTGAGGGTGTCTTTTTTTCGAATGGACCAGGAGATCCATCTGCTGTTTCAGAGGGTATAGACCTTGCTAAGAAATTGATTAAGGGTGTTGACTTGCCGATGTTTGGAATTTGTTTAGGACATCAGATTCTTGGTTTGGCAATTGGTGGAAGAACTTTTAAGCTTGCCTATGGACATCGAGGATTAAATCATCCTTGTGGAAAAAATGGTCAGATAGAGATAACAAGCCAAAATCATGGGTTTGCACTTGATCCAAAATCTCTACCAAGAGAAATTGTGGATGTAACGCATTTCAACCTTAATGACAAAACTGTTGCAGGAATTGCTTTTGTAAATCGTCCAATTTTTGGCGTTCAGTATCACCCTGAAGCCAGTCCTGGCCCACATGATGCTGACCATCACTTCGCACGTTTCGTTTCTTTGATGGAACAGCGACGCAAAAGCGTGGTTTAGTTTCTTTTTAATCACTACACTTCATGCGTTCGCGTTCCGGAGGGACTGAGCAAATAACTGAATTGCAACGATTGACAGTCTCATTACGAGGTGGTTTTGAGCAGCGCCAAGGATTTCTTGTGTTTCACTTCACAGGACAGCTTGATGCTTACTCAGAAAAGCAGTTCAAGACCTATGTGGAGGATGTGCTAAATGCCAATCGCTCCTCTGCGGTTATAGAACTTTCAAATATCGATTTCCTTGACTCTTCTGGTCTAGGGGC
Source organism: Prochlorococcus sp. AG-363-C20 (assembly GCA_003280295.1). Taxonomy (GTDB): domain Bacteria; phylum Cyanobacteriota; class Cyanobacteriia; order PCC-6307; family Cyanobiaceae; genus AG-363-K07. Next base: position 12,100 of record QCFI01000018.1, on the reverse strand, counting down.
TTTGGTTCAGATTGCGAAGCTATGCAATGACCGCAAACGTTCTTTTACTGTTGTTGGAAATGCAAGGGTCATACAAACAATCAAGTTAGTGCGACTTGAAGAGTTCCTTCATTTAGTACCAGACTTGAAAACAGCCTTCAACCATTTAGCTGCTTGACTGATTGGATTCGTGTCCAGATCCCATCAGGCTCGCCTGATGCATTGGGGCCTTTGCAATTGGCATGGTTAGGAGATTCTGTGTGGGAAATGCATCAGCGTTTGCGTCATTGCTATAAACCCGCACGTTCTAGTGACTTACATCTTGCAGTAGTGGCAGAAGTAAAGGCAGCAGCGCAAGCCAAAGCCCTTCAATATTTGGAACCTCATCTTTCTGTTTTAGAGAAGGACTTAGTACGTCGAGGGCGTAATAAAGCAGGTAGGGGACCAAGGAAAGGCGATGCGGCTATTTATGCCAAAGCCACAGGATTTGAGACAATGGTTGGGTGGCTCTTTTTGAAAAATCCACAGCGTTTGGCTCAGCTTTTGGATCGACTAGAGAAGATCGATTCTGACCTTTCATAGGCTTAAAAAATGAATTCTCGTTTCGATCACCGTTCAGGTAATTCTTCACGTTCTAACCCTCTTCGTAGAGGAAAACAGAGTAAGGGATCTAAATATGGCAATTCATCTCGAAGGGAAGATCTTTTAGATGAACGTGGGCCCTACCGTTCAAAGAATGATAGGAGGGGAGAAAGTCAGGAGAGAAGAGAATTCCCCAGGAATGGAAGCTATCGAGGTTCTCAAGAAGGGCAAGAATTGAAATATGGGAAAGAAAATGAAAAGGATAGTTCTCGCTCAAGATCTCTTCCTAGGAGATTTGGTAAAAAAGGGACATTAATAAAATCTTCTGATCAAAGAGATCGGAGTCGTCCTGCTAGGAAGGGCAATCCCGTTACTTCAAGAAAGCAACTAGACACTTCATTAGTAGAAAGAGAAGTTCAAACTGCTTCGCATCTGACAGATTCTCCAAAAGAACCACAGTTCAAAGATATTCTTTGGGGACGTCATGCAACACAGGCTGCCTTAGAGGTTGGGAGGCCCATTCATCGAATTTGGTGTACTCCTGAGATAAGGAACTCTCAACGTTTTCTTCAACTACTTCGTGATGCAAAATCTTCAGGTGTACTTGTTGAAGAAGTCTCCTGGGCTCGTCTTGGACAATTAACCAATGGTGCAATACATCAAGGAATAGTTATTCAGACTGCAGCAGCAGAAACCCTTGAGTTACAAACACTGATTGAAGGTTGTAGAGAATTAGGTGAGCATCCTCTTTTGTTAGCACTAGATGGTCTTACAGATCCCCAAAACTTAGGGGCGATTGTTAGATCTGCAGAGGCTTTTGGAGCTCATGGGTTAGTCCTTCCACAAAGACGCAGTGCTGGATTGACAGGTTCTGTTGCCAAAGTAGCTGCAGGGGCTTTAGAACATCTTCCTGTTGCAAGAGTAGTAAACCTCAACCGATCCTTGGAGGACCTTAAGCAAGCGGGTTATCAAGTTGTTGGTCTTGCAGAGGAAGGAAGTGTCACTCTTTCGGAAATAGAGCTTGAAGGACCTTTAGTAGTTGTTGCTGGTTCTGAAGATAAGGGAATATCGCTTGTAACTAGGCGACATTGTGATCAATTGGTCAGGATTCCTTTGCGGGGGGTAACACCAAGTCTTAATGCTTCTGTTGCTACAGCTGTCTTTTTGTATGAGGTTGCTCGTAATGGTTGGATGAAGGGGTTGTCTGGACAGGATCCTTCCCCTCGAATGGTTCGTGCAAAGTGTTCTTCAGTATCTACTGAGAACAAAGAATCAGGCTTCTTTAAAGATGAGAATTCAAATAAGCAAAGTGATGCTATGAATGTTTCTGATCAGGTTGATTTACCTTCATCTTCTCATGACCTTGAGAAAGAAACCTGTCTAAACTTAGATCTGGACAATGATTCAGAAGCATTTGGGCAAAGCGTCCATCTTTGAATAATCATGGCCATCGTCAGGGAACACAATCCTTTAATTCGTAATTGAATATCAAGAAGGCAGAATAGATATCAAATGCTTTAGCTCTTATGGGCCCAATCAGAGGCCTTCGAATCTTTGGGAATAATCTTGGTTTGGCCTGGTGGGCCAAGGTGGAGACTAATACGCCAAATGTAATTTATTGGTTTGGGCCATTCCTAACTCGTAGGAGCCTTAAAGTTAATCTTTCTACCTTCGAAGAAGATCTTTCTCTTGAGGGTTTTGATTCAATTAAACACACTATGGTTCGTGGTCGTCGTGATGAACCCCTCACGATTTAATTTAGATTATGCACAAAGTGCTGATAGCGTCACAATTGAGTAAAACCTAAAGTAGATGTCTATAGCAGAATTGCGTCGGCAGTTAAACCTTGGGAAGGTCTCTGCAAAAGAGCTAGTTGATGAGCATCTCTCTCGTATTAAGAAGGTTGATACGAAGCTAAATGCGTTTTTGGAGATAACAGCAGAAAAAGCCCTTGCAGATGCAATTAGAGTTGATGAGGCTCGTGCAGCAGGTTGTGTGCTCCCGCCTTTAGCAGGCATTCCTATAGCCATTAAAGATAATCTTTGCACTAAGGGTGTAACCACTACTTGTTCAAGCCGAATGCTTGAGCATTTTGTTCCTCCTTATGAATCAACAGTCACTGAAAGGTTATGGCAATCAGGAGCGATCCTCATAGGTAAAACCAATCTTGATGAGTTTGCTATGGGGAGTTCTACTGAAACTTCGGCTTTTGGTTCTACTCTTAATCCTTGGGATACTAGTAGAGTTCCAGGTGGGAGTTCTGGTGGGAGTGCCGCAGCGGTAGCTGCAGGGGAATGTATAGCTGCCTTAGGCTCGGATACAGGAGGCTCAATACGCCAACCTGCATCTTTTTGTGGAGTAGTTGGACTAAAGCCAACTTATGGGCGTGTTAGTCGCTGGGGTTTGGTTGCTTTTGCAAGTTCATTAGATCAGGTTGGCCCTTTTGCTACTAGTGTTGCTGATGCAGCAGAAATACTTCAAGTAATAGCTGGAAGTGATTCTCGTGATGCGACTAGTTTGAAAGTTCCTGTTCCTAATTATCTTGCTTCTTTTGATAAACCACTTTCAGGCTTACGTGTTGGCTTAATAAAAGAATGTTTTGAGCAGAAGGGATTATCAGCTCAGGTTAAAAAGTCTGTTCTTGATGCAGCTAATCTTCTTCAGTCTCTTGGAGTGGAATTAATAGAAATTAGTTGTCCTCGTTTTAATGATGGGATAGCGACTTATTATGTTATTGCGCCTTCAGAGGCTTCGGCAAATTTGGCTCGTTATGACGGAGTGAAGTATGGATATCGCTCAGATTCAGCCGAGGATCTTTCTTCAATGACTACTCAAACCCGTACGGAAGGGTTTGGATCTGAAGTTAAAAGACGGATATTGATAGGAACTTATGCTCTCTCTGCAGGTTATGTAGATGCATATTACAAAAAAGCTCAGAAAGTTAGAACATTAATTCGTCGCGACTTTGAAAGTGCCTTTAAGAAGGTTGATATTTTACTTACACCTACAGCTCCTACGACTGCATTTTCAGTTGGTTCTCATACTGCAGACCCAGTTTCAATGTATTTATCAGATTTGCTAACCATCCCAGTTAATTTGGCCGGTTTACCCGCTATAAGCCTTCCGTGCGGCTTTGATACTTCTGGACTTCCAATAGGTGTTCAGTTGATAGGTAATGTTTTGGATGAGCCACGACTTTTGCAAATCGCCCATCAATATGAGCAGAGTGCTGATGTGATAGCAAATCAACCAAATGGGGAGCTTATACCTTAAGTCAAGAATTCACTGCATATAGTGTCTTCTTGTTGCAGCTCACTCTTTATATTGTGTCTGCGTTTAGGCTTTGGTGATGGGATTTGTACCTTTACATAATCACAGCGATTACAGCCTTCTTGATGGGGCTAGTCAGTTGCCAAAGATGGTTCAGAGGGTAAAAGCCTTGGGTATAAAGGCCCTTGCCTTAACTGATCATGGAGTTATGTATGGCGCCATAGAACTTTTGAAGCTTTGCAAAGCAGCAGAGATCAAGCCGATAATCGGTAATGAAATGTACATAATAAATGGATCGATTGATGATCCACAGCCTAAAAAAGAACGCCGTTATCACTTAGTAGTCCTGGCGAAAAATTCTTTGGGATATAGAAATTTGGTTAAATTAACAAGTATTAGCCATCTCCGAGGAATGCGGGGTCGTGGTATTTTTTCGCGAGCTTGTATTGATAAGGAAATACTTAAGGCTCATAGTGAAGGGTTGATTATTTCTACAGCTTGTCTTGGAGGAGAGATTCCGCAGGCAATTTTGCAGGGACGTTTTGATGTCGCTAGAAATGTCGCTCGCTGGTATAAGGATGTTTTTGGCGAAGATTTTTATCTTGAAATCCAAGACCATGGATCTTATGAAGATCGCATAGTGAATGTTGAGATATCACGTATAGCGAAAGAACTTGGAATAAATTTAATAGCTACTAATGACGCCCATTATCTTACGAAGAATGATGTTGAGGCCCATGATGCATTGTTATGTGTTCTTACAGGGAAATTAATTAGTGATGAAAAGCGTCTTCGGTATACAGGTACTGAATATATTAAGTCTGAAGCAGAAATGAGAAGACTCTTCTTAGATCATTTGGACTCAGATACTATTAATAGGGCTATAGATAATACAGTTGATGTCGCTGAAAAGGTTGAAGAATATGACATCCTGGGTACATATAAGATGCCACGTTTCCCAATTCCCCAAGGACATACTGCTTTAAGTTATTTAACAGATCTTTCTGAAAAGGGCTTAATTGAAAGACTTAAGAAGTTAAATATTGATGAGATAAATAAAGAATATAGAAGTCGTCTTAGTTATGAAATAAGTGTGATAAATCAAATGGGTTTTCCAACCTATTTTCTTGTCGTCTGGGATTATATTCGTTTTGCAAGAGAAAAGGGCATTCCAGTTGGGCCTGGAAGAGGTTCTGCAGCAGGATCTTTAGTCGCATATTCCCTTGGGATAACAAATATTGACCCTGTTCTAAATGGTTTGCTGTTTGAACGTTTTTTAAATCCTGAACGTAAGTCTATGCCTGATATTGATACTGATTTTTGTATTGCGAGGCGAAGTGAAGTTATTGACTACGTTACTAGTCGTTATGGCGAAGATAAGGTTGCACAAATTATCACTTTCAACAAGATGACATCTAAGGCTGTTTTGAAAGATGTGGCCCGGGTTTTAGATATTCCGTATGGAGAGGCTGATCGATTAGCAAAACTGATACCTGTTGCTCGTGGCAAGCCAGCTAAACTTTCTGCGATGATTGGAGATGATTCTCCAAATCCTGAATTCAGAGATAAATATCAGAAAGATCCAATGGTTACTAAATGGGTTGATATGGCAATTCGAATAGAAGGTACTAATAAAACTTTTGGAGTACATGCTGCTGGGGTTGTAATTGCAGCAGATCCTCTTGATAATCTTGTACCACTTCAGCGTAACAATGATGGGCAAATAATTACTCAATATTTTATGGAAGATGTTGAATCGATGGGATTATTAAAAATGGACTTTCTTGGTCTGAAGAATCTTACTATGATAGAGAAGACAGTAGATTTAGTTGAAGAAAGTATTGGCATAAGAATAGATCCAGACAGTCTTCCTTTGGAGGACCCTGATACATTTAAATTACTTTCTAAAGGTGATCTTGAAGGTATTTTTCAATTGGAATCTAGTGGAATGCGTCAGATAGTTCGTGAATTAAGACCCTCTTCTTTAGAAGATATCTCTTCGATTTTAGCTTTATATCGGCCTGGGCCACTAGATGCTGGATTGATTCCAAAATTTATTAGTCGCAAGCATGGGCGTGAAATTATAGATTTTGCTCATTCATCTTTAGAACCCATCCTTAGGGAAACCTACGGGATCATGGTTTATCAAGAACAGATAATGAAGATGGCTCAGGATTTAGCTGGGTATTCACTTGGTCAGGCTGACTTGTTACGTCGAGCGATGGGAAAAAAGAAGGTTTCTGAGATGCAGAAGCATCGAGCTCTTTTTGTTGAAGGATCTAGTCGCAAAGGTGTTGATTTAGCAATAGCTAATGAGCTATTTGATCAAATGGTTTTGTTTGCAGAATATTGTTTTAACAAAAGTCATTCAACGGCATATGGAGCAGTTACTTATCAAACTGCATACTTAAAAGCTCATTATCCGGTTGCATATATGGCTGCATTATTAACAGTTAATTCTGGATCAAGTGATAAGGTCCAACGATACATTTCTAATTGTAATTCTATGGGCATAGAGGTTATGCCCCCGGATGTAAATGCTTCTGGATTTGATTTTACTCCAGATGAAAGTAAAATTCTGTTTGGATTATCAGCGGTAAAGAATTTAGGTGATGGAGCAATAAGGCAGTTAATAGCAGTTCGTGAAAAAGATGGACCTTTTAGTTCATTGGCTGAAATATGTGACCGAACTTCTTCAAATATTCTCAATAGGAGAGGCTTGGAGGCTCTTATTCACTGTGGTGCTCTAGATACAATTGCGCCAAACACCAACCGGGCGCAATTGATAGCAGATCTAGATTTGCTTATTGATTGGGCTAGTTCCCGTGCACGTGATCGAATTAGTGGGCAGGGAAACCTTTTTGATCTAATGACCGCAAACTCTGGAGTCAAAAAACATAAAGAGTTTTCTACGGCACCCAAAGCGGCCCCAGTCTCTGACTATTCACCTTCTGAAAAGTTAAGACTTGAGAAGGAGTTAGTAGGATTTTACCTATCAGATCATCCCCTTAAACAGCTTTCTTCACCAGCAAAGTTGATAGCTCCTATTGGCTTGACCAGCTTGGAAGATCAATCTGAGAAAGCAAAGGTGAGTGTTATTGCCATGATTCCAGAGATGCGTCAGGTGACTACTCGTAAAGGAGATCGAATGGCGATTCTTCAATTGGAGGATTTAACAGGCTCTTGTGAAGCAGTTGTATTTCCAAAAACTTATGCTCGATTGTCAGATTTTTTGATGCTTGAAGCTCGATTGCTTTTTTGGGCATCCGTTGACAGAAGAGACGACAGAATTCAATTAATTATTGATGATTGCAGGACTATAGATGATCTTCGTCTTTTGCTTGTTGATTTGCTCCCTTCAGAGGCATGTGATATTGAAGTTCAACATCGTTTAAGGGAATGTCTTTATAAACATCGGCCTGGAAAAGATGAATTAGGAGTTAAGGTTCCTGTTGTTGCTTCTATTAAGAAAGGTTCAAATGTTCGATATGTAAGACTTGGGCATCAATTTTGTGTTGGCGATTCTAATGCTGCCTTAGATTCTTTAAAAAACCAATCATTTAAAGCTTGTTATAGTGAATATTTATTGACCTGAAATATTTAGTAGGGTCAAGTTTTCTTTTGGCTTAATGTGCTGAATACAGCACGAACTTTGCCTATATTTGGTCGAATATTTTCTAATCCTAATAAGCTACCTGGAGAGTTTTCCCAGCTTGCAGAAAGTATTCCATAGCTTAGACCAAATAAACCCAACATGAAGCAAACTGCTGAGATTAGCAATGTCAATGCAGGAGCTATATCTGCTATCCCTTTGCTGACTATTAGATAACTAACTACAAAAACTCCCATACCACAGAAAGTTGGGAGCCCTGTAGTGATAGCAATTCTACGTGCCATGCGGTTGGCTACTTCCTTGGGGATTGCAGAATCACGCTTTGTTTTCTTATCTTTAGTAGCTACCTTTGCTCCTTTTGATGAGCTTTTAGTTTTAGGCCTTCTCTCTTCCTCATCAGCTTTGAAGGGCTTGGGTCTCAGGGTTTCGGCCATTTTTGCAAGTTGATTGTGAGGAATGAAATCCTGTTATCTTTCAACGTCTTATTCCTAACTTGCTAACTAGGTCTGTATATCGCTTCTCACTTTGCTCTCGTACATAATTGAGCAATCGTTTGCGCTGACCAATCATTTTTAAAAGCCCTTTTCGGGATGAGAAGTCGTGGTTATTGCTTTTTAGATGGCCACTGAGCTTAGTGATGCGCTCACTGAGCATTGCAACTTGTACCTCTACTGATCCAGTATCAGTCCCATGTTTTTGATAATTGTTGATTAGCTTTTGCTTCTCGGCTGTATCGAGCGACATGTCTTGGTAAAGAGTTTGGATTTTAAAAACTTAATTTAACCCTTTGCGACCCTTACTACTTTGATTCGTTGCTTAGCCATATTAGGCTTGCCTTGAGTAAGTCGGTTTCATTTTTAAGAGATTTGGTTGAATCTGGATCGTTTTTAGAGACTTCAGGTGGGAACTTATCAGTTACAGCACGAATTGCTCTTAAAATCTCAAAGTCTTCATAACCAAGTGATTGCAATGTTTCTTGCAAATTATTGATACTAAAATTCTTGAAAGGGAGGTCTAGTATTTTTTCGCTCTCTAGAGAATTAATATCAGTTGTAATATTATTGAATTCAGTAAGTTTATGCCGTAATTCAATAGAAAGCCTTTCTGCAGTCCTTTTACCTACACCCTGCGCTTTTGTAAGAGTGCAAATATCTTCGTGAATGATGGCCGAAACTATTCCCTCAACTTGAGATTCTTCTAAGAGGGCCATAGCTGTTTGTGGGCCAACACCACTTACTCCTATAAGGATTCTAAATAAGTCCCTTTCTACTTTGGTGTGGAACCCATATAAGATTTCAGCATCCTCCCTTTTTACTTGATGGATCCAAAGGGTTAATTCATTAACCGTGCAAATTGAGGAAAGATAACTGGGCAATAATTGAATTTCATATCCAATTCCTGAGCAGGCCAAAACAATTCCTTGTTTTTGAGATTGCTGCCAGTTTTCTATTCTTTGTCCTTGAAGCCAGCTGATCATAGAGTTGGTATCTATCTATTCAAGTTGTTTGATCTGAGCGGTTGCCCTCTCGTACATTTTGTCATGAGAAATTTTTTTCAAAAATTTTATTCTTTAATTCTGACCTTATTGTTTTGTTTTGCACAGTATGGATGTGTAGGTTCTAATAACCCTCCAAATTCAATTCTTAAGGATGCCATTGAAGTTCAGATTCATCTTACAAGGAGTTCTCTTGAAGATTTTCTGGACTTGGATGAATCTCCAATAGAACTTCTAAGCGTCAAAGTTGATTCTAGTAAATATGTGCAATATGAAGAAGAAAAACTTTTATTGGTTTCTGGTTATTTTGAGTGCAGATTCCCTGGCTTTAGAGATAAGTCTAGTAATCCTTTTACGTTATTTCTTGAGAGAAATGATAATGGAAAAGAATGGCGGTTAGCAAAAATATCTAGTTCTTCTGATGGCTTATCTAAGGAATGGTTTAAATATCCATTAAACATACAGTCTTGATGTTTCTTTTCAAAACTTTTGGATATTAAAGTATTGTTTTATAGAAATTTTTGATACTTGTCTTGTTTAGCAAAAAGATATTCATGCTTTAACTTTATTCTTTGACTATTTAAGAAAGCTTTTAACCTCCGTCAATTTGACATCCAAGCATTGCCCCTGCAGCTCCTCCTGCTGGAATCGCCCACCATTGGTCTTTCCCTCGTGAGCCTGCAGTTGCTATACCAGCACCTAGAAGTCCACCAATAATTGAGCCTTCACTACAGTCATTGTTGTCACCTACTGATTGAGGCGCTGCTCTCCTGACTGTTGTAGCTCTATTTGATTCACATGGAACGTCAATGGTCTCTGTATAGCTTTTTACATAACCAGGCGAATTCTGAGTCCCTGGTACGTACTCTTCTCTGTATTCATTTCGTGTGCATGTTTTAGAAGAAGAGTATCCTGGTTGATATTCTCCAGCAAATGCTGGGCATACTGAGCTAAAGGCAAGAATAGTGGCTAGGGCAATCTTCATAGTTATTTGAGTGATGGGACTTTTTGAAGGGCAGTAGAAGCTTTAGACATCTATATTAGTTGTTTTATTCTTGCCTTAACGTGTGCTCATAGGCAACCAAGTTAAATTATCTTAAATTAATTATTCTTTTAGGACTGGTATGTATAGGTAATTTTCCTAAGTTAAAGATCATTACATATCTCTTGAAAAGAGTATGAAACTCTTTTCTATTACGATTGGCGTAAGTCTTGCTTTTAATATGTGTGCTTTGCTTGTGGAGATTGATAGCTGTCTGAGTGTGACTTATACGATCACTGAGAACTTTTAAAAGTTAGTCCCTCCTTTTCTTTAAGCTTAGTAGACTTCCTCCAAATATGAAAAATGAACCTATTATTGTCAAACTATCTAACTGCTCATTGAAAAGCAATATTCCCCAGACCGCAGAAAAAATAACTTGTATATAGTTAATAGAACTGGCTTGCGCCGCAGGAAGAATCCTTAACCCCTCAGTAATCCATAGCTGACCGAGTTGTGTAAATAGCCCTACACCTAATAACCATATCCATTCAATTCCAATAGGTAAAACACCTTGTACGAATAAAAATGGAATAGTTATAGGTATTGATACTAATGGAAAATAATGAACGATTATTAATGGGTGCTCATACTTTGAAAGTTTGCGAACAGAAATGTATGCCAGGGCGGTAAGGAAGGCGCCAGCTAAAGCAATGCAAACCGAGTTAAATGGAAGTTGAATAGAACTAGAACTTATCCAATCAGGTTGGATCACCATGGAAATTCCTAGCCAGCCCATTATTATTGCAAGACCAATATTGTGGTTGATTTTTTCTTTTAATAGAAGCCATGCTGATATTGCTGTAAAAGTTGGATAGGTGTATTGAATTACTGTTGCAGATGCTAGAGGTAAACTTGCTATTGCCTCAAATACGCAAAATAATGCTGTAGTACCTAGAAGACCTCTAATAAATAGTAGTCTTTTGTTGCCTCCCCAAGGGGATATACCAGCTTTTTTGATCATTAATCGAGTAATTAAAAGACTTATGAGTGATCTTGCGAGAACAATTTCTGCGACTGGAAGCCTCTCTCCTAAATGCTTTACGCAAACACACATCAAACTAAATGCAAATGCACTTGCAAGTAGTACCAAATAACCTTTTAGTAAATCGGGGGTGCTTTTGCTCACTTGTTACTAGGGAACCAGTTGCGAGTTTGTTCTTAGTGGATTTTTAATCTGTATGTGAAGTAATGAGAATGATTCTTTTTCTAGTGCTATGACCAATTTCAACTAGACCAACTCATTAGATCACTTCAGAATGTACTGATGGCATCTCCTCGCATCCACCCACATACGATTGAGGCTGTAAAGGAACGTGCAGACATTGTTGATGTAGTGGGAGAACACGTTGTATTGAAGAAAAGAGGTAGAGAATTTGTAGGGATCTGTCCCTTTCATGATGACAGCAAACCTTCGATGACTGTCTCTCCAGCTAAGCAGTTTTATTACTGCTTTTCCTGCGGTGCGGGAGGGAATTCTATTAAGTTTTTGATGGAATTTAAGCGTCAAGGTTTTGGAGAAGTAGTTCTTGAGCTAGCTAGGAAATATCAACTACCTGTTGAGACCGTTGATGGTTCCCAGCAGGAGCGCTTGCGTCAACAACTCTCGCGTCGAGACAAACTCCATCATGCACTGTCTCTTTCTGCAGGTTGGTTCTCTAGTCAATTGCATACAGCTAATGGTGCTTCAGCGCTTGATTATTTAAAACGAGTGCGCGGGTTGAGTGAAATTACTCTTGAGTCTTTTAACTTGGGCTATGCCCCGGATCAGTGGGAAGGATTACTTACACACCTCCAACAAGTTGAAGGTATATCTCCTGAAATATTAGAGGCTGCTGGACTTGTTGTTGCCCGCAAAGGTAGAGATGGTTTTTATGATCGCTTTCGTAATCGAGTAATCGTGCCAATTCGTGATCGACAGGGACGAGTTATTGGATTTGGAGGTCGCAGCCTTGATGGATCTGAGCCTAAATATTTAAACTCTCCAGAAACAGAAATCTTTGAAAAAGGTCAGCATTTGTTCGGTCTAGATAAAGCCGCAAATGCTATTCGTAAGAATGACAGTGCAGTCGTTGTAGAGGGTTATTTTGATGTTATTTCCTTGCACTCTGTAGGTATCCAT
>QCFI01000017.1 GCA_003280295.1 Prochlorococcus sp. AG-363-C20 | reverse complement strand
CTTCGATTTTTCTTGAGAAGATCTATAGAATTCATAGGATTCTTCATAGTTTTTCAGGGATAAATAAATAGCAGGGTCTAAATTCTTCATAAGATTAAGCAATGTTTTTTTCATAATCGTCTGTTACTAGGCCTTCTATCAGCTCTAAAGCAATATGATCTGACGAAGCTTCGCTTGCTTTCCAGTATCTGATTAATACTTGGAGCTCTTTAATTCTTTGCTCGGCAGCTTGGATTTTTTGGATAATTGTCATTAGATTAAGCAACTAATTTTGCTGGAACCCTGAAGCTTGTTACACCTCTTTGTGCAAGTTGATCATTAACCTCTTGAATTAAATTACAAGGTAAATCAGTTGCCATCTCTTCTGCAGTGGTATTAATAGATGGCGAACCTTCTTCTAATGCTTCAAGTAATGTGGCCCATTGTTGTATCTCAATAGTTTTATCTAGTAATTGTTTGCAAAGTTCAGAATTCCATATTGCTTGATCAGAAGACTTGTTTGGTTTTTGAGCTGTGTTTGCTACATCAGCTTTTATGGCTGATTGTGTTGGGTGTCCATTTGGATCGCTCCAGCCGTGTTTGTGGAGTGTTGCAATGCAGTGAATAGGAGAGATGCCGTACAAGTGACTTAGATCACTGAGAGTGAGCCAGGTTGAGCAGGGTGCCATGAAAAGCGAACCTCTTCTCCCATAATCCGCTAACCATGCAGCTTGGCAAGTTGTCAAGCTGCATTCCCTTAAATATAGAAATTTTTGTTAGCTAAGTTGTATCTCATTGCGTGGGCTTGGACCAAGCCATACTTCAAGTTGGGGACTAAAGACTTCCCTGATTACAGTTAGTTCTCGTTCTTGTCTGAAGAATCGATAGTGTCTACTCCAAAAAGGTCCTGGTTGTTGAAACTCTGATTCCAGCCAGTCAGCCTTGACTAAAGCAAGTCCATCCACTTCACGAAATAGTTCTGATCGGCCTTGAGTAAGGCTTTTCCAAATAGGTTGTTCTTTGTTTTTAAGATGTAACTCTGCTTCTTTTTGATTCCACCAACTTTCTGCCCAGGCCAAAGTTTGAGAGTTACATGTTAGCCATACCTGTCTTCTTAATAATGGAGGAAGCAGTTCTTTTGCTTCTAGGGGTGCTTCTTTATTGAGACAGGACTCATATTCCATGGCAATTAACTTAACTTCAACTTCATGTCCAGTAAGAAGACGCAAATGGCGAGTTGGACTACCATCTCCAAGCAGCATTAGTTGCCAGGGACCAGGAAGTTGTTGTGGTCCTTCTCCAAAAAGAACTGCTTCAGGAGGAGCTTCCCAAATTGGTTTGGGTGAAATGAGATGTGACTTATTCAGGAGTCATCTCCAGCACTGATTTGATATCTCTACGTTTAGATCTATATCCTATCTATTTTGAATTGCTTTTTGTTTTGATTGGTATGAAGTTTTAGCCAAATTAATAGGGCGGTTAAGTCTGCCTTACTTACACCTGGTAATTCAGCAGCATGTCCAAAACTTTTAGGTCGTGATTCATTTAGCTTTTCCCGAGCTTCTTGAGAGATAGTGGTAATTCTTAGGTAGTCAAGATTTTTTGGTAGTAGTTTTTTTGCTTGCTTTTTAAATTGATCGATTTGGGCCACTTGACGTTTTAAGTAACCACTGTATTTAATGTCAATTTCTGCTCCTTCTAGGACAGGTAAAGGAAGGTTTTTATCCGCTAGTTTGTGCCTTGCCAAATCAGTTATATGTACACCTGGGCGACGAAGTAGGTCGGCTAAGAGTATGGATTCTTTTATTGGGGCATTAGTTTCTTTCGCGATTTCAATGGCTCTTGGGTCACTGGCTTTTAGTCTTTGACGCTCTAACCGCTCTTTCTCTGCTTCTAGTGCTTGCTGCTTGGATTTATATAAAAGCCATCGGCGCTCGTCGATTAACCCTAGTTGATATCCAAGTGGTGTAAGGCGGCGGTCTGCATTATCACCTCTTAGTACAAGACGATATTCACTTCTGCTAGTGAGTACTCGATAAGGTTCGCGCAGATCTTTGGTAATTAAATCATCAACCATTGTTCCGATATAGCTGTCTTCACGAGCAAAGTGTATTGCTTCTTGGCATTTGACTATTTGTGCAGCATTTAGGCCTGCAACTAGTCCTTGTGCTGCTGCTTCTTCATAGCCTGTGGTGCCATTTAGTTGCCCGGCACAAAAAAGCCCTTGGATTTTTTTTGTTTCTAAAGATGGTAGCAGTTGTGTTGCAGGAACATAGTTGTATTCGACGACATATGCAGGACGTAACATTACGCATTTTTCTAGTCCTGGCAGTGTTCTCAGCAGTTGTAGTTGAAGGTTTTCAGGCAGCCCTGTGGAGCAACCTTGAACGTAAATTTCAGGAGTATCAAATCCTTCAGGTTCTAGAAAAATTTGGTGTGATTCTTTTCCTGCAAAACGCACAATTTTATCTTCTATTGAAGGGCAGTATCTGGGACCTTTGCTGTCAATAAACCCTCCGTAAATAGGCGTTAGGTGCAGATTATCTTTAATTAGTTGATGGGTTGCTTTAGTTGTACGAGTTATGTGGCAGCTCATTTGTTTGCTAGAGATCCAGGCTTCAGGATCAAAAGAGAAGAAACGATTGGCGGCATCACTGGGTTGTTCTTCTAAACAATCAAGTCGAAGACTCCTTCTATCCACCCGTGGTGGTGTTCCAGTTTTAAGTCTGCTTGTTTGAAAACCTAATTTCTGTAGAGCTTCTGTTAGACCTTCTGAGGCCTGTTCTCCAGCGCGACCTGCAGGCATAGATTGATTACCTACCCATATTTTCCCTCCTAGGAAAGTACCTGTGGTTAGTATTACTGCCTTGGCTTCATAAATGCTGCCGAAATAGGTTTTGATTCCTTTAATTTGTCCAATTCTTTTTTCATTTGAGTGAACGAGAGGTTTAATTTTTTTATCTAATTTTTCTACTTCCAGGTCAGTTACCATTGCTTCACGTAATGCCAGATTGGGTGTATTTTGCAAAATCTTTAGCATTTCGCGTGCATATAGTCGTTTATCAGTTTGAGCTCTTAAAGCCCAAACAGCTGGTCCTCGACTTGCATTAAGAATTCGTTTTTGTAAGGCTGTCTTGTCTGCTAATTTTCCGATTACTCCTCCTAGGGCATCAATTTCATGTACTAATTGACTTTTGGCTGGCCCTCCAACTGCAGGATTGCATGGTTGCCAGGCAATACGGTCGAGATTGAGAGTAAATAAGGCTGTTGAAAGTCCTAAACGAGCAGTTGTAATTGCAGCTTCGCAGCCTGCATGACCTCCGCCTACGACGATGACATCAAAGGCTTCGTTTGAATTGCTCAATGGGTGCATTTTATTGTTAATGAGCAAACATCGTTAGAAATTTTTGTTATGCAGCTAAATTTCTGAATCGAGTAAACATAGGCTCAAAAAGTAGTTTTACTGTGCCCACTGGTCCATTGCGATGCTTGGTAACAATTAACTCTGTAATGCCTCTGTCAGGTGTATCAGGGTTGTAATACTCATCTCTATAGATCATTAGAACAAGGTCAGCATCTTGTTCGATTGATCCTGATTCACGTAGATCACTAAGCATTGGTCTTTTGTTCGTTCTTGACTCCACGCCACGACTAAGTTGAGAAAGAGCCACTACAGGCACTTTCATTTCTCTTGCCATCCCTTTTAGACCCCTTGTGATTCTTGAAAGTTCTTGGACGCGATTGTCAGGTGTTGAGCCTTCCATTAGTTGCAAATAGTCAATGACTACAAGTCCTAGCTCTTTGCCTTGTTCTGCAATGAGTCGTCTGCAAAGAGAACGCATTTCCAAGACACTTAAATTTGGCTTGTCATCTATATAGATTGGTAACTGGCCAAGTGTATTTATACCTTGTCCAAGCAGTGGCCACTCTTCTTGTTGTAAACGTCCAGTTCTTAGTCTTCCACTTTCAATGCCTACTTCCATTGAAAGGAGTCGATAGGTAAGTTGTTCTTTACTCATTTCTAGGCTAAATACGCAGACTGGTAAGTCATGCAGTTGGGCAACATTTTTGGCAAGGTTTAGCACTATTGATGTTTTCCCCATAGCTGGCCGTCCTGCAACGATGATTAAGTCACTTCTTTGTAGACCTTGGGTCATTGCATCAAGGTCATAGAAATTCACTGGGATACCTGCTACAGAAGTGCCTAAAGAACGACTTTCGATTTCGTTGAATGTACTGGTAAGAATTTCCGCAGTAGGCGTTAGCCCTTTGGAAGGCTTTTCTTGACTTATGGCAAAGATTTTTTGTTCAGCTTTGTCAAGAACTTCTTCCAAAGGTAAGCTTTGCTCAAAGCCGAGTCTTATTACTTCGTTTCCTGAGCGGATAAGTTGACGACGAAGGAATTTGTCCATCACTAACTTTGCCACCTGCTCCAGTGATGCGGTTGAGGCAACTCGCTCAACTAGGTCTACTAAACGACTACTACCCCCTACTTTCTCAAGTGATCCTGTATCTGCCAACCAAGCACACATTGCAGTCAAGTCAGTAGGCTTGCCTTGACTATGGAGTACTAAAGCTGTGCGATAAATTTCACGATGGGCATTCAGATAAAAAGCTTCCGGTTGTAATAGATCTGCTACTCGGCTAATTGCCTCTGGGTCTAAAAGAATACCGCCTAAAACAGCTTCTTCTGCTTCTATATTTTGTGGTGGTATTGAGTCTGGTGGGACTTCAAAATTTGGTTGTATAGAATTTGAGGTTTGTCCAGATTTATGAGATACCTTTTTGGAAGCATCTCCTTGATTGGGAAGTGGGACGCTCACCATTTATAGGAACCGTTGAAGAAGGGGGGCTTACTTTTGTTTGTTTTTTCGACCCTCAAAGCATTCAGTAACTAGACACTTCTAGGTTGATTTCAGCAGTGACTTCAGTGTGAAGTTTGACTTGCACCTTATATTGTCCTGTGCTGTGAATTTCTGGGACAGTAATTTCTCTTCGGTCAATTTCTTTTTTAGTGGCTTCTTGAATTACTTCTGCAACATCTCCATTTGTGACAGTTCCAAAAAGAACTCCATCTTCGCCTACTTGTTTCTTCACTTTAAAACGACCAATCGTTTTTAAAGCAGTTTGAAAGTCCAGTGCCTCTTGTTTTATAGCAGCTTCTTGTTCGGCTTTTTTGGCCCTACGATGTTGCACCTGCTTCATTACTGCGGGAGTAACTGGCAAAGCCTTGCCATAAGGGAGAAGAAAATTGCGTGCGTATCCTGGAGCTATGTCAACAAGATCTCCTTCTTTGCCGAGACTAAGGACGTCCTCGTTGAGAACAACTTGTACGCGCTTAGCCATGATGTTGAGAGTTTAAAGATAAGCAGAGAGATCACCTTAATACGTAGCGGGTAGCCTGATCTTTGTAGCCAGACCAAGAGCTCGTAAAAGACGAATATGTTGCCAGGTTAAGTCTATCTGTCCTTTTTGTAGACCTTGTAGAGCTGAGTTTGGAAAAGCATGGTGATTGTTATGCCATCCTTCACCAAAAGTTAAGGCTGCTACCCAAGCATTATTTCTGGAACAATCACCACTGTCATAGACAATTGTTCCCCAGCAATGAGTGGCTGAATTAACCAACCAGGTCACATGATAGACCAATACTAAACGTACAAATATGCCCCATAGAACCATCCCCCATCCATTTACTCCGCTGAATTCTCCAATCCAAAAAAGTAATACTCCTAGAGGGATTTGAAGTAGGAGGAAATTTTTATTTAGCCAGCAATAGTAAGAATCTTTATTGAGATCGCCACTTAGCCTGGGAACCGCATTCATTGCAGGAATGGGTTGGAACATCCATCCCATGTGACTCCACCAGAAGCCTTTGTGGCTGTTGTGGTGATCTGGTTCTGTATCTGAAAACGTATGATGGTGCCTATGAAGACCGACCCAGTCAATTGGACCATGTTGGCAGCTTAAGGCGCCACATGTTGCGAAGAAGCGTTCTAGCCATTTAGGTACAGCAAATGCCCTATGCGAGAGAAGACGGTGATAGCCAAGTGTGACGCCAAGACATGCTGTGATCCAGTAGAGAATCAAAGTTGAGGCTAAAGCTTGCAAGCTCCAATATTGAGGTTGTAGGGCAACAATTGTTAAAACATGAATAGCTAGCATAAAACCTACTGTTCCCCAGCGTTTTTGCTCTTTTTTTTGAAATTTAGCTTTTGGACTTTGCGGTGCTTGTAGCTTGGCTGCTAACTCCATTGCTTTATTTGTATCTATTGGCTTACTTAAAGGCGCAGGTTGGGCGCTCACAACTGACATCACAAGTGATACGCTAAATATATGAAAATCATACTTGATAAGAATCCATATCATTTGTGTCTATATGATCTGAAATCTGATTTGTGACTATTAGCTTTCGCGACCGGTTGTCAGATGGACGGCGTTCAATGGCGCATCTGATTCATGTTTGGCATGAGCGAAATGGTTGGTCACATAAGGTTCTGCCTGCATTGGCAGAATGCCTGGATCTGGGAAGAGTTCATAATTCGCAGATTTCTAATCTTCGAAATGGAAAACTTGCTTCACCAGGACCTGAAGTCTTTCTTGCTCTTGCGCAATCTAATGCTGTAATTCATGAAGGAATAGAAACTATTAGTGATCGTTTAGCGGTGGATCATCCTGAGTTATTAAAAGTACTTTTAGAGTCTGCTATTCCTTTAATAGGTGATGATGGTGAGCCTCTTGGTGCTGGAAAATTATTTGAAATTTTTCTTGGTTTATCATCTATCCCTTCTTGCTTTGATTGGTTCATAGAAGAGAATGAGGCGGCATCTTTAAGTGCTGCCCTAGCAGATTATCTATGTCGTGGGAGAACTTGGCGACAGTCTCGAGATAAGGTGATGGCTGCTTATCCCATTACTAAAACACAACGAAGAGAACGTTTTGCCCAAGTAATGGCTGGTCTTAAAGATTATAGTGCTGAACAATTAGATGGAGAACTTATTGATTTAAATGCAACTCATATAGCTCTTGGGGATGCAGCTTCTCATTGTGATGTGCAGCATTTTCTTAAGGATTTACGTTTCCGAGCGTTAGAATTAAACAATCAAGAAACTCATTGAGAATATTTAGCTTGTCGAATTTTGCGAGCCAGACCTAAACGCCTTAATAACTTGATATGTTGCCAAGTTAAATCAAATTCAAACCACCTCAAGCCATGACGAGCACTTTGAGGGAAGGCATGATGATTGTTGTGCCATCCTTCACCAAAAGTAAGCAAAGCCACCCACCAACAATTTCTAGATAGGTCTGGGCAATCGAAATTGCGATAGCCGAAAGTATGAGTTGCTGAATTTACTAACCAGGTCACGTGATAAACCATCACTAAACGTAGCGGAATACCCCACAGCACAAGCCCTATTCCACCTCCATGGACTCCGTTTAGTTCTCCATACCAGTAAAGGGAGAGAAATATTGGTATTTGTAAAAGAAGAAACCAATGATCTAACCATTGAAAGAAGGGATCAGCTAAGAGATCACCAGCTAATTTGTGGCTATGACGTAAAGCCGGAATTTCATGGAGCATCCATTCACTGTGGCTCCACCAAAAACCTCTCCCTGCATCGTGATGATCATTGGGTTGATCTGAGAATTGGTGGTGGTGTCGGTGGAGAGAAACCCATTCGATAGGGCCGCTTTGGCAGGCCAGTGTTCCCATAATGACAAGGATTTTTTCTAACCAACTAGGGGCAACAAAACTGCGGTGTGACACCAGTCGATGTAGTCCAAGTGTGACTCCTAATACTGTTATCCAGTAGAGGATTCCAAATACTGCAATTCCTTGCCAACTCCAAAAACGTGGCAATAGTGCAAAGCTTGCCGCAATATGC
The DNA here is from genome assembly GCA_003280295.1 of Prochlorococcus sp. AG-363-C20. GTDB lineage: Bacteria > Cyanobacteriota > Cyanobacteriia > PCC-6307 > Cyanobiaceae > AG-363-K07. Next base: position 23,140 of record QCFI01000017.1, on the reverse strand, counting down.
ATTATCAGCATGAAGCTGGTGGTACCCCATCTCAATTTTCTTTGACTTGGTGGTAGTGGTTCTCGTCGCGAAATTATTCCTGCTCTTAGACGCAGTTCACGGGAATTAGAATTAGTTGTAGGAATAGTCGAATCCAAACAATTACCTCCAATTTTAACGAATACCGCTTCTTAAGGATGTCAACAGAAGCGGATGTAATAGTTGGCGAATGAATCGGCAAGGCTAAGAATCTAAAAGAACTGTAAACCTCGCCCTTTGTTGCTTGTGAGTAGAACCCCTGCACCTGAAATAAATGGAGAACTGGTTAAAACATGGGCCCAAAAGCATGTTTTTGGTGTTGCGAATAGACAAAAGTCGCTACGGGAGAAGCGAACGGATGAGGTCATGCCTCGTCTCGCAAAGGTTTTGGATGCTTTCTCTAAAGAGCGTTTAGGGACTCAGCACTTTGCTTCAATTACTGGTCTTGGCCATGGTGACCCCGGTCGAGAAGTTATAGATAGAGTTTTTGCAAGGGTTCTGGGTGCAGAGAGGGCTGCCGTAAGACTGCAATTTGTGAGTGGGACGCATGCAATTGCAGCCGCTTTATTTGGCGTGTTGCGTCCTGGCGATCAGCTTCTCTCTGTAACAGGCCATCCTTATGACACTCTTGAAGAAGTTATAGGTTTGCGTGGTTCTGGAAAAGGTTCTCTCGCTGATTTTGGTGTCCTATATGACCAGTTATCGCTTAAGGAAGATGGAAGTATTGATTTTATTTCTTTAGAAAAAGCTTTAGAGATCCCAAGAAAAATGATTTTGATTCAGAGAAGTTGTGGCTATACATGGCGGCCTTCACTATCAATAAATTGTATTAAAAATATTTGTTCTTATATTCATCAAAGGCAACCTAAATGTGTTTGCTTTGTGGATAATTGTTATGGTGAATTTGTTGAGGAAAAGGAGCCTTGTGAAGTCGGAGCGGATTTAATAGCAGGCTCTTTGATTAAAAATATAGGTGGCACGATAGTTCCAACAGGTGGATATGTAGCCGGTCGAACCGATTTAGTTGAACTGTCTTGTTCTCGTCTTACTGCTCCAGGCATTGGTATTGAAAGTGGAACAGGATTTGGACTCAATAGAGTCCTTTTGCAGGGTTTGTTTCTTGCGCCTCAAATGGTCGCTGAAGCATTGATAGGTGCAGACCTTGTAGCAGGTGTTTTCGAACAACTTGGTTTTGAGGTGCAGCCCAAAATAAATGATTTTCGTTATGACGTGATCCAAGCTGTTCATTTTGGAGATCCCAATCCTTTGCAAGTTGTTTGCAAAGCATTTCAGAGTTGCTCCCCTGTGGGTTCCTATTTGGATCCTGTACCAGCTGTTATGCCTGGTTATCAAAATGATTTAGTTATGGCTGGAGGAACTTTTATAGATGGAAGTACTAGTGAGTTTTCTGCAGATGCACCTTTAAGACCCCCATATAACCTTTATGTGCAAGGCGGTACACATCATGCACATATCAAAATCGCACTTATTAGAGCGCTTTATGAGCTTGTTCAAGCAGGATTCCTAGATTTGCCCCAAACTAGGTGAGCTTTGCGTGGCCCAATTTCGATGGCCTTCACTTTCCCTGATCATTTTCGTTTTGCAGACAACCATGAATACGCTGCAATAGATGGAGAATTTGTTCGAATTGGCATAAGTGCTTTTGCGGTAGATCAATTAGGAGACATTGTGTTTGTTGATCTTCCTGAGGTTGGTGCTTCTTTAACTCAAGGGGCAAGTTTTGGCTCAGTTGAATCTGTGAAAGCAGTTGAGGAAATGTATTCTCCAATGAGTGGGGAAGTTATTAAAAGAAATGAATCAGTGCTTTCTAGTCCGGAGGAGCTTCAAAATGATCCTCATGGTGAGGGGTGGCTATTGATTATCAAGCCTTCTGAACCAGCTCAAATTCAGGAGCTTATGGATGCTGCCTCGTATTCGAGCAAACTCGCTGCTAATTAAATTCAAAGACCGTCTTTTTTTGCTCCAACTGCTCCAAATTTTTTCTAATCTTGCAAACATCTTTGTGAGTTGTAGCTGTGCTTGTTAATAGGCCTGTGGAGGCATCAAGCATGGAGCCTTCGAGATTTCTTGAAAGACATATAGGACTTACGTCGAAGGATCAAAAGCATTTGTTGAATGTTCTTGGGCATGCTGAGCTGGATGAATTTATTTCGAAAGTGATACCTGCAGACATACTTGATGAACCTTCCCCAAGCATCTCTTTTTCTGAAGGTTGTTCGGAATTGCAAGCACTGGAAGAACTTCAAGAAATTGCCAATCAAAACACAGTCCAACGTTCTTTGATTGGACTTGGTTATTACGGTACTGCGACTCCAGCTGCAATTCAGCGACATGTTCTTGAAAATCCTGGCTGGTATACCGCATATACTCCATATCAAGCTGAAATTTCTCAGGGAAGACTAGAGGCATTATTTAATTTCCAAACCCTGATTAGTGAGTTAACTGGATTATCAATATCTAATGCTTCTTTACTTGATGAGGCAACTGCTGCTGCAGAAGCTATGAGTCTTGCTTTTGCTGTGAATAAAAAGCCTGACGCTAGACGTTTTCTTGTTGATGAAGAGGTCTTTCCCCAAACTCTTGCGGTGCTTCGTACACGTGCGGAACCTTTAGGGATCTCATTAGAGGTTTTAGACCCAATTACTTTTGATTTTGATGATGAAGTCTTTGGTGTTTTTTTGCAATTGCCTGGTCGATCTGGAAAACTTTGGAATCCTTCAACTTGTATTGCTAAGGCGCATAAAATTGGAGCTTTAGTTATTACTGGAATAGATCCTTTAGCTCAGGTTTTGATCACACCAGTAGGTGATTTTGGAGTTGATATAGCTGTTGGCAGTGTTCAAAGATTTGGAATTCCAATGGGCTTTGGTGGTCCTCATGCAGCTTTCTTTGCCACTAGAGAGGCCTTCAAAAGGCAAATTCCAGGGAGATTGGTGGGCCAATCAATTGATGCAGATGGACAGCCTGCCCTGAGGTTGGCTCTGCAAACTAGAGAACAACATATTCGAAGGGATAAAGCAACCAGCAATATTTGTACTGCACAGGTTTTGTTGGCTGTTATTTCTTCGTTTTATGCCATTCATCATGGCCCTAATGGGCTTAGAGAAATAGCTCTTAGAGTGCTTTATTTTCGTGCTCAACTTGAAACTTATTTAATTCAACTTGGTTATCCGCTTAAACCCATGGCTCGCTTTGACACTGTTGAAGTGCATTGTGAGAACGCTGTTGAAGTTCATAAATTTGCCGCTTTAGCAGGCTTAAACCTTCGTGTTCTGCCTCTTGGTGCTTCGCCTATTGAAGCTAAGGGTTTTGGAATTACTTTTGATGAATTAACCACTCAGAAAGAACTGCAAAAGCTTTACCAAATCTTGGCAGATGCATGTGGAAAATCCATACAGCCATTAAGCAAATTGAGTTCAGATCTGAAGTTGTTGCTTCCTGAAGTCCCGTTAAGGAATGATCTTTGGTTACAACAACCTGTTTTTAATCTTTATCAAAGTGAAACAGAGCTTTTGCGTTATATCCAGCGCTTAGTGACTAGAGACTTTTCTTTGATTCATGGAATGATTCCTTTGGGGAGTTGCACTATGAAATTGAATGCCACAGCTGAACTTGTTCCTATTAGTTGGAGGAGATTTTCGGGTCTTCATCCTTTTGCACCTCCAGAACAGTCAAAAGGTTACAAAAAATTAGTTTTGGATCTTGAAAATTGGTTGGCTTCTTTGACTGGTTTTGCTGGTGTTTCATTGCAACCTAATGCTGGCTCTCAAGGGGAATTTGCAGGATTACTTGTTATTCGTGCATGGCAGAAATCACGTGGCCAAGATTGTAGAAATATTTGCTTAATTCCTGTCAGTGCTCATGGGACAAACCCAGCGAGTGCTGTTATGGCTGGACTACAAGTGGTTCCTGTTGCTTGTGATTCGTATGGCAATATTGATTTTGATGATTTAGCCAGAAAGGCAGAGGAAAATTCCTCACAATTAGCTGCTTTGATGGTTACCTATCCTTCAACGCATGGAGTGTTTGAACCGCAAATTCGAGAAATTTGCGATCTCATTCATAGTTACGGTGGCCAGGTTTATTTAGATGGTGCCAATCTGAATGCGCAAGTTGGTCTTTGTAGACCTGGTGCATACGGAGCGGATGTTTGTCATATTAATCTCCATAAAACATTTTGTATCCCTCATGGTGGAGGAGGGCCTGGAGTGGGGCCTATAGCAGTTGCTTCTCATTTGGTTCCATATCTGCCTGGACATCCTCTTTCAACTTGTGGAGGTGATTTGGGTATTGGTGCAGTTTCTGCTGCTCCTTTTGGTAGTGCAGGAATTTTGCCAATTAGCTGGATGTATTTGCGAATGATGGGTGCACAAGGATTGCGGCATGCCAGTTCAATGGCAATCCTCTCTGCAAATTACATTGCCTATAGATTAAATTCTTTTTATCCAATCCTTTTTAAAGGCCTTCAAGGATTGGTTGCCCATGAATGCATTTTAGATTTACGTTCACTTAAGCGCTCAACAGGGATTGAGGTGAATGATATTGCCAAGCGGTTGATGGATTATGGCTTTCATGCTCCAACCGTTAGTTGGCCTGTTGCGGACACTTTGATGGTGGAGCCTACGGAGAGTGAAAGTTTGGAGGAATTGAATCGTTTTTGTGACGCAATGATTTCAATAAGAGCTGAGATTGAGGCTATTGAATCAGGTAACAGTGACCCATTGAATAATCCTTTGAAAGGTTCTCCTCATACTTTGGAGGCCGTGACAGCAGATGCTTGGGAGCGTCCATATTCTCGAGCTGAAGCGGCTTTCCCGCTTGTTGGCCAGCGTAAAAATAAGTTTTGGCCCTCTGTTTCCAGAGTCGATAATCCCTATGGCGACAGAAATTTAATTTGTTCTTGTACTACTTTTAATAGTTAATTAACGATAAGTTCATCTTTGCACTGGCCTGAAAGGCCTGAAAGAGTTAAATTTTCATCGAAAACCGAATTTTTGGTTTTATTTTGCTGCCTATCAGGGTGTATTCACTATCCTGTATCGCAGCGCTTCAAATTGCTGGAGGGGACAGCATGATTCGCGAGATTTTACCCGGTCAATCTGAGCTTATTAAAGAGAAGGATGAGTTGATTTTGCCTTCTTTTTCTGACGGGCTTGAGTCTGCAATGAGCAGTGGTAAGTCCTTACAAATTGACGGAACAAATGTGGTTCGTGTCCCATTTGGTATACGTCATCCACAAAAAAAGAGGCCTGCTAGGCCTCAAAGATGGGCAACTTTAGTTATCCCTTTTCAGCCTGTTGGCTCTCCAACTCCACCGCCTCAGGCAGCTTGATAAGTTACGCAGCGATATTTATAGATTGTTGTTCAAGGATTTGATTGTAATACCTTCTTAATTGTTTTGTTGCGCTAGCCCAGCCCCATCGTTCTGCTTCTTCACGGGCGGCTTTGCGCATGGATTGATGTTCAAGATCATTTTTGAGAATTCTTTCAGTAGCTTGGATCAGGCTTTCAGAACTTTCTTTATTTTCATCAGGATTAAACAGGCAGCCATTTTCTCCGTCGGTAATTATGTCTGGAATTCCTCCTTTGTTAGCCCCTATTACTGGGCATCCAGCTGCCATTGCCTCTAAAAGGACTAAACCCAGTGTTTCTGTACTTGAGGGGAATAAGAATGCATCTCCGGAAGCATATGCACTGGCCAGTGCTTCTCCTGAAAGATATCCAACAAAATTAGTAGGTGTGTTTTGAAAGGCTTTTTCTAGTTGTGGGCGATGCGGCCCATCTCCAACTAGAGCCAATCTTGTGTGTGGAAGTGCATCTAGGACAGGCTTTATTCTTTCAATTTGTTTTTCAGCTGAAAGTCTGCCTACATAAATTAATAGTGCCCCTTCATCGCTGAATGGGCCTAATAGCCGACGACGCATTTCATCATTACGTAATTCTGGGCGAAAAATTTCTGTATCAACCCCGCGTTGCCATAGTGCGGTGTGTTGGATTCCTTTCTCACTTAGCTCTTTTACCATTGCTGTAGAAGTACAGAGGTTAAGGACTGCCTGATTATGCGCAGCTTTTAGTAGCTCCCATAGCAAAGGTTCGAGCATACCCATGCCGTAATGCTCAAGGTATTTAGGTAGATGAGTGTGATAACTAGCGACCAGAGGAATGTTATTGGTTTTGGCTAGCCAGATTCCTCCTAGCCCTAGTACGGCTGGATTTACTACATGTACTAGATCTGGCTGGAAATTTTCAAGTGCATCAGAGACTGCAGGTCCTGGTAGTCCAAGCTTTAGTTCTGGATAAAGAGGCAATGGCATGGCTGATACTCCTACTACCTTGGATCCCATGTAATTGCTTGGGCATCCTTCAGGGCAGAAAACCAAGACTTCATCCCCAGAATCAATTAAATGTTTAATTGTTTTAGTTAAACGTGTAACTATTCCATCTACTTTGGGAAGGAAAGTTTCGGTAAAAAAGGCGATCTTCACTTTGTTAGCTGTTGAGAGTGGAGGCCATTTATTGAGGCTTTTTAATTGCTTCTGCTTGAGTTGAGGTCCAGGCAGATACACATGGAATACGATTTCGGTCGCACCGCTCAGACCAGCGACGCGCAACATCAACTACTTCTGTAAGAAGTCCATCATCAAGTGTGGTTGGGTTGAGTCCAAGTTCAAGAAAACAGCGATTATCTACTATTAAATCGTTTTCTACAGCTTCATTTCTTGGATTAGGTAAATAGTTCAGCTTTGCATCAGTTAATGCAGCTACCTTTTTTGCGAGTTCACCAACCTGGTGACTCTCAGTCATTTGGTTAAAGATTTTTACCCGCTCACCTTTTTCTGGAGGGTTTTCAAGAGCTAATTGAACACATTTTACAGAGTCTCGGATATGTATGAATGCGCGTGTTTGCCCACCAGTTCCATGTACTGTCAATGGATAGCCTATTGCAGCTTGCATTAGAAATCGATTCAGAACTGTTCCATAATCTCCGTCATAGTCAAAGCGGTTTGTTAGGCGTGGATCTCGATTAGTTGCATCGGTATTTGTTCCCCAGACGATTCCTTGATGTAGATCTGTGATACGTACGTTGTCATTTTTGTTGTAATAAAGAAATAGCAGTTGATCTAGTGTTTTGGTCATGTGATAGACACTGCCAGGGCTAGCTGGATGAAGGATCTCTTCTTCAAAACGAGTTCCATCTGGTTGAGGCACTTCGACTTTTAAATATCCTTCTGGAATCGTCGCGCCGCGGTGGGATCCATATCCATAAACTCCCATCGTGCCAAGGTGCACAATATGGATATCGAGTTCACTTTCTACAATTGCCGCTAAGAGGTTGTGTGTTCCATTTACATTGTTATCAACGGTGTAGCGCTTAGTTGCGCTGTTTTTCATTGAGTAGGGTGCCGCTCTTTGCTCTGCAAAATGGACAATTGATTTGGGCTGTTCTGTTTTGAGCAGTTTTACCAGTCGCTCGTATTCCTTGGCAATGTCAAGTTGTTCAAACCTAATAGGCTTGCGACTGACTTCTTCCCAGGCTTTTAGGCGGTCTCTGATACTCGAGATCGGAGTTAGGGACTCCACCTCGAGATCTATATCTATTTTTCGCCGGCTTAAATTGTCAACGATTAAAACATCGTGACCTTGGTCGGCCAAGTTCACCGCACAAGGCCATCCACAGAAGCCGTCGCCACCAAGAACTAGAACTTTCAACCCAAACTCCATTAGATAGAGCTACGTGCTCAATTTAATCAAGCTACTACAGGGTTTTCAGCTAATGAAAATTGCATACGTAATTAGGCCGATTATAACGATAGTTGCAGCGAAAATTAATAGGCCAAAGCTGTTGCTAGAGCTAGACTCTTGTTTAATTACTTCAATTTTAGGCTCTTTTGCAAAGGCATTAAGCCGTCCGCCTGATTCTTCTGTAACGGACATTAATTTTGAGCCTCTCGGCGGACCTTATGGAATTTATTGCCTGATTAATTCATTCCGTTACTTTCCTTCATTGCTTTTCATGAGTTTTTGTTGGAAATGATTCCCCAGTTGGGTGAACTGGATTCTGCGTTTGATCTTTGGGGGAGTCGGCCAGCCAGAAAGGCTTCTCTACCTGCTTGCACAGCTTTAGACATTGCTTCTGCCATGGCTGGAGCATTTTGGGCCATGGCAATTGCACTGTTCACTAGTACTGCATCAGCACCCATTTCCATGGCATGCGCGGCTTCGCTAGGCACTCCAATGCCAGCATCTATCACTACAGGAATATTGGAATTCTCAATAATTATCCCAATATTGGCTTCATTTTTTATTCCTTGAGCGGATCCAATGGGTGAGCCAAGAGGCATAACAGTGGCACAACCCACTTCTTCGAGTCTTTTGGCTAGCAATGGATCTGCATTGATATAAGGGAGAACTGTAAAACCTTCTTTTACTAGTTGTTCCGCAGCTTCCAAAGTCCCAAATGGATCAGGAAGTAAATGACATTTGTCAGGGATGACTTCCAGTTTGATGAAGTTATTTTCTTCTTGCCCTGCAATCTTCGCTAATTCACGTCCAAGCCTGGCTATTCGAATAGCCTCCTCAGAGTTTGCGCAACCAGCAGTATTTGGAAGCATCCAATATTTTTTCCAGGCAATGGCTTCCATGAGGCCTTTATGTCCAGACTCCAAAGTTTGTACTCTTCTGACAGCTACTGTCACCATTTCACTTTTTGAAAGCATTAGGCTTTGTTTCATTAGTTCCAAGCTTGAATACTTGCCTGTTCCAATGAAAAGTCGGCTAAGGAATTTTTTTTTGCCGATAGTGAGCAGATCTTGGTTCATCATCATCTGAGCGGTTAATGCAGTTTGTGAGGATGAGTACATCTCATGATTGCGATGTGAATACTGCTGTATTTGATTTAGCATGTTGTAAACATTGCCCTTAAGTTAAATACCCTTTTGGGGATTGTGAGAAGTGTTGATAGCTAATGCTTCTCATTTGAGGCAATCTATGCTGCTTTAGATTGCTAGTCAGTCTCATTTAGGACAATCGCAATTACCTTTAGGGAAGAATTTAGAGGTGTCATCTTTAGTTATTGAAGGATGTGTTGATAATTTTTATCTAGTAGTGATGGTCGAAGAACTGGCAAAGGATATCTCAAGGAGGCTTTGTGGAACTTGTAGTTCATTTAATTATGTTTCTGAGCTTTATACGATTATGCTCTTTACTGAAGTTAAGCCAATAGAATAAATAGTTACAGTTAGCGGAAGAATTTTACTTGCCATTTTAAAAATTAATTTCATTAGAAACTTACATTCTTAATTTGATCAGATGGCAGTTGTTACTGTTTTTTAATGAATTGATGATTGGTATAGACCCAGGAAGTGTTTTTATTAGCTTGGAGGAATCTAAAAAGCTTGCGTTGTTGCCAATAAGATAAACAATTTGAGAGCTAGTCTTTCACTTAATAGGAATCTACTAAGGTTAATTCAAAAACCTAATCCATTCTTTTCATTTTGTGGACTGGTTTTTTTCGTCTTTTCTATTTGTTGAAGTTGTTTGATAGCAGTTTTATTCTTGGGATCAATATTTAATACCTCTTTGTATAATTTTGATGCTTCTTCTTCTTGCATTAAACGTTGTTTCGCGAATGCAAGATTATTTAAAGCCACTGGATAGTCAGATTTGGCTTTTAGTGCAGTTCGATAGTGACTGATTGCTGATTCGAAATTTTCTTGTGCAGCGAGAGAAAAACCTAGTGCATTTTCAATCAAAGCTTTTGCTTCGTTAGGCTCACCATCCAATTGCTTTAAGGCCTTTCGGAGGGTAGACGTGGCTTGTGGATACAATCTTTTGCGCAATTGGACAGAAGCAAGTTCATATAGTTGAGCAGCGTCTGTTGAGGCATTTGCCCCTCCTTTTTCAAGTTTTATGAGGTTTACTTCGTCGCGACGGACTTTCAGAAGTTGAGTTCCTACTAATGCTGCAACTATTACCAGTAAGCAAGTAAGTCCAATTAAGTATGCCTGAGGCAAGAGGGTATCCATGGTTAGAGCACGATGCTTTTGCAATTCGACTTAAATTTTGGGCTTGTATTGAGCCTTTTAGAGTTCATGACAGCTTTGATGACAGAAGATGATTTGAAAGAAGATAAGTGGTTAGACATCCTTTATAGAAGAGTTTCGAGAACTCCTCTCTATAACAATTCAGTAGATATTGGAGGACATTGAGATCTCAAAGAAAAAAGCCAATCACTAATTACTTTGTTGAGCTATTATCCGATTAAAATAGTAATTTAAATAAGGTTTTGCTAAGAATTAATTCTTGGCCAAGGTTACTATTTCGGTGAAGCTTTTTGGATCAACTAAAGCTAGTTGAGCCAGCATCTTTCTGTTCAGACGTACATTTGCTTTTTTGAGTCCTCCTATAAGTCTGCTATAGCTCAGTCCATTGTTTCTTGCCGCGGCATTTATACGTGCGATCCATAAACGTCGGAAGTCACGTTTGCGTCGTCTGCGATCCCTGTAAGCATTACAAAGAGCTTTCATCACACGTTGGTTGGCGGTGCGAAACAGTGTTCCGTTGCTGCCTTTAAACCCGCGAGCTAGACGAAGTATTTTGTTTCGACGTTTACGGGCTACATTTCCTCTCTTGACACGTGCCATGGGAACAAATCGATAGGTAGAAAATTAGATCAATGTAGGGACTGGACTTTGGTGCTGTCGTTTCTTATGCGTAAGGGAGCATAAGACTGACGTTTTCCGCATCCCTATCATCTACAACGGCTTTTGTTGCAAGATGCCGCTTGAGTTTGGGGCTCTTATGGTCGAGTAAATGATTACGGAATGCACGACGACGCATGAATTTGCCAGTACCGGTTGCTTTGAACCGCTTCGCAGCAGCTTTGCGGGTCTTTAGCTTTGGCATGTCCTATGGCAAGCACAATCATAAATTTTACTTGTTTGACCTGCCTGAGGCCAACCTAACTAATTGGTTTTTAATTGGTATCAGCATTTTTTATCTATTAAGTTAATTGAATGATTTATTTAAAGCCCTTTCTTAGTGCAGTTTGTTTAAGTGTTCCTGTTTTTTTATCTGGATGTCATACCAATCCTATATCTGAATCTAATAGGTCATTTCCCTCTATTAATAAACTCATTGATAGCTCTTCTCAGGGAAAATTTGATCCAGGATCATTACTTTTGGTTGGCTTAAAGCCTTATTTAGGCAGGGGAACAACAGAATTAAGACCTGCGCAAGCATTACACCTGAAAAGTGCTGGAAAGCCTTTGTCATTAAAGGATGGGAAAGGTGTTTTTCATAAGTCTGATGAGATCACTCTTACTTGGAGAAAGGTTCCTTTGTTGCGAAGTCGAAAACTTGTAAGACAAGTTGTTGGTCCTTTTGCAAGCTTTGAGTCTGCTCAGCGTTTAGCGCGGAAGTTACGAACTAAAGGTTTTTCCGCAGTTATTGCTCACCCTCAAGACTGGGAAATTTGGCTCCCTGAAGGTGTAAAGGTGCCGAATGAAATAGACATTTTGCTTTGGAATGAGACGATCACTGCAGAAATTCAGCCTGTTTTAAAGGGACATAGTGGCGAACTTCTTTTGTCTGGCCCATTGCAGATTGATGCGCCTGAGGGGTTGTACTTGAATGGTGATTTTTACTTTGGACCATTTTTGTTAAAAGCAGACGCATATGGCAGTTGGACATTTATTGAACAGGTTCCTTTAGAGCGCTATCTACAAGGTGTCCTTCCTCATGAGATTGGTTCTAGTGCACCATTTGCAGCTCTTGCAGCGCAAGCGGTGTTAGCTCGTACTTGGGCCTTGGCGAATAGTCATCGCTTTGCTATTGATGGATATCATCTTTGTAGTGATACCCAATGTCAGGTTTATAAGAATCCCAAGCAAGCTAGTCAAACAGTTAAAGGTGCTATAGCCAAAACAGCTGGTAAATATCTTTCGTGGAAAAATAAGCCAATTCATGCTGTTTATCACGCTAGTAATGGTGGAGTTATGGCGTCTGCTGCTGAAGCCTGGTCGATGGCAAATGTCCCATATTTGAAAGCTCAGTTAGATGGGCCTAAACAATGGGTTGATCGTTTCTCTTTACCGTTACATGAAAATTCAGGCTTGTTAAATCTTTTGTCGCAAGTTGATGGAGCATACGGCAGTAATCATCGGCGTTTTAGATGGACTCGTACTCTTAAAGCTTTAGAAGTCAAGAATAAATTGGCTTCTTTTAAAAAGTCCAATTTATTGCCAACTAAGCTGAAAGTTTTGCAACGAGGACCTAGTGGAAGAGTTATTGCTTTGGGGATTTTTGGGGATCAAAATCAGTTGAGGAGGGTATTAAAACTGGATGAGATTAGAAGGACTTTTCGAATGTTGCCAAGCACATTATTTGTTGTAAATGAATTAAAAGAAGGATTTTGGGAGTTTTCTGGCGGAGGTTTTGGGCATGGGGCTGGTCTTTCTCAGGCAGGCGCTATTGATTTGGCAAGAAGTGGGTGGAATACTTCGGAGATTCTTCGCCATTATTACCCCGGTACAACTTATGGAACTTTGCAGGACTTGCCTAAAGCCCCCTAGAGTCACTGAATTCTTCGGGAACATCCATGGCTGCGGTTGCTGTGAGTGGACAGTACCGACGTGGCAAGACAGCCTTGTTTTTGATTGCTTGTGGTTGGGCAGGGGTAGCTCCTCATTGGATTGAATCATCTAGAAGCCTTTTGCCTGCAATAACTTTGGCTTTTGTACTTGGTGGTTATGGATTGAGAACTGTCCTTTTACAAGATCAAGAAAAGGGGCTTGTTCAGGCAAATTCCAAGGATGGCAATTCTTTAGAAGATGCCAGTTTTTTGCCTAATGTTGATGTATTGGTTGCGGCTAGAGACGAAGAAGCAGTCATTCAGAGGTTGGTTGAACGTATTGCATCATTGAATTATCCGAAACAAAAGCTTTCTATTTGGATTATTGATGACGGCAGTCAAGATGGAACACCAATCCTCTTGGAGGAGTTGAATCAACAGTTCCCTAATCTTCATATAATTCGACGTTCTAGATCTGCTGGAGGCGGTAAGTCTGGGGCTCTTAATCAAGCCTTAGGAAAGGTTCAAGGGGAATGGTTATTGATACTTGATGCAGATGCTCAATTACAAGAAGATTCATTGCTTCGTCTTATCACTTATGCGAAAGAAGGTGATTGGTCAGCTGTTCAATTAAGAAAGGCAGTAATCAATGCTTCGCAAAACCAATTAACCCGTTTGCAGGCCATGGAAATGGCAATGGATGCTTTTATTCAGCAAGGGCGTTTAGCCAGTCAAGGAGTTGTGGAGCTTCGAGGGAATGGACAGTTACTTCGTCGTAGTGTGATTGATGATTGCGGTGGTTTTAATGAGGATACGGTTACTGATGATTTGGATCTAAGTTTTAGATTACTAATTACTAGTTGCAGAGTAGGTATCCTTTGGGATCCACCAGTTCAAGAAGAGGCTGTCGAAACAATCCCTGCGCTCTGGAAACAGCGGCAGCGATGGGCTGAGGGTGGTCTACAAAGGTTTTTTGATTATTGGCCTTTTTTAGTTTCTAGTCGACTCACGTTTGATCAAAGGACTGACTTGATGTGTTTTTTCCTACTTCAATACGCTCTTCCTTTGGTTTCTTTTGCAGATTTGGTGATGACTATATGCACTAGAAGCATGCCTGCTTATTGGCCTCTGTGTATAGCTGCATTTAGTATTTCTGGATTGGCATATTGGAGAGGTTGTCGATCTACTAGTGAAGGTCCTTCAATCCCTTCACCTAATCCTTTCAGATTAATCCTTGCAATTATCTACTTAGCACATTGGTTTGTTGTTATTCCTTGGGTCACTATTCGCATGGCAGTGTTCCCTAAGAACCTGGTTTGGGCAAAAACTAATCACCATGGTTAGATGTTTTTCCAAGCTTGAGATGAACGAAATTAGATCTCTATATCTAATACTTTTCCGTTGAAAAAGTCAGCAAGGTTTTTTGCTTTATTGTCAATCTCATTTTCAGCTTCAGGTTTTTTTATGAGTTTTTGACTTTCAGAATCAGATCGATCTTTTTTTAAAGATTCGTTATTTTGTTGTGTAAACTTCGTACTAAATTGCTGAGGGTTAGATTGATTTGAGGAGTTTACTTGATCACTTGGCTTGATTGTAGGTTCTTCTGACTGGGTGATTGAGATGTCAACTTTACTCTCTAAGGTTAGTTCTCTATCAGTACCTAGGGTTTTATTAATTGCTTGCTGTAAAAGGCTGCTTCGACTTTGAACCATTCCTATCCAATTTGCTGATACTTGTACAAATGCTTTCTTTGGAGTTAATTTGACTAATTTGGCTTGTTGGGATAAAAGCATTTTTGTAGAAGGTAGCTCTAGGTTTCCAAGTATTTGTTTCCAAAGCTCAAATAAGTTTTGTCCTTCTTCATCTTTAGGTTTGCTCAGATCATTATTTAATGAAATCTCTTTAATTACTTTATTTTTATTATTTGTTGTAGTTGGTTCTGATTTTTTGTGAAACTCCTCCACAAGAGTTTTTGTTTTAGAAGAGACTACGCGGATCTGATTGTTATCCTCATGATCCATCTTCTTTGTGTTTCTATTGCTTTCGGCAAGAAGACTTAGCAGTAAAACTTCTAGCCAAAGTCTAGGTTGTGCGCTATTGCGAAGTTGACTCTCCATCCCTTTTAATTTTGATTGCCATAGCAACAATTTTGAAAGCTCTAACTGGTTTGCTAGTTGAGCTAATTTCCCTTGCAATTCCTTAGAAACACTTGTCAGCTCCGGGCGGTTGGGAGCTGCATTTAGCAGTACTAGATCTCTCAGAACTGATGCTAACCCTTGTAAAATTGGTAGTGGATCTTTCCCTTGATCAAGAAGATTTCTACAAGTATCTAAAAGAGATATTGGATTTGAGTTCGCTAAAGAATCAGCTAGCTCAAGTAGTTTTTGTTCAGGAACTGCTCCGATTAAATCCCAGACAGTGTTGATCTTTATTGGTGCCGGTAGCAGGCTGATTTGATCAAGCATGCTTTCTGCATCTCTAAGACCTCCTTGGGCTCTTTGCGCAATTAGATCTAAGGCTTCTGGCTCTATCGAAATTGCCTCTTGAGATGCAATCATGCTGAGATGATTCCTTAATGCGCTGAGAGGAATTCTTCTAAAGTCAAAGCATTGACAACGACTGAGAATAGTTGGTAGGACACGTTGAGGATCTGTAGTGGCCAGAACAAAAACAACTTTTGGTGGGGGCTCTTCTAGGGTTTTTAGGAGTGCATTGAATGCAGCTGTGGAAAGCATGTGACATTCGTCTATTACATATACCTTCCAGCGAGCCCGTACCGGAGCAAAACGAGACCTTTCAATTAGTTCACGGATATTGTCAACGCCTGTATTAGAAGCAGCGTCGATTTCTATGACGTCTAATGATGTCCCTAGGGCAATGGTTTTACAAAGATCACATTCTCCACATGGCTCTGGGGTTGGTTTGTTGTTTTTCAGACAATTCAATGAGAGAGCAAGGATCCTTGCACTTGATGTTTTACCTGTTCCCCTTGGACCACTGAAGAGATATGCCGGTGCTATCCGATTAGTAATTAGTGCTTGCTTCAAAATAGCTGCTATGGCCTCTTGACCTACTAAGTCATCGAAGCGCTTTGGTCTGTATTTGTGGTGCAGCGGCTGGTAGGCCTGGCTCATTCGCTGCTTGCGGGAATTAGAGAATACTCAGTTTTTGGCTTCTGCTTTGTTAAGCAGACTAGTAATTTGCGCTTCAACATTTTCTATTCTAGTTAATTGATCAGCAAGATTCTGCCCTTTTAAAAGAAGAGTTTCCTTGACTTGGCTTTGTTCTTGAGAACTTTTTCTAGCTTCGTTTGCGGTGAGCCAATTTTCTATTTCTTCTAAAGTTGACTCAAGCTTTCTGATTAAATTGTTTCGTAACCTTTCAAGTTCTTTTCTGGCATGTTTAGCTTTTTGCCGTGAGGATTCATTTGTGAGACCTTTTTTCAGTAGTAGATTTACCCCTGTAAAAAGTAATGCAGGAATATATTGCGCTACCGCGATAGATCCAAGACTGCTATTTTTTATCAAGTCTTCTATTTGATTGCTTCGGTGTGTTCCAGTTTTACACCAGTTAGCAAAATGCTCACAGTTATTGAAGAGTAAGTTGTAGTTTTGTTCTCCAATCCGACTGTTTGCTCGCGATAAGGTTAAATCTTTTGTAGAGGCATTTTTATGTATTACTACACTGTAATTCTCTCCTGCACAGAATTCTTGTATAGAGCTTTTCAGAATTTCACGACCTTCTAGATAGTGAGCGACTGTTCCATCGCCTAAATCAATTCCATGATGATTGAACAGGCCATGTTGTCTAGGTACTTGAAGATGATCACCTGGGCTCATACTTTAGGCAGGCTTTTGTTCAGAACGTTCTTCGGTAGAAGGAAGAGGTAATACTTTCCCGCCAGTATGTTCATCGACCATTGCTTTAGTTATGGTGAAGTTCTTTACATTTTTTTTGGATGGGAGGTTATACATCAGTTCCAGCATTAATTCTTCAACTATTCCTCTTAAGGCTCTGGCCCCAGTTCTGCGACGATGAGCTTCTTGAGCAATAGCTTCTACGGCATTAGTTTCAAATTCGAGTTGTACGTTATCCATACTTAGTAAAGTCTTGAATTGTTTCACTACGGCATCTCTAGGTTCAGTAAGAATTGATTCCAATGCTTCGGCATCTAGTGGATCGAGAACAGCATTAACTGGAATCCGCCCTATAAATTCAGGGATGAGGCCATATCGAACTAGATCGTCTGGTTCGAGATGATGCAGAACTTCGTGAGCTTTAAGATCTCGATTTATTAGGCTTCTGCCACGGTTATCGCTTTGCATGAAACCTATTGAATTTCGACCCAACCTCTTTTGAATTACATCTTCAAGGCCAACAAAGGCACCTCCACAAATAAAAAGAATCTGGCTGGTATCAATTTGTATACAATCATGATATGGGTGTTTGCGGCCTCCTTGTGGAGGCACATTGGCAACAGTACCTTCAAGCATTTTTAGGAGAGCTTGTTGAACACCTTCACCTGAAACATCTCTTGTAATTGAGGGATTTTCACTTTTTCGAGCAATTTTATCTATTTCATCAATATAAATAATTCCCCTTTGTGCTAAATCAATATCCATATCTGCTTTTTGCAGTAAGCGAAGCAAAATATTTTCTACGTCTTCACCTACATATCCTGCTTCTGTAAGTGTTGTTGCATCAGCAACTGCAAAGGGAACATCTAGGAGTTCAGCAAGAGTTTGTGCAAGAAGTGTTTTTCCACAACCAGTTGGCCCAATTAATAAAATATTAGATTTGTGCAACTTTGTTGCTGTGCGATCAGTTTCCCCTTTGCCATCTCCTTGCCAGGCAAGTCTCTTGTAGTGATTGTAAACAGCTACTGAGAGGATCTTTTTCGCTGCCTCTTGTCCAACTACTTGATTGTCGAGGAATGTTTTGATTTCTTGTGGCTTTGGTATCGAAGCAAGCGTGGGTGCTGGCTTGCCGCTGTTGCGACTTACGGAAGTGCTTTTACGGCTAGCTTCATTGGTTTGTCTTGAGTTCCCTTGGTTATCTAAAAGTTCTTCATCTAAGATTTCATTGCAAAGATCTATGCATTCATCGCAGATATAAACTCCTGGCCCTGCGATTAGCTTTCGTACTTGTTCTTGGGACTTGCCACAAAAGGAGCACTTCAGATGGGCGTCGAACTTTGCCATCGGGCGCTTAATAATTAAGTGAGGGTTTATCAGGATTGACTGAGTGATTGTTCAGTCTGAACTCATAGGATCGTTCGGGATAAGAACTTCGTCAGCCTTCCTTAACGATTCCCGTGTTTAGAGACAATTAACCACTTTGTCAATTAGGCCGTATTCAACCGCTTCTTGAGGGGAAAGGAAGTGGTCTCTGTCAGTATCCTCAGCAATTTTTTTGAGGGGTTGGCCCGTGTGCTCTGCGATCAATTGGTTAAGTGTCTCTTTAAGGAAGAGAATTTCTTTAGCTTGAATTTCGATTTCTACTGCCTGACCTTGCGCACCACCTAATGGCTGGTGAATCATTATTCTTGAATTTGGTAGAGCAAGTCGTTTTCCTTTACTACCGCCTGAAAGTAGAAAGGCACCCATACTTGCTGCCAACCCATAACAGATGGTGACTATATCTGGTGTCACTTGCTGCATCGTGTCGTATATCGCTAAGCCTGCTGTTACTGAACCACCAGGTGAATTTATATAGATTTGAATATCTTTTTCGGGGTCTTCTGCTTCGAGGAAAAGCATTTGAGCTACTAGAGAGTCTGCTACTTGATCATTTACCTCAGTGCCTAGAAATATGATTCTTTCTCGAAGTAACCGTGAATAAATATCAAATGAACGATCTCCTCTCCCGGATTGCTCTATCACGGTAGGGAGAACACCTGGACCAGAAGCAGGAGGGACTCCAAGCCAGTGATTTTTAATTGGGTGATTGCAAATAGCGTTGATCACACGAAAGCATTTAGGCGGATAATCAAATTAATCTATTGCGATTGCTCAAGATTTGGGCTTTTTAGAGGTTGATTTTTTGGATTTCACCTCACTTGAGCTTGTTTTCTCTTTTTCTGATTGTACTGTCTTTGTGTTCGTAGAAGCCTTCTTTTTTTTCAAACTCTTGTTTGGACTCTTTTCTGTAACATTGTTATTTTCTTCCAACCAATGGATTAGTTTTTCTTGTAACAAGTCTTCGATTACGGCATCACGTAACCTTTTGAGGTCAATATTCTTTTTACCGGAGAACTCCCTCTTTAAATCTTGAAATTTCGATTCGATTTCTGCTTCCTCTGCTTCAATTCCTTCCTCTTTTGCAAGTGCCTGGAGTGCAAGTTTGCGGCGTAGGTTCTCTTTGGCTTCATCCTGCGAAGAATCCATTAGAGATTTAACTAAATCAGGAGTAAATATTGATTTAACATCCATTCCTTGTTGAGCAAATTTTTGTGCAGTTTGCTCAACCACGCTTCGAACTTCCTGATCGATCAAAGTTTTAGGAAGATCAACTTCTAACTGTTTGATTAAGGCTTTAATTAGGGCTTCCTTTCTATTGTTCTTTTGTCTGCGTTCTGCATCTTCTTTCAATTGCTTTTCTAAATCTTGCCGTAGCTCAGTCATGGTTGACTTGTCACTTGCCTGTTGTGCAAACTCATCATCTAGTTTTGGTAATTCGCGGGTTTTTAAGTCATTAAGTTTGATTG
The DNA here is from genome assembly GCA_003280295.1 of Prochlorococcus sp. AG-363-C20. Taxonomy (GTDB): domain Bacteria; phylum Cyanobacteriota; class Cyanobacteriia; order PCC-6307; family Cyanobiaceae; genus AG-363-K07. The sequence goes on along the minus strand of QCFI01000017.1, from coordinate 3,824 downwards.
TAAAGTTTGCTTTTTTACCTTGTGCATCCTCTTGTTGATAATCTTTTGGAAACTCACATTTAATTGTTTTCTCATCATTTATTTTCATGCCTAAGATTCCTTCTATAAATCCAGGAATCATTTGTCCATCTTCCAGGTCAATATCCATAGACTCTGCACTGCCGCCTTCTATTTCGCTACCGTCTTCAAAAGTACCTTTGAAACTTACAACTGCTAAATCACCTTTGATTGCTGAACGATTCTCTACGGGAATAAGTGTAGCCAATTGTTTTCTAGATTGCTCTATTAACTGGTCAATTTTTTCTGGGTCATAAGTAACTATTTCTGCTTCCACTTCAAGTCCTTTTGTTGTTTTAAGGGTTGGAGTTGGGGCTATATCAGTTTCTAAAGTTACTTTCAGTATTTCATCAGGATTAAAGCTTTCAAACACAGCTTCAAATCCACCACTCAACTCTGGCTCGCAAAGAGGTTCTATTGCTTCTTGAGTTATGGCTTCTCGCCAAATAGTTTCTAAGAGGCCTTCTAATGCTGCTGCTTTGATTCTTGCAACTCCTATTTGCTGAAGAATTACTGCTCTAGGTACTTTCCCTTTTCGGAATCCAGGAAGTTTTATGGATCTGCTTAGTCGGCCTAAGGCCTCTTTATAACTGGTTTGACACCGTTCAGCTGGAATTTCTAATTCCACCGCAATGCGGCTGCCAGGTAAGGCATTGGTTTTTATTGTCAATGCGGCAGCACTCATATGTCGGCTCAGATAAGCAGAAATACATTAATTAAGCTTAGGTCAAACGATTGGAGCGTATTGTGGCTTCAACGTTTTGGCTGCTTAAGTGCTTTCCTTATACCTCATAAGGGGTACATAGGATATTTCAGCAACCTTCTGTTTAACGTCTATACCTGATCAATTCGTTGCTTTCCAAACCTTTTCTTCCTAATAGACCACTAACAGTTGCTGTCCTTGGTGCAAGTGGAGCTGTGGGGCACGAGTTGCTTCAACTCTTAGAGGAGCGTTCTTTCCCAATTAAGGAATTGCGTTTACTAGCATCTCAACGGTCTGCGGGAAGCTCTCAAATATGGAGGAATTCCAGTCTTAAAGTTCAAGAGGTTAAGGCTCAAGCGTTTCAAGGTGTAGATCTTGTTTTGGCGTCTGCAGGCGGATCAGTTTCACGTCAATGGAGAAAGGCAATTAATGAGGCTGGTGCAGTGATGATTGATAACTCCAGTGCATTTCGGATGGAACCAGACGTGCCTTTAGTAGTGCCAGAGGTCAATGCTGAAGCTGCTTTTGCTCATAAGGGGCTTTTGGCGAATCCTAATTGCACCACAATTTTGTTGGTTTTGGTTTTGGCTCCCTTAGCAAAACTTATACCAATAAGACGAGTCATTGTTTCTACATATCAATCAGCAAGTGGAGCAGGTGCAAGAGCAATGGAAGAGTTGAAAAATCTTTCCCAAGAAGTTTTGAATGGAGGATCTCCAATTAGTGATGTATTGCCTTATTCACTTGCGTTTAATCTCTTTCTTCATAATTCTCCTCTTCAAGAGAATAATTATTGCGAGGAGGAAATGAAAATGGTTAATGAAACAAGGAAGATTTTGGGCTTCTCGAAGCTATGCTTTTCAGCAACTTGTGTGCGTGTTCCTGTTCTTAGAGCGCATTCTGAGTCGGTTAATATTGAGTTTGAGAAGCCTTTTTCAGTACAAGAAGCCAAGAGAATTTTAAGCTCTGCTTCAGGGGTTGAATTAATTGAAGATTTTGAGGCCAATAGATTTCCTATGCCAATTGATGTGACTGGGAAAGATCAAGTTGCAGTTGGACGAATACGTCAGGACATCAGTGATAAGAATTCTTTAGAGCTTTGGCTATGTGGTGATCAGATTCGTAAAGGTGCTGCTTTGAACGCAATTCAAATTGCTGAATTATTGATCTCTAAGCCATGAATACTTTCGCTGGATTATCTCCTGCCCCATTTGGTCGTTTGTTAACGGCAATGGTTACTCCATTTAATGAAGACGGTCAAGTGGACTTTCCTTTGGCAGAACGTCTTGCAAGTTATCTAGTTGATGAAGCTTCTGATGGAATTGTTGTTTGTGGAACAACAGGTGAATCTCCCACATTGAGTTGGGAGGAACAACATCAGTTATTTACAACAGTACGTAATGCGGTTCAGCCAGGTATTCACGTTTTAGCAGGTACAGGAAGTAACAGCACTGTTGAAGCTGTCGAGGCCACACGGCAAGCTGCTGCATCTGGTGCTGATGGTGCATTGGTGGTTGTTCCTTATTACAACAAGCCACCTCAAGAAGGCCTAGAGGCCCATTTTCGGGCAGTTGCGTCTGCAGCTCCTGAATTGCCACTTATGCTTTATAACATTCCAGGTCGAACAGGTTGCTCACTTGCTTCTGAAACTGTTGCCAGATTGATGGAGTGTCCAAATGTGGTCAGCTTTAAGGCTGCTAGTGGGTCTATTGATGAGGTTACGCAGTTAAGAATGAAGTGTGGTTCTAGGTTGGCTGTTTATAGCGGTGACGATGCCTTGCTTTTGCCAATGTTATCTGTTGGAGCTGTAGGTGTTGTTAGTGTGGCAAGCCATATTGTTGGTCGCCGTCTAAAGGGCATAATTGATGCCTATCTCAATGGAGAGGTTTCTGTTGCTCTTGGTTTGCATGAGCAATTACAACCTCTTTTTAAGGCCCTATTCGCAACTACAAATCCAATTCCTGTCAAAGCAGCTTTAGAGCTCAATGGCTGGCCTGTTGGACCTCCAAGAAGCCCTTTAATTCGCTTAAATAACCAAATGAAAGAGCAACTTTCCCAAATCCTCTCAGCATTGCCTAAGCATTAATTGCAAGGCGTGTCTAAAAGTTTGCTTTGCGTTTTTCGCTATTGCAATACAACCATTCCGTTAGTTTCTTTTCATACTTTTTTCCATGACGACTAGTTCCATCAATTTGAACAGCTCTATTTCAGGCTCCGCTGGGGCTTCCAAAACGCAGACCTCTTGTTTGCGTGTTATCCCGCTTGGTGGCCTTCATGAGATTGGCAAGAACACCTGTGTTTTTGAGTATGGCGATGACATCATGCTTGTGGATGCTGGCCTGGCTTTCCCTGATGATGGAATGCATGGTGTCAATGTTGTCATGCCAGATACGACTTATTTAAGAGAAAACCAAAAGCGTATTCGCGGAATGATCGTGACTCATGGACATGAGGATCACATAGGAGGAATATCTCATCATTTGAAGCATTTCAATATTCCAATTATCTATGGACCTCCTTTAGCAATGTCAATGCTTCAGGGAAAGATGGAGGATGCTGGTGTTAATAACTGCACCACTATTCAGACGATTAGCCCTAGAGATGTTGTGAAGGTAGGACAGCATTTTTCGGTTGAATACATTCGCAATACTCACTCAATTTCTGATAGCTTTTCACTTGCAATTACTACACCTGTAGGAGTTGTTATTTTTACTGGTGATTTTAAGTTTGACCACACACCTCCAGATGGGGAATATTTTGATATTCAGCGTATAGCCCATTATGGCGAGAAGGGTGTTCTTTGCCTTTTCTCCGACTCCACTAATGCTGAGGTTCCAGGATTTACGCCTTCGGAACGTGCAGTTTTCCCCAACCTTGATCGTCATATTGCATCAGCTGAGGGTCGTGTAATAGTCACAACTTTTGCAAGCTCCACTCATCGTGTTGCCATGCTTATTGAGCTGGCCATGAAGAATGGTAGGAAGGTTGGTCTGATGGGACGTTCAATGCTCAATGTGGTTGCCAAAGCAAGAGAGTTGGGATATTTACGTTGCCCTGATGACCT
>QCFI01000016.1 GCA_003280295.1 Prochlorococcus sp. AG-363-C20 | reverse complement strand
TATTTTGACGGGTGTAATCAGTACCGGTCAAGCCTGGCTGAAGGGGCAATAAAAAGAAAATGGCGGCAGCGGCCAAGGCCATTAGGCGGGCACGCATATCAATAGAGCTTAGTGGGTAAACATTAGAGCCGGTTGTAAAAGAAGATGGATGAGAAGGTATGACTGTGAAATATTGATCGAGTTGTAATTGGCGAAAGATTACTTTTGGTTTTAGGGAGTTTTTTGAATAAGGGAGTTTTTTGCAGTCTTTTAGTCTGTAACCAGGTGAATTAGGCCATGCCTTTCCCAAGACATATTTCACGTAAACGCTTTGGTCAGCATTGGCTTAAGGATATATCTGTATTGGAAAGGATTCTTGAAGCGGCAGACCTTCAACCTCAAGACCGTGTATTAGAAGTAGGTCCAGGCCGTGGTGTACTTACTGCACGGCTGTTGGCTTCACGAGCGGCTGCAATTCATGCGATTGAGTTGGATAAGGATCTTGTGGTGGGATTGAGACAGCGCTTTGCTCACCATCCTCATTTCACACTTCAAGAAGGAGACGCTCTTTCAATGCCATTAACTTTTCCTGATGGAACTCCTGCTAATAAGGTTGTTGCAAATATTCCTTATAACATCACTGGACCATTATTAGAGAGATTGGTTGGGCGTCTAGAGAGGCCTACCCAAAAGAGCTTTAAGTTATTAGTACTACTCTTACAAAAGGAAGTCGCAGAAAGAATCCTTGCTCAGCCAGGTCAAGGAATCTTTAGCGCTCTTAGTGTGAGGCTGCAGCTATTGGCAAAATGCAGAAGTATTTGTCAAGTTCCGCCAAGTTGTTTTCAACCACCTCCCAAAGTGCAGTCACAGGTTATTTCTATTGAGCCTTTTGGTCCTGAAAAACTTTTGGACCCAGTATTGGCAAATCGTGTAGATGTTTTGCTTCGCAAGGCTTTTGCTTCTAGAAGAAAAATGCTGCGAAATTCTCTGGGAGGATTAGGTACAGTTAGTGAACTTGAGGAATTTGCTAAAGAGGCAGGAATTAGTCTTAATCAGCGTCCGCAGGAACTATCCCCTCGTGAATGGTTGGTAATGGCAAAAAAAATTAATTATGCGGTTGAATCTGGTAAACAATTATGAGCATTTTTAAGCATAGTAGGGAGGGATCTCAATCATTAAGAATTAATGCTCCAGCCAAAATTAATCTTCATTTAGAGGTGCTCGGCTTAAGAGCTGATGGCTTTCATGAATTAGCTATGGTGATGCAGAGCATTGATCTCGTTGATTATCTTGAAATAACAAGTAATTTAGACGGCTTAATAAGTCTTTCTGTAGATGATTCCAACTTAAGTTCAGGTGATGAGAACTTGATTGTTAGGGCGGCTAAATTACTGCGCTCTCGTTCAGGATTTGATAATCTTGGTGCGACTATTCACCTTCAAAAGAATATCCCAATCGGTGCAGGTCTTGCAGGAGGCTCTAGTGATGGAGCCGCTACTTTGATAGGTTTGAATTCATTATGGAGACTAAATTTTACTCAGAAGCAATTGATGGAAATGGGTGCTGAACTTGGCTCTGACGTTCCTTTTTGTCTAGAAGGAGGTACTAAATTGTGTTTTGGTCGTGGTGAGAGGTTGGAATCTGTGAATATTTCAAGTACTCCTCCTATGGCTGTAATTCTTGTTAAGAATTCGTTGGAAAGCGTATCTACACCATGGGCTTATGGACGTTGTAAAGAAATTAAAGGTAGTGATTATTTGAAATATGAGACTGATTTTGAACGACGACGACAACAACTGAGAAATGAATCTTGGTTGAGCTCTTTTAGTGCCTTAAATCCACCACCTCTTCAAAATGATCTTCAACAAGTAGTTGCTCCAGAAAATCAATCTGTTCAGGATTCTTTAAAGATACTTTCTGGTTTCTCAGGCTCACTTGGTGTTGCAATGAGTGGTTCTGGACCTAGCTGTTTTGCTTTGTATTCAAATTACAATGATGCAAAAGTTGTGTATGACTTGAAAAAAAATAGTTTGAAGGAGTTAGGTTTAGATAGTTGGTGTTGCTCTTTTCAATCTACAGGCGTTGCATTTGAGTTATGAATGAGTTAAGGCAAGAGTCTTTGGGTCTTGAGGATGAAAAAGATGGAGAGGTTGTTGATTCTCCTAAAAAAGGACCAATTAGCTTCTTCTCTGGGGCAATAACTAGTGCTTTTCTAGCGTGGCTTTGTTTGAGATTAAGTCAAAAATCGGTGATCTACTTCACTCTTCATTCACCTCATTATTCTTCCCCTATTGCTCAAAGTGTTGCATCTGGATTTAAAACTCTTGTTATAGGGATGTGTTTTTTGGCGACATTTACTTTTAGTTTCATTGGTTTGGGTTTGACTCTTGTATTTATTCGCAGCTTGTTTGATGCTAGATCAGCTGAACCTAGTTAAGCTTTTATAGCTTATTTCTTTTGGTTTCTAGGGTTGAATTGATGACGCCTCATGACCTTGGCCTCATGGTTCTTTTGCTTAGTCCGGGGATGCTTCTCTCTGTATTGCTTTTGTCTGCATTTGCCGCAGGAGGTTAATGAGGCATAGGCTGATATAGCGTGGCTTAATTAAACCGGTTTAGCCGGATTGCATTGCAGCTGTGGCAGGGACACTTCTTTTCAACGCTCTTCGGGAAGCCATCGATGAGGAGATGGCTAGGGACCCTTCTGTTTGTGTTATGGGAGAAGATGTTGGTGTCTATGGTGGTTCTTATAAGGTTACTAAGGATCTTTATGAGAAGTATGGGGCGCTAAGGGTTCTCGATACGCCAATCGCAGAGAATAGTTTTACAGGAATGGCTGTTGGAGCAGCAATGACAGGACTGCGACCGATAGTTGAAGGCATGAATATGGGATTCCTTCTCCTTGCGTTTAATCAGATTTCTAACAATATGGGTATGTTGAGGTATACAAGTGGAGGGAATTTCACTATCCCTACTGTTGTTAGAGGTCCTGGAGGCGTCGGTCGTCAACTTGGTGCAGAACATAGCCAGCGATTAGAGGCTTATTTTCATGCTGTTCCAGGTATAAAGATTGTTGCTTGTAGTACTCCAACTAATGCAAAGGGTTTAATGAAGGCGGCGATAAGAGATGAAAACCCAGTACTTTTCTTTGAGCATGTTCTTCTTTACAATTTAGCTGAAGATTTGCCCAAAGGTGAGTATGTATGTGCTTTAGATCAAGCTGATCTTGTACAGCAAGGTGATGACATTACAATAATTACTTATTCACGTATGCGTCACCATTGTTTAAAAGCTACTGAGCAATTAAAGAAAGAAGATATCAATGCAGACTTGATTGACTTGATTAGTCTTAAACCATTTGACATGAAAACAATTTCACGTTCTATAAGTAAGACACATCGAGTAATTATTGTTGAAGAATGTATGAAAACTGGTGGGATTGGTGCTGAGTTGATTGCTTTGATTACTGAGGAATGTTTTGATGATCTTGATGTCAAACCTATTCGATTATCAAGTCAGGATATACCTACTCCATATAATGGCAAGCTTGAGAATTTAACAATTATTCAGCCACACCAAATTGTTGAGACTGCTCGAAAAATGATCAGGAACGAACTTTAAGTTATGGCACGCCAACAGGGCTGGTTTGCTTTAATCCTTGCATTGGCATTTGCAGCGGGAGCAGTTTGTGCAAATTTTCCACTTCAGTTAGGTTTAGACTTGCGTGGTGGAAGTCAACTGACACTTGAAGTTCAGTCGGCTGGAGATATCACAAGAGTTGATAGTGAGCAGCTTGAGTCTGTTAAGGCAGTTATGGATCTTCGGATTAATGGTTTAGGTGTTTCTGAATCAACTATTCAAACTATTGGTGAAGATAAATTAGTTGTTCAGCTCCCAGGGGAGCAGGATCCTTCTAGGGCAGCGCAAATTCTTGGGAGTACAGCTTTGCTTGAGTTCAGGGCTCAGAAACAAGGTACTCAGACTGAACTTAGGAATCTGCAACGAATTAAACGCCAGGCCCAGAATATTCTGAAATCTCGCCTTGATAGATCGAATTCCTCTAAGACACAGTTTGAAGTTGACTTGGACCGTGAACAATTAGCTCTGGCTCTAAAAACTCTTGGTATCGAAAGTAAATTTGAGAATGATTTAGAGCAACTTCAACAAGTGGTTGATAAAGCAAGAATCAAAATAGCTGAACTTTTTGAGCCAGCTGCATTTACTGGAAATTTGGTCAAAGCAGGAAGTCGTCAGGAACAAAATGGTTCTGGCTGGGAGGTTACTCTTACTTTTAATAGCGAAGGCGGAGATAAATTTGCAGATTTAACTAAATCAATAGCAGGTACAGATCGTTTACTCGGCATAGTGCTTGATGGAAGATCTATTAGTGAAGCTTCAGTAGGAGAACAGTTCAAGATGGCTGGAATTACAGGAGGAGCTGCAACTATTAGTGGTGATTTTACGATTCAAGATGCCCGAGATTTGGAAGTAAAGCTTGATGGTGGATCACTTCCTTTGCCTGTGGAAATTTTGGAAGTTCGTACTATTGGCCCTTCTCTTGGGGCGGCAAATATACGTAGGAGTTTAATATCGGCACTTTGCGGACTCGCTTTAGTAGCAGTCCTAATGTTGCTTATTTATCGCTTGGCAGGTTTTGTAGCTGTTATTGCCTTGAGTCTTTATTCCTTATTCAATCTTGCTATTTATGCCTTGCTTCCTGTTACTTTGACCCTGCCTGGGATAGCAGGCTTCATCCTGAGTATTGGAATGGCAGTTGATGCAAATGTACTTATTTTTGAACGTGTTAAGGATGAATTGCGAAGAGGTAATACCTTAATCCGCTCAATAGAGACTGGATTCTCAGAGGCTTTTTCTTCTATTATTGATGGACATTTAACTACGTTAATTAGCTGTATAGCACTGTTCTCTCTAGGGACAGGATTAGTTAAAGGATTTGCTGCAACTTTAGGAATTGGGGTGATTCTAAGCCTCTTTACAGCGCTTAGCTGCACACGCACTCTTTTGAGATTTCTTATGAGTTATCAGAGCTTGAGAAGTCCAACAAACTTTTTACCTTCCAAACAATTGCCATCATCGACCATTTGAATTATGGGTCAAACTTCAACTATAAATTCAAGTAAAAGTCTCTTAAAAATCGAGCTCTACCGAAATAGGCGTTTTGTTTGGTGGGTTTCGGGAGTCGCTTTGTTTTTTAGTTGTTTAGGATTGATCCTTTGTTTGATTAATCCTTCAATAAGGGCTCCATTACGTCCTGGACTTGATTTTACTGGAGGAACACAAATTCAGTTAGAGAGAGCATGTGGAGCTTCTTGTGAATCACTCGATACCTCACGAATCAATGAGGCTCTTGGAAATTTAGAATTACCTGATCATGGGGGAATTTCTGGCCCAAGGCTTTTACAAGGAAAAATACAACTGCAAGACAATGCAAAGTTAATAGTTTTAAGGTTGCCTTTCCTTTCAGCATCACAAGGACAGGTTGTCATCGAAGAAATGGAACTTTTAGCCGGACCTTTTCAACCTGGAGCTCAGGCTGTTGACACTATTGGTCCAAGTCTTGGAGGCCAGTTGCTTAAAAGTAGCCTTATTTCACTCCTAACAGCATTTATTGGTATTGCTATATATATAAGCTTGCGTTACGACCGTCGCTTTGCTTGGCTTGCTCTTATAGCTCTTGCTCATGATGTAATTATTGTTTGTGGAATATTTGCTTGGTTTGGCTTGTTCTTTTCCTTGGAAGTTGACAGCCTTTTTGCAGTCGCTTTATTAACTATTGCTGGTTATTCGGTTAATGACACGGTTGTTGTTTTCGATCGAATTCGTGAAAGAGGTCGCTTGGATGCTGATCTCGCTTTGACTGACCAAATTGATAGGGCTGTTTCAGCAACACTTACAAGAACCCTTTATACCAGTGGTACAACATTAATGCCTTTATTAGCTTTGATATTTTTTGGAGGCCCTACTTTGTATTGGTTTGCTATTGCTTTAGCACTTGGAGTAATTATTGGAAGTTGGTCTAGTATTGCTCTAGCACCTTCATTACTCAGTCTTAATATTGCTAAAAGTAATGCCTCATTGGTAAACAATACTGAGGGGGAGGTTGAACAGTAATTGTTGCATTCTACTCAACAATATATTAATAAACATCTAGTACCGATAGCTCTTATTATCCTTTCCATTTGGGATCTAAAAGGTGAGATAAGACTATTATTTGATCATTTTACTTATACAGCATTATTTTTTTCTATTAGTCATCATCCTCTGTCTATAGTAGTTTTGGTTTGCAGTCCATCGATTTTGAAGGCTTATGATTTCAGCAGAAGATTTTAACTTAAACTGTCTATCTAAGAAAGACTTTATTTAACTCCATGTGTCCATTAATTTATTTATAAATACTCTTTGAATGCAAACTTGTAAAACTACTGTTAGAGGCAATGCTATTAGTACGCCTGGAAGTCCTAATAATGCACCTAAGCTTAGTTGAGCTAATAAAGCCACGGTAGGTAGAAGATTGACTGTACGACTAAGTAATATTGGTGTTAATAAAAATGCTTCTATATTTTGTAAGATAATTCTAAGGATTAATACTTCTAACATTAAGGTAGGTGAAATAATTAAGGCAACACCTAATGGTAACAATGTTGCAGTTGTTGGTCCAATTGTAGGAATAAAGGTAAGCAATCCACAGATTAGTGCGCTTAATAATGCAAGAGGAACTTTTAGTATTGCAAGACCTATCCATGTAAGAGCAAAAACGCTAATTGCTGAGATTGTCATTCCTGTTAACCATCCTCCTAATGCAACCCTGCAATCGTCTAGGAGTTCATTTACTTCTGTTCTAAAAGGTTTTGGGGTTGCAGTAATGATAATATTTCTATGTGAACTTGGGTCTAAGGTAAGAAGGATTGATAGTAAGCTAACCAATAAAAGTTGAATCAGACTATTAGCTGCGCCTCCTGCAAATCCAAGTAATTTTGAACCGAAGAGTTGTGTTCTTTCCCAGCTTATTTGCTCTGGGATTGATTTTTGTAGTATAACAAGGTGGGGCTGATTAGATAAGATTGATTTGATTTTTGCCATTAATGTTGGCAAGAGACTCCCAAGCTCTTTTACTTGAATTATCAATTCAGGCACTAGAAGTTGAAATACAACTATTCCAGCTATTGCTAATATAAAAATAACAAGAAATAATGCAAATATTCGTGGGACTTTTATATGAAGTTGAAGCTTTTGGATAAGTACATCAAGTGCTACTGATATAACTACAGCACCAAAGAAAACCAAAAGAACCCATCTTAATTGCCAGATTAATAAGCCTATAAATATAAGTGTTAGTGTTGCAATTAGAGTACGTGAACTCATATTGTTAGACGCCTTTTCTTCCAGGGGTCTAGTAAGTCATGAACAATAACCTCTTTAATAAGAACTTGTAGAACTACTGTAAGTGGTAAAGCAAGAAATAATCCAATTGGTCCGAAAACTATTGTAAAAATGAATTGAGCAATAAGTGTTAGGCCTGGAAGTAGTTTGACTTGATGATGCATAACAGAAGGGGTAATAAGATAACTTTCTAGATTTTGAATAACAATGTACATGCCTAGTACTGCAAGAGCTTTCCACGGTTCGTCAAGTAATGCAACTGATATTGGGAAGATTGTGCTTATTACAGGCCCAACATTTGGAATTACATTTAGCATTCCTGCAAGCAGAGCATTTGCCATTACAAGCTTTACACCTAAAATTAAAAGACCAATTCCTGCAAGCAGTGCTACACAAAAAGAGCTAATTAGTACTCCTACCATCCAATTGCTGAGAGCCTTGCCGCATTCGCGAAGTATTGAACGGGCTCTACGTCTATAGAAAGAAGGGAGTAGCAGAATTGCGACTTCCCTATAGGAATTTGGCTGTAGGGAAATCATAAGACTGATGGTTAATATAAATATAAGTTGAACAAATCCACTCCCTAGGTTTCCTGCAAAGCCTAGTATTTTCTTTATTCCGTCCCCCACACCAGCAGCCAAAGAGGAACTATCAGGGATAAGATTTAAGCTATTTAATATTATATTTTGCTCAATTATTTCTTTATTATAACTGCCATAAACTATCTCATTAACTTTTCTTAGGCCTTCTAATGCAAGCTCTGATAGTGCATTTGCAGCAGTAGGCAATTGAACTATTATCTGCTGGAATTCTTCAGTAAATGGAGGGACTACAATAACTAATAGTAAACAAAAGATTAGGAATATAGTTAATAAACAAATAAGTAAAGCGATTGCTCTGGATATTGGAACTCTTGAACGTAATATTTCTACAAGAGTGCAAAGTGCCATTGCTAAGACAATTCCAGCAAAGACTTGAATAATTATTCCTTTTAGACTCCACAAAATTAACCCCGCTGATATAAGAGCCGATAGGGCAAGCCAGTGGGGGAGCTTCATCCTTAATTCTTTAATGATTTTTCGGTATAACCCAGACCATGGCTTTTTGCATATCTTTGCGCAAAACGCATGAACCTTTCAAAATCTATTTCTGACTTCCAGGTATAGGTGGCTTCTAGGGCACTTGGCTCTCCATTAATAAAGCGAGCATTCACGTCTCTAGTAGTTAATTCTCCTTCTTCATCAATTAAAAGCATGCCTTTTAGTTCAGTTATAGCTTCTTTTGTAAGGGCCTCAGGGTTTTCAAATACGAAGTAAGCCTTACCAGTTCTACCATCTGGACTTCTTGTCAGACGTATCTCAGGTACAGCAGGTTCATCTACACCCCGAAAGAATTGAATCGTTGCTACGGAGTTGGATTTAGCCATGGAGTCCTGCGAAAGTTAAATAATAGGTAAAAGGATATGTGTCATGTGGTTGAAGACCTTCAGCTGATATGACCATCATCAAGAAGTTTGACAGCGGCTAAATCTGCTGTAAATCCTGTTATATCAATTGTTTTTCTTTTAGAGGATCTTTTTAGCTCATAGTCGTAGCAGCGATCGTAATACTCGAGCATTGTTAAGCATGCTTGCTCCCATTGCCCTTCTTCTATTGCTTGTAGTGCTTGGTTTGTTCTTTGTGGACCAAGCCGTCGACTTATACGTGACGTTGCTTCTTTCAGGTCGTTTTTTTTATTGACAGAATAGATTTTTACTAGCTGATTAATTCTTTCGTTCTTTGATCTGTGTATTTCTAGAAGAGGAGCTGTTTTCATTTGTTTGAATAGTTCATTTGGGATTCTGCATCGACCTAAATTTGCACTCTCTGCTTCTAGCCATATACCTTTATCCATATTTGTGCTGCAAAGTTCTAGATTCTCGGCAATTAAATTTTCGTATTGTTCTGAAGTTGGTTGTAGAGGAAGTCCAAGTCCTCCAAAGCTACTGCCTCTATGGTTCGCTAGCCCTTCTAAATCTATGGTAGAAATATTTTTTCTTGCTATTGATAAAAGAAGATCTGTCTTTCCAGTCCCTGTTCTTCCTCCAAGAAGCCTCAGTGGCCATTCTTTTTGAAATTGTTGGAGTGTCCAATTTCGATAACTTTTATACCCTCCCTTAAGGATTATAGGCCTTAAATTAAGAAAATTGGCTAACCAACCTACACTTGCTGAACGCATTCCTCCTCTCCAGCAATAAATCCTGAGGCAAGGAATACTTTTTGTTTTTTTAAAAGTATTCGATCGGGTTTGGGCGAGATCTTCTAAACCCTTTTTAAAAGCTATTAGTTTTGGATTTATGGATTTAAGTCCTATGAGAATTGCCTTTTGTCTTCCTTCCTTTTTATAGGCCTTTCCTATTGCGGTTCTTTCATCATCGTTAAATAATGGCAGGTTGATTGCTCCAGGCCAATGTCCTTGATTGAACTCAATAGGACTTCTTACGTCGAGGATAGGTCCATTTGCTTCTCGGAATTTTCTAATTGAGAGATCTCTTTGGAGCTCAATATCTGACATAGTGGGCGAAGGCCTGGTCATGACATCAGAGACCGGTAGCTATTCATGCCTTCTGAAAAATCCCATTCAACTCAAATCAGCATTGAAGAGTTGTTAGAGCAATTCTCCAGTGGTTCATCAAGGAAACGACGTGGCCTTTTAAATTCTATAGAGGCCCGTGCTGAAGAGATTTCTAAGTTGGGTAAAGTTGCTTTGTCTTCTTTTGACCCTGAGGGTGAGGATTGGGCCGCGGGATGGATTTTGCAGGTCTTAAAAAGGCATCATCCTGATAGTCTTTTAAAATTATTTCCTTCTGATTGGACTGGATGGTTTAAAGCACACTCTGAAAAAGGGATTGACTATGGACCTTTTCAACATGCTCTTCTTTCTGAATCTTTTGAAGAGGCTGATCGCTTAACTAGTTCTACATTGCGTCAATTAGCAGGTCCAGCAGCTGAATCAAGAGGCTACATATATTTTAGCGAGGTTGAATCTATCCCTTCAGTTGATTTAATTACTTTAGACAGGCTCTGGGGAGCCTATTCCCAAGGAAGGTTTGGATTCTCTATACAAGCTCGTCTATTGAAGTCTCTAGGAGGGCGATATGATCGTTTATGGCCTAGGATTGGCTGGAAACAAGGTGGTGTTTGGACTAGATACCCAAAGGCCTTCACTTGGACAATTGAAGCTCCTGAGGGGCATATGCCTTTGATAAATCAACTTCGTGGTGTAAGGCTCATGGATGCCCTTTTGTCGCATCCAGCATTTACATCTCGCAAATAGGTAAAATTTTCTCTTTGATTATATTTAAATTGAAAACTTTACCAAGTAATTTTTAGAAGGTTACGGCAGGCATGATGCTACCCAGCTCATTAAAAGCTGTTCAGCATCTTTTTTCTTATAGGAATTTTCTTGTTTCGAAGAAATTTCGATGGGCTGATTATATTTTCCCTTCAACTCTTCAGCTTTCATCACTTATTGAGCTTTTATTGGAGCCGATTGGTAAGAGTGAAACTACAGATAAAATTGAATTAGGTCTTCATGAAGCTCTTGTCAATGCTGTTCGCCATGGGAATGCTGGAGACCCAAATAAATCATTAAGGGTGCGTCGGATACTTACTCCAAATTGGTTTATCTGGCAGATTCAAGATGAAGGGAAGGGAATCCCTTTAAATGAAAGATGTTCTTGTTTACCTTCTCAAGTTGATGCAAATAATGGTCGAGGTCTATTTTTAATCCATCATTGCTTTGATGATGTTCGATGGAGTCGAAGAGGTAATCGTCTTCAACTCGCTTCTAGACGTTCAATCATTGTTGTTGATTAGGACAAGCTGGAGCCTTTACTTCCTTCTTGAGCCAACGCATAGATTGCTCAATAAGACTTTCTATCTCTGATATGTTCCCGTCAGAAAGCAGTTGAATTAATGCGCCAGAAAGTAATTCTGCAGCTCTTCTATTTGGATTGCCTTTGAGTTGGTGCCAATTATGGTGATCAAGACTTAGTTTGTCATGGAGTCTAATAGAAAGTTCTTTTGCGTTTGGAGGCCATTTTGATTTGGTCATATTTGAGAAATAGTGATTAATTCATATGGTTTAACCTTGATGCTAATTGACAAAATTAATTTTTAGGAATTTTCTTTCGTCCTATCTTTTAGATTATGCTTTGGTCTTAATGATATCTTGATAATTTAATAAAGAGTATTGATCTATTTATCTAATTAGCTTTATTTGAAGGCTTAACTGCAGTCCAAACACGTGTCATAAAATGTGTTTGGGATGTTATGGAAATAAAGCCAGATTTTATTAATTTCTCTTTAATATTATCATGTATATAGTCATTATAATATGGCTCATGAAATATCTTATGAAAGTCCTCCATGATTACTGAAAATTGAGGGGAATCCTCAATTTGAATAGAGTCAGCTAGAACAAAGACTCCCCCTGGCTCAATAACTCTCCAACATTCATCTATTACATTTTGTCTGGCTTTCCGAGGTAGTTCATGTAGAAGAAATACGCAAGTTAACGCTTGCATACTTGAATTAGGAAAAGGTATTTTTTCAGCATTTGCCCTTATGAGCTGCGCAAACTTTTTCCCTCTACTGTTTAGGAAATGACTTGCTTGACGTAGATATTCCCCTGACAAATCGATGCCTAATAACTCGACTTCAGGAAAAGCTCCTCGAATTTGCATAAGAGTTCTACCTGTACCAGTTGCTATATCAAGTATTCTTATGCTCCCTTGTGGTTTGTGGAGGAATGTTTTTAGCCCACTTTTTAGTGGTTTAATAATCCTTCTCCGCATGGAATCTGCAGTCCCATTGAAGAGTATTTCTACTTGGAGATCATAAAGCTCTGCAGAATGGTCACTTAGGTATCCATCAGTTTGGTGGTGAAAGTTTTGAAGGTAATAGTCTGGATATAGTTCTTTGTTTATTTTAGACGGTATTTCTCTAGTTTTTTTGTATTTACGTCTCAGCCAAGTAGAAGGCATATCAAGCCAAATTAACGGATATCTTGCAGCCCATTCAAGCCATGGTGCATCGAAAAGTTGACTTTTAGGATATAAACCTTGCTCAGCTTCTTGCCAGTCTAACTTTTCTAGTGAAGCCATCGAGCTACGTATTTTTTTAAGGAGCTCAGAAGGGATAGCTTTTGTTTCTGGTATGGCATCTGGGGCTAGTAATTCCAATAACTTTGAGCTGAGTTGTTTATGAGCCAAACCAGCAAGACCTTTACCTTTCTGAAGGGTTTGATAAGCAAGTTTTGTAAGATTTGGCTCTCCCATGAATAGTTGTATTGTTTTTTTGACTTGGCAAGATTCTATATTGGCAGGGCAGCTTTAAATTTGTTGCGAAATACTTTATTAATTGAACTGTATTAGATCCCTTCTCTTAGTAGCTTAACTAATAGATTCAATTTTTCTTCTAAATTGATTTACTTATTGTTTTGGACTCCCTATAGAACAATGTTTTCGTTCTAGCTCAAGAAGGACTTCTTGAATCTCTAGCCAGTTATAGTTGGGTTCAAGGATCATTAGACCTTTAATATTTTTTTTGATTAATTGTATAGTTTTCCTTGCTTCTAGGCATACATTTATGTTGTCAGTATTGCGCATTTGCATTTCAATTCTTTCGAGAGATCTGTTAATTTCATATAATTCTTTCTCAGTATTGCTATTGTTAAAGTATTTTATACAGATGAGACTTGTAAGAATTATTAAAGCACATGTTAATAGGAAAGTATGCTTTTTGGACATCCTTTTTAAAAAATGTTTATTTGAAATTACTTGATCAAAATGGAATATTGCTAATAATTTAGAAATATATTTTTGAATTGAGATTTATTTATTGACAAAGGCCTATCATTGAAAAGAAAGGCCTTTGTTTCTTTACTTATCAAAAATATTAGGATTTTTTTTAGGCATCGTAATACATAACAAATTCGTGAGGGTGAGGCCTTTGACGTAATTGCTGAACTTCTTCGTATTTAATATCGATCCAATTTTCTATAAAGTCATTAGTGAATACCCCTCCTTCTGTGAGGTAATTGTGGTCTGATTTAAGTGACTCAAGTGCTCCATTCAATGAGGATGGAACAGTTGCAATGTTTGCAAGTTTTTCTTTTGGAAGTTCAAATAAATCAACATCAACACCATCACCTGGGTCGATTTTGTTTTTAATTCCATCTATGCCAGCCATCATCATTGCACTGAAGGCTAGATAAGGATTCGCCATTGCATCACCAGGGCGGAATTCAAATCGCTTAGCTTTAGGATTTGTACCTGTTAAAGGTATTCGAACTGCTGCAGAACGGTTCCCCTGGGAATAGACAAGATTGACTGGAGCTTCAAATCCTGGGACAAGTCGTTTATAGCTATTAGTAGTTGGATTAGTAAATGCGAGAAAAGATGGGGCATGTTTCAAAATCCCACCTATATACCATCGTGCTTCTTGAGAAAGATTTGCATAAGTTCCTTCTCCAAAGAAAAGAGGTTGCCCTCCTTTCCAGAGGCTTTGATGTACATGCATTCCAGTTCCATTATCATTGAAAACTGGTTTGGGCATGAAAGTAGCTGTTTTCCCATATTTTTTGGCTACATTCCTTACTACATATTTGTATGTCATTACATTGTCAGCAGCATTAATAAGTTCAGCAAATTTCATGCCGAGTTCGTGCTGACCTGCTCCAGCCACTTCGTGGTGGTGCTTCTCTATAGGAATGCCGAGTTCTGCCATTTGAAGAAGCATCTCTGACCTGAGATCTTGGGCCGTGTCGTTAGGAGCTACAGGAAAATATCCCTCTTTGATTTGAATTTTGTAAGCGAGGTTACCTCCTTCCTCATTCCTTCCTGTATTCCAAGGCGCTTCAATTGTGTCAACGCTATAGAAGCATCCACCTTCACTGGAGTTATAACGGACATCATCAAATATAAAAAATTCGGGTTCCGCTCCAAAAAAAGCTGTGTCTGCTAGACCTGTACTTGCAAGATGTTTTAGAGCTTTTTGTGCTAGTGCCCTTGGGCATCGTGAATAGGGTTCTCCACTTCGTGGTTCCTGAATTGAGCAGATTAAGCTCAATGTTTTATGTCGGTAGAAAGGGTCTATCCAGGCAGTCGAGGCATCTGGGACCATTGCCATGTCTGATTCGTTGATTGCCTTCCAGCCGCGGATTGATGATCCATCAAAGGCAAGGCCACTATTAAAGGCCTCTTCATCAATCATGTCTGAGGTGACAGTTAGGTGTTGCCACTTCCCATGTAGATCTGTGAACTTCAGATCAATTAGCTGAATGTTTCCATCTTTTATTTGGCGGAGGACGTCCTGGGGAGATTTGCCCATGAGAATGTAGCGACACTAGTAGCTTTAATCACCAAAGCTAGTACGGGTTAAAACTACTTTTGTATCAATAAGTACTATTTTGGATTCTCCTTACTTACTTTTCTAAATTTTTTGCTTTTACTGTTCAAAAATTCTTGAAATCTTTTATTTAGATAGTGAGCCATTCCATTGCAATCTTTCAAAAATCTTTCGCGGCATTAGGCATGCCTGTTTAGGCTCATTAATTAAATGACTTCGACCAGGTCCTTGGTGACAACACAGACCTTTCCTCCTGTTGCTCAACACCATCACAAAGTTTTTGAGTCAATATCTGTTCCCAACAGGCTTTTGCTTGGGCCGGGTCCATCCAATTCGCATCCAGATGTCTTAAAGGCATTAGCACTGCCACCAATTGGACATCTAGATCCTTTTTATATAGACCTAATGGGCGAGGTCCAAGAGTTACTTAGGTATGCTTGGCAGACTGACAATCGCTTAACTCTTCCTATGAGTGGCACAGGAAGTGCTGCTATGGAAGCAACAATTGCCAATACTGTGGAACCAGGAGACAAGATTTTAGTTGCTATAAAGGGATATTTTGGCCATCGATTGGTGGACATGGCAGATAGATACAGGGCTGAAGTTAGTACGATTGAAAAGGAATGGGGGAAGGCCTTTTCAATCGAAGAAATTGAATCTGCATTGATTAAGTATCGGCCTTCGATTTTGGCCATGGTTCATGCAGAAACATCAACTGGTGTTTGTCAGCCATTGGAAGGTATTGGAGATCTATGTAGGAAATATGATTGCCTTTTTCTACTTGACACAGTTACTTCTTTAGGGGGAGTGCCACTATTTTTAGATGCATGGGGGATTGACCTTGCATATAGTTGTAGTCAAAAGGGTTTGAGTTGCCCCCCTGGACTTGGTCCATTCACAATTAGCCCAAGGGCTGAAAAAAAACTTAATTCACGTTTAGGGAAAGTCCCTAATTGGTATTTGGATGTTTCTTTATTAAACAAATATTGGGGTAGTGATCGTGTTTACCACCACACAGCACCAGTAAATATGAATTTTGGTATTCGAGAAGCTCTTCGCCTTTTATCTGAAGAAGGATTGGAAAATGCTTGGAATCGGCATCAGCTGAATGCACGGAGACTATGGGAAGGATTTGAAAAATTGGGTTTAGATCTATACGTTAAGAAGGAGATTCGCTTGCCAACCCTAACAACTGTTCAAATCCCGAAAGGAGTTGATGGCAAAGCTTTTACTCTGCATTTGTTAAAAAATCATGGAATTGAAATAGGAGGAGGATTAGGGGTGCTGGCTGGAAAAGTTTGGAGAATTGGATTGATGGGATATAACTCAACATCTGAGAACGTTGATAACATCCTTAATCTTTTTGAAACTGAGTTACCTCGCTTTCGATAAAGGCTTCCCTACGATGTTTAAACCATTCTTTAAGTTGATCTCCTGCTGCTTTTTCTAATACTCCACCTTTGACAATTAATTTGTGATGAGCACTTTTATCTTTAGATAGGTCCAGTACGCTACCTAGGGCACCACGTTTTGGATCTTTTGCCCCAAATATGACTTGTCCTATTCTGGATTGGATTAGAGCACCAGTGCACATCGGACAAGGTTCTAATGTGACTATCAGAGTGCACTCATTAAGGCGCCAGTCATTTTTAATTAAAGCGGCTTGTCTAAGTGCCATGATCTCTGCGTGACCCAAGGGGTTTTTCTTCCGTTCTCTGTCATTGCTCCCGTACCCTATGCAATGGCCTGATTCGTCAAGCACTACTGCACTTACAGGTATCTCCCCAATTAGTCCTATTCGTTTTGCTCTGTTAATCAGTCTTGACATCCATTCTTGACATTGGATTGTGCTTAGCTGAATAGGTTTCGACAATGCTTTATCTCTGATGAAATGCTTGATCAAACAATGCCATTAAGAGTGACAATGAAATTTGTTCTTTTTTAGCTCTTGGCTGGTAATACACATATAAAGCCAGATGCTTCATTAGAGCCGTTTGCTTCACCAGATCATTTAGATCTTGAGTTGCAATCGTTTCTTGAAGAGGCTTGCTCACGTCTTTGTGTTTGGCTTGCAAAAGCAGGTCAAAGTGGCCCATTGCCGTCCTTAAGCGTGATGCCAGAAGTGGCACCTGCACTAGAAGGCCTTTCCAAAGAGTCTTTATTGGATGACCTTCAATTGGTAATGGAAGGTGCATATCAGCCATCTCATCCTGGATCACTCGCGCATTTAGATCCACCTCCTCTAACTGCATCGATAGTTGCAGATTTAATTTGTGCTGGGCTTAATAACAATCTTTTAGCAGAAGAACTTTCTCCAAGTCTTTCGAGGTTGGAAAGATTGCTTTGTAAATGGTTCGCCGAACGTCTTGGTATGCCTACTCAATCTGGTGGAGTAGCTGCAAGTGGGGGAACTCTTAGCAATTTAATGGCATTAGTTGTAGCTCGTCATCATTCAGGGTTACAGAATGATTCAGATGCTGTGGTTTTAGCTAGTGAAGATTCACATGTTTGCTTTTCTAAGGCGATTCGAGTGATGGGTCTCGAATCAAGTGCTCTTCAATATATAACTACGAATCCTGAAGGTCAAATATCAATTGAAGCTCTTCAGACTAAATTAAAAAAACTTAGATTTGAAGGGAAAAAGTGCTTTGCGGTAGTTGCAACAGCAGGAACAACTGTTCGTGGCGCAATTGATCCATTAGTGGAGTTGAAAGATCTGTGTGTTCGTGAAGGCCTCTGGCTTCATGTTGATGGTGCTATAGGTGGTATCTATGGACTTTCACAAAAAACTGCTTCTTTGGTTAATGGACTTTCGCTTGCTAATTCAATTACTCTTAACCCTCAGAAGTTACTAGGAATTACTAAAACATCTTCTTTGTTGCTTGTGGCTAATCGATCAGATCTGATTTCAACTTTTACTACTGGATTGCCATATATTGAACCAGCATGGGGGGAGGAGGCTCATGGTGGTGAAATGGGTCTGCAAGGTACAAGACCAGCTGAAGTTCTAAAACTGTGGCTTGGATTACGTCAACTTGGTGAGAAAGGTATAGAAGATCTATTGGATGGTTCAATTCATCGACGTGAATATTTCGAGAAACAAATTGACTTATCTAAACTTATGGTGAAAACAGGACCATTACATTTGATTTCTTTTACTCCAAAGAATTTTAATCAGAGTCAATCAGTTAGATGGTCTATAGATACTCGACAAAGATTGTTGGCTCATAAGTTTCTGCTTTCAAGACCTTTACTTAATGGTGTTTATTACCTTAAAGCGGTAATGGGCAACCCACATACACAATTGATTCATCTAAGGAAACTAGCCAAGTTGTTGAATCAGTCTGTGGGAGTTTGATCTTATGAGTGGGTTGAACACAAAAGGCCGTTGGGTTGCAATAATTACGGGGACTTTTTCTATTGCAATAGCAATTATTTACTTGCTTTTAATTACTGCCTTAGATGCTCGTGGCCCGATGCTCCCTCCCCCTCCCGAGGCCCTGGGCGAGGTGGTAGTTGCCGCTGGTGATTTTTCTGAAGAGGTTCTACCACTCTCAGAAAGGCTATTTCCATAAATTTCTTTAATGATGATTTACGTCGAATTAAATCGTAGTGATGTTGTACAACTTCTTGAACTCCTCCATCCCCCCAGTCTTGATCTTGCTGGAAGTAGGTTATGAAGCTGGCACCTGCTATTCGAGTGAGCCAAGCTGCAGCAACACCTTGTAAAGCCCTACCTACGATATAGGTTGGAAGTGTGAGGCTTAGCGTCGAGCCAATTAGTTCCACACTGCCTTTTATTACTCCTAATCCAGTCAATGTGCGTCCCACTGAAAGAGTTAGTTCTTGTGCGCTACTTCTGGTGAGTTGTACTCCATATATTCGTGCTATTTCTAAGACCATTTGTGCATTTACGGCAGCAGTCCCTAGAAGATCTACTCCTGGGAGAGGGGTTGCTATGACTAATCCACTACTTATCCAACTATATTTATCTACACAGTTTTTAGCTGCGTTCCTTCTTTGCTTGTCAAGTAGGTCTCTCCCTCTATCATCAAGATTACGACATTGCAAAAGTATATTGTCTGCTAGAAGTTCTTCTCCATCTTCATGAAGAATCTTCGCTAGTCGCTGTAACAGCTTGTCTACTTCTGTAGGGGGTTGCCATGGATGCCCACCTTCCATAGGAACTGACTGTGGGGAAGCACAAGCTGGTATTACATCGGCTGGTTCAAGTAAGCCTTTGCAATGACCCCGTAATAGAGCAAGGAGTTTACGCTCCTCTGCCTCTCCACGTAAATCACATTTGTTTAATACAAGCAAAAGTCGTTTGCCTAAATTGGCAAGACTTTTTATTACTTCAAATTCAGCTTTGCGTAAATCACTATCGACCACTACTATCATAAGATCTGCTTGACTGGCACGTAGACGTGCCTCTTTCTCACGGCTATACCCATCCTTTCCGGTCTCAAGGATGCCAGGAGTATCGATTAATTGAAGTCCTCTATCTAAACCTTTTAGGCGTAGTCGATATGTTTCACAGCTTTTAGTAGAACCCATTTTAGCTGCAACGTTACCAACTATTTCATTAAGCATTGCTCTAATAAGTGATGTTTTTCCGCTCGAGCCAGTCCCAAAAATAACCACTACAAGATCTCCCCTAGCGAGCTCATTCCCAACACGCTCTCTTTCTTGTTTAAGGCCTTCTGTTGCTATATTGTCTTTCAACTTTTCTAATATTCGGTCAATACTTTCCAAGCTTTGTTCAGCTGCTTGTTGGCGGCTTTGAGAAATAATATGGTTATGATTAGTCTTTCTATTTTTCTCCGAACGTTTTTTAAGAATCTTCTGCCACCAGGGCCACCCTATCTGTATGAGGAGAGTTAAAAGAAGACCTCCTGCAATAAGAAGGATAGGACTTACTAGCCAGTAAGGAAGAAAGTATTCCAGTGAATAGCGGAGTTCATTAATTAATCGAATGGTTGCTCCTAACAGACCTCCAACTATTAGAAGGACAGAAAAGACTCCACAAAAATAAAGTAGTAATTTATGACGATTCATAATTGCATTCCTATTTTTTATGTGAGGCAAGCATGGTGATGTTTCATAGATTTTGGAGATTAAGAGGGATTGTGACTATTGGATTTATTCATAGTTTCTATGAGTAAACATATCACTGCAATATTGATTGCAATATCTGCACCATTGAAAATCGGGAAATTTATTGGGACTAATTCAATAAAATCATTAACATATCCAAGTCGCCAACGATCCAATCCGTTTCCTATACAGCCTCCCAATAGAAAAGCTAAGCCAAGGCCCTTCCAAATTGGTAAAGGCTTGCTTTTTAATAGCCAGAGAGTAAGCCCAATAGATACGCAAAAACTAAGAAGGCCTAAGATTTGCCCAGATTGGCTGAACAAGCTAAATGCGGCACCAGTATTTTTAACTAGATTTAAATGAATTAAGTGAGGGATTAGTGTTATAGAGGAATTGAAATCAAGTAAATAACTTGCAAAGAACTTACTTGATTGATCCACAAAAATCACAGCAAAGCTTATAAGGAATAGAGATTTTCGTTTCAGTAGAATTCTTTTCATTCGATAAAAAGTATTTGTCTCAGGCCAAGAGAGAGAATTCCTACACTTGGGCATAGAGTGATTTGAGCTGGTAGGGGGGCAAAGGAATAGCTAAAAAGAAGTTCTGGGAGTGAATCCGGCCAGTTGCCTATTGCAGATCCAATAATTAGATAAACCATGCCCCACAATTGAAGTGTTACTACTCCTGCGCAAGCACAAAGGGTTAAGTAAAGTAAATCATTAATATAAATTCTTTGTGCAAGTCGCCCAGTTAGCCAAGCAGCAGGTATAAAACCAGTTAAATATCCGAAGCTAGGAGTCCCTAAATAACTGAAACTTCCTCCACCATGAAAAACTGGTAAATGGAAAAGGCCAATACTTATATAAGCAACCGATGCTATTACAGCTGCTCTCGGGCCGCAAACAAGAGCTGAAAGCAATAGAGATGGAACTTGCCATGTACTGGGCAAGTTTAAAATTTGGGAAGGAGGGTTTAAGCCTGGAATGATTAGAGCTGAAGGGATTAAACCCCCTACTAGGATCATCATGAGACCTGCTAGAGCCCCACTCCAAATAACCAATGCCCGCACATACGGAATACAACTATCACCATCCTGCAGTAGGAAAGAGTTAATTACTAGCTTGTATGGATTTTTCTATTGGTGACAAGGTTTTTTTAAAAATACCTTTGTCTTACTTAAGGACAGCAGATCCAATGTCAATGCTTCGTCCACCAGATCTGGTTGCTTCAGATGAAATTGGAGAAGTTGTGGGGTTGAGTGAGGTTGATGTCGCGAAAGTACGTTTCAGGCGTGGAATTTTTTTGATTCCAATTAAACACCTTTCTAAGGATTTTCTTAAAGACGATGAATGCATTTCTGAGGCTTAATTACTTGGATGAAAATGCTTAGTGATGCCAAATACCTGCGAGCCTTTCAATTGTGGCTCCTGGACCACATAAGCTAAGTAATGGCGCGTTTAGATGGCGTTGAGCAGTAGCTTGTAAATCTTGGCTGGTTATTGATTCAATCGATTCAAGACTCAGGATATCGAAGTTAGGTTTTAGATGTAGTCCTAACAATTGAGCTTTCCTTTCTGCACGTTGGCTAATTGTTTGAGATCCATGTGCGATTTGTCCTCGAAATTTTGCACGTGTTAGTTCTAGCTCTTTTTCCGATAATGGTATTTGTTTAGTTTGTTCCCAAATTTCTTGTAAAAGTTTGAGAGTAAGCATGGCTTTTTCTTCACTTGTAGATACATGTAGTAAGAAAGGCGCTGCACCTTCTCTAGTGGGGTGATGTACACCAACATCGTATGCAACACCATGCTTCTCTCGGAGTTCTCTAAAAAGAATGCTCGACATGCCTGACCCAAGATGGCAACTTAGTAGACGTAGTGCTATGGCGTCTTTATG
The DNA here is from genome assembly GCA_003280295.1 of Prochlorococcus sp. AG-363-C20. GTDB lineage: Bacteria > Cyanobacteriota > Cyanobacteriia > PCC-6307 > Cyanobiaceae > AG-363-K07. The sequence goes on along the minus strand of QCFI01000016.1, from coordinate 10,167 downwards.
ACCATGTGGGATAGTTGCTTGACCAAGCATTAATACAATTTGACCTGTAGTTTCGGCTTGAAGGCTAATAGTTGAATGATCACAATTTTGGCTACTCCTCAGACCACTTTTATTAGTAATTGGAAATCGCTTATTGCTTTTGGAAATTAATTGATTAAAAGGTTCAATCTCCTTAAGCCGCTTTCCTAAATCGTCTGGAAATGTTCCACCTATAGCGAGGATCTGTTCTCCGTTGGCTAACGCCTCTGCAAGAGGTAGTAGATCTTTGCGACATAGTTTGTCTACGTCTTCTATTAACCCGAGAGGATCATGTCCATATGGACCGTCTCCATAGGCAAGGTAACGCCATTTGTCAAAAGTTAATTGAAAGGGATTTTCTTTCTGTCTTTGTAGTGCTTGAATACTTAAGTCACGTTCAAGTTTGATTTGATCTGAGTCAAGATGTGGATTGGTGATCATTAGTCCAACCATAGGAAGTAGACGATCAGCATCCTTATCAGAACATTTAAGGCTTATGAGTAGTCCGTCTTCATGAGTATCGCAACGCAGCCCAGCTCCAGAACCCTCTATGACATCAGCTATGGCAATATTGTTATATGGACCACAACCTCTACTAATAACCGAACCTAGCAACTGATGTGCTCCTTTTTGGCCAATGGGATCTATTTTGCTCCCTCCTCTAATCCAGATTTTGGCTACTAATATTCCTGGTACATTAACTCGATCTAGAGTGATATTGAGGGGAGTCATGATTGAATTTGACTAGGTTTGGCAATTAATGTGCAACTAAGCTCAGGTTGTAATTGCATGAAAATTTCATCTTTTAACTTTGAAGATGACCAATAATCGATGTGTTTTAGAGGTGTAAGTAGGTCTTGAGGACGATGCCAAAGAGTTTGTGAACCAGCTAAAGCTGCTACTTGGCTAGCTGCTTCTAGGTTGAAACAAAATCCATTCTTTACTAAATGACAAGCTCGATTTAGTTCTTGTTCTTTTGGCGGAGAAATGAGACTCTCTTTAAGTACGAGGTTGATTTCTTTCTCTACACGCTCCAAATCATTTTCTTTACAACATGCCTCAAGTAATATTAGTCCACCCTCTTCTAGGGCAGTAACTTCCATATCGATAGATTCGACGATTTGAAGATCTTCTTTGAGACGTTGCACAAGTCGACTTCGGCGCCCTTCGGCAAGTAATGAGGTTCCTATATCAGCTCCCATAATAATTACTTGTTCATGTGCAGGTGCTATAGGCCAAGCCATTAATAATCGCACTGATTCTAATCTTGAAATTTCAAACTCTTTACGAGTTTTTTGAAAGATAAGTTTTGAAGTTTCCTTAGTAGTTGAATCTCTAGTTGAATAGTTCCCCAGTTCCGAGAGCAAGCTACCTTCAATTAGAGCTTCAATATTGTTTGGGATGGTTCCTGCAATTGATAAGCAGCAGTTTTGTCCTTTATAAAGACGATTATGAAAATCTCTCATTTGAGCTGGGCTGCTTGCTGTTAGGCTTTTTTTATATCCAAGAATTGGCCTGCCGTAAGAATGGTTGGCCCAGCAAGTGCTTAAAAGCTCTTGAAATACTTTTTCTTCTGGTTGATCGTTGTGCTGTGCAATTTCCTCCAGAACTACTTCCCTTTCCATTAAGTAGGCATCTGGAAGCAGAGCAGGTTTTAGTACAAGATCAAGTAAAAGTTCAAGTGCAGGAGCGATTACTTTTGGTGGTACTAGTACATGAAAATGCACATCATCAAAGCCAGTGGCAGCATTGCTACTACCACCAAGTGCTTCAATTTTCCGATCAAATTCTCCTGTCCCATGGCATGTACTTCCTTTGAAGACCATGTGTTCCAGAAAGTGTGCAAGTCCTTCCTCTCCTGCTTCCTCATTAGAGCTACCTGCCCTAATCCAGAGATCAATGCATGTCAAAGGTGTGTCAGGCATTGGTGCTATGACACAAAGGGCTTTGTTATTAAGAGTCCAATGATGGAGCTGAGGTCCTTGTATTGAGATCGTCAGAGTTGCCTATCAAAGCCCTATTCTGATCCTTATTGCTGTCGTGTTGTTTAATTCCCACAAAAGTGGCCAAAGACTTCACCCTTTTTTGGAGTCCATAGCAAGTCTAATAAGAATTAGAAGATCAAGTTTACTTGGCTTGAGCCTATTAGAATTAGAGCCAGATTTAATGAATATTAAAGGTGAGTTTGAAGGTGGAGATTTGTTTATAGAAAATGAATTGCATCGGGCTAGGGGAATAAGAAAAATTCATTTGGAGCGTGCCAGGCTAGGCCCAGGTTTGGAAATTTTGCATTGTGTATTTTTCCCTGAGCCAAGGTTTGACATTCCAATTTTTGGAGTAGATATTGTTTCATCTAATGCTGGGATTCTTGCTGCAATAGTTGACCTGTCCCCTGTTTCTAAAGATTTACCTCATCATATTCAGAATGAATTGAAATGTCTTTCCTACCCTAAGTTCACACATATAAGAGAATTGCCAGAGTGGGGAACCATATTTTCTAAATATGTACAGTTTATTCGTCCTGAAGGGAGAGATGAGGAAAAGCTATTTCTGCAAATTGTTGATGATTTTTTGAGAATACTTGTCAATTCTTTAATTGTCTTAGAACCGGATTTGCCCGATTCAGGTTCTACTATTGAGAGGGTTGCTTTTCAGAAATTCTATTGCCTACAACAGAAACGCAATCACAAGACAAGAAATGTTCTCGCGAAAACGTTCAATCCACAATGGGCGGATCGCTATATAGAAAAACTTCTTTTCGAAAGCCCATCAAATTCCTAGCCTCAAAGTTTCTGCTATGGCCCTTGCTACCTGTCTTGGGTTTCTTAATTGCCTTTGGTCTTTCTAGCTTTGATGAAAGATCAAAGAAGCCTCCTATTGATAATTTGTCTGATGCTGTAGTAAGACCGCTAGAAGCAGTAGCAGCATTAGGGCAGTTGTCTCCCTTAGGTGAAATTAGAAAATTAGCGGCTCCTAGTAGTGGCTTTGGTGGAACACCAAGAATTGCGGAACTATTAATTAGAGAGGGTGATCTTGTAAAAGAAGGACAGGTGTTGGCGGTTTTTGATAATAGACCTAAAATTATTGCTGATTTGCAAGGAGTCCGAGCCCGAATAGAAACTCTTAGAACAAAAATCAGGATACAAAAGAGACAAATATCACGTTATCAAATTGCGGCTAATGAAGGTGCTGCCTCACTTGTACTTTTAGAAGATAATCAGGATGAATTAGTTAGACTTGAAGGGGAGAAAGAAATAGCAAAAGCAGAACTAAGAGGACTGGAATCTGATCTTGATGATAGTGAATTAAAGACTCCTATTGATGGAGTAGTGCTACGAATAAATGCTCGAGAGGGTGAACGACCAGGTGTAGATGGAGTATTAGAGGTTGGCGCCAATCAATCAATGGAGGCTCTTATTGAAGTATATGAATCAGATATTAATAGAGTAAAGATTGGTCAGGCCGTAGTTTTGACAAGTGAGAATGGTGGGTTTTCTGGGAACTTAGAGGGTAGAGTTAAGAGAATTAGCCCTCAAGTAAGTCAGCGCAGAGTTTTATCTACAGATCCGACTGGAGATGCTGACGCAAGAATTGTTGAAGTTCGAGTGGTTTTGGACTCAGCTTCTGCAAGACGTGTAAGTAAACTTACAGGTATGAAAGTAATAGCTAGATTCCAGTTGTTGTGAAATTTAGTCTTTGGAATGACAGAAGAATTCCTCTGTCTTGGTTGTTACTTACGAGGCAGCCATTGCGTCTTTTGGTTGCATTGGCTGGGATTTGTTTTGCGGGAATTTTGATGTTTATGCAGTTGGGTTTTCGTGATGGTTTGTTTGATGCAAGTGTGACAGTCCATAAATTATTTGATGCAGATTTGGTTTTAATGAGTCCACGCTCAATGAGCTCTATAAGTATGAGTAGTTTTCCTAAAAGAAGGCTTATACAATCCATGGCTCATAGAGATGTTGTAGGTATAACCCCTATTAATTGGAATTTTCTTCTTTGGAGGAACCCTGAGACTCTCTCAACAAGATCGATTCTTGCGTTGGGCTTTGAACCTAATGATTCATTATTAAAAGATGCTGATTTTGCTTTAAAGGCTCAAGCACTTAAAAGCCGAGGGAGGGTTTTATTTGATGAGCTTTCTAGACATGAGTTTGGACCGATTGCAAAATGGTATAGAAATGGACGAACTGTTGAGACAGAGGTTGCAGGTAAAAGGGTTCGAGTAGCTGGCTTAGTAACCTTGGGTCCATCATTTGGAGCTGATGGGAATTTAGTAACTAGTCGCGAGACTTTTCGACAATTGTTGCCAACTACTTCACCTGGAAGTATTGAAATAGGCTTAATCAGGTTGAGAAATGGTGCTAATTCAGAGGTAGTAGCAGGTTCTTTGAGTAAAAGTCTGCCTAGAGATGTAAAAGTTTTAACACGTAAGGCGTTTATAGATTTTGAAAAGAATTATTGGCGGACAAGTACATCAATTGGCTTCATTTTTACTCTTGGTGCAGCTATGGGATTTGTGGTTGGATGTGTAATTGTTTATCAGATCTTATATAGCGATGTGAGTGACCATCTTCCTGAGTATGCAACTTTGATGGCTATGGGGTATCAACTAAAAACTTTGCTTGGAGTTGTTGCGCGCGAAGGGATATTACTGGCAGTAATGGGGTACTTACCTGCTTATATATCTGCGCAAGTGCTTTATGCGTTAGTTCGTAGTTCTACTAAATTACCGGTAGCAATGGACTTTGATAGAGCTTTATTGGTTTTTGGGTTGATTTTATTTATGTGCATGGGCTCTGCGATGGTGGCTATGCGTCGTTTAGTGGATGCTGACCCTGCTGAAATCTTTTAAAGGATTATTTTTTCTCCTCCTTTAATGAACAAAAAGATTTCTACTCAACATTCCATTCCTTCTATTCAAATTGATGGCCTTAGTCATTGGTTTGGGAAAGGCTCTATGAGACGCCAAGTTCTTGACTCCATAACAATGAAGATAGAGCCTGGGGAAGTTGTCTTACTGACTGGACCATCGGGTTGTGGTAAAACAACTTTGCTTACACTTATTGGGGCTCTTAGGAAGATTGAGAAGGGAAATTTATCTGTTTTTGGATGCCAACTTAGGGGATCTGATCGTCGCACACGTCAAATGTTGCGACGTCAAATTGGCATGATTTTTCAAGGACACAATCTTTTGCGATGTCTAACTGCTGAACAAAATGTTCAAATGGGAGCTGATTTGATAAAAGGCCTTTCATATCGCTCTCGCCGTGATCAGTCACGTGAGTGGCTGAGGGCTGTGGGACTTGAAGACCAGATGAGCAAGCTTCCACAGGATCTTTCAGGAGGTCAGAAGCAGCGAGTTGCTATTGCAAGAGCCCTAGCGGCTCGTCCAAAACTTTTATTAGCTGACGAGCCAACTGCAGCTCTTGACAGTATTACAGGGAGGGAAATTGTTGATTTGTTAAAGAAATTAGCTTTAGAACAATCATGCTCTGTCTTGATAGTCACACATGACCCAAGAATTCTTGATGTTGCAGATCGGCTTTTAGAAATGGAGGATGGGAGATTGGCTTCCTCTTTGGATAGCTTGAATTGATATTATTAAAGAGATAAAAAAAAAACATGGCTAAGCGAAGAAATCTCAAGAAAGAAAAACAAGAACGCAACCGTGCGTATGCTCGCAAATTTAAAAAGCGCAAACTGAGAAATGATGGGCGAGGTGAAGGGGCAGGAAATGGTGTTACTGGAACCGCAAACAATGGCGGTGCAGCAGACTGATTGTTCGTGATAAATAATCCTGCACAGGAAATTTTTACTGCTTAAACTCTTTCTTCTTTTCAATTGACTGTTAGTTTTATGAAATATGAAAATCCAAGGTGTTTGTAAGCGTCGTTATACCTACCTACAATCGTCGTCCGATTCTTGAAAAGTGTCTTCTTGCTTTAGAAGAGCAATCGATAGATTCATCAATAGAAGGATTTGAAGTAATAGTTGTTGATGATGGATCCACAGATGGGACCCCTTCTTGGCTTAAGCATAAGGCCTCAATTTTTCCTCATGTTCGTTTAGTGGAACAGGATCATGGAGGACCGGCTCAGGCGCGTAATCGTGGCGTGGAGAACTCTCGCGGTGAAGTGATCATTTTTATAGATAGTGATCTCGTCGTCACAAGGTCCTTTTTGATATCTCACATAAAGGTTTTGCAACGCACGTGGTCGCGCCGAGGTGATCGTTATTGCTTTACTTATGGTGTTGTTATTAATACAGCTAATTTTGATAATCCAACTTCTGAGCTTTATAAGCTACAAGATACTTCTTGGGCTTATTTTGCTACAGGCAATGTTGCTATTGATAAGAAAATTTTAGAGCTTTCAGGCCTTTTTGATACAGGATTTTATCTCTATGGCTGGGAGGATTTAGAACTAGGAGAACGATTGAGGCAAATGGGAGTAAGGCTTGTAAAATGCCCCCAAGCAATTGGCTATCACTGGCATCCTCCGTTCAGTTTAGAACAAATACCTTCTTTGATAAGAATCGAGCGTGAACGGGCAAAAATGGGTTTGGTCTTTTACCGCAAACATCCAACACTTCGTGTTCGTTTTATTATTCAATTCACATGGATACATTTTTTTCTCTGGGAGCTTCTAACACTTGGAGGAATCATTAATGAGAGAAGTCTTAGACCTTTACTAGGTTTTTTAATTCGTCAAGGTTACGCTGGACTAGCAATGGAACTATTTCGGATAGCCTTAAACCGGATCGGAGTTAGAGAACTCTTTAGAGAAGCTTATTTTATTGGCATAGGTTGAGACTCCTTTTGATAAATTAGATATGTTTACTAATTCCGCACACCTGCTCGTTTCGGGTGATGCTTGTTTAAATCAATCTTTTTGACTTGATTTACAGGTGTCCCTGTCAGGTGGAGGCGAACCCGAAACCCTAAAAAACATGGCTATAGTTACTCTCTCCGAGATGATGGAAGCTGGTGCTCACTTTGGACACCAGACAAGAAGATGGAATCCAAAGATGTCGCGCTACATCTATTGCGCTAGGAATGGTGTTCATATAATTGACCTCGTTAAAACGGCTGTATGCATGAATAGTGCATACAAATGGACCAGAACTGCTGCCAGAAGTGGAAAGAGGTTTTTATTTGTTGGAACAAAAAAACAAGCATCTGAGGTTGTTGCTATGGAAGCAACACGATGCGGGGCTTCTTACGTGAACCAACGCTGGTTAGGAGGCATGCTTACTAATTGGACCACTATGAAAGCTCGTATAGAACGATTGAAAGATCTTGAACGTATGGAATCCAGTGGTGCTATAGCAATGAGGCCGAAAAAGGAAGCAGCTGTTTTACGTAGAGAATTAGAACGACTTCAGAAGTATTTAGGTGGTCTGAAAGGAATGAGAAGATTGCCTGATGTTGTTGTTTTAGTTGACCAACGGCGTGAAACTAATGCTGTTTTAGAAGCGAGAAAATTAGATATACCCTTAGTTTCAATGCTTGATACTAATTGTGATCCTGATCTTTGCGAGGTTCCAATACCTTGTAATGACGATGCTGTTCGATCTGTCCAGTTAGTTCTTGGAAGATTGGCTGACGCTATCAATGAAGGTCGTCATGGCTCTAATGATCAGCGTGGAGATTCTGGCGGCAACTGAAGCCACTATCTAACATCAAATTTTACTGCCAAACATCATTGGCAGTTTTCCCTTATTCTTTTTGAAATCCAATGGTGGAAGTATCAGCCAAAGTCGTAAAGGAATTGCGTGACAAGACAGGTGCAGGAATGATGGCATGTAAGAAAGCCCTTGTTGAAAATGAGGGTGATATGAATAAGGCAATAGAATGGTTGAGACAAAAAGGCATTGCTAGTGCCGAAAAAAAATCTGGAAGAGTTGCAGCGGAAGGTGCAATAGGTAGTTATATCCATACCGGTTCTCGGGTTGGTGTTCTTATAGAACTAAATTGTGAAACAGATTTTGTGGCCCGTGGAGACTTGTTTCAAGGCCTTTTAAAGGATGTGGCAATGCAGGTTGCTGCCTGTCCGAATGTTGAATATGTAACTACAGATCAGATCCCAAAGAATGTCATAGAGAATGAAAAATCAATTGAAATGGGACGAGATGATCTTGCTGGTAAGCCTGATCAGATAAAATTAAAGATAGTAGAAGGAAGGATAAGTAAAAGACTTAAAGAGCTTGCATTGATGGAACAACCTTTTATAAAGGACAGCTCAATAACAGTTGCAGAATTGGTTAAACAAGTTGCTGGGCAGATTGGAGAAAATGTTCAGGTACGTAGATTTAGTAGATATACATTAGGTGAGGGGATTGAAACTGAGAAATCAGATTTTGCAAGTGAAGTAGCCTCTGTATCAGTTAGTTGATTTTGGACTCAAGAGGAGATGACGATTTGAAAGAAGTGAATCCAAATAAACAGCTAGAACTGTTAAAGGAGCAATGTAATAAATTAGCACCAGCTGTCTTTCATGCACATGGATTGTATTTAGAGATTCTTAGATCAATTATTTTAAACTCAGTTCGCAATGCAATACTTAATTTGATAACTGCAAAAGGGAAAGACCATTTATTTTCCATCTCAAAAGAAAAAAGTAAAACATTCCAAATGTTGGTTGATACTATTGTTGGTACTTGTAACTCACTATTAACCGTTGAAAACTTAATAGACTTAGCAAAACAAATAGAAATAGAAGATGAGATATTAATTGAAAATGCGAAGAATCAAATGTCTACAGAGAACAATTCAAAGAAAATCTCAAATCTGGAATATTCAGAGAGTCAATTACCTCAAGAAAACATTCTTTTAGAAACAACTCCTCCTATAGCAAATCCTTCTTTAATAGATGATTGGTTTTGTTCTGATGAAATGAAAGTAAATAGAGTTTTCGAGGAGGGTATAGTCGAATACCAATATTCATTAGATGAAAACTCTCTTCCTGATAAAAATAATCAGACTAATATTAATTCAAAAAGAGATGGTTTAGGTGGTAATACCCTTAAAGATCAAGAAGGAAATAGAAAGTTGGATTTATTGAGCTCCCTTTTTTCTCTTGCGAAAGAAGCTTTTAATGGTAATATAAATAAAGAATTAAACGTAGAAAACGAATCAGAATTAACACAGGATAAAAGTAACTTAAAGAGAAAAGAATTGGGCATTGACTTTCCTGACGACCCGCAATCATTAGCTGATTGGATTAACACATTTGACTTAGCTTTAACTAGAAGACTACGTAATCTATCGCATGCATTAAATATTGAACTTTTAAGAGTAGGTCTTTTAACTAGTATAGTTCCTGAAAATGTTTTAGAGGCTGTTTTGTTGGGCCAAATAAGCGACCAGTTCTCTGAATCTAACTTGCTTCGAATTAGTGTACCTATGAGCCCCCCTGTTTTTTCAGAGGGGGTAGATGTTATTTGCTTGTTAATACGTACTTCTGAATTAGAATTTGATAATATTCAACTAAGAAATTGTCGTGTTGAACTAAAAAAATACCAAAAAAAAATATCATTAATGTCACGGCAATATAGATATTGGAAAAGTCGCTCATTGGCTAATGATATGCATCAGAATTGGTGGCAGAACCCTTCAGAAGTATCGCCAACAAACACTCCCAAGAATTAACTGATGATCAATTAAATGATCTACAGGCATGGTTAAGGCCTTTACAGAAGGCTTTGTCTATAGAAGTTGAACATGAATTTAAGAATTTATTAGGCAGAGATGAAAGATTTAATTCCTTTATGTCTCGTCAAATAGTTTCTTTGTCTTTTCTTTCTGAATATAAAACTATTTATACAAGGTTGGAAGAAATTTCAGGAGAGTTTAGAGAATATCCATCTAAATCTGAATATACAAAACGTCGACTTGTTACTAACACTAGACAATTCCTTTATGCTTTGAAAAAGCAATTCCAGAAATCAGAACAGCCTAAGCCAAAAAAATTGAAATTTCAAGAAGAGGTTATCAGTGAAGAGAAAATCATATCTTCTTTAAGTTCTTATAATCTTTCTACACCTTTAATTGAATTGAAAGGTATTGGAGCAAAGATTGCTGAGAAACTAGCTGTACTTGAGATAAAATTAGTTAAAGACTTGCTTCAACATTTTCCAAGAGAGTAT
>QCFI01000015.1 GCA_003280295.1 Prochlorococcus sp. AG-363-C20 | reverse complement strand
CTGGTAGTAGCAAAAATTACTAAGCCATCATCCTTGAAATTAACTACGGTAATTGAGTTGATATTCCCTTACTCAGAAATTGATTGCTCACAACAGCGATACAAAAGTAGAACCTATCTAAATTCTTAATAAAGCTCTTATTAATTTCAAATTAGAAGCTTTAAAAAACTGCAAATCTTTCTAAGATCGACCTTCTAAAAGGATGAAGCCAAGAAAGAATAGCAAGATCCAAAGCCTTACTAAAAAGCAACAAAAAAGCCTAAGCGACTAAGAAAAATTAGTTAAAGTCTATTTATAAAAGCGTTCTAGTAAATCTGAAGACTACTCAGTACAAATCAATTCAATAGAGATTTTGTATCGTTTAAGGGGGACATAGAAGCCCCGCTTAAACGACCTTTCAACGGAGAGGGAGGGATTCGAACCCTCGACAGAAGTTGCCTCCTGTAACTCCTTAGCAGGGAGCCGCTTTCAACCACTCAGCCACCTCTCCAGACCTGCATACCTTATCAAGAGCAATATCCCAAAAAGCATCTCTTATGGCATTCGAAGACATCAAATCACGATTCGAGGAAGACGATGCTTAAAACCACAAAGTACTTCCCATGGAATAGATCCACTCCAATTACTCCAAGTATGAGGAGTTATGCAATTCCCACCGTCAGGTCCAAGCAAAGTCACAACACTTCCAATCTCCACCTGACTGTGATCAGTAACATCCAAAACCAATTGATCCATTGTTATCGCGCCTACCTGGGGTATAAGCAGGCTATTAAATAAAGCTGAAATCTTTCCAGAGAGTGCTCTATTTATTCCATCGGCATAACCTATGCCAACAACAGCTAAACGTGAAGGACGTTTTGTAATAAAACCATGCCCATAGCTCACTCCCACACCTTTAGGGACTTCCCGTATAAGAGTCACTCTTGCTTTTACAGCCAAAGCAGGCCTTAAACCTAAATCATTACGCCAGTTGCTATTTGGACTATATCCATATAGAGCAAGACCTACTCGCACCATGTCGTAATGAAGGCAACTATCCCTGAGAGTGCCAGCAGAATTGGCCAAGTGGTAGCAACAGGACTCATTTCGAGGAGACAAAGCATGCAACAACTTTTCAAATTTTTTCTGTTGCTGTTTGGTGACCTTGGAAGAGTCTTCATCGGCCAAAGCTAAATGACTATAAACCCCTTTCAAAACAACATTTTGAAAACTATCAATTAACCCAAGAAGAGCTAATGCATCATTGAAATCACAGCCCAACCTAGTCATACCTGTATCTACTTTGAGATGTACGTCAAATTGCAGTACGTGTGCTTTAGCTATCCGCTGACAAAGCAATGCCTCACGAGCACTACTTAAAGTGGGCATTAGATCCCAACAAAGGCAAGCCTCAAGTTCTTGACTTTCGGTAAGGTTTCCCAAAAGAAGAATTGGACAAGTTATTCCTGACTGACGAAGTTCAATTCCTTCTTGTAATGTTGCAACCCCTAGATTGTCAGCCCCTCCTAGGAGTGCAGCACGTGCGACAGTTTCCGAACCATGTCCATATCCATCTGCTTTAACTACTGCCATCAATAAACAACTCTTCCCTATTAAATTCTTCAAAATTCGAGCGTTAGATTCAATCGCAGAGGGTTCAACCTCAATCCAAGCCCGCTGACGAGGATCAGCCATAACTAATGGCTGATTACTCTTCCTGAAATGAGGATCACCTCTATTGGCGATCAAATTCTGCATGAGGATTCATTTAAATGACGGCAATGCATCCTTCAATTATGTAGCTATCATGCCGCTTAAATAGGGGGCTGGCATGAGCCAAGTTCTCGTACTCAATGCATCTTATGAACCCCTCAATATCACAACCTGGCGTCGTGCCACGGTGTTGATGCTTAAGGGGAAAGCAGAAAGCTTGGAAGAGGATTCAAATCACAAATTAAGACATGACACTCTTCTACCCACAGTTATTCGCTTAAGGCAATTTGTTCGTGTGCCTTATCGAGAAATACCATTAACTCGAAAAAACATCTTGCAAAGGGATAATAATTGCTGTCAATACTGTGGATATACCGGAAAAGAACTATCTATTGACCATGTAATTCCACGTAGTAGAGGAGGAACTGATGACTGGTTAAATGTCATTACAGCATGCTTAAGATGCAATGTGATGAAAAGTAATCAAACACCTCAAGAAGCAGGGATGACCATAACGCGTCAGCCATTTAAACCTCAAAGTATTATGAGCTTTAAGGCAGGCCATCAAATTAATTCAGGTCGCTATAAAGTGTGGAGTAAATATGTCATCGGTTGGAATTAATGTATCTCTTGTTATGAATCAATTTGTTGACTAAGTTCTTGCATTTGCCGTCTTTGTTCTTCGGCAATACACGCGTCTATTAATTCCTCTAGTTGCCCTTCAAGGACTGAATCTAAAGAGAAATTACACCCCAGTCGATGATCCGTAGCCCGATTATCTTTGTAATTATAAGTACGTATTTTCTCACTGCGATCACCAGTCCCTACCTGAGCCAGCCTTGCTGACCTTTCTTTAGCATTAGCTTCTGCAATTTCCATTTCTAACAACTTAGCCCGCAAAATCTCCATTGCTCTTTCTCTATTTTGCAGTTGAGAGCGCTCCTGAGTACAAAAAACTCTTATACCTGTGGGTTTATGAAGCAAATCAACTGCTGTTTCTACTTTATTTACATTTTGCCCACCTGCTCCGCCAGATCTAGCTGTACTTATCTCTAGATCTCCAGATTCAATTTGTACTTCAACTGGATCAGCCTCAGGCATCACCGCAACAGTAGCAGTTGAAGTATGAACTCTTCCTTGTGACTCAGTGGATGGAACTCTCTGAACTCTGTGAACACCAGCTTCAAATTTAAGTTGACTAAACACCGCATTACCTTTTACAGAAATAATTAATTCACGAAATCCACCCAAATCTGCCTCAGTTGAACTCATAGGGCTAACAGTCCAACCAATCCGCTGTCCATATCTTTCATACATTCTTGCCAAATCTCCAGCCCAAAGGCATGCTTCATTACCTCCTGCACCTGCCCGAATCTCCAACATCACACTTCTCTGATCTCTGGGATCCTGTGGCAAAAGCGCTAAAGTAAGGCGATTCAACAAATCAGTCTTAAAAGTATCTAATTTTTGTAATTCCTCCTGAGCTAGTAATTCCATATCTTTATCTTCTTTACTCTCTCTTAATAAATTTCTAGTTTCATCTAATTCATTTTCAACATTCTTCAAAGCCTCATAATCTAATACCAAAGGCTCTAAACGAGATCGTTCTCGTGCGATATTTTCAAGGCGTTTAGGGTCAGAAGCAACATCTGGATCTGCAAGCTGCATTTCCAGATTTCTAAAACTAATTGTGGCTGTTTCAAGCCTAGCCCTAAGAGTTGAAGAGTCTATTCCCATCAACTTCTAATACTTGTTAAATTGTTTTGGTAAAAATTTTCTGAAGCTCAAGTTTCTTTAGAGCAAAGTTACTTGGAATTCTTATCTGAAGATATTTTTTTTTCATCAGAACTCTCTGAAGTGGAACCCATACCGTATTTCCGCATAAATCTATCCACTCGACCCTCAGTATCCAAAATCTTCTGGGTTCCTGTAAAAAAAGGATGATTTCCACTCCATACATCCACATGAATCTCTGGCTGAGTGGACCCTGTTGTCATTACAACTTCACCATTACAAATCACCTTGGCATCTGGATACCACTTTGGATGAATATCGGACTTAGGCATGAGAAAAAATTAATGATGAATTGAAAGAATTAAAAAACTTCAAAAGCACTATCGCTTAGAAAATTGAGGAGCTTTTCGAGCTTTCTTAAGCCCATACTTTCTACGTTCTTTAGCTCGCGGATCTCTACTCAGATGTCCCTCAGTTTTAAGAGGCTTGCGATTGTCTGCAGATAAATCACAAAGAGCCCTAGCAGTACCTTGTTTTATTGCATCTGCCTGACCTGTTAGTCCACCACCTCGAACATTAACAAGCACGTCATATGATTCTGCAAGGCCAAGAGTTTGTAGTGGAGCTCTTACAGAAGACAGGTAAGCAGGGTTAAAATTCAGATAATGATCACCTGGTCTTCCATTAATAGTTATTATTCCTTTCCCAGGAACTAAACGGACTCTAGCTACTGAAGTTTTTCTACGACCCGTACCCAGATAAACAACAGCGTTATTAGGAGAGCTATTCATTGAACTAAAGCAGTGGTATCGAGCTTAAGCATTTGAGGCTTCTGAGCTGCATGTGGATGATCAGCACCTTTATAAACCTTCAGTTTGCGAAACAACTGTCTTCCCAAAGCATTGTGAGGGAGCATACCTTTAATAGCTTTCTCAATAATCCTTTCAGGAAGCCGCTTCTGCAAAGCATTGAAAGTCTCTACTTTCATGCCTCCAGGCCTTCCAGAATGTCTCCTATAAAGCTTCTGCTGAGCCTTTTTACCTGTAACCCTGATCTTGTCTGCATTGACAACCACAACAAAATCACCTGTATCTAGGTGAGGGGTAAATTCTGGCTTGTTTTTGCCTCGAAGCACAGATGCGACTTGGGTAGCAAGTCTGCCAAGAGTCTGATTTTCTGCATCTACCAGATACCACTGGCGATTACTCGAATCAATAGATGGGGTTGTGGTCTTGTTCATCTCGCCGGCATGCCGGTTCTAAATACCCCTATCGCAAGCGAAAGGGTTGGTCTTGAGAACTTCACAGTGATGCCCTAAGGGCTAAAACCGAATAAAAGCTCAAGGTATCACTTTACACTTTCATGAATTCATCAGAAAGCTTTAATTGGAAGATGAAGTTTTGAAATCAATTTACTAGATCTAAAAGATCTTTATTCAGTAGTTTCGTTGGCACGTTAATTAGCAAGGAGGGGAAGCTGGCGAATCAATTCCAGAGAGAGAGAATCTAGGGAAATCATCAAAACCAGCTGCCTTAGAGAAAATTGGCTCCTCATAACCTGCACGAATAAAACAAAGACCATTTGCGGGTGCAGCCTCCTTAACCTCAGTGCGTAAGCGATCTTTCCAACGTTTTTCAAAAGTTTGCAAATTAATTCTATGTTCTCCTAATGCAACTAATTGACCTATCAATAATCGAACCATGCCATATAAAAAGCCACTGGCCTGAATATCAATCACCACTAAGTCACCACAACGCTCAAGTTGAACAGCTTGAATTGTTGTATAAGAATGAGGCCGATTGCTCCCTGAACGTTGAAAAGCATAGAAATCGTGAAACCCAGTTAGACCGTTCAATGCAACTCTCATCAATTGTTCATCTAAACGAAATTTATAACGATGCCAGCTCCAAGGAGATAAGAACAAGTTAGGCATGCATGAGTTATAAATGGTGTATCGATAACGTCGATATTTAGCCGAATAACAGGCATGCCAAGTCAAAGGCCGCAAAACTGCTTCTCGCACTCTTATCTTTTTAGGTAATCTCCCATTAAGAGCAGAAGCCCATCGACTGACTGGAATAGATCCACAACAATCAAAATGCACAACCTGGCCTGCTGCATGAACCCCAGAATCTGTTCGGCCAGCTGCAATTGCCTTAACCGGTCTTAATGGATCAAGAATGTTTATTGCTTCTTCCAAAACACTTTGGACACTTATCCCATTAGGTTGTCTTTGCCAACCACAAAAACCAGAACCATCATATTGAAGACTTAACGCAATTCTTCTCAGACTTAATTTATCAACTTCCTTTTGTAGAGAACTAGATAACATTTTCTGAAGTGCTCTGCAAATCAGAAGCCTATTAACTTTTAAACAAGTTCAATGATGGCCATTTGGGCATTATCACCTCTTCGGGGGACTGTTCTTACAATTCTTGTATATCCACCATCTCTATCCCCATAGCGATCTTGTGCTTTTTCGAAAAGAGTATGTACTAACTGCTTATCGTAAATATATCCAATCGCACGACGGCGTGAAGAAAGACTTCCTTCTTTAGCCAAACTAATCATTCTCTCAACCTCATCTCTCAATGCTTTGGCTCGGGCTTTAGTGGTAATAACACGACCTTCACGAATTAACTGAGTAGTCAACCCACGAAGCATTGCTTTTCGTTGATCAGCTGGTCGGCCTAGCTGTGGCACTCGACGTAAGTGGCGCATGATTGAAATGTAGTTAAAAAGAAAAGTCAGGAAGTACGACTCTGAGGGATTGAAATGCCTATTCTCTCTAAAGCTTCGATAACTTCATCAGCCGATTTAGAGCCAAAATTCTTTATTTCTAATAGGTCCTCATAACTAAAGCCCATCAAATCAGAGACTGAGTTAACTTGTGCACGCTTTAAACAGTTATATGCTCTTACAGAAAGATTAAGCTCTTCTAATGGAATTTGAGCCTCGGCTGATGGCTGCTCTTCTGGCTCTTCTTCCTCAACCATAGTCACTGTGGCCAAAGGCTGAAAGAGCTCAATCAACTGATTAGCAGCCTCAGCAATTGCATCGTCAGGAGTAGTAGAGCCATCTGTAACTACCTCCATACGAAGCCGCTCACGACTAGACCCCCCCTCAGCTACAGCGGTTTCATCGATTGTAAAGTTCACACGCTGAACAGGCATAAAAACTGCGTCTATCTGGAGCAAGTCAATTGCACTTGTCTCTTCATTACGACGGTCAACAGGTCTATACCCAACTCCACGTTCAACATGAACCTCAAATTCAAGGCTATGTCCATCATGAACTGTTGCGATTGGTCTATTACCATCAACCACTTGAACCTGAGAAGAGAATTGAAGGTCCTTTGCTTTAACTTCGGCAGGGCCAGTTACAACTAAACGACCTATTTCTAACTCTTCGCTTCTACTATTGACAGATAATTGCTTGCAATTAAGAAGGATATCCAAAACATCCTCTCGCACACCGGGAATAGTTGCATATTCATGATTAACACCTGCTATGCGTACTGCAGTTACTGCACTGCCCTCTAGCCCACCCATTAAGACCCTTCGCAGAGAATTACCCAAGGTTGTTGCTTGTCCTCGTTCAAGAGGTCCGATTAGAAAAATCCCTGTTTGGGCACGATCATCTGCGACTTGATGATCAATCCTTTCAATCTGGTATTGCAGCACGGTCTAAAGCGGGGGAGAGGGTTGAAAAAGTTTGAGGTCTAATGGAATAGGAGTTTGTCAAACGCGACGGCGTTTAGGCCTCCGACAACCATTGTGGGGAAGTGGGGTGACATCTCTAATTAAAGTGATCTCAAGTCCAGCTACCTGCAAAGCACGGATAGCTGTTTCACGGCCAGATCCTGGCCCTCGAACAAGCACTTCTATTTGACGCATACCCTGTTCAAGTGCTCGTCTAGCTGCAGCCTCAGCAGCAGTTTGAGCAGCAAAAGGAGTTCCCTTTCGAGCACCTTTAAATCCACTAGCACCTGCTGAAGACCATGAAATCACTTCGCCTGAGGTATCCGTGATTGAAACGATCGTGTTGTTAAAAGTGCTTTGAATATGCACAACGCCATTTGGGACATTGCGCTTAGTCTTTTTGGAGCCTGTTTTCTTAGCTGGTGTGGCCATATTTGGGGCCTTTTATAAAAAAAGATTTAGGAATTAAAAAGTCTGGATAGGAATTAAAGAATTTGGGACTTATTTTTTCTTACCTGCAACGGTTTTTCTTGAACCACGGCGCGTACGAGCATTAGTCCGAGTGCGTTGCCCTCGAACGGGAAGACTCATACGGTGCCGGCGCCCACGCACACAACCTATATCTTGAAGTCGCTTTAACGCCATACCCTCCTGGCGTCTTAAATCACCCTCAATTGTGAATACTTCAGTTGCTGTTCTTAGCTTCTGAACATCACCATCTTCTAGATCCTTAACTCGTATATCCGGATTGACTCCGGCTTTTACAAGAATGGTTTTGGCTCTAGTAAGACCAATTCCATAGATGTAGGTGAGGGCAACTTCAACCCGCTTATCACGGGGTATGTCAACACCAGCAATCCTTGCCACTGAGCAATAAATCAAAGGGAACAGGTGCCATCCAAAAGGAGGCGAAAATCAAAGAGAGAATTAATGGTTTGGTAAATACCAAATGTTCTTTCTCTTTTAAATTCCAGAGATTTAACCCTGGCGTTGTTTGTGCTTGGGGGTGGTACAAATGACCATCACCCGACCGTGGCGGCGAATCACACGGCACTTCTCACACATTTTTTTAACCGAGGCTCGCACCTTCATAGGGTGTGGCTCTCCAAATTTCCAAACAATAATATTACTACACCAATCAACACAAACTTTCCTGTATGCGACTAGCTATAGCTTCGATGTCCCCATCTCCTTTAATAGTCTGAACCAATCCTTGTTTGTTGTAGTGAGCAACTAACGGAGAAGTTTTTTCTTTATAAATCTCAAGTCGGTTTCGAATTACGGTCTCATTATCATCAGCCCTACCACGTGCAAGAAGCCTTTCAACAAGGATGTCATCATCGACTTTGATTAAAAGAACAGCTTGAATAGGCTGCTGAATTTTGTCTAATAATATCTCCAAAGCCTCTGCTTGTATAAGAGTTCTTGGGAAACCATCCAAAAGCCACCCATTACTATGAGAAGCAAGCCTCTTCTCAACAATCGACAAGACAAGAGAATCACTTACAAGTTCTCCTCTGTTCATAATTTCACTCGCTTCAATCCCGAGAGGTGTTGCAGCAGAAACTTCAGCTCTCAATAAATCACCTGTGGATAAATGCAAAAGGCTTTGTTTACTGCATAAAAGATTTGCCTGTGTCCCTTTCCCAGCTCCTGGAGGGCCAAGAAATAATAAACGTTTCTTCATTTTTTTAAGTAATTTAAAACGCGAAAGTCAAAGGAATTCATTTTATTGACGAACTAAGCCTTCATATCGCTGAGAAATTACATAGGTCTGAACCTGCTTAGCAGTATCTATAGCCACACCAACAAGAATCAACAAAGAAGTAGCACCAAGTCCCTGAAATGTTTGGACATTAGTAGCTCTCTCTACAGCGGAAGGAATAATGGCTACAGAACCAAGGAAGAATCCACCCAACAACGTAAGTCGATTCTGCACTCCAGATAAATATGTTGAAGTAGAACTACCTGGCCTCACACCAGGTATTGCCACTCCTCCACGCTTTAAGTTTGCAGCTATATCGATTGGATTAATAGTCAATGAAGCATAAAAATAAGCAAAGCCAACTATTAATGCAAAAAAGGCAATCGCGTAAGGCCAAGGATTTGCAGCGCCTGGACTTAATGCACTTGCAGTTTTAATTAGAAAAGGATTTTTACTAAAATTGGCAATTGTTAAAGGAAGAAAAATCAAAGCCGAAGCAAAAATTATTGGCATTACTCCTCCTGCATTAAGTTTCAAAGGAAGATAACTCTGACGATTAGGTAAAAGATTAGTGCCTCCTATTTGTCTTTTGGCACTAACAATTGGAAGACGTCTGGCGCCTTCTTGAACAAAGATAATGCCAACTATAGTTATCAAAAAAACAATTGAAAGTACAATTATCCCTACAACATCATTCCTGTCTCCAGTTTGAGCCTTTTCAATTGTTGAACTAAGTGCTTTTGGAAGCGTGGCTACAATATTCAAAAATATAACCAAAGAAGCACCCTGACCTATGCCTTTTTCCGTAATAATTTCACTAAGCCACATCACCACCATTGAACCTGTAACAAGAGCCAGAGCAGTTTGGGCAATAAATGCAAATGAACTCAGACCTTCTATTGCATATGGTCTAAGTATTGAAGCAAAAACCAAACTCTGAACTAATCCCCACCCTAGAGCTACATAACGCGTAATTTGTGCAAGTTTCCTCCTGCCAGCTTCGCCTTCATTTTTTTGCAGATCCTCTAGTTGAGGCAAGGCTGCAGTAAGAAGCTGAATAATAATGGAAGCGTTAATAAACGGTAAAATACCAAGTGCAAAGATCCCTAAAGTAGAAATTCCTCCACCTGTAAAAATATCCAAAAAACCAATCAATTGTCCTCCTTGTGCAATAAAGCTCTGAAAGGCTTCTCGATTAATCGCTGGCAAGGGTATATAAATACCCAAACGAATTAACAACAACAAACTCAAAGTCGTAAGAACTCGGCCACGAAGTTCTTGGTTACTAATTAACTGAGAAATAATCTCAGCTGCACTTGGATTACGACCCCGATTAACGAGCATGTATGTAATTCAGTAGGTGGAATTGTTGTAGAGAGAGTATGAAATAAAATTGGGATGCAAATAAATTATAGAGGGAAAAAGTAGTTGATTATTTTTCGTTTTATCTCTAAGCCAACAAA
This sequence comes from Prochlorococcus sp. AG-363-C20, assembly GCA_003280295.1. Taxonomy (GTDB): domain Bacteria; phylum Cyanobacteriota; class Cyanobacteriia; order PCC-6307; family Cyanobiaceae; genus AG-363-K07. Next base: position 24,497 of record QCFI01000015.1, on the reverse strand, counting down.
TGGCATGTGCCTCCAGCTGCTTCTATTTTGGTTCTAGCACAAGCTGTAAAAGCTGAAGCATGAACCGTAAGTTTTACTTTTAAGTTCCCATTCCCCAGGACTTTCAATGGATGCTTTGGCTTGGTGACTAAACCTTGCTTAACAAGTAAATCTAGATTGACTGTACTGTCAGCTTTAAGTTCCTTAAAAGCTGAAACATTGATCAAAGTGAAAGCTTTTGGATTAACCAAAGGGAAGTGCTTCAGCTTTGGTACACGTCTATAGAGAGGCATTTGACCTCCTTCAAACCCAGGACGAGTCGGACGGCCTGATCGAGACTTCTGACCGCGCATACCAAAACCACAACTTGCACCTTGACCAGCTGCAATACCTCTGCCTTTACGCAACTTGCGTCGGCGAGCTCCTGTGTTTGCTTTGAGAGAATCGAGTCGAATAGTCATAAAGAGTCAGGAGTAGATCTGCTGGAGGGAGATTCCTCTTTCTTTAGCAGTTTGCTTGTGAGTTCGAAGGCTAGCCAATGCAACCATCGCAGCTCTGGCATTATTTAGAGGAGTTTTACTTCCTAATCGCTTAGCAAGAACATTTTTAATCCCTGCAAGCTCTAAAACAGTTCGAATTGAGCCTCCTGCGATAACTCCAGTACCTGGAGCAGCAGGGCGAATAAGCACACTAGCTGCACCATCTCTCCCATTAGACAACGTGGGGATTGAACTATTACGGGTTAAAGGGACCTTAACAATATGCTTCTTACCATCAGCCACACCCTTTCGAACGGCACCAATAACATCTCCTGCTTTACCAACTCCTACACCTACCTGTCCACGCTCATTCCCCACTACAACAATTGCCCGAAAACTCATTTTTTTACCCCCCTTAACAGTTTTAGAAACTCGGCGAATTTGAACAACGCGCTCTTGCCATTCAGAGTCTCGTTCCTGTCCCCTACGATCTCGACGGCCGCCACGACGATCGCCTCTCCCGCCACTTCGTCGTTGCTGTTGTTCTGGTTGACCTTGTTGGCCTTGGCCATCTGCTGCTGGAACATCTGCTGCAGCAACTTCCTTAGAATTGGAATTAGATTTTGTGTTTGATTCTGTCATGGTGAAAGCAGGGTCAAAATTTAAGGCCCGCTTCACGGGCAGCATTGGCTAAGGCTTTAATTCGGCCGTGGTAGAGGTTTCCACCACGATCAAAAACAACTTGTTGTATTCCCTTTTCAAGAGCACGCTTAGCAACAAGCTCTCCGACAGCTGTTGAGGCATCACAGTTGTTACCTCCTTTCTTAAGGTTTTCTCGCAGATCTTTATCTAAGGTTGAAGCCGCACAAAGTGTATTTTGTGCTTGATCATCAATAACCTGAGCATATATATGATTATTTGATCGAAAAATAGCAAGTCTTGGGCGATCTGGTGTCCCATTAAGGTTCCTGCGTAAGCGTTTATGTCGCTTATTGGTTTGTTGTTTTCGAGAAAGAATAGACATGGTGGATAAATGGAAAGGGTTAATCAGTGCTTTTACTTCTTGCCGGATTTACCAGCTTTTCTAAGAATTCGTTCACCCTCATACTTAATACCTTTACCTTTGTATGGTTCAGGTGGCCTAATAGAGCGAATTTTGGCTGCTTCATTTCCCACCAACTCCTTATCAGCTCCTGATACCGTGACGTTAGTATTATTAGAAACAGAAAAGGTAATTCCAGCAGGAGGAACAACTTCGATTGGATGGCTATATCCAGCACTTACTAGTAGATTTTTCCCTTTTACTTGAGCACGAGAGCCTACTCCAACAATTTCTAATCTCCGTGTATAACCCTGGCTTACACCTTCAATCATATTTGCCACCAATGAGCGACAAAGACCATGACGCTCACGAGATATGCGCTTGTTAGTTGTTGGGGAAACGATAATATTGTTTTCCACCTCCCTAATGCTAATTCCTTCAGGGAGCATGCGATGGAGTTCACCCTTTGGCCCCTTGACTGTGACATTAAGCCCATCAAGAGTGACAGCTACCTTTTCAGGGATTGGAATTGGTTGTTTTCCGATACGAGACATAATTAAAGCTCCTGATCAATACACATAACAGAGGACCTCGCCTCCCACACCTTGTTTACGAGCGTCTCTATCGCTCATAACACCCTTTGATGTAGAGATGATGGCAACTCCTAAACCCCCCAATACCTTAGGGAGCCCTCTAGTATTCTTATAAATACGAAGGCCTGGTTTACTTACTCTCTGCATAGAGCGAATAGTGGGATGTCGATGCTTGCCGCTGTACTTCAATTCAAGAATTAAATGAGTACGAATCCCTTCACCCTCTTCACTAATTTCTGAGATAAAGCCCTCTTGCCTCAAAACCTTCGCAATACTCCTAGACATGCGAGATGCAGGGACACGAGTAGTTTGATGACGCTTCTCACTCGCATTACGAATGCGGGTAAGCATATCTGAAATTGGATCGTGGTTTGCCATAGTCTTCTTCAAAGAGGTCTTAGTTATTACGGAAGGGCATTCCCATCTCGCGGAGGAGGGCACGACCCTCTTCATCGCTGCGAGCACTGGTAACGATGGTTATGTCCATACCTCGAATAGCATCGATTTTGTCGAAAGAAATCTCTGGGAAAATAAGTTGTTCTCTTACCCCAAGAGTGTAATTCCCTCTCCCATCAAAGCTTTTTGGACTAACTCCTCTAAAGTCTCTAATTCGTGGCAAAGCAAGATTTATAAGTCGTTCCAAAAATGCATACATACGCTCACCCCTAAGAGTAACTGCGCAGCCTATTGGCATTCCTTGGCGAATTTTAAACCCGGCAATTGCCTTCTTAGCTCTAGTAACTAGAGCTTTCTGGCCTGTAATTGTGGCCACCTCAGCTAATGAGGCTTCCAAAGATTTGGCATTCTGCGCTGCCTCTCCTAATCCCCGATTAACAGTAACTTTGAGGACCTTAGGGACTTGATGAATATTTGAAAGACTTAGATCTTTCAGCAATTTAGGCTGAATAGTCTCTCGATAGCGCTGTTTTAGTGACATAGAGGAGAAAATTAGGTTGCTTCTGGTCTTGGTCAGAAGTCAAATTTGGAAGAGAAAAAGTAAAGAACTAGAAGTAAAGATTAATCAATCAATTCTCCTGTTTTCTTTAATCGCCTCTTTTTATTCCCTTGTTTATCGATAACCAACTCGATACGACTTGCGACTTTTTTTTCCTTGGAATAAATCATCACGTTAGAAGCATGTAATGAAGCTTCTTCAGTAACAATCCTTCCAGTTTCTCCATCTTGAGTGGGCTTAACATGACGAGTTCGAAGATTTATACCTTCAACGATGACTCGATTTTTAAGAGGCAAAGTTTTTAAAACCTCACCAGTTTTTCCTTTTTCTTTTCCATTAATTACTTGAACAGTGTCACCTTTACGGATTCGCATCTTGATGCGTTGATCAGGCTGTGTTTTTTGCATTAAGTTCGTCATTTAAATCACCTCTGGAGCAAGTGAAACAATCTTTGTAAAATTACGATCACGCAATTCACGTGCAACAGGCCCAAAAACCCTTGTTCCTCTAGGATTTTTATCTTCGTTTATTAAAACTGCTGCATTATCATCAAATCTAATTGAATTGCCAGTCTCACGACGCATAGTCGCTTTTGTCCGAACTACAACGGCTTTAACAACTTCAGATTTCTTAACGCCCATATTAGGCATGGCGTCCTTAACAGCAGCGACAATCACATCTCCAACATGGGCATAACGTCGATTGGACCCCAAAACACGAATGCACTGAATTCGTTTAGCTCCACTGTTGTCAGCAACAGTAAGAAATGTCTCTTGCTGAATCATTGTGAAACCTCCTGAGATTTAGCGCTATGACCAAGCACTTCAGACACAGCCCAACGCTTCTTAGCACTTAGTGGTCGTGTCTCTGTAATACGAACTCTGTCACCAACGCGACAATTGTTCTCTGCATCGTGCGCTTTATAACGAGTGGTCCGGCTAATAATCTTCTGATAGATCGAATGTGGATAACGGTTTTCAACCGCTACTACCACAGTTTTATCCATCTTGTTGCTGATGACAGTGCCGAGCCTTTCCTTGAGTGCCATTGTTTTTAAGAAGGTGTTCAAGTGGAGGGGTTGGAGCGTATTCGCTCGTTTTGAACCGTCAAAAGTTGAGCCAACTTTATGCGGGCCATTTTGAAACGGTGTGTGTTGCTCAATTGACTTGTAGCTTTTTGAAAGCGCAGATCAAATAATTCACGGCGTATGCCTTCTATCTGATCTGTAATGTTTGCATCATCTAATTTGCGAAACTCTGCCATGTTTAAGTTAGCCATAGTCAAACCTCCAAGGTTGCGTTATTAGAGTTAGAACTGGAAGATTTAGTGTTAACACTTTCATGAACCCCTTCTTTTTCCAAAGCCAGAAACTTTGTTTTTACTGGGAGCTTGTATTGAGCTAATCGCATAGCTTCCCTAGCAATTGCTTCTGTAATCTCCTCACCTCCCATCTCAAAAAGAATTCGTCCAGGTTTGACAACAGCAACCCAAAACTCTGGATTACCCTTACCTGATCCCATACGAGTTTCCGCTGGCCTCATCGTTACTGGCTTATCTGGGAAAATTCGAATCCAAATTTTGCCTCCACGTTTGACATAGCGAGTCATAGCTCGCCGACTAGCCTCGATTTGTCGTGAGGTTACCCAACCACAATCTTGCGCTTGTAAAGCAAACTCACCGAAGGCGATCTTGTTACCGCGAGTTGCCACACCACGCATGCGGCCCCTTTGTTGTTTGCGGAATTTGACACGTTTTGGACTAAGCATGATTTAAATCTCCTTTATTAATTCTCGTTAGAGCGATCTTCAAATTGTTGGGGCCTTCGATTGCCCCTTCGCCGAGGGTTTGCACCCACAGGCAATGGTTGATCTTCTTTTGCGAGTACTTCACCCTTAAATACCCAAACTTTGATCCCAAGAACTCCATATGTAGTGGTAGCAACCTTTGTTGCATAATCAATCTCAGCTCGCAGTGTATGCAAAGGAACACGTCCTTCTCTTGTCCATTCAGTACGCGCAATTTCTGCACCATTAAGTCTTCCACCTACTTGAATTTTTAAACCAAGGACACCAGCTCTTTGTGCACGCTGAACTGCCATACGGATAGTCCTACGAAAAGCAACACGCTTTTCAAGTTGTTGGGCAATGTATTCAGCCAAAAGAAAAGCATCTGCATCAGCCCGCTCAACTTCTACAACATTAATTCGAACTTGCCTACTTCTATCCCCGATAGTCTTTTGAATCCCAGAGCGAAGATCTTCTATTCCGCTACCCTGGCGACCAACAATCACTCCTGGCCGCGCAGTCTTAAGCTCAACTTCGAGTTGATCAGCTTTACGGGCAATCAAAACATCACTGATGCCTGCTGTGCCATATTTTTTGTTGATAAACCTACGAATCCTGTCATCCTCTTGAAGAAGAGTTGGATAAGTCTTACTAGGGGCATACCAGCGAGAACGGTGTTCCTGGGTAATCCCCAGGCGTAAGCCAGTTGGATGGATTTTGTGTCCCATCAGTTAGTGGAGTCGGGGGTCAGGATTCGGTGAGGCTTGCCACAGCAATACTGATGTGGCAAGTTTGTTTCTTGATTGCAAAAGCGCGACCTTGGGCTCGTGGCCTATAGCGCTTCATGGAAGGGCCCATATCTGCATTAGCAGTAGTAATGACAAGAGAGGCAGGGTCCAAGCCAAGATTGTGCTCCGCGTTAGCAACAGCAGACCGAAGAACCTTAGTAATAGGGCCTGTTGAGCGATAGGGCATAAACTCGAGCATAATCAAGGCATCGCGATAGGTTCTGCCACGAATTTGATCAAGCACACGACGTACTTTGGAGACAGATCCACGAATATATCTGCCATGAGCCTTGGCTACAGAAGGATTAGAAGATGAGGAATTGGCCATAATTTTCTAGCGACCTCCTTTCTTGTCTTTGATATGACCCTTAAAAGTACGTGTAGGTGCAAATTCACCTAATTTATGACCTACCATTTGTTCTGTGATAAAGACTGGGATATGAGTCTTGCCATTATGAACAGCAATCGTGTGACCAATCATCATGGGCAAAATGGTTGAAGCCCTAGACCAAGTTTTGATAACAGATTTATCGTCATCTGTGTTTTGCTTCTCAACCTTGCGTAGAAGGCTGTCAGCAATAAAAGGTCCTTTTTTTAGTGAACGTCCCATAGCGGATTAAGCGAAAAGAAGAAAGGTTGATAGGATCATGAATCTCTCCCACCTCGACTCCGTTTAGAGATTCGGCGACGTTTCCGAAGAACAAACCGATTACTTGGTTTATTCCGTTTACGTGTCTTAAGACCAAGTGCAGGCTTGCCCCAAGGTGTCACTGGACCAGCTCGGCCAATCGGTGCTCGACCCTCACCTCCTCCATGAGGATGGTCACAAGGATTCATAACACTTCCTCTAACCTGTGGTCGTCGTCCTAGCCAACGCCGTCGACCAGCCTTACCTAAACTAGTGTTTCTATTTTCAGAATTACCGACCTCACCTAAAGTGGCATAACATTCACGGCGAACTAAACGAACCTCAGTAGAAGGCAATTTAAGAGCTACATAATCACCTTCCTTAGCCATAACTTGAGCACTGGCACCTGCAGTACGAACCATTTGACCTCCACGGCCCACATAAAGCTCAACACAATGAACATTTGAGCCCAAAGGTACAGAAGATAGAGGCATGGCATTGCCAATCTCTATAGGGACCTCAGGACCTGAAATTACTTGTTGACCAACACTAATTCCTGCTGGTGCAAGGATATAGCGCTTCTCACCATCAGCATAGAAAAGTAGGGCTAAACGAGCGTTGCGATGGGGGTCGTAATGAATCGCAGCTACCTTTGCTGAAACGCCATGCTTATTACGACGAAAATCAACGATTCTATAAAGGCGTTTATGGCCACCACCTCTATGGCGACATGTGATCACACCTCGATTATTTCTTCCCTTTCGACGATGCTTAGCAACCAAAAGGGAGCGTTCAGGCTTACTTGAGGTGACTTCACTAAAATCTGTAACTACCCTTGTACGGGTGCCGGGGGTATAGGGACGGAAAGAACGAATTGCCATAATTTTAAAGAACCCTTTTAGGACTCAGGGAACAATTGAATTGTGTTGCCTTCAGCTAATCGCACCACAGCCTTCTTTACTTGCGCGCGTTTACCTGAAAATCGACCCACTCGACGAGTCCTACGCGGAGGATTCATTGTGCTTATTCCAACTACCCGAACATCAAACATCTTTTCTACAGCTGCTTTGATATCAGGTTTAGCTGCTCGATGATCGACCTCAAAAGTGTATTGATTCAAATCAAGAGCCTTTGTAGCTTTTTCAGTGATTAGCGGTCGGCGAATTACATCTGCAAGCCTGCTGGAAAAACGTTCAGTCATTACCATAAACCTCCTGAATGGTTGCTAGAGCGTCTTCACCAACTACCAAAGAATTAGCGTGAAGCAGATCGAACGTATTAAGTTGATCAGCGGCAATCAGCTTTACCTTTTGAAGGTTACGTATCGAACGTCTAATAATCTCAGAAGGTTTTGAAAGAATAATTAAAATCTTGGAGTCTGAGGCAATACCAAGACGAGCAAGTGCTGAAACAATCTCACTAGTCTTAGGTGTTTCAAGGGGCTTTCCAAAATCTTTAACAATCATCAAATCTTCAACACGAGACATGAACGCTGTTCGGATAGCTAAACGACGTTCCTTACGATTCATCGAAAGGTTATAAACACGAGGTTTCGGCCCAAAAATAATTCCACCGCCTGGACGAAGAGGAGTACGAATTGAACCCTGCCTGGCCCGGCCAGTTCCCTTTTGCTTATAGGGTTTACGGCCACCCCCACGTACCTCTGCACGTGTGAGTGTACTTGCAGTCCCTTGACGACTATGAGCCTGATGACGAATAACAGACCTATGAATTAAATCCATAGCTGAAGATTCCTTGGCAACCTTTAAATCAAGGTTGACCTCACCAGATTCTTTCCCTTGCCAATTGCGAACAACACAATTAACCATCATTTACCTCCTTGAACAGACTTAAAACTCACTCTTTTCGCACGACGGATATTGAGCAAAGAACCTGGCTTACCAGGGACAGAGCCTTTGACAACAAGCAAATTGCGTTCTCTATCAACTTTGAGAATCGTGAGACCACGAGTTGTTATTTGTTTGCCTCCATAACGACCTGCCATTCGCTTGCCTGGATAAATACGTCCTGGTGTAGTACCAGCACCAGTAGATCCGGGTTCACGATGATTTTTTGAACCGTGACTCATAGGGCCTCGACTAAAGCCATGGCGTTTCTGATAACCAGAAAAACCTCGGCCCATCGAATTACCACTTACATCAACTTTCTGACCAATTTCAAAATTGCCAACGGTAATTGAGGCACCGAGCTCTAATCCGTCTAAATCATCCACGCGATATTCACGTAAATGGCGAAGTAGTTCTTCTCCAGATTTAGAAAGATGACCCTGAGAAGGCTTATTAATAAGCTTTTCACGAGTTTTTCCAAAGCCAATCTGCACTGCGGAATAACCCTCAGTGTCACAAGTCTTCAATTGGGTGATCCGACAAGGACCCGCTTCGATCAAAGTGACCGGTACGGCTCTGCCTTGATCATCGAAAAATTGGGACATTCCCAATTTCTTCCCGAGGATACCGATAGACATGATGATGAAATAGCGCCAGCATTAAATAAGCTCCCTAAAGAGACTTACATGAATAAAGCTGATCTTTAGAACGCCATCGAGACAATCAAACCTTGAAACGCGGTAAACGAAAATCAAGACTGGATTTTGGCTAGCGAACTAATCAACTGGCTGAGACTTAGCCACACTTGGTTTAAGTACGGTCAGTTTCTCGGCAAATGAGCGAAGAACACCCAATTGCTCTGGCCTTAGGATCCAGCGCAATCGCTGAATCTGCCTGACTTTCTGGAGGCCCTGCTAGCGGAAGGGCACAGATAAGCTGGCGATCTAAAACCTTACACCACCAAGGGCCTTATATACTTAATTTGCTCCACTGAGAGACTTTAAAAACTCATTTCAAGCCATGCCGCTATTGCTATCTGGGAAAGGCTTTCGCCGTGAGCTTGAAGTTTTTGGTTGTATGGCTATATATGTTCCACTTGAAGGTGGAGCAGAAACACGTTTACTACGACGTCTAAGAGGCACGGGTTATCGCACTCAAATCCTTTCCGCACGAGGGCTTGGAGACCCTGAAGTCTTTCTGATGCAATTACATGGCATTCGCCCACCACACCTTGGGCATCAAAGTGTTGGTCGCAATGGAGCGCTTGGACAAGTTCAACAAGTAATTCCTCAGCTAAGCGAATTACTAATTGATGATAAGCCTCTAGCTCTTTGGTTAATTGAAGGACAAGTTTTATCTCGTTCAGAACTACTAGCTCTTTTAAACCTCTGTGATCGGGAACCCCGCTTGAAAATCATCGTAGAACTCGGAGGTGCACGTAGCCTCAAATGGCAATCCATGCAATCCCTATTAAAAAGCGAAGCTAAGCCTTAGTCCAGTTCAAGTGAAAACAACGGTTATTTCCAGCAACAAGATCATTCGCAAGAAATGTAAAAAGCTGCCTTAAAAAGAAGTGGCAATACACCAATATTAAGACTCTCAAGTGACTCATGAGATAAGATGCCATAATATAGGTTTGGCAATACAATTGATCTATTTTCACTGCTTAACTAAGACGAAAATCTATACAGCCTTTATGAAGGAACGAAAAGATGGCAAGATATTTAAAGAAAGCAAAGCAATTATATAAATACTTACTTATTTCTTCCAGTTATACCTACTACAAGCCTTTAAAAATTTCACCTCAAAGTATTTACAAAGATTGAGTGGAATGAAAGCCAAACAAATAACAGATGATTTAGAGAAACTACTGGAAGTCTTACCTCCAGCAGTTCAAGAAGCACTTTCTACAAGTACTAGCCGAGAAGAGCTACTCGAGGTGGTCCTTGATCTTGGAAGATTCCCTGAAGCAAGATATCCAGATTGCGCAATAACTCTAAATACCCAATGTTTATCTAAATATGACCTAGAAACTACAATTAAAAAACTAGGGAAATTTGGTTCAGATAATCGCGCAGGAATTGAAAGAACCTTACATCGAATCAGTGCCATCAGAAACAGGCAAAAAGATGTCATTGGTCTGACATGTCGCGTTGGCAGGGCTGTTTTTGGAACAGTTGCCATTGTCAGAGACCTCATAGAGAGTGGAGACTCACTTTTGTTAATGGGGCGCCCAGGAGTTGGCAAGACCACAGTGCTTAGAGAAATAGCACGAGTTATGGCTGATGAGCTCCAACTAAGAGTGGTGGTTATAGATACAAGTAATGAAATCGCTGGGGACGGAGACATCCCTCACCCAGCAATTGGAAGAGCACGACGAATGCAAGTAGCTCGTCCTGAAAATCAACATCAAGTAATGATTGAAGCTGTAGAAAATCACATGCCAGAAGTTATTCTGATAGATGAAATTGGCACTGAACTAGATACTCAAGCTGCACGAACAATCGCAGAAAGAGGTGTTCAACTTATTGCAACTGCTCATGGAAACTCAATTGCGAATTTAATCAAAAATCCAACTCTCAGTGATCTCATTGGAGGCATTCAATCAGTTACTCTTGGAGATGAAGAAGCTAGGCGACGTCGTACTCAAAAAACAATTCTTGAAAGAGCTGCGGAACCAACTTTTCCAGTAGCAGTAGAAATCAATAGCCGCAACAATTGGTTTATTCATAAAGATGTTGCAAACACAGTTGATTTACTTCTTCGAGGAGAAGCGCCTCATCCTCAGGAGAGGACCTTAGGTAATCATGGGGAAGTTCAGTACTTAAATGCGTCAAATATTCCCCCACTTCCAAAAAAAATTACACTCAATGAATTGTCAACACACCATGCGGAAATTCCTATCTCAGCTATAGAAAATGACTTATGCAAAACCAATCAAAAATCTACGTGTATATCAAACAATCAATCACTTGAGAAAAAATATATTGCCAGATATTTAAAGATTTTTTGTTACGAAATATCGTCTCAAATTATTGATGAGAGTATTCGATATCATGACTGGCCTGCATGTCGAGTAGAGCAAATAGATGAGGCAAATGTAATAATAACTATTCGCCATGGAATGAGTCAGAATAATACACTTAGGAAAAAAGCCAAGAAATTAAAAATTCCAATCCTTGTAATCAAATCCAACACTCTTCATCAAGTTGAACGCGCCATAAAACGCCTCTTAAAGAGGCATCAAGAGATATCCAAGCATCCGCCTTCTCAAACAAATTGCAATAGTAAAGATGATACAAACGCGGCCCTAGAAGAATGCAGATTAGCTCTAGAACAAATAGTTATACCTCTAGGACGACCAATGGAACTTTTGCCACGGAATATGAAGGTGCTACAAATACAAGCTGATTTAGTTCACAGATATCGTCTGCGTTGCGATATTTTTGGAGAAGCTGATCAACAGCACTTGAGGGTTTACCCCCCTTAAGAAAAGAAACTACTCATAATGAATTGACGTAGTTCAATCCACCGTATGTAATTATTTGGATGCAACTTACATGCGTTCCGCCAAGGTAAGCATCTAATTTCATTGGGCCGTCGCCAAGCGGTAAGGCAGCGGGTTTTGGTCTCGCCATTCCTAGGTTCGAATCCTAGCGGCCCAGTTTTTTTAATCACCTTGTCAACTCCTCAACCACTTTTAGTCTTCGATTTTGACGGGGTCATTGTTGATGGTATCTACGAATACTGGTGGAGTTCACGCAAAGCCTGTTTGGAACTGTTAGGTCGTGAATCAAATGATGCTTCATTACCTGAAAATGTCCCTGATGCCTTTCGTCAACTCCGACCTTGGGTGCATCAAGGATGGGAAATGGTACTTTTAGCCGCAGAGTTAATTCGAACAACTAGTCCTTTATTTATTTTAGGTGCTACAAAATTCTCAGAAAATTACCAGCTAAACTGCAAAGAAGCACTTGAAGCTTGGCACTGGAAGCCAAATCAATTGCAAAGCGCTCTAGAAAAGATACGAAGACAAGCCATCTCAAGTAATAGGCAGCATTGGTTAGCCAGTCATAGAGTTTTCCCAGGTGTAGTACAGCGACTGAGTCAACTAAATACTGAAGGATACGGATTCGCTGTACTAACAACCAAAGGTGCAGAATTTACTACCGAACTATTGGATCATTTCCAACTGAAACCAAATCTGCTCTATGGGCATGAAGCAGGCAGCAAAGTCAATATTCTTCTTCAATTGTCAACAACCCATTCTATTAGAGGCTTTATAGAAGACCGTCGTAGCACGCTCGAAACAATTATCGATAACTCTGAACTCACTTCTCTACCTTGCTATTTAGCCAGCTGGGGGTACCTGAAAAAGGCAGACAAAAAAAACCTACCTCCCAAAATCCATCTATTAGATACAAAAACTTTTATGGCCCCCTTGGCGAGCTGGCCTTAATTCGTTAGCGTACGCCTGTACTACATAGAACAAATATAAGCCGTGGTCATGCTTACTACTTCATCCACGCTCGAACGTTACTAGGAGACCTCTTCCTAGACCGTTGAAATCAACGGTCAAATGAAACTCTCATCAATCTTTAACTAACAACCATCACAATGCCAGCCGAAGTTCAATCAACTAATCACTCCAATATTGATTCTCATCAGACAAATGCAAAGTCGGGAGAAAGAGACAAAGCTCTCACGCTCGTACTTGGCCAAATAGAGCGTAACTTTGGTAAGGGCTCGATTATGCGTCTAGGTGATGCTTCCAGAATGCGTGTAGAGACTATATCTACTGGAGCTCTCACGCTGGATCTGGCTCTGGGCGGCGGTTATCCAAAAGGCAGAGTCATCGAAGTTTATGGACCAGAGAGCTCCGGGAAAACAACTCTTACTTTGCATGCCATTGCCGAAGTCCAACGGCGTGGAGGAGTAGCGGCTTTTGTCGATGCCGAACACGCTCTAGATCCTGTATACGCAGCATCTCTCGGCGTGGATGTAGAAAATCTTCTAGTTTCTCAACCAGATACAGGAGAAATGGCCCTTGAAATTGTCGATCAACTAGTGCGCTCAGCTGCTGTTGACCTTGTAGTTATTGACTCAGTGGCAGCCCTCACTCCAAGAGCAGAAATCGAAGGAGAAATGGGCGATCTTGCTGTGGGCAGCCAAGCTCGATTAATGAGTCAGGCCATGCGAAAGATTACCGGCAACATCGGCAAGTCAGGATGCACAGTGATTTTCCTCAATCAATTACGGCTCAAAATTGGGGTCATGTACGGGAATCCTGAAACCACTACAGGAGGCAATGCTTTGAAGTTCTACGCTTCTGTAAGGCTCGATATACGTCGCATTCAAACACTAAAGAGAGGGACAGAGGAATATGGAATTCGAGCAAAAGTCAAAGTAGCCAAAAATAAGGTCGCTCCTCCTTTTCGCATCGCCGAATTCGATATTCTTTTTGGCAAAGGTATCAGCACATTAGGGTGCTTACTAGATTTAGCTGAAGAGACCTCTATCGTTAGCCGTAAAGGCGCTTGGTATAGCTACGAAGGAGACAATATTGGACAAGGACGTGACAACAGCATTATCTGGCTTGAACAAAACTCTGAAGCCAAGGAAAAAATCGAAATGTTAGTCCGGAAAAAGCTAACTGAAGGATCCAAAGTAAGCGCTAACTCCATGCGCTCAGTAGCCGCTACCACTCGCTCCACATCAGAGAAATCGAACCTCACCTCAATTACTAAAGCTGCTTAATAAATGAAATAGCCGCCCAAAAATAGTCTCTAATAGCAAATTTGGCTACGAACACGAAATTGCAGCTATCTAGTATCTGCAGGTATCCACCATCCCGCAGCAGGACCGACGAATCGCACGACAATCCATACAATGGCCAAAACTCCAATACCTATCCATGCACCAACTTTAGTAATTGAATAAAACTGTTCTCTTGGTGTTTTACCACTAGGGAGCCATGCAAAAAATCTTGAGAAGTCACCTTTGCCTGTCTTCACTTGACGTGGCGGCAATCCCTGCTCAACTCTGCGACGGGCTTCTCCCATGACCAAAATTAAAATTAAATTATTAGTAGATTAGGACTTTTAGTTAGGTAAAAGTCGCTTCAAAGGTATCCAAGGCTCTAGAGCTTTATAAAAATACTTTCCCCAACTACGTGATCTTAACCTTCCATCAAGAATTGCAATCCGCCCGTGATTGACTCTAAGAGGAACTATCGCTTGAGGTAAGACGCTCAAAGCTTGTGGTAAAAGCAATTCACGAAACCAATCACGGCCTTCTCTTTTAAGTGCCTCCACTCTCGCGGCAACTAAAGGTTCCTCCATACTAGGGAAAGGAAGCATTGCCACGATGAGTTGCGCTGGAGCTGGTAGTTGATCCTGATGAGCAAGCCACCACGACCAACTACAACAAATAACTCCATTAGATGCAGGAGAAGTTATTTCATAAACGACCCTGGTCCCAAATTCTGCAGCCAACTCACTGGTTAATTTACGAAGCAATTGAGAATCATCTAGAAGCAAAATTGTGACCTGCGTAATACCAAAAATCAATCTTCGACATTGATCCAACAAATATTGTGCATAAAACTCTGTATTCGGAAGTGGTTGACTACAAGGCGCAAATAAAGGAATAGGTTCTTGAGTCGGAAGCTCTCCTAATGTGACTCGTATATTGAGAGAACAATCAATCGATTCCAATTGAGCAAGCAATAAAGCGTTATAACCTTTTCCTGTAAGGAAAAGAGAAGGTTGATCATTTAAAAGACCTTGCAAATGTTGAAGAGGTTCAAGAAGCTTCAAATGCCAGGTCCATTTCAATGTTTTGTGATCCAACTCAGCCCAACTAGCCCAATATTCTCCTTTAGGTTTAAGCAACTCAGACCAAGGTGATGGGGAAGGTCCTAAAGACGCTATGAGTTCCCTCAATGCAATGATTTCACTACAATCCATCCTCACTTGAGCATCAACACGCGTTGCACAAGCAAAAAGCCTGCGGCTTAAACGCTCATAAAATTGCATCAAAGCAAAATCAGCAGAAGGATGGGCTCTTCTTAGCTTTTCCCAATCTTCTGAGGTGATTTTCAACGTCAAGACATCACGAAGTCGTTCACTAAGCAACTCAGCTTCAGGGATAATTAAATGCCTAGATTGAAGAAAACCCTGCTCAAAAGCATTAATCAAACCAACATGATCCAATACCCAAATTTGTCCATCCGAAGGAGGTTGAGTTCCGTCCCAAAAGACAAGATTTAAACCTTGCTGCTTCAAGAGAGGTAATTCAACTGTTAAAAGTCGGCGATGTTGTTTTTCAGACAGAACAAGGACTGCACGTGAAGGGTCTAAGTAAAGAGGTATAAGAAGGCCCAACCACCAAAAATCTTGATTACCAATTTCTATTTGAATCAAAGAAGTGTCTCTCCTTCTTAAGCTTTGGGAGACAAGACGGCTCAAAGTCAAGTTATGAGGCCATGGACATGAAATATTCTTCAGAATATTTTTGAGTTGATTGTGAGCACGAGCCTCCAACATCGAACACTCTTAATTAATACAAAGAACTTGATTTATCCATGGTGGTTGGTAGATAAACATGGAGAATCAAGTAAAAAACTGATATGGGGCAAAAAAGAAATTCGCTGAACTGCATTGGCATTGTGGGGCTAGGCCTCATTGGAGGATCAATAGGATTAGATCTGCAAACTCTTGGAATTAAAGTCCATGGATTAGTAAATCGCTCCAGTACTGCCAAACAAGCTCAAGAAAGAGGCCTGGCCCAAGTAATTAGCACAGATCCTGCAATCCTTTTAGATTGTGATCTAATCATCCTTGCTTTGCCTTTAGAACAACTTCTAACACCATCTAATGCATTAGTTCAAGCATTACCTCAATCTGCAGTGATTACAGATGTGGGTTCTGTTAAAGCACCAATACTAAAAGTTTGGAGAAAATTACACAAACGATTTGTTGGTAGTCACCCCATGGCTGGGACAACTGATGCGGGTGTTGAAGCTGGTCGTCTGGAATTATTTAAACAACGTCCTTGGGTAGCCACACCTGAAATCAATACAAATGAAGAAGCACTTGAAACAGTTCATCAACTATCCCTCGCTTTAGGTAGTCAATGGATCACAACTAAAGCGGAAATGCATGATCAAGCTGTCGCGCTTATTTCTCATTTACCCATGCTTATAAGTGCTGCTCTAATAAAAACTCTTGGGAATGAAGGCGATCCATTAGTACTATCTCTAGCAAAAAAACTTGCATCAAGTGGTTTTGCTGACACCACAAGAATAGGAGGAGGAAATCCCAGTCTCGGAACATCAATGTTGGCACACAACACTTCTGCAATTTTGCAAGCATTGAACTCTTACCAAGGTTGCTTAGAGCAATTTGAAACAGCCATGCTTTCTAAACACTGGAACCAAATACAAAAAGAACTAGAGAAAAACCAAGCTTTAAGGCCAGAATTCGTTGCAAAAAATCTTAATTATTAGCGATATGAATGTCTTGACCGCGCGCAGCCATTAACTGGCGACAAGCCATCAATGCTGATTGACTAACTCCTGCTGTACCTTCCCCTGGATAAATAGAGTCTCCACAAAGCCATAAACCTCTAAGGGGAGTTCTGCTGGAGAGACCAAAAGGTCCAAAAAGAGAAGGATGCTGCCCTAAACCGCCCACAATTCCATTAGGCCTTCCAGTCCATTTTGCAAAGCTTCTAGGTGTTGCTAATTCTTTATGCAACCAATTAATAGGTTCAAAACCAAACCAATTTTCCAATTGATGAGCAATTTTATCTAATAAAATTTGTTTTTCTTTTTGATAATTATCCTGTTCTAAAAAGCACCAATCCCCTGTTTCTATAAATACACTTGCAATCAAAGTAGCTTGACCACTAGGAGCACGACCATCTCCCTCACGACTAACCGAAATAAACATAGGGCCTGGATCTTTTGCGGCAAGTTGAAGGTGGGTAGGACAATCTTCAGGTAGATCTATGCGATTAATAGCTCCATAAAAAACAATTGCGCTGCTGGGCTGAGGTAATTTTTTTAATTGACTTATATATTTTTTATTCATCCATGAATTTGGAGCTAAAAAATTAATTAAACATTGCGGAGGGAGACTAAAAACTACATCTGATGCATGAAATTGCATTGATCTTCTCTTAGGCCCAATAACATGTATGTCCCATTCTTTCTCTGATCTACTCGTAGATAAGCCAACAACACGATGTCCTACAAGTAATCGCGCACCATCACGCAAAAGGGCACTGGTCAAATGTTCACTGAGCTTCTGCATAGATCCCTCTAGATGCCATAGGCCTAGAGGTGCATGAGCAATCTGCAAGACAGTCGCGCCATAAAGCGCTGCCGTTCTATCAGCTATCTCTTGTGAATAAAGCTTGAGTTGTAAATCAAGAAAGCGTCTTAATCGTTGATTCTGATAAGAGCCTGTAATTTTAAGTAAGTCAGCTACAGAAAGCTTGCTTAATAAACCTGTGTAGGCATTTAAAGGTCGAAGTGCCTTCAAAAATTGATTGAAATCCCAAAAACTACGAATTGGAAGAACAGGATCTCTCGAAGCAAAAGCCCAGTTACCTTTATGCAAAAGAGAACACAAAGACCAGAAAAGTTCACTCCCTGCAAAATGGTGCTGTCTCTCTACCTCCCAGCGAGATGGATCATGCCAAAGATTGATAGGAGCATACCCATCTGCTAGATCTACTAAACACGCTGGATCCAAAATCTCTGCGCCTGGAGACGAGATTCCAAGATGTTTAAATAAGCGATCATGACTGCCTCCTGGTTCCAAACCAGCAACTTGAGTAGCACCAACATCAAAAACATATTGCCCACGCTTAAAGGTTCCTGCACAACCTCCTGGCTGATAATGAGCTTCTAAAATAGTTACGGAAACACCTTCATGAGCAAGGAGAGCGGCTGCAGTTAATCCAGCTATACCTCCACCAATAACTATGACTGATTCCTGAAGCATCGCGGCATGATATAGGAACAAAAAAAAACCATGCATGAATTATTGCAAGAAGCCCTTATGAAAGCTGAAGGGCCAATCTCAGGGGCATTAATTCAAAAGATTGAATCTGTATCAGGTGGATGTATTCATAATGCTTGGCGTCTGACATTAAAAGATGGAAAGCAATTATTTGCTAAGACGGCTTCTTTGGACGATTTCCCAAAGCTCAGCTTCGAAGCTGATGGCCTTAATTCATTGAAAAGGTTTACCACTGAGGACATGATTGAAATACCACAACCTTTAGTTCTTAAAAAATTAAACACTGGTTGTGTGTTGTTATTGCCTTGGCTCGATCTAGGCCGTGGTCATCAATCAATCCTAGGGAAAGGACTGGCCTTAATACATCAATCTTCCACAGCCCACAATCCAGGTCACTTTGGATGGAGTATTGATGGGTTCATAGGTTCTGGTCCACAAATTGGTGGATGGTCAAAATATTGGGGGGAATGTTTCGTTAATTTTCGTTTACTGCCTCAACTAAGAATTGGGGCTAAGTGGGGAATCAATCTTGCAAATTGGAAAGAGCTACTTACTCATCTAATTATATCTTTAGAAAAACATAAGCCTCAGCCATCACTTGTTCATGGTGATCTATGGAGTGGAAACGTAGCCATTCAAAAAAATGGTAAAGGTGTTATTTTTGATCCTGCTGTTTGGTGGGCCGATAGAGAAGTTGATATAGCTATGACCAGGCTATTTGGAGGGTTCTCTAATGAATTTTATGAAGCCTATGAAAGTATTTGGCCTCTTCCTGATTCAGCAAAAAATAGAATTGATATCTATAATCTTTATCATTTATTAAATCACGCAAATATTTTTGGTGGTGCTTACAAAAGTCAATGCATATTGCAATTAGAAAACATGAAAAAAACTATAGTTCAATAAAAACCCTTAGAAGGATTAACAACTCAACCTAAATATTCCTTGCGCAAGTTTTGTACTCTTTCAAAAACAGCATTGCGCTTATCGCTAGTTGAAAGATTCTGCCAACTCCACTGTCCAAGCACTACAACCCCAAGCAATTCAAGTAACCCTGGTACTACAGGGAAGAAATTGATTGTGTCGATTACTACTTTAATAATGACTTGAGCAACAATTACTACTGCAATAATTCCAACAGCTTTGCCATATTTCCCCATCTGACTCCAGTCGATCTTCCCAAGAGTCTGATTAATTGTCCCCATTACCTCACTGAAACGTTCAGAAACACTACTTTCTTGATCTTTGCTGACAGCATTGTCCACAGGAGGTGTTTCGAAGCCAGGAGTTTGATTCTCCTCAGAGTTTGAGTCACTCATGAACACAACACTGAATGCAATTTGTAATGAGCGTATCGAATTAAGCTAGCAAATGCCAGTTCCTAAATAGAGATAACTCCGAACCTAGATATAGAGAATTCCGAACCTATGAAATCTACCGATGAAAAGTCCAATGAGTATTGAATTCTTAGGCAATTGCCTAACAGTTCTTAGCCACAGTCTACTTGCGGCAAAACCAAATGAAGGCTGCGCATTACTTCTGGGGAGCCACAGGCAATCATCCTGTTTAGAAAAACAAAATATCTTGCAGGTTCAAATGATTTGGCCCTGTTGCAATGTCTGGGGAATGGAAACATTTCATATTCTTGACTTACCCAAAAAAATAAATATTGATATCAAAGAAGATTTATCTAAGAAAAACCGTTTTGTTATAGACCCACGTGAACAACTTCTTGCGAATAGATGGGCTAGAGAACGTAATTGGGAAATCCTTGGCAGTGCTCATTCACACCCTAATGGTGAACCAATTCCATCTTTAGTGGATTGTTATTGGACTTTTTCTACAGGATTAATAGTCATTATTGGCAAGTATGGGGATATACGTGCTTGGTGGATGGTTGAAGATCAAATTTTTAATACCAAAGAGGTGGCAATTTTGAGTTCTAAGTAAGACGATAGAAGAGTGTTCTTCTTTACTAAATGCAGGCCCACGAAAACCGTGGAATTGAGTTAAGCCAAGAGGAAGTCGATCGTTATGCACGACACCTCACTCTTCCAGAGATAGGAATTGCTGGCCAAAAAAAACTGAAAGCAAGTTCTGTTCTCTGTATAGGAACTGGTGGTCTTGGCTCACCACTACTGCTTTATTTAGCCGCTGCAGGAATAGGACGTATAGGTATCGTCGATTTCGACTTAGTAGAACATTCCAACCTTCAAAGGCAAATTTTACATGGAATGAGTTGGTTAGGAAAACCTAAAACTGCTTCTGCTAAAGCCCGTATTCTTGAAATTAATCCATTTTGTCAAATTAATATATTTGAAACCCTTTTGAATAAACACAATGCCCTTGGAATAATTAAAGAATTTGATCTTATTTGTGATTGCACAGACAACTTTCCTAGTCGATATCTAATTAATGATGCATGCGTATTGTTAGGCAAGCCAAATATTTATGGATCAATTGCTGGTTTTGAAGGTCAAGCTACTGTTTTTAATCTAAATAAAGAAAGTCCAAACTATAGAGATTTAGTTCCTGAACCTCCACCTCCAGGTCTGATACCTTCTTGCGCAGAAGGTGGTGTTTTAGGTGTCCTACCAGGATTAATAGGTGTAATACAAGCAACGGAAGTTATCAAAATCATTACAGGAGTAGGTCAATCTCTAAATGGAAGATTATTAACTGTTAATGCTCTCACTATGACATTTCGAGAGTTAACCTTAAAGCCCAATAAAAACAGACATAAAATTACTTGTTTAATTGACTATAATGAGTTTTATTCAGGCAAAAATACCTCGACATTCAACAATGAAGCTTTATCCATAGAAAATATTTCTATTCTAGATTTCAAGAAGATTCTTTGCAGTCAAATCGATCACATTGTTCTAATAGATGTACGTAATCCCTCTGAATTTGAATCCAACTCAATTCAAGGTGCAACATTAATACCTCTTATACAGATACAGAATGGAGAATCTATTGAATTAATCCGCAAAATGCTCTTAAAAAGACGTCTTTATGTTTATTGTCAAAGCGGAAGTCGATCTCTCGAAGCCTTGATTATATTAAAAAAACATAATATTGAAGGAGTTAATATAAAAGGTGGAATGAATGCGTGGATGGCAGAAGTACGTTCAAATAATAAATTGTAAGTTCTCAAGGTTTTCAGTCAATAATCAACACCTCTTTTGAGATCAATGCCTTGCTCAGCATAATGTTTATGGCAAACCATTTCTGAATGCACACTTGCAAGATCAAAATAGGAGGGAGGATTTTTACAACGGCCAGTAATTATCACTTCTGTCTCAGCAGGTTTACGTAATAAGGTCTGCACAATGGGTTCGACAGGTAATAATTCCAAATCAACACTTGGGTTAAGTTCGTCAAGAATAACTGTCTTATACAAACCACTAGCTATTGCAGCTCTGGCTATTTCCCAAGCACGCTCAGCTTCAACATAATCAATAGGTTGTTGTTGTCCACGCCAAACAATGGCATCTCTTCCTGATCGAAGATGGTCTACTAGATGCGGATAACTTTCACGAAGAGCAGCTATTGCTGCATCTTCTGTATAACCACTCCCTCCTTTTAGCCATTGCAAAATCAAAACCCGATGACTTTTGTCCTGACTAATGCCACGCCCAATAGCCTGCAAAGCTTTTCCTAAGGCACTTGTAGATTTCCCCTTGCCCTCCCCTGTATAAATCTCTATTCCACCGATTGAATTTGCAAGGGTGAAATTATGTTTGTCAATCTTCGGACGGCGGTGGGCACGCATCTCAGAATGCAAATCAGCAATCCGAACAAGAGAAAGAGGAGCTGCACGCCCAGTCACAATAATTTCCATGCCAGCTGGGCGATCATTAAGAGTACGAACAACATCTTTAGTAGGAAGCAAACCCAGATCCAATACAGGGTTTAGTTCATCAAGTACAACCACTGAATAAAGCGCGCTTGCGATAGCACCCTTAGCGATATCCCAACCTCGTTGAGCTTCCAATGCATCAAATGTAGTTGCTTCCTCAGCAGTAAAGAAATCAGCTCTCCCTGTCCTAACTTGATCTATCAAATGAGGGAAGCCCTGCTGCAAAGCTTCTATAGCCGAATCTTCGTCATAAGCTCTACCTGGACCTTTAAGAAATCTAAGGAGCAAAACGCGGGTTCGACGTTCCTCACATATACCCAAACCAATAGTTCTTAATACAACTCCCAATGCAGCCTGACTTTTCCCTTTCCCTTCACCATCGTAAATATGCAATTGACCATGACTACGTTCCTGACTATCAGCGGCTGTAACTATGCCCACTCCTCTTCTTACTCCCCCAAGAGATGTGTTTGATTCTTTAGGCTTGGACGCCATGCAAGAGCCTCTTAACCTGTGGAGCTTACCTAGGTCAGCAGACAAAGTTAGTCTTTAAAGAAATGCTGGAGAAGAATGTTTCATCAGTTAGAGCGTTTATCCCAGTCAAAACAAAAAGAGCTCCAACAATTGAGAGAAAGCCTTAGGAGATTCAACAATGTCTGCGTGGCTTATTCAGGAGGGGTAGATAGTTCTCTCATTGCTGCCATAGCTCAAGAGCAACTTGGCCCTAATGCAATAGCAATAACAGGTGTATCTTCTTCGCTTGCCAGCCACCTACGAAATGAGGCCAAACAACAAGCCAACTGGATAGGAATTCGTCACAAAGAGTGCATAACTAACGAATTGGAAGATCCTTCTTACAGCAATAATCCAAAGGATCGATGTTTTGCCTGCAAACGAGAATTACATCTTCATCTAGCCCAAATAGCCCAAGAAGCTAAAGGATGTCAGGTTGTGGACGGAGTGAATCTTGATGATCTCGATGACCATAGACCAGGAATTGAAGCTGCACGTCAAGCTGGTGTCCGATCTCCCCTTGCCGAACTAAGGATTAACAAAGCTACTGTCCGTCAAATTTCCCGAGCATTGGGCTTCCCATGGTGGGACAAACCTGCGCAACCATGTTTAGCTTCACGCTTCCCATATGGTGAAAAAATTAATTCACTAAGGCTCAAACAAGTAGAAAAAGCAGAAGATTGGCTAAGAGCTAATGGGTTTCAAGAAGTAAGAGTACGAACCCAAGCAATGGCAGCAAGGATCGAAGTGCCTCCAAGTCAAATTAAAGACTTAATTTCTATAGGGCGAGAAAATATTATCAATCATTTTCTATCTATTGGGTTTACTTCTGTAAGTATTGATCTTGAGGGATTAATAAGTGGAAAGCTCAATCGAAATATTAAATAAGATAATGCTTATTTAAAAATAAATTCATTCTAAAAGTTAATATATTAATCGTCTATTTAGACTTTTGTTTGAAAGATTTATCAAATAAATAATAAGGTTAGAGATCAGGTCTGTGCAACTTAAATAGGGTGTGTCTTACGTAACTTGGCAGTCAATCCCTCAGGAATTTCACGCTGAAAACTCTTTAAAGAAAAGCGTTTTGCATTTAATTCGCTACGAAGAATCTCACATGCTTTGTCTGGCATCGTGTGATCGCCACAAGTAAAAACATCAACTGCTGCATAACCATTTTCAGGCCAAGTATGAACAGAGATATGGGACTCTGCTAAAAGAGCCATTCCAGTAACTCCTTGAGGCTCAAAACGATGAGTTATTAAATGTAGAAGAGTAGCGCCAGCAAGCTTGGCTGCAATTGTGATTGTAGTTCTCAAAAATGCTTCATCATTCAGTTTAAATTCATCACACTCATAAAGTTCAAGGATACAGTGCTTGCCATGCTTATCGGTCGAACTAGATTTAATAGAACTGGCCATTTCTGCAACTTTGTTACTTCCCCATCCAGGGTTCGGATGCAAGCAAGACAAAATTTGCTCCATTAGAGAATCAAAAATTGGCTGACTACCATAGCTGACCTCTCACATCTCTCTTAGAAATTCCGCTTCTACAACTTGTGAGTACCTTTGCCAATCCCCTTCAAATGCCTGCAAATGAGTAGCACTTACTAGACATTGATGGGTATCTCCAACCGCATCAAGAAGAAGTAATTGTCTAGTGGGATCTAACTCTGCAAGTACATCATCCAACAACAATATTGGTGGTTCTCCAAAAAGATCTCCAACCAATTCCAATTCAGCAAGTTTCAAAGCCAAAACTAGTGTTCTCTGCTGCCCTGCCGAGCCAAAGCGACGCGCTTCAACTCCATTAAGCAAAAAAGTCACCTCATCACGATGCGGACCAACCTTGCAACGACCTAATCTTTCCTCATTGGTTCTCTGCGCTGCCAACTGCTTCTCAATCGATAATCTCCAAGATTCTTCCTGCTCTTCTCCTTCCAAGACACTTCCAGGCAAATAAGAGAGCTGTAACTTTTCTTGCTTGTTACTCAGTC
>QCFI01000014.1 GCA_003280295.1 Prochlorococcus sp. AG-363-C20 | reverse complement strand
TTGTCGGCTGCTTTCTTCTCTTCTAAAGCCTTTCTTTCAGCAACTTGTTTCTCACCTAGGCGCAACCCATATTGAACTGCATTGTTCTCGGCTAATACGTTCGTCTCATCTACATTCTCCTCAGCAGTATTCGACTCTTCTGCGTTCGCTTCATCAGCGCTCATCATGTCTGCATTCACCTGATCAGCGTTCGCCTCATCAGCACGCAAACCAGATTGTGCAGACTTGTCTTCGACTTCTTTGTTCGTTTCTGCCACTCTATGCTCTTCAAATATGTCCTTATTCTTATGCCAGCACTCGCCTAGTAGCAAAAATCACTACAATCAATCCTGTTTTATAACAATCGACTAGATGCGGGGAGAAGGCAAGGCACTACATCTAAAACTAGAGAATCAGCAAGAGCAGCGAATAGTAGGAATTAGTTAGGGTGTTGAAACTACTTAAATAGGCTTCCTATCAAAGGAGCCATTTCAAATCTAATGAGCAACAAATTTATTAGAAATATTTCTCTTGTTTTTTTAGCCCTGTTAATTATTTTTTATCCGCTAAAAACAAATGCAATTTCCCATAGTTGGATTGAGGTTCCAAAAAGTCAGTTTGGGCAACAATTATGGGACAAGAGTAGTATCCAGAAAAATCAAAATGGTTCTATAAGAGTATTCAGTAAATTTATTCCTAAAAATACTACTCAAATTACCAAGCCCATTCTTTACACAATGGATATCAATTGTTCGGATAAGTCCTTCATAGATGTTGCAGTAGGTGCCAAGAAATTTAATGAATTTAAAAACAAGGATTCTAAATGGAA
Source organism: Prochlorococcus sp. AG-363-C20 (assembly GCA_003280295.1). Taxonomy (GTDB): domain Bacteria; phylum Cyanobacteriota; class Cyanobacteriia; order PCC-6307; family Cyanobiaceae; genus AG-363-K07. The sequence continues at coordinate 35,048 of QCFI01000014.1, read as the reverse complement.
AGATCCCAATGGAGACAAGCTAATTCTTGGAGTCATTAATCAGGTTTGTTCTTTTTCAAAAAATGGCGATACTTTCTAATAATTATTTAACTTTTTATTACTATTCTTTTTCTTTATTAGCTTCTAAATAGATATGCTTGAAGACCACAATCCCTATGGGTTATTGCAAATACTGAGGTTTTAGATAGCTTTCGATTATTCAGATCGATAAAAGAACGGAGAGGATGACTATCTAGGAATACTAATCTGCACTCAGAAACACTCTCTGAGGCACATTTTCTCTAATATTCTAAAAACACCCTAGCACTTGCCCTAAAACTTACTATGGTACCAATTGTATACTATATAAGACTCATTCATACACTCAAAATAGGCACTTTAAGGTGAAAGAGAAGAGTATCAACTCCTTTCTTTTACTTTGATTTAAATCCATTCTTATATCTCAGATTCAAACCAGACTAGCAATCTGCATTTTTTTGGTAATTTCCCCTGAATCATACACTTGTAGATCGTCGGTTTGCTAAACCATGTCCTTTTAAGGATTCCAGACAAATTCATAAAATGATGAGCGATGGACTTTTGCATGGAACTCTAAAGAGAAACAACGTTCCTGTTGCTACAAATAATCTCTAAAAATTTGAGCGCGCAAAAGGTTAACAACAAATAAATCAATATCTATTAATTCTATGAGTTCTAGATATAATTACCAGGAGGTCCAGTCAAGTGTTTCTTTGTCTCCTCATAGAAACGGCAGGTCAAATTCTGCCCATAAGCATTTAAAGCAGAAAGGACTGATTAAGATCGCTCCATTATTGCTTTTATCTACATCATTAGTTTCGTGCAATGTGCAAACAAATAATCAACCTGCGATAACCCCAAGCTCATCAGAAATAAAAATTCCAATATCATCATTTCCTATAGAAGTTGCTCCTCTTTTTAAACCAAATTTCCTTGAACAGATTTCTATTCATTGCGAGAAGAAAGCTGCCAGAAGAAGTACTCATTATGGGAGTTGGCAAGAATTTAGGAAATGCAAGCTACCAGTCATTGAACAATTTCCGAGCATCAAAAGGTTCATGATTCACAGGAACAAGTCTAATGATATCAATGCTTATTCATTCTTATCTCTTCATAGTCAAGTCGTAAATTATCTAAACGATAAGTATAGAGGTTCATTCCACAGTAATGTTTATTATTGTGCAAAAAATGGAGATGGTCTTCTTTTGAGATTTTTCGTCGTCAAATCAGAGCTATGTTCGGCACTTCTTTACAAACAACTTTAAAAACAAATTACACCTAAGTTTTCCTATTCAAATATTCTGGGCCTAAATAGCATAAAAACAATCTCAGCTCGACATATAAATGTCGAATTCAGGCAAAATTCAGGAGTGCTCTGGAGTCCTCTGAACTCCTGTGGACATGAAGTCTCGGAACGGAGAGGGTGAGATTATTTGATTACAGCGAAAAAAAATAAGCTAGGGATGGATGGGAACGATATTTCGTAATCGAATTAAAGATCCTACATCACATAAAACCTTGAAAAATCGCCTATTTTGAATATTCAAGGCATTCTTTAACGACTTTTTAGACCAAAATTATTCAGCGTGTTTTTGGATTTTTCTGACATCCATTTCTAGACCTCGCTCTCTTTCCAAAGAACAATTTTAAGGGCAATTTCAATTTGCTGCGAGAAAATGCCAGACGCTACATATCGATAAATCGTTGATCATGAAAGAGAAGTAATTCGAATAACGTCTTTAATACTTAAAAAGGCGGTGAGTTATGTCGATTTGCATGAGTGCTCAAAAGAAACAACGCCTTATTCCAATCCTCTGGTTGAAGTCTCTGCCCAAGTCGAATGTCCTCATTAAGGTAACTAGAAAGGAAGTAGCAGCGGAATGAAAATTACAAGCGTCCCTCCACACTTCTTGAACGAAAAGAAGAAAGAAGTTGTCTTCCATCTCAAGGGCGGATTCCCAGTAAGTATGGCAATACCAACTTGGATGGAATCTTTTCCTGCTGACTACAAAGGCGTTGTCGTTAGGTGCGAGGAAACTTTCTATCGTTTAAGAGAGGTGAAAGAGGATGAGCAAAGAAATGATTCGCCACTTTCTTTCTTTCCTTTCTTCTTATCAAAGAGGAAATAGCCCTAAACATATCCCTAACATATTTAATGCTTCTAAAGTCGTTTTACATAAAACTAATTTCAAAGTAGTAAAGGAGCCTAGACTTTTCTTAATGCTATTAATTAGAGATGGAGATCTTCTTTTTAATCAAACCAGTAATAATAGCAAGCCCAAACATACCAACCATTGCGATTACGATATATACCGAATCAGCTAATCCAGCACCTATAGCAACGGCTACAGCGTCAAAAATTACGAGACAAAGAAGCAAAGCAGATGTAAACAGCCGCCAGCGCGTCGCTCCTAATCCTAAGCCGTAACTCAGGAAATCAAACAGTCCGGTCATTAGTACTCCAGTCATCAGAAAGAAATTTCCTTCTAGTTGATTTTGATTGAAACTTTCAATTCTTTTCATTGCTTTTATTCCAACCAACCGTCGCACAGGTTCACGTCCTAAATTTCTAGCTATCAAAAATGCCACTTGACAAGAGATAAAGTCAGCCAAAAAAATTGTTATATAAGCAGTTTTAAAATCCAGTACACTTCCAGCAAGAATTGCATATGGGAGATTCGATATAACAGGGAAGATAGTACTAATACCTCTAAGAATAAATATTCCTAAAGGTGCCCATATACCCATACCCCTAACAATCTGGTCAATCTCTTCTTTCCATTCGATTACAATATAGTAATAAAAAAGAACAGCTGCTAATACGCATAGCGAAATCAGAAGGAACCTCTTTAGCTTCTTCATTTTCGATTGTCTCGACTAATTTTCATCTTTATCACAAGAGGGTAAATGGATCCTTTGAATTTAACGTTGATAAAGCTAACAGTTTAGAGAAGCTTTCTCAGCACAATCTAAATACTGGTAAAACTTCCTAATATCCCTAACATATTTTTCCTACAGTTGAACTCTAATCAATAATGGTGGATATATCCTTACGCTTAAAACAGTAGTCTAGTTAAGTCCAGCTAGCACTAGTTGAGACGGTCTAAAAATGGAGAGGGTGAGATTATTTGATTACAGCGAAAAAAAATAAGCTAGGGATGGATGGGAACGATATTTCGTAATCGAATTAAAGATCCTACATCACATAAAACCTTGAAAAATCGCCTATTTTGAATATTCAAGGCATTCTTTAACGACTTTTTAGACCAAAATTATTCAGCGTGTTTTTGGATTTTTCTGACATCCATTTCTAGACCTCGCTCTCTTTCCAAAGAACAATTTTAAGGGCAATTTCAATTTGCTGCGAGAAAATGCCAGACGCTACATATCGATAAATCGTTGATCATGAAAGAGAAGTAATTCGAATAACGTCTTTAATACTTAAAAAGGCGGTGAGTTATGTCGATTTGCATGAGTGCTCAAAAGAAACAACGCCTTATTCCAATCCTCTGGTTGAAGTCTCTGCCCAAGTCGAATGTCCTCATTAAGGTAACTAGAAAGGAAGTAGCAGCGGAATGAAAATTACAAGCGTCCCTCCACACTTCTTGAACGAAAAGAAGAAAGAAGTTGTCTTCCATCTCAAGGGCGGATTCCCAGTAAGTATGGCAATACCAACTTGGATGGAATCTTTTCCTGCTGACTACAAAGGCGTTGTCGTTAGGTGCGAGGAAACTTTCTATCGTTTAAGAGAGGTGAAAGAGGATGAGCAAAGAAATGATTCGCCACTTTCTTTCTTTCCTTTCTTCTTATCAAAGAGGAATCAAAGCAGGTGATTTTTATGAGGAACCTGTTGGAGATGATTTCTCCTATCCAGATTGGTAAGAGATGAACTATTCCGATGCACTTTTCATATTTGCTCCCACCATTGGACTCATCATTTTCTTTGCGGCGATGAACATGGTCATCACAAGGTTCTTCACAAAGGACACAAACCGATGAAAGTAAAAGTAAAACTGATTCAAGGCAGCACGATCTATGAGGACGTGGTGATCTTCAGTAAGTTTGAGGATGCAAAAAAGACTGCTCTTGCCCGTAATCCAACTGCACGTGTGGTCGCAATGAACCCAATAATTTAACTATGGACTGGAATGCTGCACGGGCACAACACTGCAAAGGAAAGAACTGGAAGTGGACCCTGGACTTGATAGACAAGTATCAGAAGGAGATTGAAGAACTAAAGGATAAGGATGTGAAACTCAAGCGTCAATTAGTCCTTCTCTCTCAACTGAACAAGTAATGCCTGTATTGGTAATTGGTTGGGGTGTCTACGACAAACTCCCAGAAGAAGAGCAACAGGAATTTGCCTTGGTCAGAAGGTATAACACTGCTTATTTCTATGAGTGTTATGAGTATGAGAAGGCAAAGGGGAACAAAAATTATGAGTGGAGTGATCGCTGCTTTCAAAGTCAGGAAGAGTTATTAGAATTCTTGGGTTATGAAATGATCGAAGACTTAAATGCAGATGCTGTTTATGCAAGACGCGTAGAGACCTTTACTGATGTGGATCAAAAGACTTGGATGCAATTAAGTGAGGGTGGGAATCAGATCAAAATGATAGGAGCGATATAAATGATTGCCACCATCAGACGAATTCACGACTCCACAATTGATCGTTACAGGAAATTCGGTCTGAACAACTCCACGATTGCTTGGTTGCTTTTTGCAGAAGGAATATTGGTAGGTCTGGTAGGCAAAACAATTGTGGAATAGATTTTCTTCAATTCCCATAAGACCTAGTCGTCCTAATGATTTCAATTGCCTTTCGACAACCATTTAAATACCCAGTAACTCAATAAAGCAATTATTACCCATGGGATTAGTGCTCTTATCAGCCAAAGGGAAAGCAGAAGAACTAATGCAGAAAGCACAACCCGTTTAGTCATTGCTTTTGCGTCATCAGTCATGTATTCCCACCGAGGGATCAGAGACATTGGATAGAACTTTGATTCCTTCCTTTTTAGAGGATTTCTTTGCCTTCAGTAAGGCATTAAGAAGGGGGTGAGATTTCGGTCACCCCCTTTGAGTCAGGCACTTATTTTTTCGAACTGTCATGCCTTAACTCCTGAATTAATTTTAATCCTCTGAGATAAGGATTCAACTGGAAGAAGTACCTGTTTTTAGCGACTTCATTTATTCGCATTGATTTCTAACCCATTTTGCAGATTTTTCATCTCCAAGAGAAGATGCTCTCCTCCAATCAAAACATGCACCTTTCATATCTCCTATTTTCTCCTTTGTCAGTCCACGGTTGGTATACGCCTGTAACAAATTTGGATTGATTTCTATCGCTTTCCTATAATCAGATAGTGCTCCTGAATAATCTCCTGCGCTGTATTTTGTAATACCACGATTGACGTAGAACCCAGCACTTTCTGCTTGCGCTGTTTCAGGAACAGAAAATAATACCGTAGTAGAAATCAAAACAGCGGCAGTTCCTATCGCCAAAGGTTGCCCTACAGAAATCACAGACAGGAAAGCAGCAATAACAGTATTGCGGCGGTTCATCCAAGGTGCTATGGGATCTAGACAGCTTAAGCAGGACAGTCGATCCCGTCAGAAAGCAGTAAGTTTTGAATATGGGCAACAGACAAAAGTGATATACAAATCAGATGGAAGCAAATCCTTTAACCAAGACCAGGCAATAGATCTGTTGGTGTCTCTAGTTGCTACTGATGCCAACTCAGAAAAGAAGTGGAGGGGTTTCTATAACTCCTTATCAAGTGCTGAACTACAGGATGAGTGGGACGAGTACTGGAAGGCTTAACTTTATATAGCCCTAATCACTGGGAAGGGTTGCAGTGGAAACACACAAAGGAGTTGACACACACATAACACACACATTTTTTATTCGTGTGATTTATCTAACCAAGTGTGGTTAAACCTTGTATCTGCAAATCCCTTTCATAGACAAAACACTGTCAATTTTGCACAGGTCTGACTAAACCTGATTCGTTAATGAAACGGAGAGGGTGTCCATCGAGTTGGGACTTAAAGGGAAGTTATAGAAGGGTATGGGACGAGCTATGCCGAAGAAATAGCACAATTCCCTAACACATCCTTAACACATTTTCGGGACTCCATGAGCCTCCCTGAAATCAACTAGAAGCACTAGTTTCTGTAGTCGCATTTACTTTACTCATCATCCAAACAAATGAAACTATTTCTCTCTTACCAAGATCAATTTGGTAGATGGATTAAATATCAGACACAAGTTAATGAAAGAGATGTATTTAGGGTCGCAAACTTAAAGGAAACTCAGATGAACAAGAGATTCAGAATTACATCCCAAGATGGAACATTATTAGACCTAATAGATTTTTAAAATTCAACAGTTAAGCAGCATCAACATATGCATTAAATTGACGTTCCATTAATTTCCAACTATTAAAACCAGTTCATTCCAAGTTTCATAAGAAGACTCATAATCCAATCTTCTTGTATTTTTTAATCTGGTTGGGATACCTTCTTTGGTGCAATACCAAAGTTGAGTAAACACAGTTGGAGCAACCTTCACAGATTTAGGGTCACAAATAAAGAACTGACAAAAATCATTAGTCGGAGCAACCACAATCCTGTTGGTGTTGGTAATACTTCTCTGATTGGTTGATTGATTTTTATTCCAAGAGATCAAAAAACATCATGCTCACTTAGTGGTCTCGTTGTTAGTAGTTGTGATGGGAAATGGAACAATACAAATACACTACTGCTGTCTAGTGGGTCAAGTGACTTGTTGGATGCTCCTCTCAATAAGAGGTTGCCCGGCAAAATCATTATGTTTTTTCTTTATACCATTTGAACCAGATCTTGCTGGAATTCATGCCAACAAATTCATGAACAGGTCTATACCTCTAGAGGCTAATTTAGACAACACTCTTTATGGCCTAATGAATCTTGCCTTCTCTAATCATATGATAGAATCAATAAAATAGAACTTATTTTACATTAATAATAGGCTCTTTAGAGTCTAAATCAATAGGTTTTCAGTTTCATCCTGAGAAAAGCGCTCAATATGGGTTATCTTTATTACAGGGAGCGGTAGGCTTTGCAAAAACTAGATGTTTATAACTAAAACTATTTTGAATAGAAAATTTTATATTTTTACTAAAGGTTTAATTCAATCAGTTCTCAACACATTAAAAAAAGAGAGGTTAAATACAATACCTAATACTTATATTTATTCTTGCTATTCATTTAGCTTCTTAATCAGGTATATACTCAAGTTAATTTTAGAACGCAAAAGTTACTTAGATGTCGCTTTTGGAACAATTAGGTTTGGAGGAAAAACAAGTAATCTATTGCCAGAGATACCGCTCTCTATTACTGAGGGATTCAATTATAGATCGTTTCACTTTGTTTCTTTGGCAGAAAGGTATACACGGAGGTTACTTAATTTGTTACCTGGCGATATATATACACTTTCAAATAAGGAACAGATTTTTAGGAACACTAGATACCTGATCTCACTAGTAGAGATAGCTTTAAGGACCACGGAATACTCTAAAGGTAACTTTTATTTCTATAGTTCAACAACTGGTAATGCCTTGGTAGATGTTATTTTTAAGAAGTTTTATAAAAAGAGATATGATATACAGGTAATATTCGTGAATTTCTCTTTTATTGTAAGGTCGGATAAGAGTTTATACTTTTTATATAAAAAGGTTACCCTCCACTTATCAATTTTTTATAGATTTATACTACCTCAGTATAAGGTTAAAAAAAGGGAGACAGAAACTCTTGCATTCATTCACCATAAAAACAACCCTTTCAATGTTCCCTATAATTATCTTATAGACACTTTATCAAGTACTTCTGCGATTCCAGTGGAATCAATTGACTTTATGTCTATTCTTCGTATTGGTTCAAGGAATAAACTCGCAATACTTTACTTAATATTAGGTTACGCTGGTTCGTTTATATATAGGAATTTTCTTCCCATTGTTAGGTTTAGATTGTTTTCACAATGCTCCGAGATTATTGCAAATAGAATATATTATATTTGCTCAAGGAATACAATCAATATTTTAAACATAAGGCATTTATTATGCTCTTATATTTCTTTTAAGTATGAGAATATTTTATACTTAGCATGTAGAGATAGTAAAGTAAATACTATTTTCTATGACTATTCAATGGGATATCCAGTAAGTAAGAGCCCTTATTATACTTCTGATATAGCATGTAGCCGTTTGCCAGATTATATATTAACTTTTGGAGGTTTGAGAGTTAAGCAATATTCTCGGAATAGAAACTACTTAAAAAATGATACAAAACCTATTATTTTTAATAGTCTGTGCCCGCAAGTAATCTATGCAAGGGAAAAAGCTAAAATTGATTCTAATAGCTTAGAATCTAAATCACTTCAATCACTAAACGGAAAAACAATTAGAGTATCCATATTTGATAATATCTATGGACATAACTATCACATTACATCTCTAGATGTTGCTCAGTGTGTTGAAGCTTTAAAGGGATCAAATTCTGATGTAATAGTAATATCACATGCAAAGAAAAGAGGACATCTTACTGAAACTCTCGATAGTTCAAATATTATATATTTTCCACAACAAAAGGGTGACTTTTCAAAGGCTTACTATTCAGATTTTATTATTTCTATTGGCTTTCAGGGAGCTGCTTTAAAAGCAAGTTATGCTTTCAATAAGCCACTCATATTCTTTACCACCAATAGACATTTCTTTGAAAAAGTAGACTTTTTGTTAACAGCCGACCAAAATCAAAGGGTTTATAATTATATTAAAGAGCTAACTTTTACTAAAGCTAGGTTGAGCCAATCTCTTGAAAACGAAAAATCCTATGAATCTTTTATAGCTAGGTCAAATCACTATTCTAAATGCCTACTTAATGAATTAAAACTTTCGGAAAAACTTACTCCTGCTCCATCAATAATTAATAGTTTGTTCGGCTATTAAATGTTTTATAGAGCTTTCTTATTTCCTAAATCTAACTTTAAGTATATTAAACAAATATTGAGTAGGTCATCAATTTAAATCTTCTACAACAAGGGATAATATTAATAAAAAGATGTATGATTATTCAGCAATTGGCAATCCTTATAGCTACAGCAATCCAAGGCATATAATCGGGTGTCAGATGTATCGTCAAGGTGATCTGGAAGGCGCTTGCTTCTATTGGCTAAATGTAATGTCAATAGGAGAGACTCTTTTTTTAAAGCCTACGATAGATTTTTTTGCCAATAACTTACACATTCTTTTGTGAAGTTAGAAAAATAGGAATTCACAAAAGATCAGATCTGAAGATTTCTTATCAAACATCCAATCAGATCAAAACATACACAAATCTGAAGTCGACGAAAGAATGCCGAATTCAGCGAAATTCTGGTCCAATAATGGCGCCCTGAGAAGCCTACAAACAAACGTCAGGAACGGAGAGGGTCTCTGTCGATTTCGTTCTGGGATAGACGGTATTAGACAGCATTAGACAAGTTATTCCAAATCATTTGTAAATTTCCCTACCACAATCCCTACCACGTTTTTTAAACGCACTTGACTGCATAGACAATTGATTAGGCATAAAAAAAGGAGGGTTTAACCCCTCCCCTTATCTATTTGTTCTTGCATCCATTTCTGTACATCTGACGCTAACCAAACAACGAAATTTGCACCTATTGGTATTTGTTTAGGGAATGTCCCAGCATGGATTTTGTTGTAGATAGTTCCTCTACTCATTCCTGTTCGTTGTACAACTTCCCGCATGTGCAGGAAACGTTCTCTGATGTCGATTTTTATTAGTGCTCCGAGGAGAAACAACGCTCCAATTGCAACCACCCCCTTCAAGATTTCCAATGCTCGTCCCACTCATCCTGTAGTTCAGCACTTGATAAGGAGTTATAGAAACCCCTCCACTTCTTTTCAGAGTTAAGGTCAGTGGCGACTAAGGACACAAGCAGATCGATTGCCTGTTCTTGGGTAAAGGGTTTGCCATCATCTGATTTGTATATCACTTTTGTCTATTGCCCATATCCAAAAATTACTGCATTGTGAGGGGATCAAATGTCCTGCCTAGAGTATGTAGGATCAACTAATAAGATGTGAAGCGAAGTATCCATTTACTTCTCTCAAAAGAAATAGAGTTTATTGGATGCCTCAAGAACATGAAAGGTTTTGGCACTCCCAAGAAAAGCACTAAAAAGAAAGTTCCCAAAACAAATCTTGATGTAGCATCAAGTAAATTAATCTCAAAAGCATTCAAGTTCCATTCAGAGGGTAACATTTCACAAGCAGCAAAATGTTACCAATTATTTATCGACCAAGGTTTGAAAGATATAAGGGTTTTAAATAACTATGGTGCAATCTGTCAATACAGAGGAGAAGTAGATAAAGCAATAGTATTATATAAAAAATCAATAGAATTAGACTCAAATAATCCTTTCGCTTATTCAAATATGGCAGGAATATTTAAAGATCAGGGTGATCTAAAGGAAGCAGAAAACTTACTCCGAAAGGCAATTAAGATTAAACCGAATTTGGCAGGTCCCTATTCAAATCTAGGGACCATAGTTCAAGAACTAGGTCGACTAGAGGAATCAGAAGTCTTGCTTCGGAAAGCAATTGAACTTAAACCTGATTTTGCAAATGCTTATTCAAATCTAGGGACCATAGTTAAAGAATTAGGGCGACTAAAAGAAGCAGAAATTTTACAGCGCAGAGCAATTGAACTTAAACCTGATTTTGCAAATGCTTATTCAAATCTAGGCGCTGTATTAAAAAGTCTAGGAAGACTAAAAGAGGCAGAACTATCAATTCTGAAAGCAATTAAATTAGACAATGATCACGCAAGATCATACTTTTTACTGTCAGATCTTACAAGTTCTTCTAGTCAAAATGATTGGGAATGTAATCTATTCTTTGATGATATATTGAAAAATAAAAATATCACCCAACGCATTGACATCTACTTTGCCAGAGCAAATATTCACCACAAAAAAAAAGAATTCATAAAAAGCGCTGAATCACTTATTAAAGCAAACTCATTAAAACTTGATATTCATCCATCAAATTTCAATGCATTACTAGAGAAATCAAAGAAATTATTTGCTTATTCAAATAAGCACAAAATCATTAATAAGGAAGAAAGTCATGATCATATTTTCATTGTGGGAATGCCCCGTAGTGGTTCTACACTTCTAGAGTCAATCATCAGCATGAACAAAGATGTTTGCGACTTGGGTGAAGTTAATATCTTTGAAGACTCCTTCTTAGAGTGGGAAAGACTTAAGGACAGCCATAAGGATTTGACTCTTAACAAATTATATTCGAAAAAGATTAATGATTTAAAAAGTAAGGCGACGATAACCACCAATAAATGGTTATATAATTATAGATATGCAGGTATAATTGCTAGTCAATTAGCGAACGCTAAAATCATTCACTGCAATAGAAATCCATTGGATAATATTCTTTCGATTTACCGAACAAACTTTGCTAAAGGGCATACATACTCCTCTTCATTAATTGATTGCGCAAAAGTCTATCTGGATCAAGATAAATTAATGCAAGAATATAAAAAACAATATCAAACGAAAATTTACGACTTGAATTACGACTCATTAGTTCTTAATCCTTTGAAAGAAATTAAATCTTTAATCCAATGGTTAGGGTGGGAATGGGATGATTCATATCTATGTCCAAATCTCAATCCTCGTCCAGTTTTAACTGCAAGTAGTATTCAAGTTCGTTCACCAATTAATGCAAGGTCGGTTGGTGGTTGGAGAAATTATAGAGAGATGCTTCAACCTGCAATAGATGTAATAACAAACACTGAGAAACATCGACATTTAATTAGTTGATTCTTCAAGAATGCTAATCCTTTGAAATAGGTATTCTTGTTTGATCGTAAAAGGACTTCTTCAGACGACAAAACATACACAAATTCTGAAGTCGACGGAAGAATGCCGAATTCAAACGAAATTTTGGACCGCTATGGACGCCTTGAGATTCCTACGGACATGAAGTCGAAACGGAGAGGGTGTCCGTCGATTCCATTCCAATAAGGAAGTCATAGGAAGCATTAGGACTATCTTTTCTAAATCGGTTCAAATTCCCCCTACAAATCCCCCTACACTAAATTTTTCTGGCGGGATTTTTTTGAACTCGTCCGTAACACTTTTTAGATTTGATTTAAAGGTACTTAATTAGATACGACTGCCCACTCAACTCTCATTCCAATCATCGAAATCCCTATTGGAATCAAGGAGAGAGCAGTAGCAATCACAGCACTGCAGTGTTTCATGCTGTTCAGCAACTCAATAATCAACACAACGTAGATGCAACCTTCTCATTCAGCAGGAAGCAGTGCTGAATTGAAAAGATTACTTGTATCTATATTGTGTTTATATAGCAATTACATATCGCGGCACCAATCAGCACTTTCTGTTGCCCACCATTCTCTTGCTGCCTGACTTCCAAAATATCTTGCTTTTTTATAATCATCACAGGCACCTTTCTTATCACCTATATAATATTTTGCTTTTCCACGATTGAAATACGCATTTTTTAACTTTGGATTGATCTTGATTGCCTTGTTGTAATCAGCAATTCCTCCGGAATAATTTTGTAATTTATCAACCTTTACCCATCCACGGTTGTTATACGCTTCTGCATCCCTTGGATTGATCTCAATTGCCTTGTTGTAATCTGCAATTGCTCCGGAATAATCTCTTAATTGTCTCTTTGCAAGTCCACGATTGTAATACGCATCTCCGTACCTTGGATTGATCTCAATTGCTTTGCTGTAATCAGAAATTGCTCCGGAATAATTACCAACATTTTGTCTTTCAACTCCACGGTGGTAGTAGAAAACAGAATTATCTGCCTTTGCCTGTTGCGGCACAGAAAGCATCACCGCAGCACTTGTCAAAGCAGCGCCACCTCCAACTAACAGCGGTTGCCCTATAGGTATCAAAGACAAGGCAGCAGCAATAGCAGTAATTCGTTTCTTCATATAGGAGATCTTCCTGCCTTCAATCTAAGTATAGTGTAGGGAAAACCTTCTGTATAGGATTTTTCGATAAAGAAGGTAAATTCATCCATATAATGAACGAACTCATAAACCATCTTTTTGGTATTTCTGATGGATAAGTTCCTCAATCATCACCTCTGGTTTCTGTCTTGATTTCTTTGCTGCTGCTACAAGCATTTCATAATGAACCTTAGAGATTTTTATAGTTTTCATTAAGTCAAACCCACGCTAATTGTTGTCGAATACGTGGGTTATCTAGATTCTCAATGGCAACTTTATGTAAGTCACATCGGTTATCTATACCTAATTCTTCCATCAATCTATATTCCATTGGGACAAAGCGTTCTGCCTCCTTCTTCTTATAAGACATCTGAAATCTACTTGAATAGGACTTTAAATCGGACATGAAATCTGTGTATAAAAGGTGTATTAGTTTTAATTAGATGTAAAAAACATCATCCTGAAGTTCCGATATCTTTTCGACTAAACTTACGTCTTATAGAAAACGCAAACACATTTATAAATGTATTTAAAATGTATTCTTTAATGATTTCATCTCACTTCGTTCGATGAAACTTCCTTCGGAACATCTCTAGAGTTATTTATTCTTTAGTTCCTCTAGAGAAGCATAAGAGTCTTAGTTGAAAAAGGTACATACTATATATGCTTTTTCTACATTAGACTTACACATACCTACTTGATGTCTATCACCCCTAACAAAGTTAATTCTACAGGTATTATTAACAAATGTCAAGCACACATCAGGACTCATAGTGATAATAAAAAAGGACTAACTAAGGAGTTAGTCCAATGTTTTATTCACTTTTTAAATTAGACTAATCTTCATCATCTATCGCCCAGATCGCATGGCAATCATTGTTGAAAAAGTTAGGAGTTTTTCCTTGCCATTTAAAGATGAAAGAACCGTTCTTATAAACAAGGACTAAATCATCGTAGAAGTCGTGAACCGAATCGAATAATCCTTCGATTCGATTTAATTCAAAAAGGAAATCCCTATAAGGAAATTTGGGTTGTCTCCAACGATTTGTAATAAGAGCACAATCCAGTTCATTTAATACTCCAGATGGATCTGCTTCTAAAGATTCTTGATTGAGTTTCTTTAAAAGACTCTTCTTCCATTTGCCTTTAGAAGGTTTTGCTCTGATGCTTGAAACCTCCTTCGCAATCAAGGATGCTTCAGTACCAGTGAACTCAACGGCATTTTCTAGGAACTGCTGAAAAGTTCCTAATTGAAAAGTCTTTGAGACTGGATCTACTTGAAGTAGTTGTTCAATCACATCCACATAGTTGTCTTTAAATTTCATTGGTTTTTACTCCGACGATTGTTCATTTCAAGTTGGTATTGGTTAAAAAGATCAGCGTTAAACATGGCAAGGAAGTTATGGAAATTCCTTGCTCCACGGGCACATTCAGGGGAATAACCTCTATGGCATTTGAAGACATAGACGTACTTAGATTCACGTCTAGGCATAAGGATCGCTGTCCTCTTTTTGTCTTTCTTCTGCCCACTCGTTGTAGTTAAGTGGGAGCAAAACGGACAAGGGAACATGTAGGCGGTAGCACCATTCATTTGTTTGGTTTCTACTGTTGCTCCTTCTGCTGTTGCCAAATAAGGGACTATCAACTGAATGTATTTTTCAGTGCTAGTCATTACTTCCCTCCTGCTAATTTCAAAATCCACTCTTCTATTTCGTGTTTTAACCAGAAAGAAGTGCTTCTTCCCTTGGAATAGTTCTTCGGAAATTCGTCTTTACTCATTAAGTCGTAGATTTTGGATTTAGAAAATGAAGTCATTTCTTTAACTTCGGGTAAGCGGATTATCTTGATTTCAGACATTTGTATCCTCCTTATCTTTTACAGGAGGTATTACTAGACACCGTCCATTATTTCGCCCCCATCCATGTGCTTCTTCAAACGTCATTCCAAATGGAACATGGTTGTACATCCAGTTCCACCATCCATTTAAGTTGTGGGCATCACCATCAAATAAATCAGGACATTGATAAGTAATCTCATCGTCCAATTTCCGGTAATAAGACTTTCCACAATCATCTAGAAGTTGAATTTGACTTTCAATAATGTCAAAGAAGTTATCCCTTGAAGACTCATCTGGGAAGTTGATAATAATTTGTTTAGTCATTACTATTCCCCCCTTTCAATTACACGAAAAGAAAGATCTTCAAAGTTATGAGATCTGAAGAATTCCCTATATTGAGGAATCAAGAGTTCCATAAAGTGTTTGTCATTCTTGTAATCTTTTTCATCAAAGATCACCTCATAGACAAACTCTTTCTGAGTTGAATTATTCATTTTTGGTAAATTTAATTGGACAATTTCAGTCCTTCATACAAACGGAAGGATATTTTTATTAAAGACGGACTGATAAGAACATCATTAATTTTCGAATGAAAAAATAATTAGTTCTTCGCTTACTAAGTGTTACTCACTTAACGCTAATGGGGTTGTTCTATTCACCCGTTTCGCATGATTCCAATATACCGCAGATGGATCCATAAAACTCCCTTTTGTCGCATTACTTAATGCTCTTTTTCCCTTCTACTGGAATAGATTTGAACTGTTCATTTAATTATAGATAAATGCTTTAATTATGTAATTATATTATACCATAAATCGATCAAATTTTCCATTTATATTTCTTGAACTCATCTAAGACTCTTGTGACTATGCTCTTAAAATCATCAGGGAACCTTTCCTTCATTATTGATGGAATTGCCAAGCAAGTTGGATAGGGTTGTTCCAGATAAAAAATAACTTCCTTCTCTTCCTTCAAAACAACGTAATTAGATAATCCACCTTCAATAGTCTTGCTTACTTCTTTTTTGGGTTTGTTCTTTTTATTTTTTTTATTCATACCGCTACTGCCTCCTGTTCAACGATGATCCTTCTGATGGTGGATAGAGCAAGTCCTGTTTGTTCTCTTATGGATCTGTAGGAGCAACCTTCATTCCTTAAACGTAGTACCAACCCTTCTTTGGCATTACTGGTTTTAGGACGTCCTCCCAAGTTTCCGCCCGTTTCCTTTCTGTACTGGATGCTCTCAAGTGTTCTCTCACGGGTAAGTGAACGTTCAACTTCAGCAAGTCCAGTAAGCAGTCCAATCAGAACAGGAGCGAACTTGCCTAAACCTCTGGTGTTAATGAGTCCATCCAAACTCCGCAAATGAATACCTCTCTGTTGAAGATCATGGATTCGATTAACGACTTCAACTTGAGTTCGCCCTAGGCGATCCATCTTTGCGACTACCAATTCATCACCCTCATCTAATGCTGCTAGTGCTGCCATTAGTTGTGGGCGTTCTTTTTCTTTGACTCTGGTGCTGATGGTTTCTTCAAATACAACGCAACAACCTTCCTTCTTCAAATCAGCAACCTGTCCTGCTGTTGTTTGCCCTGACGTGCTTACACGGGCATATCCAATGGATTTGTATTCAGGTTTCTCTGAGAACAGAGGTTCTTTTCTTCTAAATTTTTCCATCAACTGTTCCAGAAAGGGTGGCGTTTCTACTGTTCTTCCATTTTAGCAACGAGAACGCCTTATTGGAACAAAGAATTGATTATTGATACTTGCTTTTGATGTATTTCTATTTTCGTGAGTGAGGTATTGCTATCCCCACCCTTATTGGAACATCAATTTTGTGACGCATAATCCAATAACTTGACTAAACCACCCATCTCTTACTAGTACAGATGTACTGACAAGAAAACTATGGCATGGGCAAAGAGGCGACGGGCAGTCGCACCAGTTCAGGTGTCAGATGAACCCGAAGAATGGGACTACTTCGACTATGGGGAACTTCAACACTCAAGAGGAAGTGCCGTCTGTATCACCTGCGAACACTTCAACTACACCTGTACCAAGTCATGCGTCACCCTGTTGACATGTCCCATTCACAGGAAAATGATTCAGCAAGGTGAGCATCTAACTAAGCGATGTCCTAAGTGGCAGAAGAAACGGGTACTAGAAATTGGATGGTGTCCTGAAGTTGCTTAGATGATTAGTCCATGAGCAATTAATTCATCATTCCAAGCAGTAATGAATTCTTTTCTTTGCTCAAGGAACTTGCCTCTGGAATATGCCTTTTGAACTTCGTCACCAACCTGTTTGCCACGGCATCTATCCATAAGATCTTCCTCATATCCCATTCGCTCCGTGCCGTTAGTCGTCATCGTTGAGCGAAAACCGTGAGCATCTTGTCTGCCATGAAACCCCATTCTTCTAAGTGTCTTTTGTGGTGCTTCGGGATGGATATGCTTTCTATTTCGGAAACTTGGGAATAACCATTCATTCATTCTTCTCTTATCCAACTCATTTAATAAGTCCTGAATATGAGGGGTGATAGGAACTTCAAAATCATTCCTTGTCTTGTGAATCTCTCCTGGTATGTGTATCCATCCTTCATCCTTCTGATTGAGATAATCCCATTTGAATTGAACCAACGAACCAACTCTTACAGGGTGAAGCAACAGGAACTTGATGGAATAAAGGAAGATCTCATCAATACCTTTTGGGTTCTGATTCAAGGCATCAAACAATTCAGGCAACTCATTCCAAGGAAGGAATTTCATATGCTCCACCTTTTTCTTTTTGCCAACAACACGTCCTTTTCTGTCAGCAGGATTATTTGTTCGATCTTTCAACCAACCTTTATCAACGATTGCGTGTTGAAAAAGTTTGTGAATGAAACCTTCAACTTTTACTGCCTGTTTATCAGAACCTCTTTTAATTATTGGATCAATATGTTCTACAACTCTTTGCCTTCCAGTTTTACCTTGAAAAGTTGTATTCCATCCAAGGTGTTTAACTTTTAAATCTCCTGAAATATCTTTCAGAATATTCTTGGCATAATTTCTTTCATTTTTGAGAGTAGTTTCAGCAACTTCTGTGGTTGAGAAATAACTATCAACTAAGTCTTTAAAAGTAGGATCTTGATAATTTGAATAAATTTTTTCCTTATCTTCTTGCTTCTTAGTTCTTGGATCTATATCTGGATTATTATTCATCCAAACTTTCCATTCCTCAACTTTATCTCTTGCTTGTTTAAGTGATAAATCTTTTTTATACCTACCTAATCGAAGTTCCTTTGGAGTTGAATTAGGAGGGAAGCGATAAACAAAGTCAAAACTTTTACCTCCACCTTTATCTTTTGCCTCAATAACTAATTTCAAGTTTGAACTAATAGTTTTCTTCACCCTCCTGTTTCCCGCCTCTTCTTTAGCGACTTCACTGTCTTTCCAAGGTTTTACAGGTTTTCCCACTACAGATGAAAATCCCCCTACAAATCATTATACATCCCCCCCTACAATTACCCCTACATTCTGTCTGGACATTCAGGGACTTACTAGAACCTAAAAGGAACTGTTACCCTCTAAAAAGCAGTTGTGAACTTGACTTTAGGACTCACGAGAACTCATTAAGTCAAGTCGGAAACGGAGAGGGTGGGATTCGAACCCACGGACAGTATTAACCATCAAACGATTTCGAGTCGTTCGCTTTCGACCACTCAGCCACCTCTCCAGGGAATGGCATAAAGATAAATTTTAAAGCTTTGACACCTAATATTTCTGCTTATGCAACCAAAGTAAAACTAATTGATTGAGTTAAAATTATCACCTCCAAGGAAACACTAATAAAGTCAAAAAATATAAAACCTAACCTATTTATTGCCAGCCCGCTTTGGTCATCAATTGAATTGCTTTAGCATTAAATTCTCCTAATTGATTTATAGTTACATTATCTGATCGAAACAATCCAAATCTACGGACTTCCTTTGCTTGATTAGCTTCTTTTAAAGGGTGTTCGTAAGTTGGCCCTGCTAGACCTCTACTTCCATCAGGAGAAGCAAGGTATTCTAATAATTGAATAGCCTCATTTTTATTTTTAGCATACTTAGCAATACCTCCAGCGCTAACATTTATGTGGGCAGGGTCAGGTGTAATTACTGTTACCTTCTCTGCTAAATTTTTGTCCTTTATCCCATTTACTCCTGCCAGCATTCGAGCTACATAATAATGGTTAACAATGGCTACTCCACAAGAGCCTTGAGCAACCGCACGAGTTAATCCAATGTCTCCAGGGAAATAAGGTTGAGTAACATTTAAAATCATTCCTTTTAACCATTTTCTAATGGCCACTTCTCCTCTTAGAGCTAACTGATCTGCAACTAATGATTGGTTATATGGACTATTACGCTTTCGCAAACAAACTTGCCCTTTAAGTAAAGGACTTGATAAATCTGAATAGTTACGAATTTTTAGCAAGTCTACTTTTAAAGGGTTTCCTATAATTACTCTGACTCGCCTTGTTAAGGCATACCAACGACCTTGAGGATCTCTATATTCCTTAGGGACTTCTTCATCTAATTTCTTTGATCGATAGGATTGAAATAGCCCCGCCTTCGCCGCATTGCTGACCCTTGCAGCATCAACTAAAAGGATAAGATCAGCTTTTGAGTTTGATCCTTCTCTTTTAAGTCTTTCAACAAGTGATATCCCAGACGCTTCTATCAATCGAACTCTAATTCCAGTTTCCTTTGAGAATTTTTTAAAAATTTGTCTATCAGTGTTGTAATGACGCCCTGAATAGACACGAACTTCTCTTGTGGACGCTCTACTAGAAAGGTTGAGTCCCAGTCCAATTGCTAAAGCTGTAGTTAGTATAGGGAAAGTAAAGCTCGATAATGATCTCATCTCTATTCAACCATTAAGTCATCAATCCATAGATTATCGAAAAGCAATGGAAGAATATGAATACCTATCATTTTATACCTCCTTAAGCAGCAAATGCTTCATTGGTTCAGTGCGTTTTTCTACTAATTATGCAACTTGAAATCATTCTTTTATGGAATACTTGACCCACACATTATTGCAACCATCTAAAACAAGGATTCTAGTTGAACAACTATTAGCAGAGAAATCCTCATGGCAAGATGGTAGAAAGACTGCTGGGAATCAAGCTGCAAAAGTAAAAAACAACCTACAACTTGATAAACAGTCCAAAATAGCCATAGAAAACAGCGAACTTGTCAAAAATCACATGCAGAATGATCAACTAATAAAAAACTATTGCCTTCCTAAAAGGATACATGGATTAGTCTTCTCGCGAACATCAAATGGGCAGGGTTATGGAATGCATGTAGACAATGCGTATATGAAGTCTGGGAGGAGTGATCTTTCTTTCACACTATTTCTAAGTGAGCCAAATAACTATAAAGGTGGTGAATTGTGTCTTCAAACAATGCAGGAGAATAAAGAAATAAAGCTAGCAGCAGGTCAGATTGTAATTTACCCAAGCACAAGCCTGCATTCTGTAAATACAGTCACTCAAGGAGAAAGGTTAGTATGTGTTGGCTGGATCCAAAGCTATATCGCAAGCAATGAAGATAGAAGTATTTTGTTCTCTCTCAATGCTGGAGCAAAAGGCCTTCTAGCAACACATGGACATTCACCAAAACTAGATTTAATTTTTCAGGCCTACAACAATCTTCTGCGGAGATTAGGAGACTAGCAAGAAGCAAATGCTACTTTCATACGTATCATTTCTTTCTACAAAGACCATTAGACAAGAGCAATATGTATACATTACTTAGGTCTCTAGATGAGTAAAAGGTCTCCTGTAGCTGTATTTCTTGCGGCATCGGCACTACTAACAGCCAACGCACTCCAATCAGATGTTAGCCATACTGCTAACTGCGGAAAAGGAAACGAATGCAATCAAAACAAAGAAGAGTTACTCACACTTCATCATTTCGAAGAGAAAGGTGGTGAAGAAGATGATGAAATGGGTGGACTTAAAGAATGGAATACTGATCAATCAATTGATGATGAAAGCACTCTCGATGAAGCCGCCCAGAAAGCCGCAGAAAAAGCAAAAGAGAAAGATTACTGCATTCCAATTGGTGAAGGTGAAAATTGTTGGTAAGGCTGATAATCCTTAATCAAAAGTTAATGCTAAAAACTTAAAAATAAACTTCTGATATCATCTCTATTGTTTAAAAAAAATTGCTATCTGCCTAATATCAACTAAAGCCCATAAGATCTCATTTAAGTTTTAACAAATAAAAAAACAGCCCCCCAAATGGAGATGGAGAGCTGTAATTTTTTCAAGTCTTCAAATAATTAAAGTTATTTGCTCAAAACTTGAATGTGGTTTGGACTAAGGCGCCAAAGATGTCATCATCAGTGCCGTCATAGACGTCGTTACCGCCAAAGACAGCGGGTGTGACAGTCACATTGTCAGACACCTTGAAGTCGTAATAAGCCTCCCAAACGAAGTTGTCATTAGCATCGTCATCATTAGCTTCTGTTTTGTCCTTGATGTCTGTGGCATGTGCACGCGAGCCAAAGGCAACCCCTGCTCTGTTGCCATCAACAAGAACATCCGTCCACATAAGGCCAACCATCCAAGCCTGAGTTTGCTCTACATCACCAGCGTCGCCCTCGTCATCAATATTCTTGATGTCATAACCGACCTGGAATGTAGGAAGAAACCCTGATTCTTCTGGCTTCCAATAAGCTCTTGCGGAATAAGCTGTAGCTGGTCCAGTAGACGAAGCTTTTCCAGCTGAAGTTGCGTAATACTCCTGCCAAGACTTACATTTTTCATCGTTTTCTAAGTTGTTACACATTTCTTGCGCTACCGCGAAAGAAACCTGCCAACGAGGAGATCCATACTCAACTTTGGTCAACCATTTAGATTGATTATCTGTAAAAAGACCACCTCCTTCATTTTTAGCTGTATCTGAAGCACTTCCAGCAGCTTTAGCCACATAGTTTGTACTTATTGCAAATCTTGGATCACTTCTATCCTCAACAGCTTGAGTCCAAGCGATGCCAAAACCACCATCAGTACTCGCCGCATAAGCACCTGCATTACCACCTAAAGCAAATTGCTTAAGAACTGGCTTATAAGCAGATGGTGCGCTAGCCAACATGTAGTAGTTCTCTACCAATGGCCCAGCCCAAACAGTGACATCATCCCCAACTGGGAACTGGTACCAGAGCTTGTCTATGTTGATTGAGTTAGCATCTTTGGTAGCAGAAGAGGCAAGATATGTACCGTATTCCTTTTGGCCAAAAGGCTGATCTTTAGTGTTACCAGCTTTAATCCTTGTGTAAAGCAAGTCCCTACCAGTGAAACTGGTATTTAAATTAATCTGTGTTGCATACTGAAAAGTAGTCGCACCATCAGCTCGGGTTTTCCCGCCTGTATCATTATCAGTTCTGTCTCGGCCGTAACCACCAATAACAAAATTTGTAGTTCCACTCATCTTGGTAGTAGTTGAAAACTGACCGGCTTCGATTCCGCCAATACGAGAATCAAGACTATCTATACGACCCTTTATAACTGCCAATTCAGGAGCGAACTCAGTCAGAAGAAGACGCTCTTCTTTATTTAGTTGGGCCACTTGGCCAAGGCATGTGTTAAACAAAGCCGCCGCTTCATAACGCGTCATGCTGCCATTGGGTACAGCAGCTACACAACCATGGCGTTCAGCCAAGCTGGTCAAAGCTTTATAACTCCAATCAGAAGGATGAACGTCTGAAAATTTGGAAATGCTGTCTACTTCCTCGATTGAATTGGAATAGTCAGAGACATCATTAATATTCAGGTCGGCAGCATTAGCAGCTAGTGGGGCTATAAGCCCAAATGCAGCAGGAGCTACCAGCAATCGCTGGAAAAGTTTCATTGAAGTTCCTCACAAATACCCCTCCCGATTTAAGAGGGAAACCTATTTTATGAGTAAATTTTCATAGGCAAGGCCTTCAAATAGCTAACTCTCCTTAAGACACTCAAGATAGTAAAAATTGATACCCTCAATAGTTAAATTCATTGCTTTAGATATTTGGTTGGAACATTTCGGTTGAGGGATAGCAGAACTTAGCGTTAATTATATGCTCAAAATCAACAAGTGAGCCAAGGCAACCGAACAAGAGAAAGAGCAATGGCAAGCAAATACTCCCCTTAAAAAGGTTTTATTACTACCCCTTAAATGCTTCTCGAATTATTAATGAAAATTTTGAGATTTATAAATTTTAAGTAATTAGTTTATTCTAATTTTGTTGTTTGATTTACTTCAACAAAGGAAACCCTAAAGACTCCCTTTCGGCTAGCCATGCTTCTGCAACCTGACGGGCCAAATCTCTAATACGGCCAATAGTCGCTGTTCTCTCTGTTACTGAAATCACTCCTCTTGCCTCCATTAGATTAAACGTATGACTACATTTTAGAACAAAATCCAATGCTGGCACAGGAAGTTTATTTAATATCAAACTCTTTGCCTCAGATTCATATATATTAAAAAGATTTTTATGGCGTTCAGAATCTAAGACTTCAAAATTATACTTGCATTGTCCCTCCTCGAAAGGAAGCCATATATCTCCATATTTATGAACAGCATTCCAATTGAGATCCCAGATGCTTTCTTTATTTTGAAGATACATCGCCAATCTCTCTAATCCGTAAGTAATTTCAATAGACACTGGCCTACAATCCAAGCCTCCACATTGCTGAAAATAAGTAAATTGTGTCACTTCCATACCATCAAGCCAGACCTCCCAACCAACTCCCCAAGCACCAAGTGTTGGAGATTCCCAATTGTCTTCAACAAAACGAATATCGTGATTTTTGGGATTGATACCTAATGACTCTAATGAAGAGAGATATTTCTCCTGAATGCCATCAGGCGATGGCTTGATTAAAACTTGATACTGAAAATAATGCTGAGCTCGATTAGGATTTTTCCCAAACCTACCATCTGCCGGCCTTCTACATGGCTCAGGATATGCTACAGACCAAGGTTCTGGGCCAAGCGCTCTTAAAACTGAGTGAGGGCTCATAGTCCCTGCACCTTTTTCCGTGTCATATGGCTGTAAAAGCAAGCAACCTTGCTCAGCCCAAAATAAATTTAGTGCACTGATAATGTCCTGGAAGTACATTAGCTAGTCCTCCCAACGGTTTTGGAGGAAAAACAGTTAGGTTTGGTTAGGTTTTCGGGGTTAAAACAGCTTCTATATTCAAGGGAATTCACAATTAGCCTAACTCTCGCTGGGACGAAGTTAGGCTAATTGTTCACTTGCACTTATTTGATAAGAATAAAGGTTGCAAGTCCGAATGTACATACAAACGAGCTCAACTATAAGTCTATTAAATTAGTTAATTTATATCCATAACTATTTCCATAAGTGTTCATTCTATTAATTCGAGTAGTATTGCTATTTATTTGATTTTGTTGGTACTGAAGGTTGTTTTGACGAAACTGTTGTAAATGATTGTTATAGCTCCTTACTACATCATTGCTACCTTATATAGTGTTGTACTAGTGCTTCTACTGGAACGATAAAACCGAATAATAGAGAAGCAAGAAATAGTTTGTGCAATTTCATTTTCGGTCAAAATATTTCTAGTTATTCTAAATGATTGGCTTTGATTCATTCCTCATAGCAAATATCTAGCAAAACTTCTCAACTGAGACTGAGAAGAAGATGCAAGTTGCCTTCATCAACTAACAGGCCACTTAGTTCTTAGGTTTGATAAAAGCACCCAGAGATCATTCAACTTAGATTCAGGAGAATGGACTACTGAAAGCGCATTCGCTAAAATTTATGGTCAATTATTCCATTTGATTTGACTTAGATTGTATTACTAATAAAACCCAAAGCAAATCAACTTAAATAATATTTTTACTAGTCTCAAATAATTTCAATAAAAAAAGGATCGTCATTAAAGAACAATCCTTCATAAAAGGATCTATATACTCTACTTCTTAAGTTAGAATTTATATACTAGACCCGCACGTGCTGTATACATTCCTAAACCATTCCACTTGATTTCTTGACCTCCAGTTCCAGTCTTGTAATTAGACGTCTTAGTATAGGAAGCCTCTGCATATAGTTCGGTATCTTGACTTATTGACTTTGTTAAGCCAGCTTTAAGTTGATATGCAGCAACTCTTTCGTTATAACCATCCAACGCCTCCTGATTATCCGCATTTAACTCCACATCAAATGCATCCTCAAGCTCATCAAGTGCAACGATAATTTGTCCTTGATTTATGGAAACCAATCCTCCTCCAATCCCAACATATGGAGTAAATCCAATACTCATGGAGAAATCCTTATTTATGCTCAACATATAAGAGGAAACAGTTACATCACCTTCAACATCTACTCCTACATGAACATTAGGGACTTCAGAAGTCTTGTGAAGAAGCCTCTCACTATCTGCTTTTTGTCGAGAAAAAAGAAATTCTAATCTGTATTCTCCCAAGTCATAACCAAAACCAAGGTCATATCCACTATCTTCATCCATCTTTAGATCCCATTCACTATTATCTATTTGACATCGTCCTCGAAAGTATAGTGTTTTGGTTCACTTGTTAACGCAGGGTTGTTAAAAGACATACCATATCCAGCCTTTACATAGAATTGTTTTTCGTTTTCAGATTCCGCTAAAGCCGGTAGGGAAATGGGGAGAATGCTAAAGGCAGTAATTGCAGTAACTATAGAAAACTTCTTGAACATCTGTCTAAAGTATTTACCTGATCATGCCCCATCTATCTCAAAAGTCTAGTCAATCTAGATAGAAGTACTAGTGAATACTATGGGTTGACATTGAAAATTCTCTAGGCACTTAAGAGAAATTAATTTATTTATTCTTAAGTGGTTTCATCATTTAAAGTCTTAACCTCTACTTCGACAACTGTTGATTTTGCGGGAGGATTAAAGATTCCATTAAGCAAACGAAACCAACTAGGTATTCTTTCAAATGTAATTTTCCCATCTGCTCCTTGAGTGGTCCTACTCAAAAGTTCAATAAGTAAATACAAAAAGGCAATAAAGGTGATGAGTTTCAAAATTACTTGGCTAAGGTGGTTGTTTAAATGAACAATTAATCCATTTCTATTATAGCGATGAATACAATAGAAATATTAAATAACTGCAAAGTTATTCTTTTTTCATTCGACTAGTTTATTTAGTATTATTTAGAAGCTCAGTAGGTAGGTTACAAAAAATATATTTAAAGTTAGTTCTTATAAATTGTTGTTTTTTAAATTAATTCCTGCGTTGCTTTACTTACAATTTATAGCAAGGATCCTAGCTACGGTAAATTGTTGGTTCAATAAATATATAAGCCCAACCATTTATAATTAGTTCCATTATTTTTATATATATTATCTTTAAGTTGTGAGCTTGGCCTGCCAAAGTATGGCTTTTTAATGAATTCCGCTATTGCTATTCTATTGTTTTCCATTATAGAGTTAGAAATTATCATTCTTGATTGATCCTTATTCGCTAATCCCATATCATTTCGTACAAATTGCGAATTAACTGCCGAAAAATTGCTCATTTCTCCTATTGAGACTCCTTTGTCTTTATTATCTATGAAAGTACAATTTGTGCATTTTACTAAAGAACCAGATATGTCTAGACCATCTCCTAGATTATTCTTTAATAGCATATTTGTTATTTCAGCATTAGTATAATCCAAATCAATTGCATCTGAAGTTGACCTAAAGATTGATAGATTTGAAATGTTTGCTTGCGAGTAAATAAGGTTTATCGCATCTTCACTATATGCATCTTCTATTAATACATCATCTATGGATAAATGTGTCTTGTAAAAGTTTAGTCCTCCATTCAACATCATGTCTCCTATATTAGTCTTTGGAAATGATCCAAACCGCGAGAAATGTGTTGATTCAATTACAACATTTACTTTTTTAGATTGTGGACTTGAAACAAATATTCCTCCCCAAGGTTTATTCCCGGAGGGTTCAAATTTGACTGGATTAGCTTTCGTTCCTTGAATTGATAGGTTTCCCTCAAGGATAATTGAGACTCCGGATTTTAATTTTATATAAGCGCCTTCTTCTATGATAAGCGAAATATTAGTTGGGATCACAAGATCTTTTGATATTTCGATTTTACTATTTTTTGGTATAGTCCATGTATCATTTTCCTGTTTTATTATTGGAGGTATATTTTGGGTAAAGTTTTTCTTTTCTTGTGGGGATGTCAATAAATTCGCGGGCAAGTACATTTGGGAAGGGCCAAACCAACCTGCATTTTGCGGACGTTTAAATTGTGGAAAGCTTCTAGGTAAATTAAAATGAAAAAATATTGTTTCTTTGCTAGGTTTAAATTTAAAAGCTAGCAATCTATATCGCTCTCCAATTGGAAATTTATTTTTAAGTATTTGATCTATGTTTGAATATGCTTTTTTTTGTTTATCTAAAGTAAATAGATAATTTATGCTGGGAGTATATCGTTTGAAGCTTTTCCTTTTCGAAAGTGTAAAGTTCTTAACATCATCGGTAGCATTCCTTACAATAAACAAGACAAGATTATCTGAACTTTGTATAGG
Organism: Prochlorococcus sp. AG-363-C20; assembly: GCA_003280295.1. Lineage (GTDB taxonomy): Bacteria > Cyanobacteriota > Cyanobacteriia > PCC-6307 > Cyanobiaceae > AG-363-K07. The sequence continues at coordinate 7,571 of QCFI01000014.1, read as the reverse complement.
TAATGTTCCAAGATATGTGACAATATTTTTGGGCTTAGGTGCTTTGTCTGCCTCTGTTGGAAATTCTTGTAAAGAATGTTGATTAATATCTATAACTTTTAAGTTTTCATCTGACTCCTTTATATTTCGCGTAGTCAACTTAATTGGCTTGAAATTATTGTCAGATATAATTTCAAATATTTTTTGCTCTACCAAAAAAGCATTTTTTAATTCATGTTCATATTTAGAATCTTTAACCCCTACATCTCTATATGGAGCAAAAAAGCTTGGCATTAAAGTCTTATCTAAGGAGGTTGAAGTCCTAAGATTCCAGTATAAATTTGATTTATTATTTCTAATTATAGGAGGATTAATTTGTACTTGGCGCTTTATAGTTGGGCCCATGAATGGCAAATCTTCAGTTTCTAATTCTTTTTTTTGTTCTAATAAAATTTTATTTTGTGGCTCTAGAGCTAATGCTTGTTCTAAAGCATTTTTTGTTCTTATCCTGATTTTGTTCTGTAATTCATTATTTTTTGCAAAAAATGCTAAATAACGATTAGTAAGTGCTAAATTCTCAGATGAGGATAGAAAAGATACAATAGTAAAATGTAAATCTGTTAAACCACTATTAATCTCTTGAAAACCTGTTAATGACTTTGCAGAGCCAGATTGAATTGCGATCTCATGTTCCAAGTTCTTTGCTGGATCTATTGTATAGAAAAGATTATTTGCCAACCAACCAAGTTGAGTAACATATTGCCTTATAAATTGTAAATAATTAGATCCTAAACCTGGATTTAAATCTCTGGGAATAGGAATAAATTTGTTGGTAGTAGGATCTTTGTAAAACCGCAAATCATCTACTCCCAATCCATGAGCTGAATAGTAAATAGAAGCAAAAGCTATATATTTTGCAAAATCGTCTTTATTTAATTGTGCTACAAAATCCTTTGATAAGAAAAAAGATGTAGATGTTAAAGGGTGAGGATCTTCTGAAATTTTATAAAAATAGTCCAGTTTTAATTCTGATCCTAAATGATAATCATAAAACAGCTTTTCCGTATCTACTCCTATTACATTACCATCTAATCTATGTTGTTTAGTAAAGGTTGATTCATTAAAGGTTTCCATCAAAAGAAACAATCCTTGTGAATTACCATTAACTACTACATTAACTAATTCTTGACGTGGAATAATAAAGCCCAAGTCTTTTAATATAGATGAGAAAACAAAATCTTTTAATCCTGACTTTGTAGATAATCTATATAATTTAAAAGAGGGGATACCCATATATGTATTTCCTCCTGAGATTCGTACATCAATTGATGGGTAACCACCTGTAAAGTGTTGTATTGAACGTCCTGAAAGGCCAATCCTTGCATCTGCAAACTTAGTACCTTTTTGCAGAAGACTTGCTTTAATCCTGCCTTGTGGCATTTTAGCGATAATCTGAGAACCACGATCATTTGCATTCTTCTTGGCCAATGATATCAATCTTTTTAAAGCCCGAAGATCTGCATTGCTATACTTTATATTTAATGTAGGTATTGAGAGCTTATCTGATAGGCTCCATCCCCCCACTCCTGCAGTCTTAAAAGTAAATTCAAATTTATCCAGAGGTGTAAAAGAATAAATTCTTAGTTCATAAACTCCTGGTTTCAGTTGAATAGGTTTATCTGGCAGATTTACTAATTTACTCGACGCAACTAATGGTAATCCATATGAGTCTGTCAATGTCAAATTAAAATTTGTATTAGAAAGATTTGATTTCGGGGAAAAAGTTCCAGCCTTGCTAAATTTAAGTCGCCAAGTATATCTATATTTTCCATACACATCAGGTGTAATTAAATTACTTCGAGGTAGTGAGCCATCAAAGTCAGAATCAATTAAATAATCATATAAATAATTCGAATATAGTTTACTATCAACAGGAACAAATTTCCTATAAAGACTTTTTTTCTTTTTTTGCGTAATTAATGTCCTTCTTGTATCTGTTTCAGGTATTTTTTTTGAAAAACTTGATTTATTTCCAAAAAGGGGAGGAAGTGTATAAGCAGCAGCGAGAAAGATAGACGTAATTAATATATATCTATAGCTTGTCTTAAAAGTTTTCATTGAAAACTTCAGTCCGTGATATGATAGTTATTTTATCACATATATTTATAATGCGAGACAGTATACTATCATCATAATTTTTAAAGTATAAAGAATATCTAAGATTATAATCGGTTTCTTTTTTCATAACATCTTTTAAAATAATTTGATTTTGATTCATACTTGTTAAACCTTTTAAAATCTGAGCTCGAATCTCAGAATCTGCCATCTCAACATCCTTAGAATTTGTTGTTATGAACAAAGTCAAGTATTTCCTGTTTCTAAGAATTAGCCTACCCTTATCTAAAATAATTATTTTAAAAATTGTAAATATAGCAATTAATATAAGAAACATTATTGCAGCAATGAATCTATAAATGGATGAAAGCAAAGACAAGGCTATTACCATCAAAATGAATGCAATGTCTTCACCTGACTTGACTGGAGTTCTAAACCTTACGAAACTTAAGGCACCTAATAAACCTAAAGAAAGTGGAAGAGAATATTGTATTGCCCAAAAGATTGCGGTTACCGAAGGGGCTATTAGCATGAAGCTCCGTGGGAGACTTTCATTTCGGTCAAAAGACTGACCAAAGTACAATTTATATAAAATCAAACATATTATCCCTATGGCTATACTAAATGTTATTGAAGTCGAAAATTCAACAAGGCCAAGCTCATTAGATTTAATGGTTTTAAGGCCTTGAAAAATGGTATTGCCTACATCATTCATGAAGAAAACTCCTTAGTTAAATGACAAGTTTGTCAAGCATCTCTTTACCCCAAGCAAACTTCGAGAAAGAAGTAGGGGATAGATTAAGACGTTGCAGAAAGCTGGGAAAGAATTCAGGCATACTACTCTTAATTTCAAAAATTGAATGCTCCAGATGGTGTGTTTGGTCTGTAGCTAAAAATTGTTGTGGAGTTAAAGTTACCATTATATTTGTATCTATATTATACCTTACATTACCCTCTAAAGAATCAAACCTGCTACGTTTATATTGAATCAAGGTGCTAGGAAACAATGTTTTATCAGGAAGATAATGATAGAAAGGCTTTAGGTCTAAATCAGAGTGTCTCTCTATTTCAGCTAAAAGGTCCCTGAATGTAGTGAACTTATAATCCTTAGAAATTGGCTTATAAATCAACTCCTTCAATTTTGAGGTTTCTGCATTATTACGTCTTTTGATTTCTAGAGAATAGAGGGCTCCTCCTTGTTCTGGGGCTATGTACTCACGAAAACGATACTTAGTCTTAGAAAGCTCACCATTTATACTCTCCCAAAAACTTGTATTAGCCTCATCATCGAAATACCACGTTTTTAATTTGGCTGTTGAAAAGCTAGCAGGGATAAGTGTATGGTGTCTTACTGTAGTGGATAAAGTATTGAGTAAACTTGTTGGTATTTTATATTTAATTTCAAATAGACTATTACTTTTATGGATATCACTTTGGCAGGATTCATTTATCATAATTTGATACTATCAGATAGAATCCATCATGCACAATGATCTTACCTAGTGTAATACAGTTTTATTCTAGGGCCCACTGGAGTAGTCCTTAAATAGAAAAGACTCTAGATATTTGAATAGCTTTTTGACTTGCAAGTATAAAGATGATGAATCTATAATAAATTTTAATTTTGGAGGTCCTTATATCTATAAGAAAATATTTAGATCATTTTCACATAGATATTAAAATCAAAAAGAATTAAATACAATTCATTATCCTGCTAGATCAATTTCAGCAAATTAAAATAATTTCTTAAAAGTTAGCTTATCTTATATGAATTTAACAAGTTAATTATAGATTTAAATATGATATAATATCCATTGCTTTTGTTAGATATTAGTAGCTGTGCTCTTAATATAAACAGTAATTAGCCGATGCAATTAGATCATTTCAATGTCTGTTTTGAAATAATAAGTGTATAATAGTGTATAAATTCTAATTACTCCCCTTTTGGTTGCCCTGGCAAATGCCTCCTGAACAAAATTCATACTACGGTAAGTCAAATGATTCTTCAGCCTTTGAAGATGAGATTGATCTAAAACAAGCTTGCCTTGCTCTAGTTCGAAATACAAAATTAATACTTTGCTGTATGGCAGGTGGGGTGCTGCTTTCTTTCTATTTAGGAGTCACAGAAAAGAAGTTTTGGAGAGGAGAGTTCCAAATAGTTGTAAATAGACAAGAGTCAGGAATTCTTTCAAGATTAAGAAGTAGTGAAGCTGGTCTCTCCAGCATTTTAACCGGAGGGGGAGCGAAAGGAGTTAATTTACAAACAGAGATGGTAATACTTAAAAGCCCTTCTGTATTAATACCTGTATATAACTATGTAAAAAATATAAATCAAGAACTTGGTCTAGATACTGAAGGTTGGCGCTTTATTTCTTGGGTAACTAATGTTGATGTTGAAACTGAGAAAGGCACTACAGTATTGAATGTTAGTTATAAAGATGTCAACAAAGATTTTGTGCTACCTATTTTGAACAAGATTTCTGAGCAATATCAAAATTATTCTGGCCAGAAGAGATATAAAGGGTTATTATTAGGTTTTGATTATTTAGAAGAACAAGTTTCTCGATACAAAGAAATAAGTTATAAATCAATGAAAGAAGTCCAACAATATGCGATCAATAAGGATTTATCGCCTATGGAATTTATTGGAGTTGAAAAGTCTAGAAATCCATCAATTCCCACTGAAGCTTCAAGGATTGCTGCCATTAATAAAATAAGAAAAATCAATTCAAAATTAAAATTATTCGAAGAGTTAGTTGATCAAGAGGAGATAATTGCAGCAGCCAAAATCATACTGAAAGAAAAGGAGTTGGCATCTATAAATCTAAGTAAAGTAAGTGAGGTAAGTCAAAGGCTTGAATATCTAAGAGAACATTATACTGTCAATGATGAAGACATTATTGACTTAGAAGATAAGAAAAAAGTACTAATTTCGCTAATCAAGGTAGAAGTAATTAATCTATTAAAGGCTAATCTATTGGAAGAAGAGGCAATAAAGGAATCAAGCCAAAGGTCAAAAGAAGTACTATTTAAATATAAAGAGCTCCTACAAAAGGCTGCAAGGGATGAGGCAACCCTCCGAAATTTAAAAAATGAACTTCAAGCTTTGAGGCTTGAAAAAGCACGAAGAGAAGAACCTTGGGAATTAATTTCAGAGCCGGTCTTATTCGATAAACCATTGGGAAGTAACCTTCAAGTTCAATTAATCTATGGGCTATTTGGTGGACTTGCTATTGGATCTATAACAGCCTTAGTATATGAAAAGAGGAAGAATATCCTTTATAACAAGAAAGAAATCGAAGCAACATTAGGGTTGCCTCTCCTTGAAATATTTTCAACAAATAAATTAGAAGGTTGGCATGAGTCAGCAGAGTTTCTAGCAAATGGAGCACTAGCAGATATAACGAATGGAAGTATTGCAGTGATCCCAATCGGTGAAATAGATAATACCTATGTTAAAAAGCTACATGAAGCACTGAAATGTGTTTGCGAAAGTAGGAAAATAGTTATTACTAGGGATTTGATTAAAGCTTCTAAATGCAGCAAAAAGTTACTAGTCATATCCTTAGGGACAACAACCGGAGAGGTGCTAATCAAATTCAAAAAGAGATTATCAATTCAAAACATGGAAGTGGCAGGCTGGATACTACTAGAATAAAATTTTATAGGCGAAGAAATTAATTAATTAATTAAGTTAAAATCAATCAAAGTAATTATCAGGCTTATGATGATTCAATTAATTAAGTAATATCAAAAATTCTCTAAAAACATAGGAACTGCTTTTTAACATTAATTAAATCTATAAACAGTTAACATCGAAAAAGCTTGAAAGCTCTGCAATAATTTTTTTAAAAGCATTTTTACAAATATTTACGAATCTTCTCCTCTCAAAAGATACACTTTATTTAACGAATTTTTGATTTATAGACTTGCAACTGAAGTGTTAGGGATCTTTGACTTCAATATTAAGGGTTAAAATTAGGTACTCAAGGCCTTGAAAGAGGCTTGGCGTGGCCAGTACAAAAAGTTTTTAATAATCAAGAAACTGCACTCTTTCATCTTGTAAAATACAATACATTTCTTTTCAATTCAATTTCTATTAATGAGAAGAATAAGATCAAAGCATATCGCCACTCTATTGATACTGCTTAGTGGTCTTTATTTTGAGTTTGTTAACGTATCAGTTTCTTCTAAAAACCAAAATAGTCCAGGGCTTGAATACTTAGAAAAATTACCAAAGAATGATTACATCATAGGAGAAGGTGATGTTATTAAAATAACTGTATCAAAAAAGATCCCAGAACTTACAAATAATTACTCAATAGATGGATCTGGTACGATTTTCCTGCCTAGATTAGAGAGGGTTTATATATCTGGATTGACAATTGATGAATTGATTGATCTCCTAAATAAAAAATACCAAGACTTTGTTTTAGAACCCAAAGTAGAGGTAGAAATAGTGCAATACAGGCCAATACGAGTCTATGTTGACGGAGAAGTAGAAGTACCAGGAATGTATACTATGACGGCATATCAGCCACTTAGTGAAGTAGAAAGTAAATTCAAACCTTATAATCAATATAACCCTATAAGTAAACCTTTAATCCGTGGTCCTGGCGCTGATTTTATACCTGGAGTTCCACCCATAGTACAACCTATACCTCCAAATACACCATACCCAGGTTCAGCACTTATTGATAAGGCCAACATAAATAAGTCGCCCAAAAATACATATTTCTTTCCCACAGTGTTTGATGCGATAAGAGAAGCTGGTGGTGTGACCTTCTATTCAGATCTTAGTAAGGTTAAGATAACAAGAGTAAATAATATTTCCAATGGTGGGGGTAGACTAGAGACCAATTTAAATTTTCTTTCTGTAATCAATAAAGGAGACCAATCACAAAACATTAGAATTTACGATGGAGACTTAATACATATAAAAAAATCTTCTGATCCTCTTCCCAAGCAATTGAATAAGGCAGTCAGATCAAATCTAAATCCAAGATTCATAAACGTATTTATTTCAGGAAGGGTAGAGCAGCCAGGCACCTATACAGTAAGCAAGACCAGTGCTTTGACTGATGCAATCGCTTTGGCTGGTGGTGCAAAATTTTTAAAAGGTCCTATTCGCTTTATTAGATTTAATCTAGATGGAACAATAGACACAAGAAGATTTGGGTTTAGGAAAAACAGGTCTAGAGGATCATATAAAAATCCATATTTAAAATCTGGAGATATAATCTATGTAGGCAAAAGTGCTATCAATATAGCCGGTGAAGTTCTATCTGAAATTACAGCACCATTTGTAGGTATATATTCAACCTACGGTGTCTACAAGAATTTTTCGGATATAGGAAAATAAATGCCAGAAGGAAATTAGTAATTTAGTTAAGAATGATATTTATAAACCAGCAGTACTAGTTCTTATATGAAATAAAAGGCAAGGTTGATTTAGTTTTAATTTATTCAACTATTGA
>QCFI01000013.1 GCA_003280295.1 Prochlorococcus sp. AG-363-C20 | reverse complement strand
AAAGGAGCTTACAAAAAAATCCAGCAAATTAAAGCGAAAAGAACAAAAACAAGCCAGTCAATTGTTAGCGTCTTTAAAAGACAGGACCCTATTTTAGATGCCTCAAAGTTAAGGATGGCTATCGTTTCAACAAATCATCAAAGCATCAGTAAGGAGTCTGCTAATGAGTCAGCAGTCGAAAGAATCTTATTGATTCGACTACCTTGCAATCCAATATTTCCGGTTGGGCCTATTTACCTTGCGGATCATCTACACAAATGTTTTCCAAATTTCCCTATCAAGATTCTGGATCTAGCCGCCCTGCCTGTTCTTGATGTTGAAAGAGTATTAATCTCAAAAATTGATAATTTCCATCCATCTTTAATAGTTTTCTCTTGGAGAGATATCCAAATCTATGCACCTGTTGATGGCAGAGGAGGGAATCCGCTCCAAAATTCATTCCAAGTTTTCTATGCACGTAACCCTTTCAAACGTTTGCAAGGTGCACTAGGAGGACTGAGATTAATGACTAGCCACTACGGTGAGTTATGGAGAAACCACCACCTAATTAAAAAAGGATTTAAATGTGCCTTAAATCATAATAGTAATGCGCGGATAGTTCTTGGCGGAGGAGCAGTCAGTGTGTTTTACGAGCAACTTGGCAAGTCTCTACCAAAAGGCACAATTATCTCAGTAGGAGAAGGAGAGCCTTTATTAGAAAAGTTACTTCGTGGTCAGTCAATTAAAGGAGAAAGATGTTTTATTGCAGGTGAAAAACCCAGACCAGGACTTATACATGAACAACCTATTGGTTTACAAAAAACAGCATGTGACTATACATATATTTCTTCAATATGGCCTCAACTGAACTGGTACATAGAAGGCGGAGACTTCTATGTGGGTGTTCAAACGAAAAGAGGATGCCCACATAATTGTTGCTATTGTGTATATACCGTTGTTGAAGGTAAGAAAGTTCGAGTCAATCCTGTCAGTGAAGTTGTTAGAGAGATGCGTCAGTTGTATGAACTAGGAGTAAGAAGTTTTTGGTTTACTGATGCACAATTTATACCCGCCAGACGCTATATAGATGATGCAAAAGATCTTCTTAAAGCTATTCAATTAGAAGGCCTTACAGATATTAAATGGGCCGCTTATATTCGAGCAGATAATCTTGACACTGAATTAGCAGAGTTAATGGTTTCAACAGGAATGAACTACTTCGAAATAGGGATAACATCTGGATCACAAGAGCTTACAAGAAAAATGCGTATGGGGTACAACTTGCGTACTGTTTTAGATAATTGCCAACTACTTTCCAATGCAGGCTTCACCTCTCAAGTTTCTGTCAACTATTCATTTAATGTTATTGACGAGCGTCCAGAAACTATACGCCAAACAATTGCTTATCACAGAGCTATAGAGGATATTTTTGGAGTGGAAAAAGTTGATCCAGCAATTTTCTTTATTGGACTTCAACCTCATACCCACTTGGAGCAATATGGATTTGAGAAAGGATTGATCAAGCCCGGATATAACCCCATGAGCATGATGCCTTGGACAGCCCGAAAACTTCTTTGGAACCCAGAACCAATGGGTAAAATATTTGGAAGAATTTGTTTAGAAGCTTTTGATAAGAATTCAAAAAATTTTGGGAGGACTGTAATGGATTTATTAGAACAAAGTTATGGCAGAGCACCTCTAGAAGAATCATTAAGTGCGCCACTAAAAGGTCTACCAGCCATTGCAAATGCTGTGCGATAAATAATCATTAAAAGCGCTAATATTCCTAATAGACCTCCTATAGGATTTAAACTTGAACCGCCATGGCCAAATAACCATCCTGGAGTATTAGACGAAAATTCAACCAGACCAGATGAAATAACAAACCAGCCACCTACCAATCCTCCATGAAGGCCTATGCAGCTCCATATTGAACCCTTATCAATCTTTCTTATTAGTGCCAAAAGCAAGCCTAAAAGGAATAGTCCCAGCAACAAGCCAGCCCCAGACCATAAACCTAAGCCAACACGAATATGAACAAGGCTAAAAATTACTGCCTGAATAAAAAGGCCTAAGCGATTACCGAAAAGAAAACTCATTTCAGTTAAAAGCCAGCCACGAAAAATCATTTCTTCTGCAAATCCAACTCCTAGTCCTAGAAGCAGTGCATTTAGTAAGATCTCACTACTAAAGGTTCCTAGCCACTTGCCCCAAATTGTAAGTAAAAGAGGTATTAATACAAAACTGATCAATACACAAGAATAGGTCAAACCTTTAAATAATTGACTTATAGATCTTCTTCTAGAAGAACTCATCAATCCAATTTTAACAAAAAAATGATCATCCTTCCATCTAATTTTAGCCCAGAAAGGAAGCAAAATTAGAAACAACAAAAAGCTAATTACATTGGCAGAGAGTGCAAGCTGGTCTTCCCCAAGATTCATCCAAATTGCAGACAATACTTGAGACCCAATCCATCCCAACATAACAACAAATGGTATAAATAAAATGACAGGCAAATAGTTATGCTTCTTTGCTAGCCAATTACTACAAGAGATAGGGAGAATTGAAATCAGTTGTCTTGCTCAATAGTACTGGTAAGGCCCTTGGCTTTTAAGGTCTCTGAATAAAATTCGGCAGGTTCTAAATCACATGTTATCACTACTCCAATTCCTGTATTATGAGCCTCAAGCATAACTGCAATAGCATCTTGCTCACTAAGTTTTGGAACGACTTGCCGTAATGTTTGAACAACATATTCCATGGAATTAACAGGGTCATTATGTAAAAGAACCTTGTATCTTGGTGACAACTTTCTAACTCTATCTGTCTTTTTTTCCATCACAGGAGTACTAGCAATATTAGATACTCTTCCTTCTTCTATTTTGGTTAAATTAGCAGTTAAATTCCGATTTTTTGCATGAAGAAGTAGGGCAATTGGATATTTCATTAAAGGTTCCCAATTCGTTGCATTGCCTTTTCGACATTAGCCCTGCTGTTAAAAGCTGAGAGACGAAAATAACCCTCTCCAGAAAAACCAAATCCACTACCAGGAGTGCCAACTATATTTGCTTGTTCCAGCAAAAAGTCAAAGAAATCCCAAGAGCTCATCTTATCAGGTGTCTTTATCCAAACATAAGGTGCATGCTTCCCTCCATAAACACTAAACCCTGCTTTTGAAAGATATTCTCTAATGATCTGCGCATTTTTCATATAAAACCCAACAAGAGCTTTTACTTGCATCTTGCCTGCAGATGAATAAACAGCTTCTGCTCCACGTTGAACTATATAACTAACTCCATTAAATTTAGTACTTTGGCGTCGATTCCATAAGCTCCATAGATCAATTTTCTCATTATTTAAAGCTTTACCTTTTATATTCTTAGGAATCACAGTGAAGGCACAACGCGTTCCTGTAAAACCTGCATTTTTCGAGAAAGATCGGAATTCGATTGCACAATCACGAGCACCATCAATTTCATAAATTGAATGTGGCAAAGATGAATCCTGAATAAAAGACTCATACGCTGCATCAAACAAAATCAAAGCATCATTTTTTCTGGCATAAGCAACCCAGCTTTCTAGTTCTTCTTTAGTAGCAACTGCACCAGTTGGATTATTTGGAAAACATAGATATATCAAATCCAAAGGATATTCAGGAATCTGCACCTGAAAATTATTAGCTGCATTTATTGATAGATAATAAAGACCTTCATAACGTTTGCTATCTGCAGACTTTCCCGTGCGACCAGCCATGACATTACTATCTACATAAACTGGGTAAACGGGATCTGTAACCGCAATACGATTCCCTTCACCGAGAATATCTAGAATGTTACTGCTATCACATTTGGAGCCGTCAGAGATAAAAATTTCATCTGCAGAGACTTCACAACCTCGCCCCTCATAATCAGATTGCGCAATAGCTTCTCTAAGCCATCTATATCCTTGCTCTGGGCCATACCCATGGAACCCAGAAACTGTACCCATCTCGTCGATGGCTTTTTTCATTGCATCTCTACAAGCCAAAGGAAGAGGCTCTGTTACGTCACCTATACCTAATCGAATGAGATCTGTTTGAGGATGATTCTGACTAAATGCCTGGACTCTCCTAGCAATCTCAGGAAACAAATATCCAGCTTTAAGTTTGAGATAATTGGAATTGACCTGAATCACAAAAGCAAATGCATGATGAATCAACATCATCCTGCTATGGAAAGTGTCCATATGTGGAGAAGTTCCATACGATGTATTTCAGAGAGGGCTTTTGTCTTTGATGACTATTGCCTCTAGTAACGTGCTCAAAGCAATTAAGCGCCTCAAACCAATCAATTTTGAGGAAATAGTGAATGTTGATATCTGCAAACCAGCCAGATATATGGGATATGAATTAGGAGTGAAGCCACTGGATTGGACAGGGGCCAAAGTTAGATGGGCACTTACTTATCCAGAGCTTTACGAAATTGGTGTCAGCAATTCTGGACACATAATTCTCTATTCCATCCTGAATTCAATCCCAAAACAGATATGCGACAGGGCTTATCTTCCAGCTCCTGATCTTGCACAACGCCTTAGAACAATCTCTCAGCCATTATTTGGGATTGAAACCAGAAGGCCACTTTTCGCCTTCGACATCATTGGCTTCAGTCTTAGCTATGAACTAGGAGCAACCAATATCTTAGAGATGTTGGATTTAGCAGATATTCCTTTATATGCGAAAGATCGTGGTGATCTTCCTATAAACCACTCAGATTCTCCTCCACTTATCTTTGCTGGCGGACCAACCGCAACTAGTAACCCTGAGCCTTTTGCAAATTTCTTCGATTTTTTTGCACTAGGTGATGGCGAAGAGCTTTTACCTGAAATCGGTCTTGTAATTGCTGAATCTAAAACTACTAAGCTTTCAAGATCAGCATTACTCAGAGATCTTGCTGAAATTCCAGGGGTATATGTCCCCTCTCTTTATAAATATAAAGAAGATCAAACATCTCTCCTTCCAATAGATCCTTCCATTCCCAAAAGGGTCATTAGAAGAGTTGCAACACCAATGCCACACTATTCGGCAGGTTTAGTCCCAAATATTGAAACTATTCATGACCGTTTAACTATCGAGATTCGCAGAGGTTGCACACGTGGTTGTCGATTCTGTCAACCAGGAATGCTTACTAGACCTGCCAGAGATGTTGAGCCAAAAGAAATTATCAACGCAGTAGAAATGGGCATAAAGAAGACTGGATATAGTGATTTTTCGTTGCTTTCTCTTAGTTGCAGTGATTATTTAGCCTTACCTGCCGTTGGAGTAGAACTAAAGAAAAAATTTTCCGACCAAAAAATCTCCTTGCAATTACCAAGTCAGCGTATTGATCGTTTTGATGATGATATTGCTCACATTCTTGGTGGCAACAGAAAGTCAGGTCTAACCTTTGCCCCAGAAGCTGGAACTCAACGCTTAAGGGACATTATCAACAAGGGGCTTACGGACGAAGATCTGATCAAAGGGATGCGCAAAGCAATGGAGAACGGATATAAGAAAGTGAAGCTCTACTTCATGATTGGCTTACCTAATGAAACAGATGAAGATGTTTTAGGCATTGCTAATACTTGTCAAATGCTTCAAGACAATTGCCAGGATTTAGGCCGCTTAACTTTAAAAATAACTATAAGCAACTTCACCCCTAAAGCACATACACCATTTCAATGGCATAGTGTTTCTCAAAAGGAATTGGAGCGTCGACAAAAACTACTTAAATCAAAATTTCGTTTATTAAAAGGAGTTAAATACAATTTCACAGATATACGTATATCTGCAATAGAAGACTTCATTGGACGAGGAGATAGAAGTCTAGCTCCAGTTATAGAAGAAGCGTGGAGAGAAGGTGCTGGGATGGATGCCTGGTTCGAATCTTTAGAGCGAACTTATCAAGCCTGGAGTAAAGCTATTGCGAATGCAGGACTTGAAGGAGCCTATAGAAAAATTGAGATGGGGAACTGGAGTGATGTGGGAAAAAGACATGAGAATGTTTTAATTCCTTTTTTTTCTCAACCACTACCTTGGGATCATATCGATACGGGCATAGATAAAAGCTGGTTAGCAGAAGACTTCCAACGAGCCCTAGATCAAGTAGTTGTACCCGACTGTTCATTTAATAGTTGTAGCCAGTGTGGTGTATGTGGGCCTGAATTAGGTCAAAACATGACCGTGCCGCCACCAGAGGTTTCTCCCCAAGAACCTCAAAAATTCCCTCCAAGCCAAAGAATCTGCCGCATCCGATTCTTATTTAGTAAAACAAGTCCAATGGACCTACTCAGTCATCTAGATATTGTTCGGCTATTAGAAAGAGCATTACGACGTAGCAAACTGCCTGTTAGTTACAGCGAAGGGTTTCATCCACTACCACGTTTACAAATTGCTCTTGCCTTACCACTTGGAATAGAAGGTTATGGCGAATGGATGGACATTGATTTCTTCAAAGAAGTTGATGCCGAACAAGTGCGCCAAACACTTCAAGACCACTTACCAATAGGATTCAAGCTAATTAAGGCTGCAGTGACTCCTATCAAAAAATACAGCCTCTCACAAGAGCTACACTCATCGATCTGGAGTTTTAATCTAAAAGTAATTTCTGGGAATAACCCAACCAAATTCAAATGGCAAGAAGCCATGGACTTTCTATTAAAAGCTAAGGAACTTATTTGGCGTGATACTGATAAAAAAGGAAGACCTAGACAAAGAAATTGTCGACCAGAACTTAATTCACTTACAATCAATGATCAAATAAACACACCCGAAGAATTAATCACTCTGAAAGGGGTCAGACTTGAACTGAATGCTTTTATAGATCCCTTAGGAAGAAGCATAAAGCCTACACAAGTCAAACACTGGTTAGAAGAATATTTTGAATACCCCTTAGCTATTTCACATGTGCATAGGGATGAGATCAAGTTACTTCAATGCTAAGGTCATATTAAGACGCGAAGATTGGGCAGCTTTTGCCACAAACGCGTCCAGGTCTTAAATTAACCCCAGTTTTGAGGAAATCGAGGCCTGTTGCGCCTAACAGAATCTTGTACGTCAGCGCCCGCCAAGCAAACTCCGCCTAGTAATGGAGCATTGGCTCCCTTAATTTCTTTCATCGACCTGTGGTCGTTAACCATTACATACCAAAACTGAGCAGAGTCACTGCAAATTTGCAATCTTTCTGAGCCAAGTAGGGCTCCTAACTTCCCCTTATATATGCCCCAGCAAATTGTCATCGCAGAGCAACTGCGCATAGCAGCAGTGCTCACAGATGAGCGAGTAGATGAATTAATAGTGGCACAGGGCCACTACCAAATTGGAGATGTCTACCTAGGAACCGTAGAGAACGTTCTTCCAGGGATCGATGCGGCTTTCGTCAACATTGGAGAAAGTGAAAAAAATGGTTTCATCCATGTCACAGATCTTGGGCCTTTAAGACTTAAGAAAGGTGCTGCTGGAATTACGGAGCTCTTGGAGCCTCGCCAGCAAGTATTGGTGCAGGTTATGAAAGAACCCACTGGTACGAAGGGTCCAAGACTCACCGGAAACCTTTCCCTACCCGGTCGTTATCTAGTTCTTCAGCCGCATGGGCAAGGAGTAAATATCTCGCGTCGCATAAACTCCGAGGGAGAAAGAAATCGACTAAGAGCTCTAGGTGTATTAATCAAACCTCCTGGGAATGGACTCTTAATTCGAACTGAAGCAGAAGGAGTCAGCGAAGCTTTACTAATAGATGATCTAGAAAGCCTACTTAAGCAATGGGAGGCAATACAACAAGCTGCTGAGAACTACAACCCACCCATTCTTCTAAATCGAGATGATGATTTCATTCATCGAATCCTCCGAGATCATATTGGAGCTGATCTTTCTCGAGTTGTAGTTGATACAACTACTGCTGTAGATCGTGTGAGAGAGTTTTTGGCTCAAGATGGTCCGAATATCTTAGTTGAATCTCATAACGGAACAAATGATTTACTTGATCAATTCAGAATCAATTCAGCCATCAATGATGCATTAAATCCCAGAGTAGATTTACCATCTGGTGGTTACATAATAATCGAACCAACTGAAGCTCTGACTGTTATCGACGTCAACTCAGGCTCTTTTACACGTTCAGCAAATGCTCGGGAAACAGTCTTATGGACTAATTGTGAGGCAGCAATAGAAATCGCTCGTCAACTCAAGCTTAGAAACATCGGTGGAGTAATCATTATTGATTTCATAGATATGGATTCAAGAAGAGACCAACTCCAATTACTTGAACATTTCACATCTGCAGTCAAAGAAGATTCTTCACGACCACAGATTGCACAACTCACTGAACTTGGATTGGTTGAATTAACCCGTAAACGTCAAGGACAAAATATTTATGAATTATTTGGTAAAGCTTGTCCTACTTGTGGAGGACTTGGACATAAAGCGCTATTGCCTGGCAAAGAGCCTATACAAGCTTTAGCCACAGCAACTGGCTTAGTTAGTTCAAATGGATTACCCAGGGTAAATGAATCATTAGAAAATAACAATCTACCTCGTAAGCGACTAGCAAAAAATCGAAATAACGATGTTGATTCTGCATTAATTAATTCAAATTCAATTGTAGGGGGCTCATTAAACACAATCTTGCCCGAAAGTTCAGCGGAAACAACTTCTTCTGGAGCCTCTATTCATAGACAAGAGCCAGAGCTCATTGGAGTCGAGCTAGACCCTTACCAGGAAGAGGTTTTTAGCTTTTTAGGATTAAACCCTGCTCTATTGCTTGACCAACAACCAACGAATGAGAATATCTTGGTGCGAATTATCCGACCAGGAGAAGATCTTGAGAAAGTATTAGAAGATTCTCGTACTCAACTATCTTCTGCAGCAACCCGCCGCCGTAAAAAAGGGAGAGTCAATAATGGCACTAATCGTGTAATTAGTAGAAATACTATAGAAAATCCATCACCTATTAGCAAAGAAAATCTTATTAAAGAATCTGAACAAGGAGTCAAAATAGAAGATATAAATGAAACAAATTCTCCCACTGAAACCAATAACAACTTAACCAGCCATGAATTACCCGAAGCTGACGAACCGAATAAAGCCGAACAAGAGATAGAGGAGCCTCGACGTCGCAGACGTCGTTCATCAGCGTTACCAACAAATGATTCGTAAAAAAAAGCAAATTGCAGGCATCGATGAAGTCGGCAAAGGTTGCTTATTTGGACCCGTTTTCGCAGGTACGGTGATTTTGGATCATGATGCTGAAGCTACATTATTGAATGCTGGATTGAAGGACAGCAAAGTCCTTAGCAAAAAACAAAGGGCAGGGCTTGTTCCGCTTATACAACACAAATCAACAGCTTGGGCTCTTGGACAAGCCTGTCCACGAGAAATAGACGCAATAGGCATTCGGAAAGCAACTGAAAAGGCTATGCTCAGAGCCCTGCAAAAACTAAAAAATCCAATAAGTTTCGTTTTAGTAGATGGAATACTGCCTCTCAGACTATGGAAAGGTCCTCAAACAACCTTGGTCCATGGTGAAAGCAAGTCTCCAGCAATAGCAGCTGCGAGCGTACTAGCGAAAGAAGCACGTGACGGACTTATAAAACGCCTAGCAGAACGTTACCCAGGTTATGGACTTTCAACGAATGTTGGCTACGGAACAAAAGTGCATAGGGAAGCTTTGCTTGAGCTAGGTGCAACTGATCTTCATCGTAGATCTTTCCTCTCAAAATTAATTTCTTAGAAGGATCTACTTCTAAGAAACAATTGACCCTTCGCACCAATTAGTGAAGTCATCAACAAGTTGCTTCTGAACACGAGCCTTTATTCCAAGCAAAATAGTGCTCAAAATGGAATGGCCTGTGCTTTCAAGAACTTGTGGCGGAATCAACTTCAAAAGTGGAGGTGGACTAACGGTCACTCCAAGTAAAGCTTCACCCTCAAGACCTTGTTCTGTTACCTCCAATGTGGCATCAAGTGTTAATTCAAAATCATCAACCAAACCCAGACCATCCAGTTCACTATCAGTGGCATACATGCGAAGTTGACCTTCACTATTCACCGCTGTGATTGAAACAACTGGATTTACTTCCAACTGGAAAACCTTAAAGCTCGTTACGTTGTAGCGATAGCTCCCAGGGCCAAGAAAAGTGAGTTTTTTGGAATCCAACATTGCACCAACCACTCTCTCCTGTTGAAGGAGATAGTCATAGAGACGGTCTGCATTGCTCTTGACCGGCAGATCAAGTTTCTGCCGAGCTTCGAAAGCCAGAGGCATAATGGGCGGCTGACACGCCATGATCCTATCGACCCTTCTGTTCTATTTCGCTAATGCCGATACAAGTGGCCTATCTTGGACCAGAGGGTACTTATGCCGAAGAGGCCGCTTATACCCTTGCCAGGCTGGAAAAACTAGACAATCCCAAGTTTGTTCCTTGTGTGGGATTGCATTCTGTTATTAAACATGCTGCAAAGAAACTTTGTGATGCTGCAGTCGTGCCAATAGAAAACTCCGTAGAAGGTGGAGTTACTGCAACCCTTGATGCTCTTTGGAACTCTCCAGATTTATATATCCGCAGAGCATTAATACTCCCAATACGCCATTGCTTACTAGGTAATAGTTCTATAAACGAAATCTCTGAAGTTCTATCTCATCCTCAGGCTCTTGCCCAATGCAATGGATGGCTCAATGAACATTTACCTAATGTTCTCCAACTACCAACAAACTCCACTGCGGAAGCAGTCAGAATGGTCAAGGACAGTAAATTTCGGGCAGCTATTGCATCAAAATCTACAAACAACTTAAAACAATTAAAAGAGCTTGCCTACCCCATTAATGATGTTGCAGGAAACAGAACAAGGTTTGTACTAGTTCAGCGTGAAGAGATCAAACAAATAGGGAATAAAGCAAGTCTCGCCTTCTCATTACGTGCAAACCAACCTGGAGCATTACTAAAAGCACTTTCTTATATTGCAGATCTAGGATTAAATATGAGTCGAATAGAGTCACGTCCATCAAAAAGAGAGTTAGGAGAATATGTATTTTTTGTAGATCTTGAACTATCCAATTCTATAGATGAAGCTCATCTTAAATTAATAAAGGTGTTAAAGCCTTTATGTGAGCATCTAGTTCATTTTGGTGCTTATCCAAGTAGTGAAATAGAGGGCAATTAATTATTAACCACGAGAGCGAAATACACCAAATTCCATTAGACCATTCGCAAACGCCCAACGCATCAATAAAATTGTTGGTATTTCTCTCAGCCCTTTAAAGACAGCGCCAGGGCCCAAGAGAAGAACAGCAACTGGACGGCGAAAACCTTCTACAATTGAATCTATCCAAGAAGGGAGAGTCAAGTTAGTCCAATCTTCAGTATCAACTGAGCCACAATAAAAAGGGCTATTTACCAAATTACTTCGAAATCCATTAATACTTGAGAAGTCAGGATGAGCCCATTGGTTTAGGAGTTGGCGCATAACAAAATTCTCCCAATAACTATTTGGTTTTGAAACTGGTCCTCGTTTATTCCAATCCGCTACAGCTAAAAAACCCCCAGGTCTAAGGACTCTAAGCATTTCATCTGCATAAAGCTGCTTATCAGGCATATGAGGACCTGCTTCAACACTCCATACTCCATCAAAACTACCGTCATCAAATTGCAAGTTCAGAGCATCCATTACCTCAAAACGACATGAACAATTATTGGGTGTGAGGTCGCGGGCACGTTTAACTTGTGCATTACTGATAGTTATCCCAATCACATCAAACCCATATTCTTTAGCCAAAATTCTTGAACTTCCACCAATACCACATCCAACATCTAACACTCTTGAACCAATAGGTAATTGATCTAAGCCACTCCACCGAACTAACTCATGAACAAAATCTACCTTTGCAGTCCTGAAGTCTGTTTTTCTAAATGAGCCCTTGTAATAACCTAAATGGACATGGTCACCCCATAATTCTTCTAGGAGCCGATCATTTGTCCAAGCATCATATGCTGAAGCAACTGTGCGGCTCGAGGTATATTTTCTATCCTTATTTATCCAAATAAAAAATCCTAATATCAATAAGATAATTACTATTAATACAATAAAAGTCCAAACTTGCATTAACTATTAGTCTTATCGACGTTTGAAAAAGTCTCTTTAATTACTGAGCGTGCCGCGAGCTGCTTACGGGTGTGGTCAAGCATCTCATATTCACGTTGTAAGCGATCGTAGGTATTCGTCAGCTCCAATAAGTGCTGTTGTTCTTTCGCAACTGGGCCAGCAAGGTGTGCGCCAATCCAAAAGGAAAGTTCTCTTGGCAAGTCGGGCAAATCCTCAGGCAAAGCTGTTTCAGAATCTCGTAACTTACTTGTTAAAGAAACAACATCTCTTAGAGCTTGCAATACTGAATTAGAAAGCTTTTTCAATTGATCAGGATCTTGCAAATCTTCATCCTCTATCCAACTCACCATGGCAGTAGAAAAAGGAACTTCTCTAATTAACTCTAGTATTCTGAATCTTTGCTGTCCAAGAGTAATAATGTTGCTCCGTCCATCTTGAGATGTATGACATTTAATAATCTCTGCACAACATCCAACATCTGACATTGTCTTCTGAATTGGATCCCAACGAACCACTCCAAAACGGCTATCACAGTCCAATACACTACTAAGCATGGCCCTATAACGGGACTCAAATATATGTAGAGGCAAAACTTCCTGTGGGAAGAGCACTACATCAGGCAATGGGAAAAGTGGTAACTCCCTTACGGCCAGCTCGGTCAACAGAAGCTCCCAAAACAGATCTAAATCCTAGAGAATTTAGCTTAATTATGTTGAAATTAATGGTTTAGAGCTTAACTTCAATATCCACACCACTAGGAAGATCTAATTTCATCAGAGCATCAATAGTCTTGGCAGAAGGGCTATAAATGTCAATAATTCTTCTATGAGTACGTGTTTCAAAATGCTCCCTTGAGTCTTTATCTACATGAGGGGAACGAAGAACACAATAGATTTTTCTTTTAGTAGGAAGTGGAATCGGGCCAATGGCCGAAGCAGCAGTGTTATCTGCAGTTTCAATAATTTTTTCACAAGAAAGGTCAAGCATACGCCTATCAAAAGCTTTAAGGCGGATTCTTATCTTTTGCTGAGCAATGGCCGTAGACATAAAAAAGATTCCTGTGTGTTCCCTTAGGGATTTTAAAAATTGATTTTCAAGGTTCTTTAGGATCTATGAAACCCAAGGTTTGAAGACCGTAAATTTCATTATAAGGATGGCTAGTTGAAAACTATAGCCATCCTTATCAAGCTATTGATTACTCAATTATCTTAGAGACCACTCCTGCACCAATCGTACGACCACCCTCCCTGATGGCAAAACGCATATTTTTCTCAATAGCTACTGGACAAATCAGCTCTCCAGTCATCTTTATTCTGTCTCCAGGCATTACCATTTCAACATTGCTTCCATCATCTGCAGTGAATGCAGTGATTTGACCTGTCACATCAGTAGTCCGGATATAGAACTGTGGGCGATAACCAGAGAAGAAAGGTGTATGACGTCCACCTTCTTCTTTCTTCAGCACATAAACCTCTCCTTCAAATTTAGTGTGAGGCGTAATAGAGCCTTTCTTAACTAGAACCATGCCACGTTCAACATCTTCTTTTTGAATTCCACGGAGTAGTAATCCAACATTGTCACCAGCCATCCCTTCATCAAGAAGTTTGCGGAACATCTCTACACCAGTAACTGTTGTCAAACGAGTGTCTTTGATGCCAACAATCTCTACTTCTTCTCCTACCTTGACTTTCCCTCTTTCAATACGACCTGTAGCTACTGTTCCACGACCAGTGATTGAGAAGACATCCTCAACAGCCATCAAGAAAGGTTTATCAACTTCTCTTTCTGGTTCTGGAATTGATTCATCAACTGCAGCCATTAATTCATCAATCTTTGCTTCCCATGCAGAATCCCCCTCAAGGGCTTTTAGGGCTGAAACTTGAATAATGGGAAGATCATCCCCAGGGAAGTCATAACTTGTTAAAAGCTCACGAATTTCCATCTCAACAAGCTCAATCATTTCTTCGTCATCAACCATGTCACACTTATTGAGTGCAACTACCAACGAAGGAACACCAACTTGTTTTGCTAAAAGAATGTGCTCTTTTGTTTGAGCCATTGCGCCATCTGTAGCAGCAACAACAATGATTGCTCCATCCATCTGCGCCGCACCTGTGATCATGTTTTTCACGTAATCAGCATGCCCTGGGCAATCCACATGGGCATAGTGACGTGCGTCAGTTTCGTATTCGACGTGAGCAGTATTAATTGTGATGCCTCGTTCACGCTCTTCAGGAGCTCCATCGATATCACCATAGTCTTGAGCCTTAGCTTGACCTTTCTTTGCGAGCACATTCGTGATTGCTGCAGTAAGAGTGGTCTTGCCATGATCAACATGGCCAATGGTGCCAATGTTTACGTGAGGCTTGTTCCTCTCAAATTTCTCGCGAGCCATTTTGTTAAAGAATCGGGGGGGAGGGGGTAATTAAATAAGAGTTTAGAGATCAGGAATTGCCCTGATTCTTAGAGATGATGGCTTCAGCAACATTACGAGGAACTTCCTCATAATTACTGAACTCCATAGAAAAGATACCCCGACCTTGGGTCATTGATCGGAGCGTGGTGGCGTAGCCAAACATTTCGGCCAGAGGCACTTTGGCATTTACTTTAGACAGTCCATCATCTATAGACTGTCCTTCAACTTGACCTCGGCGTGAAGATAGGTCCCCAATTATAGAACCAAGGAAATCCTCTGGCACTTCAACTTCTACCTTCATCATTGGCTCAAGAAGTACAGGCTTGCACTTCTTCACACCATCTTTGAAGGCCATTGATCCAGCAATTTTAAAAGCCATCTCGGATGAATCAACATCGTGATAAGAACCGTCAACTAGCGTTACTTTTACGTCTATCAGTGGATAGCCAGCAATAACGCCAGATTCTGAGGTTTCCTTCATCCCTGAGGCTGCAGGTTTGATGTATTCCTTTGGAACTACACCACCAACAATTTTGTTAACAAATTCAAAGCCCGAACCTGGCTCTCCAGGCTCGACTTCTACAACTACATGCCCATATTGACCTTTACCACCTGTTTGCCTAGCAAACTTTCCTTCACCAGAGGCACTAGCGCGAATAGTTTCTCTATAAGAAACTTGTGGTGCTCCAATATTTGCTTCTACCTTGAACTCACGCAACATCCGATCAACGAGGATTTCAAGATGTAATTCACCCATCCCAGCAATCACTGTTTGATTGGTTTCAGGATCCGTGGTTACACGGAAAGTGGGATCTTCCTCTGCTAAAGCAGTTAAAGCTTTGGAAAGCTTCTCCATATCGCCCTTGGTTTTGGGCTCTACAGCGACAGAAATAACAGGCTCTGGTATGAAAAGAGTCTCAAGGACGATTGGATCATCTGTGGCGCATAGGGTGTCTCCTGTGGTGGTATTTTTCAAACCAAGAACAGCGCCAAGATCACCAGCTCTTAATTCATCTACTTCTTCACGATCATCAGCCTTAAGGATTATCAAACGAGAGATCCTCTCCTTCTCATCTTTGGTGGAATTAAGTACATAACTCCCTTTAGAAAGCACACCTGAATACATCCGCACAAAGGTCAACTTCCCATAAGGGTCTGACATCACCTTGAAGGCCAAAGCACTAAAAGAAGCATTGTCATCAGAAACACGTAAAGCCTCATCTCCATTAGGTAGTAAGCCTTGAATAGGAGGCACATCTACAGGTGCTGGTAAGTAATCAACAACAGCATCAAGCAACAATTGAACTCCTTTATTTTTGAAGGCAGATCCACAAAGCATTGGGACAAGGCCATGCTTTAAAACCCCTTCACGAATTCCTGCTTCAAGTTGTTTTTGATTAAGTTCACCTTCCTCTAGAAAAATCTCAATAAGGTTTTCATCAGTTTCGGCAACAGACTCCATCAACTTAGATCGCCACTCAGCCGCAACCTCAGCCATATCATCAGGAATATCTGTCTCTTCAATATCTTTGCCCAGATCATCTTTATAAATAAAAGCCTTATTTTTTACAAGGTCAACAATACCTTTCAAATCATTCTCAGCTCCTATTGGTAACTGAATTGGAGCTGCATTTGCCTTTAAGCGATCTTTAATCTGACCATAAACTTTTAGAAAATCTGCCCCAGTCCGGTCCATCTTATTGACAAACACCATTCGGGGAACTGAATAACGATCTGCTTGACGCCAAACAGTTTCTGATTGCGGTTGAACTCCACCCACTGCACAAAAAACTGCAATAACACCATCAAGCACTCTCATGGAGCGCTCAACCTCAATAGTGAAATCAACGTGACCAGGAGTATCAATAATATTGATTCTGTGGTCTTGCCAAGTAGTAGAGATCGCAGCAGCAGTAATGGTGATGCCGCGTTCTCTTTCCTGAGCCATCCAGTCAGTTACAGCAGCGCCATCATGTACCTCTCCCATCTTGTGGACCACACCGGAATAAAACAAAATGCGCTCTGTACATGTTGTTTTACCAGCGTCAATATGGGCTGCGATTCCTATATTTCTGACGCGTTCCAAGGGGAAGGCACGAGCCACGGGAAAATCTCCGAAATTGGGGAATAAAATGCGGGTGTGACTCTACAGGTCAGCCCCTCAATCTTGGAATCTGGGTGGTTGAATTATTTGATTAATTCTCAATAACGATAATGAGCAAACGCTTTATTAGCTTCTGCCATCTTATGAGTTTCCTCTCGTTTTCGAACAGCACTTCCAGATTCATTAGCTGCATCCATTAGTTCTGAAGCAAGTTTTTGGGCCATACTGCGGCCATTTCGTGCTCTAGAGAAATTCACTAACCAACGAAGGGCCATTGCTGTTCCACGTTCCTGACGAACTTCCATTGGGACTTGATAGGTCGCCCCACCAACCCTACGGGCTCTTACTTCAACCAGTGGAGTCGCATTTTTAATCGCTGTTTCAAATAGTTCAATTGGGTCACTTCCTGTCCGCTCATTAATCAAACCAAAGGCCTCAGACAAAATTCTTTGGGCTGTAGATTTCTTTCCATGTTTCATTAACCTCGCAACCATCATGGTCGCCAATCGATTATTAAATTGAGGATCCGGAAGGACTGGGCGTTTTTCAGCAGCGTTACGGCGAGACATAAAACGTCAAGGTTTAGAGAAAGGAACTAATAAAGAAAATTTAAAAAAGTTTTTGCTGGCCATGCCTTTATTCTTTTGGCGCTTTAGCACCATACTTAGAACGAGCTTGGCGTCGCTCCTTAACACCAGCAGTGTCAAGGGTTCCACGAATGATGTGATACCGAACTCCTGGCAAGTCTTTAACTCTGCCTCCCCGTAACAAAACAACAGAATGCTCTTGAAGGTTATGCCCAATCCCAGGGATATAGGCAGTCACTTCGAAGCCTGAGGTCAGGCGAACACGTGCAACTTTCCGCAAGGCTGAATTAGGTTTTTTAGGAGTAGAGGTATACACCCTCGTACAAACTCCCCTACGTTCAGGGCATGCTCGCAAAGCAGGTGATTTAGTCTTACGCGTAAGGCGCTGACGCTCACTACGAATCAACTGTTGAATGGTTGGCATCGACGATCAACATTTGGCCGGACATCCGACCTGTCTCTAGAATTCATTAGATTACCGGTTCACATGACCAACTACCAAAAACCTGATTAATTCAAAAAAAAACTATTGATCTAAACCTACTAAATTTCTCGAAATAAACGGTAATTCAAATAAAGTTGATCCATCATCAAAAAAACCGACTTCCTTAAAGATGTCCAAGCCATTGCAAATAGCTATTAACTTTTCTCTTCTTCAGCTATAGAAATAATAAATCCCAACATTGCTTTTAATCCACTTACTTTCGATTTACCTATTTCCTTTAAGGCACTCGCCTCCCTAGGATTCTGAAATTACCCCTCTCAATGGTTTCCTTTGCTCCGGCGTAAGAAAAAGTTCGATTGAAGTTTATGTCTAAATTCCCACGTAGTCCTAATTGGCCTTACTGCGATAGCAGCTCTCCTAATGCCCTGTCCGGGGAAAGGGATGCATGTGGAGTGGGCTTTTTAGCTCATATCAATGGTGAAGCTAGTAATTGGGTTCTTCAACAAGCTCTCAGAGGCTTGAGATGCATGGAACATCGAGGTGGCTGTGGTGGTGATAGTGATTCTGGAGATGGAGCAGGTCTACTTTGCGCAATCCCTTGGAATTATTTAAAAGGCATATGGCACGAAGCTGCAGCTTTTAACCACTCAACTGGTTTAGGCATGATGTTCATGCCACGGGATAAAGATCTCAGAGCCCAAGCAAGACTTTTTTGTGAACAAGAGGCTAAAACTATTGGATTCAAAACCAAAGGCTGGCGTGTTGTTCCAGTTGACAGTTCAGTACTGGGTCCACTGGCCAATAAAACTGCACCATTTATTGAACAGTGGCTAATAGAAGGTTCATTAACAGGAAATGAATTGGAGGCCGAATTATTTCGACTGCGAAGGCGAATTGGTGAGCGTGTAAGACAACTTTGGGACGAGAATTCCAATGAGCTGTATATAGCCTCCTTAAGCAGCAGAACTGTTGTTTATAAAGGAATGGTTAGATCAGAAGTCCTATCAGCCTTTTATGCAGATTTAAGAGACTCCCGCTTTGAAATTGCATTTGCTGTTTACCACCGCCGATTCAGCACAAACACACTCCCAAAGTGGCCACTTGCTCAACCAATGCGACTACTTGGTCATAACGGTGAAATAAATACCCTTCTAGGAAATCTGAACTGGGCTAGAGCCACTGAAGTTAACCTTGAAACTATATGGGGTGAGGCCGCAGCAGATTTAAAACCAGTAGTCAATTCTGCCTTCAGTGATTCAGCCAATCTTGATGCAACGTTAGAGCTACTTGTTCGTAGTGGTCGCCCAATAACTGACAGTATGCTCACGCTGGTTCCAGAGGCATTTCGTGATCAACCTGAACTCAAAGATCAGTCAGAAATAAAAGCCTTTTACGAATTTTCTGCATGTATTCAAGAGCCTTGGGACGGGCCAGCATTAATTGTCTTTGCTGATGGTTGTTCAGTTGGTGCAACACTTGATCGAAACGGATTGCGTCCTGCCCGTTATTGCATAACAAAAGATGGTTTTGTAATTTTAGGTTCTGAAACTGGTGTGGTCGAACTTGCAGAAAATCAAATATTAGAAAAAGGGCGTTTAGGTCCAGGCCAAATGTTGGCGGTTGACCTTAAGGGAGGTCGTATTCTTCGCAACTGGGATGTCAAAAAAGAAGCCGCAACACGTCATCCTTATCAAGAATGGCTAACTCAAAACCGAAAAACTCTCATGAAACAGCCATGGGAGAAAACTCTTCTTTTAGGAGAGCTTGAATTACTTCAACAACAAACAGCATTTGGATTCTCATCTGAAGATTTCGATTTAATTATCGACGCATTGGCTAGTGGAGCAAAAGAGCCCACCTATTGCATGGGAGATGACATTCCTCTTGCTGTACTTTCCGATAAACCTCACTCGCTTTACGACTACTTCAAGCAAAGATTTGCTCAGGTAACTAACCCACCTATCGATCCTTTACGAGAAAAGCTTGTCATGAGCTTAGAGATGCATTTAGGCAAGAGAGGATCACCCTTACTACCTAATGCAAGAGCAGCTTCAGTCATTCATCTCAAAACTCCCATTCTTAATGACGCTGAACTTCAAAACCTAAGTCAACAACAAAATTTACTGACAGCTACTCTTTCGACATTAGTGCCAGTTTTAGATGGTCCCTTAGATCTAGAAGGGCAAATAAAAGAACTATGCCTAGAAGCAGAGAATGCTATTTGTCAGGGTTGCCAAATCCTCATCCTTTCTGACCGCGGTGTTAATGCATACAAAACCTATATTCCTCCCCTATTAGCAGTAGGAGCAGTTCATCACCACTTGCTGAATAAAGGACTTCGACTTGATGCCTCACTAGTTGTAGATACAGCGCAATGTTGGAGCACACATCATGTGGCTTGCCTCATCGGTTTTGGAGCCAGTGCAGTTTGTCCGTGGCTAACTTGGGAAACCACTC
Organism: Prochlorococcus sp. AG-363-C20; assembly: GCA_003280295.1. Lineage (GTDB taxonomy): Bacteria > Cyanobacteriota > Cyanobacteriia > PCC-6307 > Cyanobiaceae > AG-363-K07. Next base: position 17,530 of record QCFI01000013.1, on the reverse strand, counting down.
GACATTGGTGGAAACATCCCCGAACTCAAAAGAAAATAGAAACAGGAAAGCTCAAACACTTACAAATTGATCAAGCACAAGCCAACTTAAAAAAAGGTTTAGAAGATGGAGTTCGCAAAATTCTTTCCAAAATTGGGATCTCTTTACTCGCCAGTTATCACGGAGCTCAAATTTTTGAAGCCATTGGAATTGGAGCTGACCTCATAGATATAGCTTTCAAAGGAACTACTAGCAGAGTGGCAGGATTAAGTCTCAAAGAATTAGCCAATGAGACATTAAGCTTCCATACCAAAGCATTCCCAGAACTCGATAGTACAAAGCTTGAATTTATGGGCTTTGTCCAATATAGACATGGTGGTGAGTTTCATCTCAACAACCCTGAGATGTCTAAAGCTCTCCATAAAGCTGTCAAGGCTGGTTCTGGCTACGACCACTTCAATACCTACCAAACTCTTCTCAAAAACAGACCTTCAACTTCACTACGAGATTTACTCACCTTTCGTACTGTATTAACTCCAATTCCATTAGATCAAATTGAAAGTGTAGAAAGTATTTGCAAACGCTTTTGCACTGGTGGAATGAGTCTTGGTGCATTATCAAGGGAAGCTCATGAAGTACTCGCTATAGCAATGAATCGAATTGGCGGGAAAAGCAATAGTGGCGAAGGAGGTGAAGATCCTGCACGTTTTAAGGTTCTTGAAGATGTGGATGTGGAAGGCCGCTCTGCGACTCTACCTACAATTAAAGGTCTTAAAAATGGAGATACTGCTTGCTCAGCTATTAAACAAATTGCATCTGGTCGCTTTGGTGTTACTCCTGAATACTTAAGGAGTGGCAAACAACTTGAGATAAAAGTTGCCCAAGGGGCAAAACCTGGAGAGGGAGGACAACTACCAGGGCCAAAGGTTGATAAATATATTGCAAAATTACGCAATAGCAAGGCAGGAGTAGCTCTGATTTCACCTCCACCACATCATGATATTTATTCAATTGAAGATTTAGCCCAATTAATTCATGACTTACATCAAGTCCATCCATCAGCAAAAGTCAGTGTAAAGCTAGTAGCTGAAATTGGTATCGGAACCATTGCAGCTGGAGTAGCAAAAGCAAATGCTGATGTGATTCAAGTCTCTGGCCATGATGGTGGGACCGGCGCCTCTCCTCTCAGTTCAATTAAACATGCTGGTGGACCTTGGGAATTAGGACTAAGCGAAGTGCATCGATCACTACTTGAAACCGGCTTACGAAATAGGGTTTTACTTAGAGCCGATGGTGGATTGAAAACTGGCTGGGACGTTGTTATGGCAGCCTTACTAGGCGCAGAAGAATATGGATTTGGCTCAGTTGCGATGATTGCGGAAGGATGCATCATGGCTCGCGTTTGTCATACCAACAAATGTCCTGTAGGCGTAGCTACGCAACAAGAAGCTTTACGAAAACGTTTCCCAGGCCTTCCAGAACATGTCGTCAACTTTTTCCTTTTCGTAGCCGAAGAGGTAAGACAAATCATGAGCATCCTGGGCGTAACTCGTCTAGAAGAACTCATTGGGCGTACAGAGTTTCTAGAGCCAAGAAAAGTCAAATTGGCAAAAACTAATAAAGTTGATCTGTCTAGCCTCCTTAAATCCACAAAAGGAACAGCAGACAGACAATGGCTATCTCATAACAACAATGCTCATGAAAATGGAGAAGTTCTTGAAAATGAACTCCTGAATGATGTTGAGTTCATTAATGCAATAAATAACCATAGGAAAGTTGCTAGAAAAATGAAGATTTTCAATACTGACCGAAGTGTATGTGCCCGGATTTCTGGTGAGATAGCAGAGTTACATGGAAATAAAGGTTTTAATGGTCAAATTGATCTCCAATTTGAAGGTGTAGCTGGACAAAGTTTTGGTGCTTTTGTTATTCAAGGAATGAATATTCTTTTAGTTGGTGAAGCTAATGATTATGTCGGCAAAGGAATCAACGGAGGTCGAATCACTGTTATTCCTCCATTAACTAATAAAAGCAAGGGTGATCAAGTAATTCTTGGCAATACATGCCTATATGGAGCTACTGGTGGCGAACTTTTTGCACTTGGAAAAGCTGGTGAACGTTTTGCCGTTCGTAATAGTGGAGCAAAAGCTGTTATAGAAGGTGCAGGTGATCACTGTTGCGAATACATGACTGGGGGAGCAATAGTTGTATTGGGTTCAACTGGTCGAAATGTCGGAGCAGGAATGACAGGTGGCGTAACATTTTTACTGGATGAAGAAAACAAAGTAACTGATCGAATCAACCAAGATATTGTAGATATTCATAACTTATCTAATGAATCACAAGAGAGAATTATAAAGCCACTAATTGAATTACATTTTCAACAAACGGGAAGTAAAAAAGCTGAAGCAATCATTTCAGATTGGTTCACATGGAGACAAAGATTCAAGATACTTATCCCTCCGAGTGAGAGAGTCAAATTAGGTATAGAAAGCTCCTAAAAGTAAGCTTAGTAATAATTAATTAGGGGTAAAATTTGACTGTTAAAGCAAAACATTGTTAGCAGTAGCAACTCCTAAGATCTTAGGAGCAAATTTAGCTAGCCTAAATAAATTATAATTTTAAACTTATCGAGGGTGATTTGCTATCAATTTACGAACTTCACCAGCATGATAACTACTTCTTGTTAAAGGTGAACTAATTACCTGAAGAAAGCCAAGTTCTTTTTCTCCATAATGTCGAAAAAAATCAAATTGATCTGGAGTGACAAATCTTTTAACAGATAAATGCCTATCGCTAGGCGAAAGATACTGACCAATAGTTACTATATCAACTTCATTCTTACGTAATTCTGAGATAACTTGAATAACTTCTGCATCTGTTTCACCAAGACCAACCATTAAGCCTGACTTTGTATAGGTTTTCGGCCATCCCTCGCTTACGCGTTTTAAAAGCTCTAAGGATCGTGAATAGATCCCCTTTGGGCGAACCCTAGGAAAGAGGCGGGGAACAGTTTCTATATTGTGATTGAGCACATTTGGGGATGCATCCATAACAGTGCTTAAAGCAGACCAATTTCCACAAAAATCTGGAATCAGCAATTCAATTGTGGTATTAGATGAACGCTTGCGAACTTGGTCAATACAAGCAACAAATTGACTAGCACCTCCATCAACTAAATCATCCCGTGTAACAGAAGTGATCACAACATGGTTAAGACCAAGACGCGCAACTGCTTCTCCAAGTCGGTAAGGCTCAGTTGCATCTAATCCCCTAATAGTCTGATCAAAATCAATATCGCAATAAGGACATGCTCGGGTACAACCAGGACCCATTATGAGGAAGGTGGCTGTTCCTCCTGCAAAGCATTCACCAATATTTGGACAGCTCGCCTCCTGACAAACTGTATTTAGCTTTAAATCAAGTAGCAAATCAGCTACTGCTCCAATGCGCTCTGGCTGAGGAGCCTTCACACGTAGCCAAGTAGGTTTAAGCAAAGCTTTTCTTCTAAAATAACTCTAGAAACCCTGCAAATAAATCAATTTATTTATACAGAGCCTTCTAAAATTGAATCTACGGGATGTAGCGCAGCTTGGTAGCGCACTTCGTTCGGGACGAAGGGGCCGCAGGTTCGAATCCTGTCATCCCGATTCGAAAAATTTAAATACTTTTATAGCCACGTGGGGTAACAAACCATCCATCTTTTAAAAGACTTTGACTATTTCCAATCAATACCAAAGTAAGCATATCAACCTGATTTACAGGACAATTGTCAAGAGAAAATAGCTCTATTTTTTCCTCAATCCTCCCAATTTGTCTAGCTAAAGCTATTGGCGTATTAGCTGACCTATATTTCCTTACTATTTTAATTGCACTTTCAAGTTGCCAGTCACGATCCCGTGATCTCGGATTGAAAATTGCAATAACAAAATCTCCAATTGCAGCTCCCGTAATACGTTCTTTAATTTTTGACCAGGGAGTCAATCGATCGCTAAGGCTTATCGTACAAAAATCATTCATAAGCGGTGCGCCAAGACGAGCAGCTGCAATTTGCATAGAGGAGATACCAGGATGAATATTGAAAGTAGGACGCGAGATTGTGGGTTCTTCTAACCAAATTTCTAAAGCCAAGCCAGCCATCCCATAAATGCCGCTCTCCCCAGAAGAAATAAGCGCGACACGAATACCTTCTTTAGCTAAACCAAAAGCCTGCTTACAACGATCAATTTCAAAAGTTAACTGTCCATCTATTCTGACTTGATCACTGCGCCGCAGGGGCTCTAACAAATCTAGATATCGACCATATCCAATCCAGACAGTACTTCTAGCAAGTGCAGCACGTGCGTCATGAGTCAAGTAAGACAATTCACCTGGTCCACTTCCAATCAAATGAAGTTCCCCAAGCGCTGGAGCAAAAGGTTGGATAGCTTCTGCAATTGCTATTGTCACAGCACCTTCTTCATCTTTTCTGGAATGAAAAATCTGTTTTTTCATTTGTAATACTCCAGATTTTCCAGCTGCCAAAAGCGCAGCTGCTTCTGCGACCGAAGGGATTCCAATGTGTGATTCAACCTCTTTTGAAGGAGTTGGCACAGAAACTTGTAAGAGCTTGTCAGCAGCAAAAAAGCGTATGGGCCATCCTTTTTGCTTCGAAAGAGAGAGAAAAGCTAATTCATCAGCTTTAATGTCAATACTTGCAAGACCAGCTACCGCCTCTTGAGCTAAACCAGATTGAAGAAAGACCTCTTGCAAGGAACGCTCAATAAGTTTTTGGGTTGTGTTTCGCACACATCCAATACCAATCCAAAGAGTTGCTGGATGCCAACAGCAAGAGCTCATAGCCTTAGATCCAATATTCAGACTTTTCACTTCTTGCGAACTATTGCTTTTAGCTCCTGCTAAAGACTTTTCAGCTCCTTTAGAAGTTCTCCACCAGTCAGTACCTGTAGTTTGTTCAATCTGTACCAAACCTCCATTGGCTTGATGCACCATTAACTGATGCCATTGAGAAGAGTTGCCTGACCTTTTCCACCCCCAAGATTCTCCAAAACTATCTAATGGAAGAAAATCTTGGTTTCTTGTATGACCAGTAAGTACAACATTACCCCCTAGTTCCTCAGCCAGTTGGAAAGCCCAATCTTCAGCGCCAGCCTTGTGTCCCCCTAAAAGAGGTACAAAATTCATTCCTCTCTCATCACAAACAATTACAGCCGGATCATCTTCTTTGTTATTGAGTAAAGGCGCTATAAGACGAGTTACTGCTCCAATTGCACCTACGACAATCAAAAGCCCACCTGAATACCAATTTAGTCGAAGTATTTCAACCGCAGAAGCAATCAACAAATCTTTTGGCGGGGAATTCAAATTAGAAGCAGCTCTAGGCGTCAGCGCAAGAGCATCAACATATTTCAGCTTTTGCAGCCTTTTAAGTAATGCCCAGGAGCCAATAGAAAGTCCCAGAGCAATTCTCGTTGCATTAGATGAGGGAGAAGTAATAGTCAGAAGAGTTCTTTAATGAGGAAAATACATCAAATACAAATTGTATTGAAAGCTAAGACCTAAAGCTATTAAAAGAAAAAGAAAAACTTAAAGCATTCTAAAAATATCAATCGAGGATCTTCGTTTGAAATTGAAAGCAAGATGAATTCCGCTATCTGTAACATAGGGATCAATTAGAGCATTACTTGAAAAATGCAGGTTATTTTTTTCACGCTATCATCAAGAAACTGGGCTAAAAATTTAAAGTCCCATGATCAGAGTCTAATTTTTAAGTACAATTAAAAACTTAATTGCTTTACTAAAAAAAAGGCAACTTCATAAGCTCAAGCTTAAAAAAGTAACTTCAATTGCTATATTTTTGACAAACAATTTATGCAATATGTTTAAGATAAGCTTATAGAAACTAGATTTATTAAAAAATAGGAGAAAGTTTATTTTGAACAGAGACCTCCTGGCTCTATCAAATTTATAGTAAATTCATATGATGGGAATAATACTTAAAGGAAATAAATACTAGGTCAAGGGATGATTATTCTGAATTTATTTATTCCTTTATGAAGTTGAGACGGATATAAATAACAGTCTAAAATAAAGGGAGAAGTTCATTACATTTGTAAAGATTGAACTTTTCAAAGAATTCTCTGAAAAGGCTAAAAGGATCACTTGCTTTCCCAATTGCTGGACACCAGGGACCTTTTTCAGGCAAAAAAAAGCAAATAGGGTTGATCGGGATAGAACATTTGTTACGTGCCTAGGTACTAACAGGCTCGCGGTTCTAAGCTTTCTGGATGCGGACCCCAACAAGGGAACCCTTTAACAAGTGATGGCCAAGGTCTTTTCCTTTGCTGACACTCAATCCACAAGTCAAATCTACTAATTTTGTAGTAATGACTTCGTGGCAAAAAACAAGCTTCTTAGCTTGATTTTGAGGTGGACATCCACCTGGACCCCATACCTCGAGGAACCTCTCGATGACCATTAGCCCACCAGAAAGTGGGGAGAAAGTGAACGCTTCAGGAGTCCCGACTCCTTATAACCAGCCTGTCGACAGGGACCATGTCCCAGCCGATCTTGAAAAAGCCGGTAACCCCGGTTTCTGGTCAAGAAGCCTCGCTAAAGGACCCAAAACCACAACATGGATTTGGAATCTCCACGCTGACGCTCACGACTTTGACACCCATATAGGTGATCTTGAAGAAACAAGCCGAAAGATCTTTTCGGCCCACTTCGGACACCTAGCAATTGTCTTCATCTGGATGAGCGGTGCCTTTTTCCATGGCGCTCGCTTTTCTAATTACTCCGGCTGGTTAGCAGACCCAACGCACGTGAAACCAAGTGCGCAGGTGGTCTGGCCAATTGTCGGTCAAGAAGTGATGAATGGTGATGTGGGGGCCGGTTTCCATGGCCTTCAGATCACCTCAGGTATTTTCCAGATGTGGAGATCTTGGGGCATCACCAGCGAGACACAATTAATGGCATTAGCCATTGGTGCTGTTGTGTTTGCGGGCTTAATGCTCCATGGAGGTATCTACCACTATCACAAGGCTGCTCCAAAGCTGCAGTGGTTCCAGAAAATTGAGCCCATGCTGCAGCACCATCAGATTATTCTGTTTGGCCTAGGATCAATTGCCTGGGCTGGTCACCTAATTCATATAGGTGCACCCGTAGCAGCAATGATGGATGCCATTGATGCTGGTTCCCCACTTGTAGTTGATGGCGTAACCATTGCAAGTGCGGCAGACATCACTAACCTTTCCACTAGGCTCTGTGACCCTCAAGTAGCTAGTCAAATTTTTCCTAGCCTTGGTGGTCGCACAGTTGAAAACTTCTTCACCCTTAACTGGTGGGCCTTCAGCGATATTCTCACTAACAAAGGTGGTTTAAACCCAGTCACTGGAAGCCTTTGGATGACAGACATCTCACACCATCATTTGGCATGGGGTGTATTTGCCATCTTTGGTGGCCACATGTGGGGTAACAACGTCCATGGAATGGGCCACAGGATGAAGGAGATTATGGATGCCCATAAAGGCGATCCAATCCTTTACCCAGCCCCTAAAGGCCACGAAGGAATCTTTGAGTTCCTAAGCAACAGTTGGCATGGCCAGCTCAGCATCAACCTGGCCATGATTGGTTCAGGAAGCATTGTTGTAGCTCATCACCAATATGCACTTCCTGCATATCCTTATCTTTCACTAGATCACCCCACTGTTCTTGGACTATTCACCCATCACATGTGGATAGGTGGATTAATGATTTGTGGTGCTGCAGCTCATGGCGGTATTGCCATGATTCGTGACTACGATCCTGCAGTTCATATAGATAACGTTTTAGATCGAATACTCAAAGCACGCGATGCAATCATCAGTCAACTGAACTGGGTTTGCATGTTCCTAGGCTTCCATAGCTTCGGGCTTTATATCCATAACGATGTAATGCGTTCTCTGGGCCGTCCTTCGGATATGTTCAGCGACACAGCCATCCAACTACAGCCAGTTCTTGCCCAGTGGGTTCAAAATCTCTGGAAAGGTTCTGTAGGAACAGGTGAGCTTGTTGGAGCTGGCCCAATTCCTGGTGGTGTTAGTGATGCTTTCTCAATACCTTTGGGAACAGCAGACCTAATGATCCACCATGTTCATGCATTCACCATTCACGTGACTTTGCTAATCCTTTTAAAGGGTGTTCTCTACGCAAGAAGCTCACGTTTAATTCCTGACAAGGCAAAGCTGGGATTCCGCTTCCCTTGTGATGGACCTGGTCGTGGAGGTACATGTCAGGTTTCATCTTGGGACCATGTTTTCCTAGGTCTCTTCTGGATGTACAACTCCCTTTCAGTCGTTATCTTCTACTTCTCTTGGAAGATGCAAAGCGATGTCTGGGGACTAACTGGCGGAAATTTTGCACAAAGCTCCATAACTATCAATGGATGGCTACGTGATTTCCTATGGGCACAATCCTCACAGGTTCTCACTGGCTATGGCAGTGAAACCGCTGGCTACAGCCTTCTATTCTTAGGAGCTCACTTCATCTGGGCTTTCAGCCTGATGTTCCTATTTACAGGCCGTGGTTATTGGCAAGAATTATTTGAATCCATTATTTGGGCTCATAGCAAACTGAAGTTGGCACCAACAATCCAACCTCGTGCACTGTCAATCACCCAAGGCCGTGCAGTGGGTGTTACCCACTTCCTCCTCGGTGGAATCGTTACCACCTGGGCCTTCTTCCATGCCCGCCTCATTGGGCTCGGCTGACCTCTCCTGACCTTATTCCCACATGGCAACGAAATTCCCTTCGTTTAGTCAGGGTCTGGCACAGGACCCAACAACCCGCCGTATTTGGTACGGCATAGCCACGGCTCACGATTTCGAGAGCCACGATGGCATGACCGAGGAGCGTCTTTACCAAAAGATCTTCGCAACTCACTTTGGTCATCTTGCAATCATTGGTCTTTGGGTTGCTGGAAACCTGTTCCATATCGCCTGGCAAGGCAACTTTGAACAGTGGGTTACTGACCCACTGCATGTACGTCCAATTGCTCATGCAATTTGGGACCCACACTTTGGTCAAGGCATTACAGATGCAATGACCCAAGCTGGCGCAAGTGGTCCAGTAAACATTGCTTATTCAGGCCTTTACCATTGGTGGTACACCATCGGTATGCGCACAAATGAGCAACTATTTCAAGGTGCGATTTTTATCAACATCTTGGTTTGTTGGCTCCTTTTCGCCGGTTGGTTACACCTTCAGCCAAAGTTCCGTCCTTCATTGGCTTGGTTCAAAAATGCTGAAGCACAACTAAATCATCACATTGCTGTTCTATTTGGTTTCAGCAATATCGCCTGGAATGCTCACCTAATTCACGTAGCTATACCTGAATCACGTGGTCAACACGTTGGTTGGGATAACTGGCTTACAGTCCTTCCTCATCCAGCTGGACTTACGCCATTCTTTACAGGGAACTGGGGAGCCTATGCTGGCAATCCAGACTCTCTTGAGCATGTATTTGGCACCTCTCAGGGGGCTGGAACAGCTATTTACACCTTCATGGGTGGATTGCATCCAGGGACTCAATCTCTTTGGCTAACTGACATTGCACATCATCACCTAGCTCTAGGTGTAGTAATGATTATTGGTGGCCATATGTATCGGAATACATTCGGTATAGGTCACACACTTAAAGAGATCACAGAAGGACACAACACTGATCATCCAAATGACCCTCATACAGGTCATTTCGGTATTAATCACAATGGAATTTACGAGACAGTAAACAACTCTCTACATTTCCAATTAGGTCTTGCTCTTGCTTGCCTAGGTACTGTTTGCAGCTTAGTTGCTCACCATATGGGTGCTTTGCCCTCATATGCCTATATAGCTAGCGATTACACAACTCAAGCGGCTTTATATACCCACCATCAATACATCGCAATTTTGTTGATGTGTGGAGCCTTCTCACACGGTGCAATTTTCTTTGTCCGTGACTATGACCCTGAACTCAATAAAGACAATGTTCTTGCAAGAGTTTTAGGTACTAAAGAAGCACTCATTAGTCATTTGAGCTGGGTTTGCATGCTCCTAGGTTTCCATACCCTGGGTCTTTACGTACATAACGATGTATGTGTGGCTTTTGGTACACCTGAGAAACAAATTCTTATCGAACCAGTTTTTGCACAGGCCCTTCAGGCATTTAGTGGAAAAACAATTTATGGAATCGATGCACTTCTTGCTAACGCAAATAGTGCAGCAACAATTGCTTCTCAGCAAATTCCTGGGAACCACTATTGGATGGATATGATCAACGCATCAGATGCGACAAGCAATTTCCTTCCAATAGGTCCTGCTGACTTCTTAGTTCACCACGGTATTGCTTTAGGTGTTCATACCACAGCATTGATTCTTATTAAAGGTGCTCTTGACGCAAGAGGTTCCAAGCTAATTCCTGATAAAAAGGATTTTGGCTATGCATATCCTTGCGATGGCCCTGGCAGAGGTGGTACTTGTGACTCTTCTGCTTGGGATGCAACCTATATGGCTCTCTTCTGGGCTGTAAATACCATTGCTTGGGTTCAGTTCTATTGGCATTGGAAACACCTTGCTATTTGGCAAGGAAACGTTGCTCAATTCAATGAATCTGGAACATATCTAATGGGTTGGTTTAGAGATTATTTGTGGCTAAATAGTTCACAATTAATTAATGGCTATAATCCATTTGGTGTGAACTCACTCTCTGTTTGGGCTTGGATATTCCTATTCGGCCATTTGATCTGGGCAACAGGATTTATGTTCCTGATTTCCTGGAGAGGTTACTGGCAAGAGCTTATTGAAACTCTTGTTTGGGCACATCAGAGAACTCCAATAGCAAACCTGATTGGTTGGAGAGATAAGCCCGTAGCCCTTTCGATCGTTCAGGCTCGGTTAACTGGTGTCACACACTTTGTTGTGGGAACGGCAATAACATACGCAGCCTTTGTGATCGGTTCAACTGCAGGTAAGTTTGGATAAATATTTCTCTTAAGGTCAACTGAACGAGAGGTCATAAAACCCCGTCAGCCAAGTGCTGACGGGGTTTTATTTTATTTCCTATCCAACTTCATACTTCATATTTTCTCAGCTCAATTATTTCACTTATCAATAAAGACATATTTAACTAACATGAAAGCAAATCTCCTAATAAGCTCAAATTATAAAGTTCTATTTGGTCAAAAGAGTTCTATTTAAGCAATGCTAAAAGGACTCAAAGAGTTTGGTTCACTAAAACCACTGTAAAGCAAATTTATCAGAAAATTATAGAGATCTTTTCAGATTCACCTTAGTCACACCCTTTGAGTCTTTAACTGACGATAAAAAAAACTATCTTCTCTTTTGAGAACTACCTCACTTCTTTTAAAAGTCCTAAAAAGACCAAATAGCTCATCATTTTTATGACCTAATCTCAGATGCATGTTCAGGGCTACTTCGATCTACTATCAGCTCTAATATCATTAAAAAGAAGTAATAACAAATCTTTTTGCGGATACTTATAGATTATAGCTGTGAGAATACAAATGAAAGAAAAACATGAAAATTGAATCTCTTAAAAAGATGCGCCTGAATTTCATAGCCAAAATTAATCAAAAAGTGTTTCCTGCTATTTAATAAGAGTTAAAGTCTTTCTTTTTTTTGATTTTCTAATATTGATCTATTTACTTTTGAAATAGGGATTATTTAATGCCAAAGTTAACAGTAAATTTTAAATTAATCCTCAATAGGATAACTATTATCTTGTGTCTGAGACTCTACAGATTCTCTCGAGACTCCGTTTGAAGAAAACTTTGTTTTATTCTCTGAATTAATGCTCTTTGAGGCAGGAGCTGAAATCTTTTTCAAAAAACTATTCCACATACCTGGCCAGCGCCAACGAAATATAATAGCCAACAAAAATAAATAGAAGGTTCCTTCTATAGGATGGCTAATATCAGAAAGAACTGAATAAAGCTGATTAGTTAAATCACCAGTACCAACCATAAAAAATTAGTTTTTCATACTTGGCTAAATTGTTATACCTCTTTCAAGGTAAAAACTAATCAAATTCTGGCAAACTTTACTTAACTAGTCAAAAAGAATGTCCTGAGGCTTTAACTCCCAGGACATTTTTGGTTGAATAGAATTTAATCAATCCTAAAGATATCTAATCAATTTACCCAGGGGAAGAAAGCCCCTTGCTTCATTAATGTATCTACATGCAAAGTTCCACACAACAGCCAAGCAAATACTGCTCCTCCACAACCACCGAGCCAAAATCCACTAGTAAAATCTGCCCAGCCAGTCCTAGTAAATAAATCAGCAGGTGGATTATCTATAGTTATATCAGCAGGCTGCACATTAGGTGCTTTACCTGGAGCGTTATAGAGCACAAGAAGCGCTGTAAGGATGTGCATAGCCCCAACAGCACTCAATAGACCAGCAGTTAAAGCAAAGTCACTATTGCGAAACGGGCCGGTAATTGTGAATGGTCCATAAAGAAAATATCCAAAAATCGCCCCTACTTCTAGTCCACGAAAATTTGGAGATAGTCCTTCACGGTAAAAAGGTAAATTATTTAACCAGGCCTTAGTGAAGTATCCACTATTTACTGGTGTTACCAAATCACCTACACAAGGATCAGATGCTGGTTTAACTGCCCATTGGTCAGCTATTCCAATGTCATCAGGGCGAACGGTGCTATCAACGTATTTAGGGTTGATTTTAATAGGCTCACCGGACTTTAAAAATGGGTCTTGGAAGTCAGTCATTGGCTAGAAAGAACTGGGTTAACTAAGGAGGAACAACTGTGTTCAGTCAGTTGCAGTGATGTGGCGACCTACAAGAACAATGAAAACAGCAGGTGTTATAAGTCCAATCAGAGGAACAAAAACACCGGGTAGCCAGTTGGCAGCGAACTCGCTAGACATGACTTATACCAAGTAAATCCATAGTTACTGTATAGATTGCTGTTCTGATGATGCACCTGAAATCACATTGGTGACATAAAAGTTCAATCCATCGTCTCAAGTTTCAGCCTTAATCACCAATTGACCAACCAACATTTTTGCCATGAACCAGGTTTTTGCTGGCGCTACCACTCTTATTCTTGCTTTCTTGCTTTGGAGCTTCGGTAAAAAGCCAAGAGTTGGGCTCCTTAACACAATTGGCCCAAGAGTTCTAAGAGTCAAAGACCTCACAGAGCTTACGGTCGTGAAAAGAAGTAATGAATCAAAAAATACACAAAATGAGCTTCCCCCGAGAGTTGAATTGAAATGGCACGCACCAAAAACTGCTCAAGAAAAAATCAATCTTAGGAAGCAAGTCCAAAGATTGATGAGTCAAGGACCAGCAGAGCGTCTTAAGGCAGTCAAAATTTGTGCTTTATGGGGTAATCCAAGCCTTTTGCCAATACTTAGAAGAGGCCTCAAAGATTCAGACAGTCAAGTTATTGCAGCTGCAGCGAACGCTATAGAAAAATATCGAGTAGGAACAAATTCAAAAAATAATCAAGAAGAAACTTCCCGTCCTCCTCGTAACGTTGCCCTAATGCGATAAATAGGCCTCCCTTGACTTTCGTGATAAGTGCGAATCTGTAATTCCCCAAGAAGACCAAAGCAAAAAAGTTGTACTCCAGTAATACCAAGAACTAATGCAAATGTAAGAAGCGGACGAGTACCAATATCTTCTCCTAAAAGCTTAAGGATCAAAAGGTAAGTAGTAGCCAAAATGCTCCCAATAATGGCAACAATGCCTCCAAAGCCAAATACATACATAGGCCGAGTTAAGAACCTATTCATAAACCAAACAGTCAGTAAATCCATTAGTACGCGAAAAGTACGATCTATTCCATATTTGCTATTCCCGTATTGACGAGCACGATGATTCACTTTGACCTCAGTTATTCTTGCGCCCTCAATATTTGCCAAAACAGGTAAAAAACGATGTAACTCTCCGTAAAGCCTCATATCAGAAAGCACTTCTCGTCTATAAGCCTTTAAAGAACAGCCATAATCATGCAATCGGACACCAGTTACACGACCTATCAGTCGATTTGCAATTTTCGAAGGTAATTTTCGTCTAATAGCAGCATCTTGGCGTTCATAACGCCATCCACTGACCAAGTCAAAGCCTTCTCTTAATTTGGAAACCAGTAGAGGGATATCAGCAGGATCATTCTGAAGGTCTCCATCAAGACTGACAATGATTTCTCCACGAGACAAATCGAAACCTGCAGCCATAGCAGCAGTTTGTCCATAATTTTTGCGAAGTAAAACACATACAAGTTCTGGCACATGAGAACTTAAATCACTCAGAACTTCAGCACTTCTATCAAGAGAACCGTCATTGACTAAAACCAGTTCAAATGAATTTCCAGTAGGTACTAATGCTCCCAATAACTGTTCTACTAATTTGGGTAGGCTATCTTCTTCGTTGTATACAGGAACTACTACTGATATATCTATGGGTTCTTTCATCCCATCCATTCCTGAAAAAAGAAATTAGAAAGTTTCAACTTTAATTGAGCGTTATCCCATTATGACAACGTACAACTCTCCCCGCCCCTCGAAGTCTGGAGCGATAATGAAAAGCAACTGTGTTTGTGTCTTCAGGCTCAAGGGAATCGCATCCAATTCCATTCCTACCATCAGTAATGCCAGAACTATGGCAATACATCCCAGCACCTTTATAGATGGCCACATGTGTACATTTTTGGGATGTTCCAAAGAACAAAAGATCGCCAGGCAAAAGCATTTGATAATTAGTGGGAGAAATTACTAAAGATTCACAAAATCGTTCTTGCTGATATGCGTCACGTGGTAGCCAAACTTCTTGACTAGCAAATGCTGCTTGGACTAACCCTGAACAATCAAAATCAGGACCAATAGTGCCGCCCCATAGATATTGATTTCTTTGACTTGTTGCTTGTTCTAACCAAATCAGTACAGAAGGAATCCGATCTTGAATTTGATTTTTTGTAAATAACTTCGGCTCCCAAGGAGGTCGAGAAAAAGCTAAGCCAAAAATTGCTGAAAATTCGAACCAACACTTATAACCATCCTCTAATAATCGAACCTCAAAGCGCGGAAATTGATTATCACCACCATGATCTTTTGAAAGGTCCTTAATTAATTGAAAGCTGCGGCCCGCTGCAGCTTGTGTAATCAGCTCATCATTACTTGATCCTGCATATCCATTTACAGCAGCACTGAGTGTCCAACAACTTCCAGGAAGCATTCTCTCTTTTGTTATTGGAGCTCCTAATGTCGTCATTAACTCATGCGAGCGCTATGGCGTTCTACCGTTCCGACCCACAAATGAATTCCCAACTTAGGGAACTGCTGGATAGGTTTGCGAAAAAAGGGCGCCCAAGACTTCACAAAAGTATTGCAATAAATTGGATTCGCTATGACAGTCCCAATCCTGAAGCAGGCAGTGGTAAAGGGGCAGGCTGGGAGGAACAAAAGCTTATTTATCCAGCAAGTGTTGTAAAACTGTTTTATGCATTAGCAGTAGAAGCATGGTTGCAAAAGGGGTTGCTTCTTGATTCAGGCGAATTGCAAAGAGCAATGAAGGATATGATCGCAGATTCGAACAACGATGCAACTAGCCTCATCATTGATCTCCTTTCTGGTACAACAAGTGGCCCTTCGTTGTTTGGAGACCGGTGGCAGGCCTGGCAGAAGCAACGTTTGCTTGTAAACAAGTGGTTGCAAGGGTTGAATTGGCCTGAACTTCAAGGAATTAATTGTTGTCAAAAAACTTGGGCAGATGGTCCTTATGGACGAGAACAAGATTTCTATAAAGACGGCTACGTAAATCGAAATGCCCTGAGTGCTTCAGCAACTTCGCGATTATTAGAAGCCGTCATGACTAATTCAATTATCTCTCCACCAGCCTGCAAAAGATTAAAAACACTTCTTTCAAGATCCTTAGATGTTAAGCAGAGGCAAGAAGATCCAGAGAATCAAATAGATGGGTTTCTTGGAGAAGGCTTACCTCAAGGGACTCGACTATGGAGCAAAGCTGGCTGGATGAGTCAGGCTCGCCATGATGCAGCATGGTGTTGCCCACCTCAAGGTAAACCAATGCTTTTGGTGGTATTTAGCTATGGCAGAAACAGCTCAAGTGACAAATTTCTGTTGCCTGCATTAGCACGAGCACTTATCAAGATACATACAGAAATAGATTAAATTTATTTTCAAATAATATCCTTTACTAGCTTCTCAAGAACTAGCAATTACCAAAGGAGTCTCCTAAAAAGATTGAAATGAGGATTAAATATTGTTGAGAGTTCCATTCGTTTTCTAGCTGTATTAAAAATATTTTTTTGGATGGCAAACGCTATTTCATACAGGGATCTGACATGTCCCTATAGAACTCTGTTGTGAAAGTCAGTTATGGATTGAAG
The DNA here is from genome assembly GCA_003280295.1 of Prochlorococcus sp. AG-363-C20. Classification (GTDB taxonomy): domain Bacteria; phylum Cyanobacteriota; class Cyanobacteriia; order PCC-6307; family Cyanobiaceae; genus AG-363-K07. The sequence goes on along the minus strand of QCFI01000013.1, from coordinate 1,140 downwards.
AGTTGGCTAAACCTTGCCCCTTGGACTCATCTTGCAATCAACATCACACCAGCAAATAAAATTGACCCGACTATGAAGCCAACTCCTAAAAGAACTGCCACTATTGGTGTATTGAGATATACAGATATGCTTGCCAACTCATTTCCTTGTTTTTCTGCCACTTTTTGATCCTGCAATTAGCACTATTATTCAAGCATTACGTCACACCATAAGTCTCTCTATTAGCACTCCTCAAAACAATTCCTACAAAAACTTCTGCAATCCTTTACAAGAACTAAGAACTAAAGGCCTTCCTGGCTATTCCTACATGCTGAATTTCTGTCCACCAAGAGCAGCCGCCCCAAAATCAATGGTTTGACTAGATTTCTCTAATTCTATCTTTTTCTCAACCACTGGCTCCAACTCTGGCGTCAATGAAGTGGAACTTTGCTCCTGATCGATTGATTCCTTTAGCTGCGTTTGAGTTATCTCAGTAGTCATTAGAGAACTAGCTGTAGGTATCTGAAACCTTCCATTTGCTAAAGAAACAGCAGAAAAAACGAATATTGAAGCAAGAAAAATAACAGAAAAAAGAATTAGCACTATTTGATTAATTGGCTTCCAAAAAACAGATACATTTGCTATTTCATTGGCCTGTGTTGAAGCTTTAGCTTCAGATGGACCCCACTTAAGGTAGACATCATCAGTTAACCAGCCTTTAGTTGCATCCCGATAAGGTGACTCAGTAGTTGCGAAATCAACTAATTCCTTGAATCTCTCCCTAATCACTAATTGAGTCCTCAAGTGACTATATATTCAAGCACCGAAAGAGTACTTCTCCCGGTAACGAAGAATCACCTCTAACAAAAAACATGAAGTATGTCAGAGGATCACTTAAATTAACTGGCAATAAACACTAAAGCAGTCACCAAAAGAGCCGAAGCGATAACCCCAATTGAAACTATGCCTGCAACTTTTGCTGTATTGACAGAAACGGAAACAGTCAACAACTGAGTACGACCATCAAGTTTTTCTTCGGAGACAGACTTCTTGGCTGAGGCTAACTTGGCTCCTCCGCGTTCCGCAGAGGCTTTGCGATCTGCAGCAGCTTTCTTCTCGGCGGCAGCTTTGCGATCTGCAGCAGCTTTCTTCTCGGCGGCA
>QCFI01000012.1 GCA_003280295.1 Prochlorococcus sp. AG-363-C20 | reverse complement strand
ATCTCCACTTGATCAGCATCAACAATCCCAAGTCCTCCATCTTCAACAGTAATTACATGAGGGTTAAATAAAATAGCTCCAATATCTTTGCAATGACTTATCAACTCTTCCAACGTATCTACTCCTCGCCAACGCACAATTGGCAAGGCTGCTAAACGTTGCACTCCCTGTTGACGCACAGCTTCCAAGTGCCAGAGGAGATCATCTCCCCATCTAGTTGAAAGAGCATTCATTGCTTCTAATTCAGGCTGTGGCAAAAGCATTTGCAAATAAGTCCAATCAGGATCTAATGCACGCATATGCAATGTGGTGTGATTCCACGTAAGTTCCCTCAAGCCACTACCGCTTCTGTGATTCTCAGGGCCCAAAAGGTTAAATGAAGCTCCTGCTGCATTTGTCAAGCGTTCGATTGTGCTCACACCATCTGGAGCTACCAATATCAAAAGCCTATGCTTGCCCATAGGGGGGCCTGACCAAGTCGGAATATTTTCAATAATTTTTTGCTCAAGCAAAGTACAAAGATGGAGGTCTACTGCTGCTCGAGCACAAGACTGAAGAAGATTTACTGCCAGTGACCAATCACCACAATCAATTACCACTTCTTGCCATGCCACAGCATGAGTAGTTGAAAGGGTTAAAGCTGTAATAATTCCATTTGTGCCATAGGCATGGTTCAAAGCTTCTGCATCCTTGGCCTCAAGATGTAATTTTCGAGGATTATCCTCAACTGTAATGACCTCAAGGTCTAACAAATGACCAGGGTCGCGCAAAAAACCCCATCTAACAGACCCAATCCCCCCAGAACCTCCAGCCACAAATCCACCTACAGAGGCGCTCTTCCAAGTACTTGGGAGAAGACGCAACTGACGACCCTTACCAAATAGATACCTATCAACATCAACAAGTAAACAACCCGTTTCAACTGTAACTTCTCCACTAAGAGGCTTGAAATCACGAATCTTACGTAACTCACTCATAACCATCACAATGCCCCCAGCAAGAGGTACACACTGGCCATAATTGCCTGTGCCCGCTCCGCGCAAAGTTAATGGAATGTGGTATCTCTTACATATGCCAGCAACAGAAGCAACTGCTTCAACCGAGGAAGGACGAACTACAAGATCAGCACAACATCCTTCTAGTTTCTTTACTAAAACTGGTGAATAATCAAAGAAATCACGAGAGAGGCGTTCTCTTTCAGAGGGTGTCTTGAGAATCTGCAAATCAGAAACAGATGCCAAATCACTAACCAACCCATTAGGGACAAAGGGACTTTTCATTAACCCAAAAACTCAATTAAATTATTTTTCGACTCACTCCTATTGGCTATCCAAGAACCATTAATCATTACTTCCCTACTTGGAGGTGAGGAGAGAGCCTCTGACCAACTATTTGCATCTAATAAAACAAAGTCCGCGGGACAACCTATTTGAATAATCCCATCCCATTCCAAATTCATAACTGCTGCTGCAGAAGTTGTAAAAGGTGCGAGTCCTAAACGCTTCCATGGAGCCAACTGGGCAATCGGCAACGACAATGACATCAAAGCAATAGGGTCAAAATTACCTAAAGGGAACCAAGGATCCTGCACGTTATCACCGCCTACAGCAACTGTGACCCCAGCCTCTTGAAGCTGAGAGATAGGTGCGATAGGCCTCTGAACAGGTGTTGTTCTTTCCTTACGGCCTAGTAACCATGCATTAGTAAGAGGTAACGCAACAACTTTCACTTGATGGCGCGCCAAGCGCTCAGCTAAATATCTCAAATCCCTAGAAGGTAGAAGCCCCATACTGCTTGAATGACTGCAAGTCAATGGGACATCTAACTCGATATGATCAAGTACTTGAACTAACAGAGACAAACCTGCTGCAGGTTGCATTTGCGATTCATCTATATGAAGATCAATTCCACAACCCAATTGATTTGCAAGCTTAAACATCTGAATTAACAAGTTCCTAGAGACTTTTCTGTCAAAAGGTGGGACAAGCACACCTCCCAAAAGTCCCCCAACTGCAGAAATACCAACAGCTAGATCTTTTCCTTGTTCTGTACTCCAATATTCCAAAGGGACTAAAGCTACCAACTGCAATTCAATTAAAGAGTTCCATTTACTCCTAAGGTCAAGCAAAGCCTCCCAATTTTGATCAGTACAAGATCCAAAACTATCGACATGACTTCGTATTGCTCTATATCCGTTTTTAACAGCAAGAGATAAGGAGCGCTCTGCCCTTAAATAAACAGCTTGAAGCGTACGTTTCCTTTGCTCATTTAGATTTGTCTCAAGAGCCTCTTGGTAATTTCCATTCAAGTTAGGGGCTTCTCTCCAAGTGAATGCCTTATCAATATGAGCATGTGGTTCTGCAAATCTAGGGAGAAGCATCTTCAAAGAAGATACAGGTTCAGTTTGAATAGGTTGAAGATTAGTGATTTGATCTCCCTCCCAACTGAGGCTCAGAGCACACAGACCTTCAGCACTAGTAAAAGCCGACAAAATTTCAGCTCCACTGCTAACCAGTCCCCGTGGGATCCAAACATCCAAGCATTTCCCTTCCTGCAATTTCATTGGAAAGCTCACTTATAAAAAAGCATTGAATTTTTAGGAAGAACTGGGATTAGCAAAGTTTGAGAAAATAATTCAACCGTATAAATCGGATTTAAGAAAAAGTTGCTTAAAGCTACAGGAAGAAATAAAAGCTAAAGATACAAAATTCCATCTCCTAGAAGCCCTTCAAAGAAGTACCAAATTTTTCCAGAAACATATTTCAGATTAAATTGCAGACGAATTGGTAAATTCATAACGACGCGGCGGGCGTCGCCAAGTGGTTAAGGCAGCGGCTTGTGGCGCCGCTATTCGGGGGTTCGAATCCCCTCGCTCGCCCTCAAAACAAAGATTCTCTAGGGTTTCAGTCTTCCTCAAAATGCTAGCTCTTTCAAAATCAGACATTGAAAGACTTCATGTGATCAATACAGTCCCTTTGACTTAACTCACATCGTGATCGCAATCCCCACAACTTCAACAAACACAAAGTCTTTAGTTACTGAAAATAATCGAGGCAGTTATTGGATTACAACTTTCGGCTGCCAAATGAACAAAGCCGATTCGGAGCGCATGGCAGGCATTCTTGAAAAGATGGGATACCAGAAAGCCATCACAGAATTAGAAGCTGATTTAGTCGTTTACAACACCTGCTCCATCCGTGACAACGCAGAACAAAAGGTATATAGCTATTTAGGGCGCCAAGCGAAAAGAAAAGAAATTTTGCCTCACCTAAAACTCATACTTGCGGGGTGCGTAGCACAACAAGAAGGGGAATCATTGCTTAGAAGAGTCCCTGAAATCGATCTGGTTATGGGACCTCAACATGCTAATCGTTTAGAAACGCTTTTAAATCAAGTCGACAATGGGCAACAAGTTGTAGCAACAGAAGAAAATTACATCCTCGAAGATCTCACCACCGCACGAAGAGAAAGCAAAGTCTGCGCTTGGGTAAATGTCATATATGGATGCAATGAACGCTGTAGCTATTGCGTAGTACCTTCAGTCAGAGGGAAAGAACAATCAAGGACTCCACACGCAATTCGCCTAGAAATAGAGAAACTCGCTTCATTAGGGTACAAAGAAGTCACTCTTCTTGGCCAAAATATAGATGCCTATGGCAGAGATTTAGAAGGCATTTCAAAAGAGGGACGTCGCAAAAATACATTAACCGACCTCCTTCATTACATTCATGATGTAGAAGGCATCGAACGCATTCGTTTTGCCACAAGTCACCCTAGGTATTTCACAAATCGTTTAATCGAAGCTTGCTCTGAACTAAATAAAGTGTGCGAACACTTTCACATCCCATTTCAAAGTGGGGACAATCAAATCCTCAAATTAATGTGTAGAGGTTATACAATTGAAAGATATAAACGAATAATCGAAGGAATAAGAAAACAAATTCCACATTCTTCAATTAGTGCAGATGTAATAGTTGCATTTCCTGGTGAAACTGATAAGCAATTCCAAAAAACCCTCTCAATTATCAAAGAAATAGAATTTGATCAAGTAAACACTGCTGCTTATTCTCCACGTCCTAATACACCTGCTGCAAATTGGCCAAATCAACTTCCAGAAAAAATAAAAGTAGAGCGTCTTAAAGAACTTAATTCTCTAATAGAAATAACAGCAAAGAAAAGGAATGAACGTTACAAAGACTGTGTAGAAGAAGTTCTTGTGGAAGGAACCAATCCCAAAGACCCACAACAACTTGTAGGGCGCACCCGAACAAATAGGCTTACCTTTTTTCCAGATACAGGGCCTCAAGGTTATGTTTACCAGCCTGGAGAACTTGTTTCACTAAAGATCAAAGAAGTACGTTCATTCTCTTTAGGAGGAATCCCATTGAGATGATTTTTTTATCTGCACTGATAAATTTGATTTGTATAAGAAAGATTCAGCAACAATTCCATGCCTTCATCTAGCACTTTTGTAGGCGTGGTTTTCGGTGGCGCCTCAAGAGAACATGACGTCTCCATCAAATCAGCAACAACTGTCATTGGGGCCTTAAAGCGTGGGATTAATGCCACTCGTTACAAGGTTACGTCCATATACATTGATCTCAAGGGTCGTTGGTGGCCTGATGAAATAGCCAGAAAAGCCTTAAAAAAAGGATGCGCACTTAACGAAAAAGAGTTGCCATTAATAGAAACGACCTCGGGATTTCAGGGCTTCCCAGAAGGCAGCGAATTTATAGAAATCTGGTATCCAGTTCTACATGGTCCAAATGGTGAAGATGGAACAATTCAAGGACTATTCCAACTAATAGGCAAACCTTTTGTTGGCTCTGGAGTACTAGCCTCAGCGATGGGAATGGACAAATTGGCAATGAAGGCAGCATTTTCTTCAGCAGGATTGCCACAAGTTCCCTACATCCCTGCAAATGTATCGGAACTAATAAAAGAAAGTTCAAGAACAAAACTCATCAAAAAACTGGAGGCACAAATTGGGTACCCTTGTTTTGTAAAACCAGCAAACCTAGGCTCTTCGTTTGGGATAAGCAAGGCTCTTAACCAAGAAGCGCTACTAAAAGGACTAAATCTTGCGGCAGAACTTGATCAAAGAATAGTTATTGAGAAATCAGTTATAGCTAAAGAACTGGAATGTGCAGTTCTTGGCACACAAGAGCTAAAAGCATCCCCTGTAGGAGAGATACGCTTTGATGCTGATTGGTACGACTACAAGACTAAATACGCTCATAATTCAAGCCAAACACTTATTCCAGCACCTGTCCCAGACAAGGTAAAAACAAGAGTTCAGAAATTAACTTTGCAAGCATGTAATGCTATTACTGCAAAGGGTATGGCAAGAGTTGATTTCTTCTATAAAGAAGAAACAGATGACCTTTGGATAAATGAAATAAACACTTTGCCTGGTTTTACTGATCAGAGTATGTATCCAATGCTTTGGGAAGCTACAGGTGTAACTCTCGAACAACTTGTAGCAAAACTAGTTGAAACAGCTAGAGAATAAATTACGTCAACCTCCATTTATTGAAAACATTCTTCCTAGGCCTCCAATGATTCACGGTCTACTTTGGTTCCCACTTCTACTTGTCTTTATTCTTTTAACCGCACTTGGTTGGTTAGAGAGGCGAAGACAAAATCTTTTTCTATTTTGGGCAAAAGGCGCTGAGCTTTCCAAACTTGATGGGTCCGGTGCTGCTCGCCTTAAAGAAGGGATTTTCAGCTGGAGTACCTTTGAAGCCGGTAAATTTAAAGAGCAAGATATCTTTGAAATAAAACAATTAGAGCTTTTGGAATTAATGGCACTGACTTCTGGTGAGGCCCCATTAACATCTGAATCACAAGGACGTTGCCGTTTAAGACTTATTGGAAATGGGAAGGAAATGGATGTGCCATTTTCAGATGCTGAACAAGCACGAGAATGGATGGATCAACTCATGGAAAAGGCACGCTGCGATTTGTGAAAAATTCGAGTAAGGACAAAAAGTCATCTTCTCGCCCCTTTAAAAAAAACCACAGGGTTGAAAAACGCCGCAGACTCCGTTTAGAGCGGCGTAATCAACAACTAATATTACTTTGGCGTTTTCTAATATTTAGTGCCATTACATATTTACTAGTTTTATTGGTAATAAACAATGGTTGGAGCTCTATAGATGTTGAACAGATTTATGTAAAAGGAAGTAATAAAATTCAGGCAAATACAATTATCATGGCCTCTAATTTGAACTTGCCAAAGCCACTATTTGCAATTAATCCAGAACAGCTTGAAATCAGTCTAATTAAAGAGCTCCCAATCATGAATGTTCAAATTCGTCGGAGACTTATCCCACCCAGGCTAGAGATAGAACTTAAAGAAAGAAAACCAATTGCTTTCGCAAATCGAAGAGGAGCAAAAGGAAAGGAGCAAGGAATGCTTGATAGTAATGGAGATTGGATGCCTATAAAAATGGCAAATCAGACTGAACTTCCCCGAAAAAAAATCTACGTTGAAGGATGGATGGCTAGCCATCGAAATTTGATCTCAATCATCCTTGATAATGATGAGAAGCTTGGAAGTCCTCTCAAGAAAATAACTGTGAGCCCTAATGGTGAATTAAGCCTAGAAACAGAAATTTTTGAATCAATCCATCTTGGCTCGAACAGCTTTTACATTAAAGAGCAAATAAAAGCATTAAATCAACTAAGTAAAAATTTACCATCTAAGTTAATAAATAAAGCAGGTACAACCTTAGATATAAGAGATCCTTCAAAACCCGAATTACAGATGCCAAGCAATTAATTATACACCAGCAATATTCAACTAAATCTACCCCAATATTAGTAATTTGATTGCATTTTTAAGAAAGTTTAATTGGACAGACCAATCTAAAAAGAATTGGATTCGGTTCTTAGAAATACATTTAATACTAAAAGAAACAATTAGACAGATAAGGCTGGCAAAGAAGGCACTTTATTGATATCGATAATGTAATTATCAATTCTAGAATCTGTAACAGATGACTTCGTCAACAGGAACTTTTACATATTGGTCATTACTAGGGCTCTCTCCTGGCAGCAATTCTGAGCAAGTCAAAAAGGCCTTTAAAAAAGAAGCTAAACGATGGCATCCTGATTTAAATAAGAACAGTAAAAATGCCGAGGAACGCTTCAAATGGATCAACGAAGCATATTTAGTGCTAAATGACCCTAAAAAGCGATTTGAATGGGAAATAGCTGGCCGACCAGGATTTGAGATTAAAGAATTTAGCCAAAAAGAGACTTCGGGCTTCTCAGAAAAGGCCCAAAGCAGGACAAACAATAATGAAAATGTTTTTAACTCTGCAGAAAAGTTTCTAATCCTATTAATTGCCTGCTTCATGTTTTTTTTGATAAATGCTTTTTTTTAATAATCGCTAAGTCCCTATAACGACTGGTCTTTCGAGAAAAAAGATCAAAAAAGGAAATTAATTTATCTGTATTTTCTAGCTTCGAAAACAAAGACAAATTTTTGAAAATCTCAACAGAAGACTATCGTGAGTACATAATGCACCAAAACTACGTGCTTACACCTGAGTATGGAGATGGGTAGCGGAAACAACTCCGGGTTGATGAGGATGGACGGGATCAGTCCAAGCCAATCAGCTCGAATAGAAGTCATTGGAGTAGGCGGTGGGGGGAGCAACGCCGTCAACGGGATGATCCTTAGCGATCTAGAAGGTGTCGCTTATCGAGTTCTAAATACCGATGCACAAGCCCTTATTGAATCCCAAGCCCAAAACAGATTGCAACTGGGTCAAACCCTCACTAGAGGCTTAGGAGCAGGTGGAAATCCAAGCATCGGGCAAAAAGCGGCTGAAGAGTCCCGTGCTGAACTACAAGAAGCCCTGCAAGGCTCAGACTTAGTCTTTATTGCTGCAGGAATGGGTGGTGGAACAGGTACTGGTGCGGCTCCTGTAGTAGCAGAAGTCGCCAAAGAGAGTGGTGCGCTTACTGTTGGCATTGTCACAAAGCCCTTTAGCTTTGAAGGACGACGTCGAATGAGACAAGCTGATGAAGGGATCTCGCGCTTAGCAGAAAATGTGGACACCTTGATTGTTATTCCTAATGACCGTTTAAAAGATGTAATTGCTGGGGCGCCATTAAGAGAAGCATTCCGTAATGCAGACGATGTCCTCCGTATGGGAGTCAAAGGTATAAGCGATATCATCACCTGCCCTGGACTTGTAAACGTAGATTTCGCAGACGTTCGTTCAGTAATGACTGAAGCGGGCACCGCCCTACTTGGGATCGGTCTTGGGTCAGGTAGATCTAGATCAATAGAAGCAGCTCAAGCAGCCATCAATAGCCCTCTACTTGAAGCCGGAAGAATAGACGGAGCAAAAGGATGCGTAATCAATATCAGTGGGGGGAAAGATATGACGCTTGAAGATATGACATCCGCATCAGAAGTTATCTACGAAGTAGTTGACCCTGATGCAAACATAATTGTTGGAGCGGTAATTGATGAGAAACTTGAAGGCGAAATTCAGGTAACTGTTATTGCTACTGGATTTGAAAGTAATCAACCTTATCGCAATCCAAAATCACGCAACAAAATGACAACTAAATCCGTTTACAGTCAGACAGAAGTTAAAGAACCTGGACCTGGTATCCCTGACTTCTTACGACTTCGACAAATTAGAAAGGATGAGGATAGCTAATAAGCAATTGTTTTTGGGTGACCCGGAGTCCACGCCTGCTACGAGCATCCCTTGTGGCTGCTACCTTCCGGTCCTGACCAGATTTAGGAGTCAAAGCCGCATGGGTCCGAGTCAATTAGATTTTAGCAATGGATACTTAGGGACTATCTAAAAAGATGCTCCCCTCAGAATTATTGCGCTTTAAACAAGAAGGAAGATCTATCACAGTTTTAACAGCTTGGGACAGTCTTTCTTCAGCAATGGTGGAGGCTGCAGGGGCAGATGTGGTGCTGGTTGGGGATTCTCTTGGGATGGTGATTCTTGGTCATGCAACAACTCTCCCGGTGACCTTGGAACAAATGCTTCATCACACTCAAGCTGTCGAAAGAGGTTTTGAGAAGCCTATAAATCATCAGCCTTTAGTAATTTGTGACCTCCCATTTTTGAGCTACCAATGTGGGGAAGACAAAGCAGTTGCAGCAGCAGGTTTCCTATTGAAGAATTCATGTGCCGCTGCTGTAAAGATCGAAGGTGCCGAGCCCGAAATACTTGCTGTCATTGAGCGTCTTATAAGAATGGGAATTCCTGTCATGGGCCATCTAGGGCTTACACCTCAATCAGTACATAAACTCGGATATCGTCGCCAAGCTGAAGATCAAATCACCCAAGAGAGGATAATTTCCCAAGCCCTCCAACTAGAGCAATCAGGTTGTTTTAGTCTTGTACTTGAACATGTTCCTGGGAAACTCGCTAGTCATCTCCGAACTAAATTAAGGATTCCAGTAATTGGAATTGGTGCAGGCAATGACTGCGATGGTCAAGTTCGCGTTACAGCAGACCTCCTTGGACTTTCATCCAAGCAACCCCCATTTAGCAAGCCATTAATTAAAGGTCGACAGCTTTGTGTTGCAGCTCTGCAAAGCTGGATAAAGCAACAGCATCCTCAGGCAACGAATCCCACCAATGGAGAATCTGAACAAGAACTTGGTTACTAATTTCCATCCCTAGAGGATCGCTCAACTGAAATCTCCAGCCCTGTTTTTGTAACCAACCTCTTTTAACTGCATCTCTCCAAAACAAACATAATGAATGCAAATATTTTTCCCTCTGTTTTTGATCCCAACCCCATCGTTTTGCTAAGCACATCAAATCAACACCCTCACGTCGACGCAAACCAACAATTAATTGATCATCAAGTGTCATTGGACTTGCCTGAATGAAGTCCAATGAAGGCTCTAAGCCTTTGCATTCCTGATGCTCAACCCAAAGTTTATAAGCGTCTCTTGTCCTAGGCCGCGAAAACCTTTGCCCCCAAGGTGCACTAGTTGCACTTTGCCCAAATCCCCACCACCCTGAACCGCTCCAATAAACACGGTTATGACGGGATGCATGTCCTGGCAAGGCATAATTAGAAATTTCATAACGAGCAAAACCTTCTTTTGCAAGCATTGAGCTAGTACACCTCATAATCTCGACTGCTAAATCCTCATCCGGGACTCGAAGTTCTCCACGACGTTTTCGCAAAGAAAAAACAGTTCCAGGTTCAATTGATAGTTCATAAATAGATAGATGAGGAGCAGCGGTTCCAATTGCATATGAAAGTTCTGCCTCCCAAGAAAGCAAATCTTGCCCTGGCAAACATTGAATTAAATCCAAACTCCAAGTTGAAAGTTTGCCACGTTTATAAAAATCATTAAGCCAACCACATGCTTCAAGTAAGTCTTGAGATTTGTGCCTCCTACCAAGTTGCTCAAGGACACTGTCGTTAAAGCTCTGACCACCAAGGCTTACTCTGTTAACACCTACTTCAAGATAGTCATTAAGCTGATTCTGATTAAAACTTGCTGGATCTATTTCCAGGCTAATCTCGGCTCCATCTTGAAATCCAAAGCGACCCTGAAGATGGGTCAATAATGAGCCTATCTGGGAAGGAGTTAAAAGTGAAGGAGTACCCCCTCCTATATAAACAGTAGACAATGGTGGTCCTTCAGGAACTAATGAAATCTCTCTATGCAAGAGATTTAAATAGGACTTTATAGATGAACTCCCTGGACTATTATCAGCCCCGCTAGATTTATCACCTAGAGGAACAACAGCAAAGTCGCAGTAGAAACAACGTCGATGACAAAAAGGTATATGCAAATATGCACTACGAGGTGCATTCAAAAAGCCAACCTCACCCATAATTCAACCTATAGAGGTGCGGTGATCTTCCAGAGCCCAACGCAAAGAGATGCAGCATGCTGGATAAATTCAGATAGAGGAATCCCTAGCTAATCCTATGGTGAACCTCCTTTTACTTGTTTTATTTTTGCTATTAGGGGCGCTTACTGGATGGCTTTGTATTGATTTTTTGCCCCCAACAATTTTGAAGCAAGTATTTTCAGAAGAAGTTTTTTTTGAACAATGGGCCAATAAAACAGACCTGAGAAACCTTTTAGCTGGACTTGGTGCCTTCTTTGGATTAATAACAGGATTTTTTTTCCAGCAACTTCGCAAAAGGCTGATCGGGCAATTTCGAACCATGCCAACAGACCTTTTATTTAGCAGATCATTAGGTCTAATAATTGGACTACTTGTAGCAAATCTTCTACTAGCACCGATCCTTTTTCTCCCTCTTCCGAAAGAAATGATATTTGCAAAACCTTTTTTAGCAGTTTTAAGTAATATTTTCTTTGGAATATTAGGTTATAATCTTGCAGAGATACATGGTAGAACCCTATTACGCCTTTTTAATCCAAACAGCACTGAAGCACTATTAATAGCCGAAGGCATTCTCACTCCAGCCAGCGCAAAAATACTTGATTCAAGCGTAATTATTGATGGCCGTATTAATGCGTTAATGGCATATGGACTGATTGAAGGACAAGTTATAGTTGCACAAAGTGTAATAGATGAATTACAACAATTGGCTGATTCGAGCAACAACGAAAAAAGATCTAAAGGTCGGAGAGGACTAAAGTTATTAACAGAATTGCGTAACACTTATGGGAAAAGATTGGTCCTAAACAATACAAGATATGAAGGGACTGGAACCGATGAAAGACTGCTCCAATTGACTGCTGATACAGGAGGCACACTTATAACAGCAGACTACAACTTATCTCAAGTTGCTGAGGTGAAAGAATTAAAAGTCATGAACCTAAGTGAACTAGTAATTGCACTCAGGCCTGATGTACAGCCAGGGCAGAAAGTCAATTTGAAGATCGTTAGAGAAGGCAAAGAAGGCAACCAAGGAGTGGCTTATCTAGATGATGGAACAATGGTTGTAGTAGAAGGTGCTAGGAAATCCATAGGTGAACGGCTGGATGTGGTTATCACAGGTGCATTGCAAACCTCTACTGGCCGGATGATCTTTGGCCGGCTAGACAAAGGTTATCCTTCAAACAAATCCAACAAAATAAAAGCGTCTTAAGGCTTAAGCCCGCTAGGCTCCAAACTCTGCGAAAGTTTTGCTGCATATGACGGTGTCCGCTCCTTACTACGGTGAGTCGACCGTGATGCGCACACCCCCACCGGATCTGCCATCACTACTTCTAAAAGAAAGGATTGTCTACTTAGGACTTCCTTTGTTTTCTGATGATGATTCCAAGCGACAGCTTGGAATGGATGTAACTGAACTAATCATTGCCCAACTTCTTTATTTGGAGTTCGACAACTCAGAGAAACCTATTTATTTCTATATCAATTCAACTGGGACCAGTTGGTATACAGGCGATGCGATCGGCTTCGAAACCGAAGCTTTTGCCATATGTGACACTCTTAATTATGTAAAACCTCCAGTTCATACGATTTGCATTGGCCAGGCAATGGGAACTGCGGCAGTGATTCTTTCTGCTGGAACAAAAGGTCAAAGAGCCGCTCTACCTCATTCATCCATAGTTCTTCATCAACCAAGAAGTGGGGCAAAAGGACAAGCTACTGACATTCAAATTCGTGCCAAAGAGGTAATACATAACAAGCAAGCAATGCTTGAAATACTCTCTAAAAATACTGGTCGCACTGTCGAGCAATTATCAAAGGATTCTGATCGAATGAGTTATTTAAACCCAGAAGAGGCAGTTGAATATGGAGTAATCGATCGTGTTTTAAAGAGTCGAAAGGATTTACCAAAAACAACTTCTCTCCAATAAAGCCATGCGGAAAAGTCCTAACCCATAAGTTAAAGACTTTTTTCTAATAGATCTTTTTGATCACTTCTTAATTCCCCTCTTCTCATTTTTACAATGCCTATTGGTACCCCAAGTGTTCCCTACCGACTTCCTGGCAGCCAATTAGAGCGCTGGGTAGATATTTATACAAGACTTGGTGTGGAAAGGATTTTATTTTTAGGCCAAGAGGTAACGGATGGGATAGCAAACAATCTGGTAGCTCAAATGCTTTATCTAGACTCTGAAGACAGTAGTAAACCCATATACCTTTACATCAATACTCCTGGCGGCTCAGTAACAGCTGGACTAGCTATTTATGACACCATGAAATATGTCAAAAGTGATGTGGTGACGATTTGCGTAGGACTAGCTGCATCTATGGGAGCATTTCTTTTATCAGCAGGAACAAAAGGAAAACGTCTTGCTCTACCCCACAGCAGAATAATGATTCATCAACCATTAGGTGGCACCTCACAAAGGCAAGCAAGTGATATAGAGATAGAAGCGCGCGAGATACTTCGTATAAAAAAGATGCTTAATCAAGCAATGGCAGAAATGACTGGCCAAACTTTTGAAAAAATTGAAAAAGATACAGATAGAGACTATTTTCTAAGCGCATCTGAAGCACAGTCATATGGCTTAATCGACAAAGTCATTTCTCATCCAAATGAAGCCCAAACCAAAAATTGATACAAAAAATCCCCCCACATAATGGGAAAATTCCCTTAATTAGTAGGAAATTGATTTTTTTTGAATCAAGGCTTACTAAACTTCCAACCCTTTTGCTTAAGCTCAGCCTTAATCTTGTACTGAAATAGCGACAGTATGGCCAAGCTCTTCTACGACTCCGATGCAGATCTAAATCTGCTTAAGGACAAGACCGTAGCAATCATCGGTTACGGATCACAAGGCCATGCACATGCCCTAAATCTCAAGGACAGCGGTATAAATGTTGTAGTAGGCCTTTACGAAGGCAGCAGATCATCAAACAAAGCCATCGCAGATGGGCTTGAAGTTCTTAGTGTTTCAGAGGCTGCAGCAAAATCCGACTGGATCATGGTCCTATTGCCAGACGAATTCCAAAAAGATGTTTATGCAAAAGAAATTTCCCCTCATCTCACTGAAGGAAAAATTCTCAGCTTTGCTCATGGATTCAATATCCGTTTTGAATTGATCAAGCCTCCTTCTTATGTTGATGTAGTAATGATTGCCCCAAAAGGCCCTGGCCATACGGTCCGTTGGGAATATCAAAATGGTCAAGGTGTGCCTGCACTCTTCGCAATTGAACAAGACGCCTCAGGACAAGCTCGAGAACTCGCAATGGCCTATGCAAAAGGCATAGGTGGAACACGAGCAGGAATTTTAGAAACCAACTTCAAAGAAGAAACTGAGACAGATCTTTTTGGTGAACAAGCTGTACTCTGCGGAGGCCTCTCGGAATTAGTAAAAGCAGGCTTTGAAACCCTTGTAGAAGCTGGTTATCAACCAGAGCTTGCTTATTTCGAATGTCTTCACGAAGTAAAGCTAATTGTCGATCTAATGGTTAAAGGTGGGCTTACAGCTATGCGGGATTCCATTTCAAACACAGCAGAATATGGAGATTATGTAAGCGGGCCAAGACTGATTACAGCCGATACGAAAGTAGAAATGAAAAGGATACTTTCAGATATTCAAAATGGAAGTTTTGCGCGAAACTTCGTCGCCGAATGCGAAGCAGGCAAACCAGAAATGAAAAAATTTCGCACTAGAGATGCTGGGCACCCAATTGAACAAGTAGGGAAAGGTCTAAGAGCAATGTTCAGTTGGCTAAAGACGGACTGATCTTTGCAATTGCGCTGGTTATAGCTGCCGCAGGTTTAGACCTGGCAATAGGGGATCCACGTTGGGCACCTCATCCAGTCCAATTGATGGGAAGCGTAATTGAAAAGATGCGCCAAAAAGTAGAGAAATTAGCAGGTGATAATGCCTTTGCTTTAAGGCTTGGTGGTATTTTTATCACATCTATTCTCATATTAATTAGTGGTATTAGTGGGTGGCTATTAGAGCGACTCGCTCTACCTAACTCACCTTTACCTAGAGCCCTAGGTTCAATAATCGTAGTAATTTTCTTGGCAAGTACCCTTGCCGCACGATCTCTACGAACAAGCGTTTTTGCAGTGCTTAAAGCACTACCCAATAACCTTGATAACGAGCAACTTCAACCTGCCAGAAGAAAACTTAGCCAAATCGTTGGAAGAGATGTTTGGAAACTAAATAAATCTGAAATTATCCGAGCATCAGCAGAGACGGCGAGTGAAAACTCTGTAGATGGTATTTTTGCCCCGCTCTTCTGGATGTTTTTTGGTGCAGCATTATGGAATATTTCAACAGCCTTGCCAGGGCCATTAGCCTTTTCATTAATTTTCAAAGCCAGCAGCACTATCGATTCCATGCTCGGATATCTTCATGGCCGTCTGAAATGGCTTGGCATGGCGGGAGCAAGACTAGATGATTTACTTACTTGGCTTCCATGTAGAGCAGTCTTACTAACACTTCCAATTGTAAGTCAACCCTTAAATAAGCTCCCTACTCTGGTAATTGCGGCTTGGGTTGACGGTTCTAAATACAAATCGCCAAATTCAGGAATTTCTGAAGCGATTTTTGGACATTGTGCAAGAGTCAGAATGGGAGGAGAAAATTACTATCAAAACAATTTAGTTAACAAACCTTTAATCGCTAAAGATGCACCAGCAGCTACTATTGAATCTATAGGTAAATTGTTAGAGCTAAGTATAAAGTTAGAACTTTTTTGGATTGCATCAATAATGCTAATATCCTTTTCCTTAAAAATTATAATCATTCAATAAGCACCTCGGTCCATTGGAAACAATAGGACACCAAAAGTACGCACTATAAGTTTTAAGTCTAAAAGAAATGTCCATTCTGATGCATAATATGAATCTAGCTGAACTCTTCTCTTATAGGAAAGGTTATTGCGACCACTTACCTGCCAAATCCCTGTTATTCCTGGACGTAAAAAAGCAATCTTTTCCATAACATTCCCATAGCGAGGAATTTCTTCCTCAACTATTGGCCTAGGGCCAACGACACTCATTTCACCTCGAAGAACATTAATAAATTGAGGAAGTTCATCTAAACTTGTTCGCCTAAGGAATCTACCAATTGGAGTTATTCGAGGATCTTTTCGAAGCTTAAAATCTCTTTCAAACTCCATCTTTAAAGAAGGGGAATTTGACAGCAAGTTGGCAAGCAAGTCATCAGATTCTGCATACATTGTTCGGAACTTAATACAACCAAAGCGAGAATAATTACGACCTACTCTCTGCTGAATATAAAAAACTGGACCAGTTGAACTAAGTTTGACCAAACAAGCCAGAAGAATAAACACAGGGAGTCCGACAATTAAAACAATTAATGAAAAAACAAAATCCCCTAATCGTTTAAGCGATCTATCAATAAGATTCTGCTGCCTTAGGAAGACAATCATTTGCAACTATGAAATGAAAAATTTACAACTTATATGGATTTTATAGAAGCATTTATAAAAACAAACCTAGTGGGTCATAAAAAATAGAAGAAAAAGGCAGCAAAGCTTTCATGCTTCAAATTGCTTTTGATGAAAATCTGAAAGGTCTCCAGAATCGCTTGATGCAATAGAACATGAATTCTGGTGTTTTTCCCAAGCAAGCTGCAAAGCAATTTCGAAACGAGAAGCGAACAACTCCGAACGAAAACACTCAGCCCAACAGCGTATAGATTCCGATGACAATTTTTTCCATAGTCTACTTTCTTCAAACCAAGAAACAGCACCCACAAGAGAGGAGACTGTTTGCTCTGGGAAAAGGACACCGGTTGGAGAAGGAACTCCTTTAGATGCACAACGAACCGTATCCAACAAACCTCCTCTCCCAAAACCTATAACTGGTGCCCCTGCTGCCATTGCCTCTACAGGAGCTATCCCAAAATCCTCTATACCTGCATAAACAAAAGCTCTACAACGTTCCATCAATTCTTCTACTCGCTCCTTAGTTTCATGACCCAAAATTTTAATTTTTGGAGATGCCAAACTTTCCAAAAGACTTCTTTCAGGACCTTCTCCAACAATCAACAAGGGAAGCTGCAACTTATTAAATGCCCTAACAACTAAATCAACTCTTTTGTTTGGAACAAGGCGAGAAAGGCAAAGATAAAAATCATCCCGAGATTGATCCCATCGAAAACGTTCAACGGAAACCGGCGGATGAATTACTTTTGCTTTACGCCGCCAATATTTAGAGATCCTTCTTGCAGTAAAACGAGAATTAGCAAAGATGCAGTCAATTCTAGATGCACTTAATTGATCCCACTGTCTTAGTCGATGCAATTGCCATCGAATTAAAGGTTTCAAGTAAGATTTTTTTATAGAGGAACTATTCAAATAGACATGCATTTGATCCCATGCATATCTAACAGGTGTATGTACATAACTCACATGAAGTTGTTCTGGAGAAGTCATCACACCCTTAGCAACAAGATGACTACTGCTTATTACCAATGGGAATTCACTAAGGTCAATTTGCTCAATAGCGCAAGGTAAAAGTGGCAAGTAATTCTGTACATGACTTACTCCAAAAGGTAAGCCCTGGATGAAACTAGTTTCTACTGATCTTCCAAACAACCAACTCCCTGGCCTATTGCTTTCACCATCTACTAAAGCAACTAATTGAGGCTTGGAAGCAATAGAAAACAAAATCTCATCTATAGCCTTAACCACTGCCTCAGCACCTCCAACAGAAGAAGGTGAGAACCATTCATGAACAAGAGCTATTCGGTTAGGAATACCTGTTGAGATCGTACTAACCACATTCAATTTTGCGAAGGAACAAAATTTGCCAAGTAGGCTCTAAATGATCAGGGATAAAATTACATTCGAAAAAGAAGAATAAAGGGGAAATTACTATTTCAAAATTCACGACCATTTCACTCATAAAATAAAATCAGCAATTTCTATCCTATAATCAATAATAAAGAATGCTAAAATAAATTTTGGAAAGGATTTGCACTCAAGATGAACGAAAATATTAATCCACATGAAAGTCCAAAAAGAACAAAATAACGTACATAGCCTTGCTTCCTTTCCATTGAGAAATAAGAAAAAGTCATAAGTAGCAAAGAGACTAAGCCAAAGACAACAGATGAAATAGTTGAGATTTTATCTGCGTATAAATCTAAATGTAATTTAATATTTGCCAAATTTAAATCCAAGTTAAGAATTTGTCCTACAATTTGTTTTTGAAACAAGGCAAAGCTTAAAGCTGTTGGTAAAGCAACACAAAATATAAGAAAGAATGAAACAGGCTTAGTAAGCCTATTCATTGTTCTATTAAAGCAAATGAGCAAAGCCAAAATGAATAGTGATCCTATAAAAGGGAGCAATGGGATCAACCAGGCAATTTCCAAAAGTGACGTCATCAATCAAGCTTATGCGATTTGGCAATTTTTAAATCATTAAACTATTCTATAAAGAAAGTAGATTTCAAGAAGCGCTCAAAAGCTACTAGAAGAAGAGGAAGGATCACATACATTGCAAATTCATTAAATACAACCTTTACTAGCAAAGATTTGATTGCTCTACCAGTTAAGTTTCAGTTCAAACAATAATCCGTCACAACCATTTCAAAAAAATTCTAATGAAAGCTTTAATAAAAATGATTTCCACCCTACTCCTGCCGATAGTTAGATTCTTGAAAATTTAAGTATTAAAAAATAAGGCCAACTTTAATTTTGTAGGTCTTCTACACCTAAATGAATATACTCAATTTATAAGAGACAACTAAATCAAAAGGTAATTCCCCATGAACCTCTACACCTGGTTTCTATTGATAGTTATTTTTATTTCACTAACAGGTTTCTGGCTAAGTAATGCAGAAGCTTCTTACTTATCTAATAAGGCTAAACGCATGATCAAGAAGTCAAAAAGAAAACTACATAGACAAAAACAAAACAAGAGAGCTTAATCTTCAAAACCAGGAAGGAACTTGATCAGCTATAAGATAAAACGAAATTTAAGTGCGCTTAAATATTAAGAATATTCCAATTGGTCAATTATTTCTAATATTATTTATTTGAAGACTTATTTAAAATGAAAAACAGCCAAGGAAGGGGCTAAAAAAATATAAGGAAAATAAAGCATATAGATCCAATAAGGTATTAATAGCGAAAGCGCTTTACTACCTTTGCGGGCATGTGATTTGGCACTATTTCAAACAAAATCCATTGGTCTGTTTCCAAATCATGGTCACAATCAAAACGTGAGTCTTCTTTATACAAATTCCATTTTTCAGCGTGACATGCCTGATCAGCTTCAAAAGCTGAGTGGTATTTACTGAGAAAGTAATAGGAGCAAAATGCAATAAGCAAAAGGCTCACAACACTAATAAATAATTTCATGTTTACTTAATACATTTATGAACCATAAAACAATATTGACATTACAGATAGACCTCTCAAAGGAACTTAATTATCTATCTGAGTCTATTCGTCCAAGTTGCAAGCAAGGTCACATTCTGTCAACTCAGAGTTGGCAAGCTTATCAAGAATTCTTGTCATATCAATTGGGGATAGCTCTCCATCATGGCTCCATTTCAAAGCAGTTTGACGTTGAGGTGACACCTTATCTCTTTTTTGGGGATCGAGGCTTTGATTGCTCACTCCAGCAGTCCTCCTAATAGATTTACGAGAAATGAATCCTAATAAAGAAACATCGTTCCTTAAGCATATTCTTACCTAAACTTAAAGAACATATCCTTTGCGATGATTTTCCTTTTTAACAAAAGAAATCATTAGGTAGAAGTTGGTATTTTTTTAGGAAAATCCTTTTAGAAAAAAAGAAAATTAATGATATTATTGTTAATTTTCGAGAGTTTTAAATTCTCAATAAAAAAAGCTTCTATAAAGACAATTCACTTTCCAACAGTAGTTATAAATTCTTTAAATGATGGATTATAAAAATACAGTGTTACAGCCAAGACAAGAAGAAGATTACCCCCTAAGACTATCGATCCAAGAACAACTCTTTGCCTTCTCCCTGGTGCTTTATATTCAAGGCTTCCAACTTTAAGAAGCACTTCTGAATCCTCAGATTTTAATCCAGACTTGTTGGTCCACTTTTTTTTCTTCTTCTTCAATTGATCAACGCTTGATTGATTAGCCTCTTGACCTGCTCCGATGCCTTCTCCTGAAGACTGTTTGATTTCAGCCATCCCTTTAAAAGAACCTATCGACTAATAAACACCATAAATGCACATAAAACCTACTATGATTATTCAAATGTAAAATTACACATCTAAAAGAGCCTTATAAGACCCTAAGACTAAGTCCTGTATAAAGGGAAAGCTATTACCTCAATCAGAAATGATCTTAGGGGCTCCTGTTAAAATCATTATTCCTTATGAAATTAGCTAAATAATCTGAGTTCTCATAAACCAAAAAACTTTATGCATAGAAATCAGATACAAGAACTTAACGAATAAAAGTTGTGCTTATGTCTTAAATATTCAAACAAATAAAACATGTATATCCAATAAATCAATAAAATACCCTCTTCAATTAGCCTGCTATCAATAATGAGGCCAAATTAAAGACTGCATTCGTAATATCAAATTACTTAAAGCTCTCTACATAACACCTTCACTTCTTTCAGCATTGCCAAAGCAGATTCAACCCTTCTTGTCTTAAAAGAACTCATAATCAAATCGGCTTCTAAACCCAACAAACGAGACTGACATGAAAAGGAACCTGCAGAAGCAGCCTGACGCTGCAAAACTTCTGCATGAAACACTGCTTTTCTACAAGCGGAACTTTGACTTGTTTGAATACACTCAATTGAGAAAGACTCTAATGGTGACAAAGCATGATTCTCATCAGCATGTGATTTGAATCTTTCACTTCCAATAACCAAAAAAAACAACATTGATGTTAAAAAACTCTTAATTCTCAAGGTCACCCCCTTTTTAGAGCGCTTCTTTGGCTGCCATGACATGTCCTTAAGTCTAAGCAAAACCAACTTATCTTCACAGAGCAAAATCCTTGGTTCTCAAGCTCTAACGAGTAAATACTTGATCAATATTGATGTCCTGGCACATATATCGATATACGACTTGTGAAAGTTCAATCAAATAGATGACAAGAGTTTCACTAGTAACGATTTACTGAGATACTCTATCTGGAAAGAAAATCAACTTTAAGGATGTACTTCGATTACCACGCTGTTGCTGGCTTCCTACACGCAGCAATTCCCCTCGCCGCGGGCGCAGCAGGTGCCGGATATATCGCCCTGCGCTCTAATCAGGTGGGTTTCAGCACCTCTCACCTGCTTGTGGGACTCCCAATGTTCATTGTTGGCGCTGCAGCTGGAATTTTCTTTTTCATAACCGACAATCAGGCTCCTGTAGCCTTCTAACTTAAGGAGTTAAATAACTTCAGAACAGTTTGATCCTCATTAAATGAGGGTCAAACTCCATAGCAAAACGACCAAGATCCCTTTTTCAAAAATTGATTTTGGTTGTTTTCTTAATGTGTAGACAGTCTCGGAAAAGTCCAAATTCTTAAAAAGACTCATATAAAAGTTCTACAAAGTTCAGCCAAAGAAAGATATTAATTAGTCTTTTAAGACATTCTCAAGCAAATTTTTATTCCTAATCAAATCGCTTAGGAGCTCCAATGCCGATAGTTCAGAACCTTTCGGAACAAGTTCTAAGCTTGATGCTAAGAGCCCAATAATTTTTGCCGGTTGCAAACCTTTAGATTGAAGATACCTAATCCCTTTCCCTCCCGTACGTTTGGAAATTTTTGTTCCATCAGGATTAAATAAAAGCGGTACATGCATATAAGTTAAGGGCTTTTGATCCAATGCATTGATAATTGCCAATTGTGAATACACAGAAGCAGCCAAATCATTCCCTCTAATAACCTCACAAATTCCAAGAGATAACTCATCAGCAACAGTTGCTAAGTGATAGGAAATAAAGCCATCAGCTCTTTTTAGAACAACATCACCACAAGCCATCGAAAATTCTTCTCCTACTTTTAAACGCAAACTGGGAAGTCTTCCCTGATGCATGGTCCAAGACAATCCCAAATCCCTACAAGTACCTGGATAAATAAATTCTTGCCTTTGTCGTCTAGGACTTCTTGCTAAAACACTTCTACTGCAATGGCATGGATATATCTTGTCTTGATGTTTAAAAAAGGAAAGGGTTTTTCGGTAAAGATTTCTCCGCTGACTTTGAAAAACAACAGGACCATCCCAATCAAGACCCAGCCAAATTAAATCTTTTTGAATACTCTCAATAGCCCCTGAGCGATTCCTAGGGGTATCAAGATCATCAATTCTCAATATCCATTCGCCTCTTTTCAAACGTGTCCTAAGCCAAGAAGCTAATGCAGTCCGCAAATTCCCTAAATGCAAAGGACCCGAAGGTGATGGAGCAAAGCGACTCCTATAGCCTCGAGTACGAAGATCTTGGCCATCCTTTAGTGACTGAAATAGCTCTTCGAAAGGATCAGTTAGTGAGCTCATCAAGTCAGTCTTAGAACCTGATCTCTAGCCACCAAAATCGGTGAGCAGTCTTTAGGACCACTCACCTCAATAGGCGAATGATGAGATTCAACCCTGTACGCGATCTTTAAACATCTTTCCAGCTGTAAAAGCAGGTACACGCTTTGCTGGAATTTTAATTTTCTCTCCAGTCTTTGGATTAAGGCCCTGACGAGCCGAACGGTCACGAGGTTCAAAAGAGCCAAATCCAAGAATGGAGACCTTTTTACCCTCCACTACTGAATCAATAATGGTATCGATAGCGGCATCAATCACAAGAGAAACGTCTGTCTTAGTGAGCTCTGTGCGGGCTGCTACTAAATTGACCAGATCTGCTTTGTTCATTTGGAATGGGTGATGTAACGAAGAGCATTAAGCAGCGAGACCCAAAAAAGGAATTCGCTACAAAAATCTCGAACGCGCTAATCGTATGGAGCAAATGGCCTGCCGGCAACCGAAAGAGACTGTGGCGCAATGTTTTATACCTTGGATAATTATTAAATTTGTTCATAACTAGAGCAACTTCCCTTCTCCCATTCAACGTTTTCGCCCCCTCCAAGAGGCTCCAAGCCTGACCCAAAAGCCAGTGAAAGACTGAGATCTCGAGGAAGCCAATGTCGCAACTTCTGCAAACTCTTTTGCTGTCTAGTCCAATGAAATGTGTTTCTAGTACGTAAAGCGCCCAAACGATTTGATTTCAATGGAATTAGCAAACGTCCACAGAACAGCACATTCCATGGCTCAGATGCGTACACAGAACAACTACCAGGTGTTGGTCCAGGGGTCCAAAGCAAACGCAAACCTGAGGCTGTTAGGTATTCGTTCGAGAAACTCCGTAATTGATTCAATCCAGGTAGTAAATAAGCCTCCTGTTCCTGAACAAGAACTGGCCAGCTAAGAGCCTCCTGCAATTCAAGAATCCTTCCATGAGCTTGTCTATTTGTAAGGACAATTAAAGAAGAGCGACCTGACGAAGCACTTTTTAGAAAATCAATATTCCCTTGATTCACAGGTGGGCAATCAATCAAAACAGGTTCTGGGTCACATTTAAGCCACCAAGACCTGCTTCCATTACATAATTTGTTAGGAGGAAAAACCCAAAGTCCATCTATTAGCTCATTTGGACTATTAACAGGGTCAGCTGATGAAACAGGCAACATTGAATTATTAATAGGACCTAAACCATTAGTTTGGGCAAGGTGCTTACTGATTTAGGTAAAGGAGAGACGAACAGTGAGCAAAATTCATCAAGGAACACCATGGCCTCTTGGTAGCACAATTACGACAAGAGGAGTGAATTTCTGCGTAGCCGCTCCTAAAGCGAGCCATTTGGAACTCCTTTTATTTAAAGATGCAAATGAGGCTCAACCAAATCAAATAATCGATTTGAATTTTGACAATCGATCAGGTGATTATTGGCATATAGAAATTGAAGGATTAACCGCAGGATGCTGTTATTGCTATCGAGTATTTGAAGACTCAGTAACCGAACACAATTCCTCTTCTTATTCAAAGAAAGTTTTATTAGATCCATGTGCTAGGGCCATAGCTGGTTGGGATTCTTATCAAAGAGAATCGGCCAAAGGGCCATCAAATAACCTCAAAAACTGTTTAAAAGGGGTGGTTTGCGAGCGTGATCAATTCAATTTTAAATCCCATCCACGACCTAGGCATCCTTGGAACCGCAGTATTATCTATGAACTTCACCTTGGCGGTTTCACCACCAGTTCAGAGTCAAAGGTTCATTCGCCTTATAAAGGAACTTTCATTGGCCTAATAGAAAAAATCCCCTATCTCCTCGATCTTGGGATTACAGCAATTGAACTACTTCCTGTCTTTTCTTTTGACCATACTGATTCACCACATGGGCTTGAAAACTATTGGGGATATAGCCCCCTTAACTGGTTCACCCCTCATCATAAATACATAGTTGGCAACGACCCATTAAAAGCGAGAGATCAAGTTCGTAACTTAGTTGAAGCTTGTCATGATAATGGCTTAGAAGTGCTAATAGATGTTGTCTACAACCATACTACTGAAGGAAATAAAGATGGTCCTACTATTAGCTGGCGTGGCTTTGCAGAGTCCCTTTATTACTACCAAAACAAGAAAGGAAACTATTTGGATGTAAGTGGTTGCGGAAACAGTATTGCAGCTAATAGGCCATTAGTAAGACAATTAATTCTCGAATCTATGCGTTGTTGGGCAATAGAACTTGGTGTTGATGGATTCCGCTTTGATTTAGGGATAGCACTAAGCAGAGGAGAAGATTTAGCTCCACTATCCTCTCCCCCTTTATTTGAAGAAATTGAATCGGATCCAGCATTAAGCGATTTAAAACTAATTAGCGAGCCTTGGGATTGCGGTGGACTTTATCGATTGGCAGATTTCCCTTCATCCAAAATCAATACATGGAACGGGCATTTCAGAGATGATCTTCGCAAATTTTGGAAAGGGGAAAAAAATAGTGTATGGGAACTGAAAGACCGTTTACGAGGCAGTTGCAATCTATATAAAAATGAGAAGTCCCAAATGCGTTCAGTGAATTTTATTACGGCACATGATGGATTCACTCTTAAGGATTTGATTAGTTTTACCACTAAGCACAATCTCGCAAACGGCGAAAGAAATAGAGATGGAGAAAATCACAACAATAGTTGGAACAACAATATTGAAGGACCTACGACTGATATTGCCTTATCAAAGATGAGACAAAGGCAACAAAGAAATTTGCTTGCATCTTTAATTCTCTCACCAGGTATACCAATGCTCTTAATGGGAGATGAAGTCGGTCGAAGCCAAGGCGGAAATAACAACACTTGGTGTCAAAATAGTCCTCTTGGTTGGATGATTTGGCATCCAGACAAGTGCGATCTTGCCTTACACAAGTTTGTAAAAAAAATATTAATTGTTCGTCAATTACTGCCAGAACTCTTTAATCCAGGCATCTTGCCTAATGAAAAAGATAGTGTTTCCCAAGAGGACACAAAAGGCTTGTGGCTCCAATGGCATGGAATAACAGTTAACAAACCCGATTGGGGATACTGGTCCCACACCATTAGCTACAGCATTAATCAAGACTCCGAAGGAGCTTTGATGTGGATGGGATTAAACGCCTACAGCAAGTCAATGATTTTTGAATTGCCAACACCAATTTCTTCTTGGCACAGGATGCTTGATACAGCATGCACAAGCCCAAATGACCTAATTACTCCAAAAGAGAAAGAAAACCAAAAAATGATTGAATTAGAAAGTAACAGTCTTGCGGTATTAATTGAGGCCAAGTATTCCTCAAGAATTAAGCTTTGATTAGAAATGAATAAGCGGGCGGCGGGAATCGAACCCGCATCATCAGCTTGGAAGGCTGAGGTTTTACCACTAAACTACGCCCGCAGTAATACAAAGAAGCTATCCGAAGAAATGAGCTTTTTTGCAACTACCACTGCATTATGACGTTGCGCGCCCCCTTTGAACGAGCTTGATCAAATCCACACCGCTCAAAAAGGGAGTCCGAAGAAGATTAATGCTCTCTTATGGGCTTGGTGATGCTGGTACTGGATTAGCGGCTACACAACTAGGTTTTTATTTATTTCCATTTTTCACTGGCTCAGCGGGACTCCCAGCTGTAGTGGCGGGTTCGCTTTTGATGGTAATAAAAGTTTGGGATGCAATTAATGATCCACTCATCGGCTGGATGAGCGATCACACAAAAACTCGCTGGGGACCAAGACTCCCATGGATGATCGGAGCAGCTGCTCCTCTTGGCATCACTCTTGCCTCAATGTGGTGGGTACCACCAGGAGATACAAGTCAAAAATATTTTTATTACGTAATCATGGCGGTTTTACTTATGACTGCTTACACCTGCGTAAACCTTCCATACGCAGCCCTATCCACTGAGCTGACAGAAGAAACAAGTATACGTACAAGATTAAACGCGGCTAGGTTTACCGGATCGATTTTGGCTGGTTTAAGTGGACTAATTATTGCTGCAAAGATTCTTTCCTCAGGTAGTGCGAACTACTTTTCAATGGGAAGGGCGACTGGGGCAATAGCAACTATCGCAACATTGTTCTCATGTTGGGGGCTAGCTCCTTTTGCTAAAAAAGCCAGAAAACCAATTAATCAAAGAGAAAGTTTCAAGCTTCAACTCCAACGAATTCTAAAGAACGATCGTTTCCTTCAAGTTATTGGTCTTTATCTACTTCTCTGGTGTGGCCTACAACTCATGCAAACTGTTTCCCTTATATATCTTGAGCAAGTTATGAAGGTACCTATAGAGATTTCGAAATGGATACCGATTCCTTTTCAAATCAGTGCTTTATTAGGCCTTCAGGTATGGAGTTTCTATTCAAACAAGTTTGGAAGAGTATCTGCTCTCTACTGGGGTGGTGGGTTATGGATAATTGCTTGCATTTTTGCAATGTTTCTCCCACCTCTTTCACTGAATGCAACTGCTACAAGCTTATTTGCAATCAATAATTTAGAAGGTTTAAAAATGATCGCACTTATAACAACAATTTTGCTTGTTGGATTCGGTGCTTCAACTGCTTATCTAATTCCTTGGTCCTTACTCCCAGATGCAATTGACAGAGACCCCGAAAAGCCAGCTGGGATTTACACAGCTTGGATGGTATTAATTCAAAAGCTTGGGATTGGACTTAGCGTGCAATTACTTGGATTATTGCTCTCTTTAGCAGGCTATCAATCAGCTCAAAATTGCAGAGAATTAACCGAATGCCTTGAACAACCCAATACTGCCCTGGTAACAATTCGAATTTGTATGGGCTTAATTCCAGCTGTTCTTGTGGGATTAGGGATGCTGATCATGCGAAGTTGGCCAGACAAACGTAATCAGTTAAAAGAAACATATTCATGACTACTCCCCGATGGCTAAAAAGACTTGGAAGCAGTCTTCTTATTGGAGGACAAGCAATAGCAACTACAGCAAGAGGCAGAATAAATAAAGTCGATTTATTTGATCAACTTTTAGAAGCTGGCCCAGGAAGTTTTCTAATTGTCCTAATTACTGGAGTAGCAGCTGGAACTGTATTCAACATCCAAGTTGCCGCAGAACTTAGTAGGCAAGGGGTAGGTTCTCAAGTCGGTGGCCTTTTAGCCATTGGCATGGCGAGAGAAATTGCCCCGTTGCTTACTGCGACTCTTCTTACAGGCAAAGTCGCTACTGCATATGCTGCACAACTTGGAACGATGAAAGTCACTGAGCAAATTGATGCAATAACAATGTTGCGAACTGATCCTGTGGAATATCTTGTAGTGCCTAGGTTGATTGCAATGGTCATAATGGCACCAGTGCAGTGCCTATTGTTCTTTTGTGTTGCTCTATGGAGCGGCCAAATTAGTAGCACTGCCCTATACCAAATACCCCCTGAGGTGTTTTGGAATTCAGTACGCGAGTGGGTAATTCTCAGTGATTTACCATTCATGCTTATCAAAGCTGTTGTCTTCGGTCTTCAAATTGCCGTAATAGCCTGTGGATGGGGACTTACTACACGAGGAGGCCCAAAGGAAGTTGGAACCAGTACTACCGGTGCTGTAGTCATGACTCTTGTTACTGTTTCTTTAGTTGATGTTTTGCTAACCCAAGTTTTATTCGGCTGATGTCCATTAATTCTCAATCACAATTAGAGGCTGCTCAAAGTGTTGTCCTAACACCTGAACATCGCTTACCTTTGCTAATAATATTTCTTGGGTTTACCTTTCTACCACTTCCACTTAATTCCTGGATAGCTGTATTAATAATAGTTTTTGGACTGTTTCTTTTACTTCAATCATTCATCTTGCGATTGGAATTCACTCCAAATGATCTAGTCGTATGGCAATTAAATCGCGAATTACGCCGCTTCCCTTTTAAGAACTGGTTAGCTTGGCGACTTCTTTTGCCAAAATTACCTGGGCTTCTCTACTTCAGAGAAACAGCTAGCCCTCATCTCTTGCCGATTCTCTTTGATCCAATAGCACTTGAGAATCAATTAAAGCTAAAAGTTGGAAAACTTGAGACCCCTAAAAAGGAATCTCCAGAGCAATCTTAAGTACTACAAAACTAGAAGTCTCATAAATAATGACTAAAAACGACCTCTCTTCCTCCCTAAGCACTCAAGCAGAAGAAACTGCTAAGAACGAATCGAATGTTGAAGGCACTAGTGCTGACAAGTCTTCTAATGAAACAATCCAAGGGCAAAAAACAACCTTGGGAGACTCTTCCAATCAAACTGACTTATCAAAGTTAATAGCAATCGCAGTTAAAGAAATTGAGGGTCGTAAGAATGAACTTTCCTTAGAGATAGAAGAACTATCAAAGCGAAAGTCTGCCCTCGAGAAAGAAATAAAAATGACCTTTTCAGGACAATCTGACGCTATAGCAAGACGTGTAAAAGGCTTCCAAGACTACCTATCAGGTGCACTCCGTGAACTTGCTCAGTCAACTGAACAACTAGATTTAGTACTACAACCAGTTGTACTCCAACCTTCCCCATTAGACAAAAACGAAGCAAAAACTTCAGAAGCACCTCAAGAACAAATTGCTGCAATAGCAGATACTTTCAAACCTGATGAAGAGCTTATTCGCCAATGCCTAGAGCAATTCTTAGGACAACCAGATTTCTATGCTGATTCTTGGAAGTTAAGGCGCAGTCTAGACTCAAAAGACATCGAGCTTCTTGAAGACTGGTTCTTCAGTATGGGAGGACGCGGAGCTCAACCAAGTAGAGGAAGCAGACCAAAGAATGTATTAATAAGTGCTGCTTTGATTTCTATTATTGGAGAACTTTATGGTGACCGTTTTCAAACGCTTGTATTAGCAAGCCAACCAGAACGACTTGGTGAATGGAGAAGAGGTTTACAAGATGCATTAGGCCTTGAAAGAGAAGACTTCGGACCTAACAGTGGAATTGTTTTATTCGAACGTGCGAATGGAGTTTTAGAAAGAGCTGATCGATTAGAAGAACGTGGAGATGTACCACTAATTATTATCGATGCAGCGGAACAAAGTGTTGATATTGCTCTCCTTCAATTTCCTCTTTGGCTAGCATTTGCTGCAGAGCCTGAAGAATTATACGACGAAGAAGAACTTATATAATGTCTTTTTCTCTATAAAATTGACAATATTAATCCTCATTTTTGCTTATCTTATTGGTTCTATACCCAGTGGATACCTCGCTGGGAAATGGATAGCCGCTATTGATTTACGTCAAATAGGTTCAGGCTCTACTGGAGCGACAAATGTTCTACGCCATGTAGGCAAATGGCCAGCCTTAATAGTTTTTTTAATAGATATCATCAAAGGGACAATTCCTGTCTTAATTACAAAGAACTTTCTCCTAAATGATTATTGGCAAGTTGCAGCAGGCTTAGCAGCTATATCTGGTCACATCTGGCCTGTTTGGCTTGGTTGGAAAGGTGGTAAAGCTGTAGCCACTGGATTAGGCGTGCTTTTAGGACTTGCTTGGCAAGTTGGCTTGGCTTGCTTTGGAATATTCATTACAATTTTAAGTTTCAGCAAAATTGTATCTTTATCAAGCGTAATAGCGGCAATAAGTCTCCCTATTCTGATGTTCATCAGGTTTCATGGAAGCGATTTCAGACTTCCTTATATCTTTTTAAGTTTGATCACTATGACAATGATTCTTTGGAGGCATAGAAGCAATCTAAAAAGAATAATCAATAAGGAAGAGCCAAAAATAGGGCGCTCACATTAAGGATTCTCTAACTCTCGACAAATTCTCTGAAATGCACCAATTGGATCACTTGACTTGGTAATAGGTCTACCTACAACCAATCGAGTTGCACCCGCTTTCAAAGCATTTGAAGGGCTCATTACTCTACTCTGGTCATCAAGAGCTAAATTTCCAGGCCTTATGCCAGGAGTAATCAGCTCAAAAGTCTTAGAGAAAAGCCTCTTCACAGTTTTCAATTCCAATGGCGAGCAAACACAACCACCAATACCTGCCTTTAACGCCAAGTTAGCCAACAATTCAACTCTTTTTTCAATAGTTTGATTAAACCCAAGCTCGTCAGAAAATCTCTTCTGATCCCAACTTGTAAGAACCGTTACTGCCAAAAGTGTAGGAGCAGGACAACCAATTTCCGCGGCCCCCTGAGCGGCAGCAGAATTGGCATCTTTAAGTGCTTTTATTCCAGCACATGCATGAACTGAAATCAGATCAGATCCTGTTCTTCCAGCTTGCAAGCAGGCTCTTGACATAGTATTAGGTATGTCATGGAACTTAAGGTCAAGAAAAACTTTTATTCCCTTTTCTCTTAATGTGTAAATCACTTCTGGCCCAGCACTAACAAACAACTCCAAGCCAACTTTTGCCCAACGTAAATCTTGCAACTTATTAATCAATTTAAACACCTCTGATTTATCCATTCCATCAAGGGCAAGAATCAATTTATCCGCAGGATTAAGAATCATATGTATTACTCTAAATATAGATTTAACTAACAAGCCTTCTAAAGACCTTCTTCCCAATCTGAATAACTTGACCTAGCAGCATATTACTATCCGAAAATTCAAGATTTGGATCTATTATTTTCTTGCCATTTAAGCGCACTGCACCCCCTTTAATAAGACGTCTGGCTTCGCTACTACTCGCACACAAACCAATAGCACTCAAAAAATAGAATGCCTTTGCAGGGAAGTTCACTACTGACATAGAGACTTCAAAGATATCTTTTATCTCATTTTTCGATCCTGCCACCAAACTTGCAGCATCAGCTTGAGCAGCCTCAGCAGCAGGCAAGCCATGGAAGCTTGCTGTAACTGCTAAAGCCATAGATTTCTGTCTTTCCCTTGGATTAGAAGACATTGTGGCTTCTACATCCAAATCAGTTAAAAGCGTCAAGTAACTACTTACAATTTCATCGGGAATTTTTTCTAATTTGGAATACATCGTCAAGGGATCTTCCTTTAACCCAACTGTATTTCCAATACTTTTACTCATTTTCTGCACCCCATCAGTACCAACCAAGATTGGTAACAACATCCCGAACTGCTGTCTTAGTTTGAAATAGCGTTGAATATCTCTTCCCATAGCAACATTGAATTTCTGATCAGTACCACCAAGTTCCACATCTGCTTCAACAGCTACTGAGTCATACCCCTGGAGGAGTGGATAAAGAAACTCATGTAAAGCAATAGGCATGCCAGAATCAATACGATTAGCAAAATCCTCTTTAGCAAGCATCTGCCCAACAGTGGCATTACTGAGCAATTCAATCACTTGAGCTAAGTCAAGATCAGTCAACCATTCACTATTTCGACGTACTTCTAGACGACCAGCAGTAGTGAAATCCAATAAGGATGTTTCAGGCGACTTACCAAGCCCAAGTTGCTCTAAATAAGTAATTGCATTTTCTTCCACATCTTCTTTAGAAAGCTGAACTCTAGTTTTATTCTTTCCTGTGGGATCTCCTATTCGAGCAGTGAAGTCTCCAATAATCAAAACGGCTATATGTCCTGCGTCTTGAAAGGCACGAAGCTTACGAAAAAGAATACTATGGCCTAAATGAATCTCTGAACTTGTTGGATCAATCCCAAGCTTGATGCGCAAAGGTTTTTTCTTTTTTAAAGACTCCTCAATACGTAAAGCAAGTCTCCTTTCTGGTTCCTCAATGCTTCCTAAAGGGAAAAGATCTGCTAATCCCCTTTCTATCCACACCGGCAATGAGCTTGTCTTCACCGACATAGAGGCAATCGTTTCTAGATAGTTAGATGTTAAAGCGCATCAAAGTTTACTCAACCAGGAGATTGGTCAAGTTCAGATTTCATTCTATTCAAAGTCGTATTCATCTGATCAAACATCTGTTCAGGTGTAATGCCAAACTGACTAAGTTGAGTCCTTAATTGCTCAACCGTCATTTTTGCTTGAAAGTCTTCTGAAAGCTCAAAGCGCTTCATGAATACTCGATAGCGTTCCATCAAAGCTTCCATAGTGTCGATAAACATCTTTTTTCCTTCGCGGTCAAATTTTCCATAATCAGAGCCCAACTGCATAAGTTCTTGATAATCAGTGAAGAGCCTCTTGGCCTCCTCCTGAACAATTTCAGATTCGAAAAAAGGCAATTTCCTATCTCCTTGAATTTGAAAGGGTTCTTGAGTCCTGAGAAGGTTGTATTGTTACCCCTTTCTCTAATTCTGAATAAATGGCCACTGGATTCTTTAAAGGTAATTTGAAGTAATAATTTCTATTTTGCTCAAACCCACCCTAAAAAGGAAGTAGGGAACACCAGACCAATGAGAGCATTCAGGAAGGAAGAAATCTAATTGTAGTAATACTTTCATGATCAAAGTCTCGTTAGATGAAGTCCGAGCTCTATCTTCTAACACTACAAAACCGAAAGAAATCTTTAATACATATAATAAGGCCATGACAAATTCCAATCATTTCATTAAATATGAACCAACTTAGTTTTTCTTTATTAAGACTTCTCATACCAATAAAATCCTAGCTAGCTTACAGTGAAATACTATTTGATTTGAACGTTCTCTCAACAAAGCTTTTAAATGTTAAAATAGTTCACTTACTATTCAATGTTTTTTTACTCAGATATTTAACTAGAAAAGTATTCTGATTATTTCTCGTTTTTCTCATTTAAGTTCCTCTTCCCTTTAAAAAATTTCCAAAACACAAAAACAATTTATTATGCAATATGATCAAATTGAATGAGAATCAACTAAATCAATGAATAATTCCAAAAACCAACAAAAGCTATTTAATAATGTTGAGTTAATTGAAAATAAAGCTCAACAGAATAAGGAGTTAAAGCTTAGCAAAAAGATTTTAAAAGCATGGCAGAACAGAGTTTTCAATTACCAGTCAAAGCTTTTTAAAGGAGGTGCAAATATCCACTGCCAAGGTTCTCTTTTTTCACAAATCGAAAAAACATCTTTGCAGAACTTTTCTCCACTTGATTTAACACCTCTGCCTATGAGCTTCTGGAGATCATCTGATTCTCCTCACCATGGTCCTGCCATCTATCTAGTTATGGATCGTTTGGAAAATTGTGATTCCTACATCTTGCTTTATATCGGAGAAACAATTGCTGCAGAACGACGCTGGAAAGGCGAACATGACTGCAAGACTTACTTGGCGGCCTACGCTGAAGCTCTTGCCAGTGTTGGAATTAAAAATCAGCTAAGTATTAGATTCTGGTCTGATGTTCCTGAAGATACACGCTCAAGAAGAAAGCTTGAACAACAGCTTATCCAAATCTGGCTTCCACCTTTTAACAAAGAAACCAGAACACGTTGGAATACTCCCTTCACTTCAGAACTGAAGTGAGCGTTTAACATCGTTCAATTAAACAAACGAACAGCAATGGAAATCTCCCTCAGTCCTTTAAAACTCAAAGACTGGGATGGAGCTGTACTAATTTTGGGTGTCTTTGAAGAAGATATCGAGGAACAAATAGGAAAGCTTGAAAGCCCATATAACAGCCTCTTAAGCAATAAGCTCAAAGAAAATAATTTCAAGGCTAAAACAGGAGAAAGCTCAAGTTTTTATCTTCTAGAAAACACTCTAAACAAATTGATTCTGGTAGGTCTAGGAACCGCCAAAAATTTACTTTTAGATGATCTTAGAAAAGCAGCTGCAATAGGAGCTCGTGCCAGTCTTGGTTCTAAAGGCAAATTAGGAATAAGACTCCCTTGGGAGCTATTTGACTCTGAATCGGCAGCTAAAGTTGTTAGTGAAGCAATTCGTCTCACCCTTTTTAAAGACCTTCGATTCCAAAGCAAACCTGAACCCAAAATCCACCCAGAGGAAGTAGAGCTGATTGAAATAGGTAAAACAGCAGAGAAATCCTTAAAAGAAGTTCCACCTATATGTGCAGGTGTTGAACTGGCCAGAGAACTAGTTGGCTCACCACCGAACAGCCTTACACCCGCTTCCTTAGCAGATAAAGCGGTTCAGATAGCAAAGGAATATGAGCTCGAATCAAAAATTTTAGAAAAGAAAGACTGCAGCGAAAGAGGAATGGGTGCCTATCTAGCCGTTGCCCAGGGCTCAGACCTCTCGCCAAAATTTATTCACCTCACCTATAGACCCGATGGAAAAATCAAGCATCGTCTGGCCATGGTAGGCAAAGGACTGACCTTTGACTCTGGTGGGTACAACCTAAAAGTAGGCGCAGCTCAAATAGAGCTAATGAAATTTGATATGGGAGGTAGTGCCGCTGTATTAGGCGCTGCGAGAGCAATTGCAGAACTTCGCCCCAGAGGAATAGAAGTTCACTTCATCGTGGCGGCTTGTGAGAATATGGTAAATGGCTCAGCGGTACATCCAGGAGACATAGTTCAGGCATCCAATGGAAAGACCATTGAGATCAACAACACCGATGCAGAAGGACGCTTAACACTTGCAGATGCTCTTGTATACGCCTGTGAACTTGAACCAGACGCAATAGTCGATCTAGCAACCCTTACAGGTGCTTGTGTGATAGCTCTTGGAGATGAAATAGCTGGACTATGGACGGACAGCGATCAACTTGCAAAGGAATTAATTGAAGCATCTCAAAATACCGGAGAAGAACTATGGCGCATGCCTCTTAAAAACTCCTACAAGGAAGGACTTAAATCTTTACTGGCCGATATGAAAAATACTGGTCCAAGGGCTGGCGGAGCAATAACTGCTGGTGTTTTCCTAAAAGAGTTTGTACAAGAATCAATCCCCTGGGCACATATCGATATTGCAGGAACTGTCTGGACCGAAAAAGATCGTGATATTAATTCTGCTGGCGCGACTGGATTTGGAGTTCGCACACTTGTTGACTGGGCATGTCAACAAAAAAATCAAGAGTAATTCACCCCAATAAGTACAAACGAAAAAACATCTAAAGGAAATAAAAAATCTATTTTTTTTAATGCGTTTCTTCTAGAAAACTATAGTCAGGAAGCGGCAAGAGTACAGACTTGACCTCTTTCAATAAGCCTTTCAGAGAAGCTCCTTTGACTGGGACTTTCAAGAGCATGAATTTGCCAATGTGCTCTTTCACTACAAGAAGACAAAATTCTATCCAAATCTTCAGAAGCATCCTTTGGAGTGACATAAGGCCCTACATGCCTAGTCACAAGTCCATCCTTGACTGTCAGCAGATACATACATCTCCTTCCCTAAACCTGGGTTGAATGGTATCCGCCTTAACGACAGGGAGCCATGGAGGAAAGCCGAATCTTCATCAAAAGGCCCCAGAGAAGGGTTGTTTCTTAATCTTTTCATTATGTTGTTGTCACTTTGTCGCCCATTGTTTAGTAGTTCTTGCTCTTTTTCCCCATACCGCATCCAAGCGTGCATCTCGACCACAGCTATAACGATAAAAATTATATTTAAGAGGATTCTCCTTAGCAAAATTTTGATGATAATCCTCAGCCAACCAAAACTTCTTTGCATCTTGGATCTCAACATTGAGAGTGGAAGTTGGCTGATCTAATTCCTCCGCCACCGCCTCCAAACTTTGAACTGCATAATCTTTTTGACTCTCATTCTTAATAAAAATCACAGGGCGATAAGAATCACCTCGATCGCAAAACTGCCCTCCGCCATCAAATGGATCTACATTTCGCCAATAGCTTCTTAAAAGCTTCATGTAACTTATTTTCAAAGGATCAAAATTCACGAGCACAGCTTCTTGATGCCCCCTGTGATTTTGATAGGTGGGATTAGACAAATTCCCTCCGGTATACCCACTTTCCACTGAAATCACCCCACTCAGTTCTTCCAAATCATGCTCTAAGCACCAAAAGCATCCTCCTGCAAATACTGCTTGCTGTTGACTGGCCTCTACCAAGCCTGGAAATTCAAAACAAAATAGACAAATAATCAGAGCAATTAAAAATTTTTTCAAGGTGCACTGCATAGACCTTATTTCTCCACTAAGTCAAGAATCTCTTTTGCAGCTCTATCAGTAACTCCAGGATGACCAAGGTGCTTTCGAAGTCTTTCATAGCCTTCTAACATAAAAGCAGAGCATTTTGATTCCTCCAAAAAAGGAATGGCCAACTTGGCAAGTGCTTCAGGAGTGAACTGATCTTGAACAAGTTCTGGCACCAATCGCTCCTTCAATAAAAGATTAACTGGAGAAATATGGTCAACATTAAAATGTAGTATTTTCTTAGCCACAAAAGCAGTTATGCGACTGACCTTATATCCTACAATTTGAGGTACTCCACTTAAAGCTAATTCCATATTTACTGTGCCGGATTTAGCTAAAGCAAGATCAGCTACAGAAAATAAAAAAGGTTTCAAAGTATCAAATTCATCTGCAGGAATAACTTTTCCATTCACTCCAGCTTCTAATAATTCCTCCTTAATAGGTTCTTCAAAATTAGTTAATCCAGCAGGGACAAAAACATTTAAAGATGGATATTTCTTCTGCAAAATAAAAGCAGCTTTAGCTAAGGTTGGCATCAAATAACGAATTTCTTGACGCCTTGATGCTGGTAGGAGTAACAAATTCTTCTGGCAAGGTTTAATTCCAAGACGATCAATGGCCTTCTTTCGGCTAGGCAAGTCTCGCAGAATGTCAATCATAGGATGTCCTACCCAGGTAACATCACCTCCTCTTTTCTTATAGAAGTCAGCTTCTTCCTTAAAAATAGCCAGAATCTTATCTGTAAAACCTATTAGATCTGTAGTTCCACTATCACCAATACGCCAAGCCCATTCCTGCGGAGCTATGTAATAGATAATAGGAATATCGATTTCGCTACTCCTCAACTTATTGCCAAGCCGAATATTCGGCCCCATATAATCAATTAATACAACTAGATCTGGAGGATTTTTTCTTAAAAAATCCTCAATCTTTTTTTGTAATTTTAATGTTGGCAAAATCAGTGGCAAGGCCTCAAAAAGTCCAATCGCACCAATTGGCGAAGTATTCGCAATTAACTCGGCCCCAGCTTTATGCATTCTTGGCCCTCCAATAGCAATCAATTCAAGTTGCAATGAGCGTCGTTTAGCTTCACGTCTCAAAGCTTTAATTAATAAACTTCCCTGTAAATCACCAGATACTTCTCCTGTGCTGATAAGCAATCGCATGGTCAATTATTTCAAGAACATTTATGGCATTGGGCCACGCCTATTTTTCTGAATAGAGGCTTGAAGAAAAGCACAAAGATGTTTTGCCGCAGGCATTAATTCTTTCTGACTGGCTAACTCCAGGCTTTTAACAAGAACGTGCTCAGAACGAAATATCAACGTCCAAATCTCCTGCAATTGCCTGAGTTCACCACTCTCACGATTATCAATGTCATTACGACGAATACCAACGCGGTTTAACCCACGCACTCTTCCAGGGTGGCCTTCTACTAAACAATATGGAGGAACATCTCTATCAACCTTCGTCATTCCGCCAACCATAGCCAACCCGCCAATATGGACAAACTGATGGATTCCTACACAACCACCAATTACAGCTCGGTCTTCCATCACTACATGACCTGCAACCTGTGTTGCGTTTGAAATCACAATTCCATTTCCAAGCAACGTATTGTGACCCAAATGGCAATAAGCCATCAACAAGTTTCCATCCCCAATCCTTGTCTCTTCTCCTTCTTCAGTAGCTCTATTAATAGTTACGCATTCTCTAATAGTATTCCCGTTACCTATAACAACCTCAGTAGGAGCACCTTTGTACTTAAGGTCTTGAGGTTCTAGTCCTATGCATGCTCCAGGGAAGATTCTGTTTTGCGAGCCAATTTTCAGTCGTCCATCAAGAACAACATTGGGACCAATCCAAGTATTAGGGCCTATCTTAACGTCAGATCCAACTACAGTTCCAGGACCAATAACTACACCTTTTTCAAGCTCTGCTTGAGGAGCAACAACTGCCAAAGGATGAACTTCTGGGGGTTTTTCAATAGTCAAAATCGAAGGATTTCGAAACTCACTCATAACCTCAATCCACCAAAGAAAACATAAGCTCACCGGCGCAAACCAGCTGATCATCAACTGTTGCTTTACCGCTAACTTTTCCAAAGCGCTGTCTTTTCAGACTAATCAACTCACAAGTAATTTTGAGTTGATCTCCAGGCACCACAGGCCTGCGAAAACGAACTCCATCTATCCCAGCAAAAACAAATAACCCCTTAGGCAAATCTGGCATTTGAGTCACAATAAGGCCACCTACTTGAGCCATCGCCTCTACAATTAAAACGCCTGGCATCAAAGGCCTTTCAGGAAAATGACCTTGAAACTGAGGCTCATTAAGAGTGACATTCTTAATCGCCACTGCTCTCTTCCCAGGAGTATGTTCAAGAACACGATCTACCAAAGCAAAAGGATAACGATGAGGCAATAACCCCATAATTTGCTCGCTCGTTAAAACCACAGATGTAGCTGGGGAAGAATCAGTCAAGAGAAAGTTACCTGGAAAGACATTATTGGATAAGAGCAATCCCCAGATCAGTATGGAGCCCATGAGACCCCCTATAAACCAATACTTGAGCTTTCGGTAATCCCACTAGTGCTAAATCACCAATTAAGTCCAAAAGCTTATGGCGAACAGGTTCATTTTCGTATCTCAATGGGGGATTAAGCCACTCATTTGAATCACATATCAAAGCGTTATTAAAAGTACCCCCTTTAATCAAACCAGACTGTTTGAGTTTCTCTACTTGATCTAAAAATCCAAAAGTCCTAGCCGAGGCGATTTCCCTAACAAAAAGACTTGGTGTCAATTCAATTTTCAACATCTGTTGTCCAATCGCTGAGTATGGGAAATCGATAATTCCTACCAAAATCAAAGTTTTAGCAGGAGTAGCTGTGATAACACTATTACCACGATTAATAACCAGTGGGTTTTGAATTATCGGAGGTGATAAACGTGGTGTCCTCGCAGGAGAGATGCCAGCTTCAAAGATGGCCTCCACCCAAGGAATAGCAGATCCATCTAAAAGTGGTATTTCTTCTCCAGAAACCTCGATTTGTACATGACTCAAACCGCATCCAGCCAAAGCAGCCAAAAGATGTTCAACAGTCGCAAGACGCCGCTCCCCAAGCTCAAGAGTTGTACACAATTGAGTCTCAAGAACTTGATGAACATTCAGAGTGATCGGTTCATCTCTGCTATCACTCCATGAAACATGAAAACCAGGCTTTTGAGAAGGAGATAGGCGAACTTGCGATTCTTGTCCAGTATGGAGTCCAATTCCCCTCCTTAATACTGAGGTCGTAAGAGTCCAAGACCCCTCGTAATCTTGAGGCAAAGTAGTCACTAGAACTTCCAGCCCACTCCTAAATTGAAACGCCAATTACCAGAAAAATCTCTTTTTGCTGCTTCTAGACGTAATGGGCCTATAGGTGTATTAACAATCAAACCAGCACCAGGAGAAAAACCAGATCCATTTTTCCCTAATAGTTTGCCTGGCTTACCAGGAACATTTGATTGAGATCCAAAATCCGTCGCCCCATCAATAAAGAATGCGGCTGAAATTAAACGCCAAACTGGGAATCTATATTCAACAGATGCTTCACCAAAAGTCCTACTAACACCAAGATCACAAGTATTCCATCCTCTAACAGAACTAGATCCACCTAGGCAAAATGCCTCATAGGGTGGAAGCTCACCAACAATTGCACCAGCTTTAGCCTGCAAACCAATAGTTTGAGAGCAGTTGAGCTCTTCCCCTGTACTTGGTCGACAACCTTTAGCAATTTTTATCCAATTTACAGGAATAAAATGTGTATAAGTAGTTTTAGCGCGATTAAATGTTGGAGAATCGTTCCCTACTGAAATGAATTGTTCAGTTCCGAAACTAAAGAAATCACCCGCAGTAGGGTTCCTGCCATTATTTAAGGTGCTATATGAAACTCCGGTTCTTAGACTAAAAAGAGTGTTTTCACTTGCACAATTAAACGCCACACAAATCACCTCATGATTTGGAGCCTGTCTATTTTGATAGTTATCAACTAAAACACCATAAGGTCTGCTATTAGCCGCATAATCGATTGCCTTTACTTTCTGAAAATTCATTCCAACCAGAACCTTCCATGGAACTTTCTTATAAGGGTCACCTCCATTAAGAGGCCTAGCGAAGGAGAATCCGCCCCCTACTCTTTGAAGAACAATAGAGTCACCTTCATAATCAAACCAACTAACTTCTGGATTAACTCCTTTAGCATCAACTACTGATGAAAAAGGACCTCCCCCGTAAAGACTTGATATCTCCTTTGCACTACTTGATGAAGCGTCATAATAATCAGAAACACTTCGGATACTTCCTCCTGATTGACTTCTAAACTCCTGTGGAACTTCTCTACTAATAAACAGTGAAGTCCTAAATGATGTTCTATGTTGATCTCCTCTTATCCATGGATCAGTAAAAGAAAAGTTAACCAAACCACCATACTGGCCATAAGTTAATTCAAGGCCTGTACTCCAAGCTCTTCCTAAGAAGTTTGATTCCTTAACACCTATCTGTCCAAAAGCACCCTGTCCACCACTATATCCAACTCCACCAGAAAGTGAGCCAGTCGATTGTTCAGTTATGCCAAGGACTATTTTGACTTTTCCAATCTCTCCTGGAATCGGCTTTAGAGTTACTTTAATATCACTAAATAATGAAGTTCCATATATTCTTTTGATATCATTTTCTAATTGATTTCTATTAAAAATATCTCCAGTTTTAAGTGATATTTCTCTTGTAATAACCCAAGGTCTTGTTTTGCCCTTAATCCCCACCCCCTCTGCATTATTCAATTCACCATCTGCATTTAAGAATTGTATTTCAACACCTGAAACAACTCCTTCTACAACCTTTAATTGAACAACTCCATCAGGCGTGATCCGGTTTGGACCAGAAACTCTTGCCAAAGAAAAACCTTCATTAACATACCAATCCTTTAATTCCTTAATTCTTATCTTGAGAGCATTTAGATTCAACGTTTTTCCGTAGTCAGACTTAAATATCTTATTAATCAATCTCGATTTTATTTTCACATCGCTTGGTAAAATTTCAACTCTTTTAAGTATAGGATTAGGCTCAACTTCTACTAAAAGTTGTGCACCTAAAGGACTATTAATTGGTTCTATTTTAACGCCTGAAAACCATCCAGTAGAGTAAATAGCATCTAAATCTAATTTCAATTCATCTCTACTAATTCTACTTCCAGGTCGTACCTTCATTGCATCGTAAG
Organism: Prochlorococcus sp. AG-363-C20; assembly: GCA_003280295.1. Taxonomy (GTDB): domain Bacteria; phylum Cyanobacteriota; class Cyanobacteriia; order PCC-6307; family Cyanobiaceae; genus AG-363-K07. The sequence continues at coordinate 7,608 of QCFI01000012.1, read as the reverse complement.
CTTCAAATTCCAATCGCTCCTGATCAGGGTGACCGTCAAGACCTTCGATTACCACTTCACTAATCAAAACCCTTTTCTTTGCTGATTTCTTTTTGGAGGATTCATTGGGCTGGCTCTCGCCAGCAAAAGGAGTAAAAGGTATAGCTTCAGCTTCTTTCTCTCTATTAGGTGTAGAGAGCTGAGCAATCTTTAATGTTTTCAGGCTACTTCCATTCCTATGAACAATCCTCTCTTGATTTGTATAGCTTGTAAGGCCAGCTCCCATCAAAACAGGTACAACCAAAGCCAAACCATAGGATCCTCGATTAAAAAACCAAGAAGAACCGATATCGTGAAATCTGACCATAGAGACACTTTGACTAAATAAGGCCTTAAACCTTTGGTGACCTTAACTGCAAGTGCGGTCGTTAGAGAAGGCTCCTTGTATACGTTTAAGGACCTCACCGTATGCATCAACTACACCACCAAGGTCTTGACGAAAGCGGTCCTTATCTAAAATCCGCTTTTTAGGATCTAAGATCCTTTGATCCCAGATTCTGCATGTATCAGGACTTATTTCGTCAGAGACAAGAAGCTGGCCATTTTTATTTATTCCAAATTCCAACTTAAAATCAACAAGGATAAGGTCCAATCGCTTCAAAAAATTTTTCAACAAAATATTTACTCTAAAAGACAGATTCTCAATCTCTAATCTTTGGTCTGAGCTGATTAAGCCAAGCTTTGCAATTCTTGCTTCCGTAATTAATGGATCACCTAATTCATCATCTTTGAAATACAAGTCTAATAAAGGCGGCGAAAGTTCTTCACCTTCCTTAATTGGAGTCTCCCTGCAAAGAGAGCCAGCTGCGATATTGCGAACAACCACTTCTAAAGGAATAATTTCCACACGTTGAGCAATCATCCAACAATCATCCACTTGAGAAAGATAATGAGTTGGTACAGCTTCTGCCTGCAAAACCTCAAAAAGATATGCAGAGATTTGACAGTTCATTTTGCCTTTTCCCTTTAAATCAGCACGTTTTAAAGCATTAAAAGCTGTTGCATCATTTTTAAATTCAACCAAGACACGATCGTCTTGATCTGTTTGGAAGATCCTTTTAGCTTTGCCTTCATATATAAGCTGACCATGATCAGGTTTCATAATGGATATTCAGAAGTCAGATTAGGTAGGAACTATTAAGGTCAAAATTACTTCTTTTTAGTATTAGCTCCAATTCCCCTTGGAGAACGTAGCTGATCTTCAAGAAGTCTTCTTTCTTCTTGCCTTGTCTTATCAAAAAGAATTAATTCCCATTGTGTGTAACGATCATCAAGTTCTTTTGCGAAATACTCAAAGCGTTTCCTAAGACTTTTAGTTCCTTCATTCGAAGTTAAGCCCAAGGTTATCTGCATTCTTAAAATATCCCCAACTAACCACCAAGCTTGATCAGCACTAGCCTCAGCAAGTGCTGAGGCTAGCAAGTCATTTCTCTCATCCATAGTCGAATTCTCTAAGCATTGAACCGCTCGAGACATTCTGGTTGCACCTAAAGCACCCTTTTTTCGACCAGACAACAAGACCCTAGCCGCAGTTTCACAATCCCCATTTAAACGTTCATGCTCTGCCAAAAGATCAAGTGCTAGTCGAGTCAATGGAGAACCATCTGCACTATGACCAACGGTTATTTCCTCATTATCTAGTTTTTGCAAGTCCCCAGCTGAAAGTCTTCTCAAAGCCAAAGATGCATTGGAATGATCCATAGCAGCATTACTGGCCTTCCAAAACAAAATTGACCAAATCCTTTCCTGAGACTCATTCCTTGGATTGACTGCTTGAAGTACCTTCTGGGCCTTTTCTGGGGCCCTACAGGCTAAAAGAATTTCAGCTTTTTCCAACTCAAACGCAATTGAGTCAATTGCTGAAAATGAATTCATCAATTGATCACTTAGATCTCTTAAACGGTGGTCAAGCGAAAGTTTAATTGCATTAGCACAGGCAAGCCTTATCTGAGGAATATTCTTTTGGTTGAGTTTTTGCTCTCGATTTGCCTCCACAACCAACTCAGAAACATTTCCAAACACAACATGTGAGGACCGAGCTATTGGCGTCTGACCAAAAAAAGACACCGCTAGAAGCATTAGAGAAAGATAGTTAAACCTCATTGGTTCAAACCATTCATCAAAATTGAGAAACAGCTTTGAAATTATCTTGTAAAGACAACCTCCTAAAACCTAAACCCTCATCAAAAAAACACTGCGATGAAATCATCTAATTCTTCTAATCAAGCCTTACCTCCCTTGAAAAGAATTCTTGTTTTAGGAAGTGGTGGAAGAGAAAATGCTCTTGCTTGGGCAATGTGCAAATGTAAAACAGTTGAAAAGGTATGGGTAGCCCCAGGGAATGGGGGGACAGAACATCACTCTGGATGCACCCGTCTTAATGTCCAAGAGGACAACGTCACAACACTTATAGACAAATGTCTTTCTTATAAAGTCGATCTAATAGTGATCGGCCCTGAGGGGCCATTAGCAGAAGGAGTAGCAGACAAATTACGAGCTTTTGGTTTGGCAGTTTTTGGACCCGGAGCCGATGGGGCCCAATTGGAAGCAAGCAAAGCATGGGCTAAAGAACTAATGCAAGAAGCTGGTATCCCCACAGCAAAGCATTGGAAAGTAACAACAGAAGAAGAAGCTCTTTTAATAGTGGAGAAATTTCAAAGCCCACTCGTAGTCAAGGCTGATGGGCTTGCATCAGGGAAAGGAGTAACTGTCGCGGAAACAATAGAAGAAACCAATCAAGCTATCCAAGAAGCATTCAAAGGAAAATTCGGTGCATCAGGAGAAACGGTAGTACTAGAGCAACGACTTCAAGGACCTGAAGTTTCCATTTTCGCCCTTTGTGATGGAGAAAAGATGGTGCTCTTACCACCTGCTCAAGATCACAAACGTTTAGGAGAAGGAGATCTAGGTCCAAACACTGGAGGAATGGGGGCATATGCTCCAGCCACCCTTCTCAATAAAGCAGAATTAAATGAAATAAAGAAATTAATTCTTGAACCAACTTTGAACACACTTAGAAGAAGAGGGATTGATTACAGAGGCGTGATATATGCAGGCCTCATGATCACCTCATCAGGGCCCCAAGTTATTGAATTTAACTGCAGATTTGGGGACCCAGAGTGTCAAACACTCATGCCTTTAATGCAACCAGAGCTAGCCAATATTCTTCATGCATGCTCATTAGGGCGCCTCGAGCAAGCACCTAATCTCTTGGTTTCGCATTTATGCAGTGCATGTGTAGTCGCTGCTGCTGCTGGTTATCCAGAGTCTCCAAGGAATGGGGATCTAATTAATATCAACATTCAATTAAATAAATCACTGCAAATATTCCATGCAGGAACGAGATCAACGAACAAAAATGAAATTTATACATCAGGTGGAAGAGTTCTTTCTGTCGTCGCACAAGGTGAAAGCTTTGATAGCGCTTTCAAAAATGCCTATAAAGGGATTGATGCAATCCATTTCGATGGAATTCAATATCGACGAGACATCGGTCATCAAGTACGGAAGTTCTAACCTATCTACAAGCACTCTTGCTTAATGGCCAGTACCACCCCCCCCTCAATTGAAGAATGGGTTAAAAATAATGGTGAGCCCCCAAACAAAGAAAAAGAACAACGCAATTGGTGGAAGCGAATAAATCTTTGGTGGTCTGCATTCAGCCTTAGGACCAAATTACTTGCTGCGACTACTCTTGTCGTCAGTCTAATGATGACCGGAATAACTTTTTTCACCTTAAATGGCATCCAAAGAGATGCTGGCATGAATGACACTCGATATGCGAGAGATCTTGGTCTACTTCTTTCTGGGAATGTCACTGAGCTAGTTGCAAAAGGTCAAGATAGAGAAGTTGCTAACGTTGCAGAAAAATTCTGGCGTTCAAGTAGAAATTTAAGATACATATTTTTTACAGATCCAGAAGGCATAATCGAACTAGGGATTCCAGTTAGCGCAAGTCCAAATAAAGTTGATAGTGAGCTTCAATTAACCCGACGAATTGAATTACCAATAGAGCTAAAAAAGAAACCTCAATTTCCATTAGTAAGACAACATCTAACACCTCAGGGACAAGTTACAGATGTTTTTGTGCCAATGTTATGGAAGGGCAACTATTTAGGTGTACTAGCATTAGGTGTAACACCCAATAAAAAAGCCTTAGCAAGTGCTGCCTTAACAAAGGAAGTAACAGTCGCTGTTTTTATATCCATCTGGGTTCTTGTACTTTTAGGTGCAGTTTTTAATGCTCTAACTATTACACGTCCTGTCAAGGAACTTGTTCGTGGGGTAAGAGAAATTGCAACTGGAAACTTTAAATCAAGGGTATCAATGCCTATGAGTGGAGAGTTAGGAGAACTCTTAAATGGGTTTAATGCTATGGCTTCACAACTAGAAGACTATGACAATGCAAATATTGAAGAGTTAAGGGCTGCTCAAGTAAAACAACAATCACTTATCGCGACAATGGCTGATGGAGCAATTCTAATTGATGCTCTAGGTAATATAGTTTTAGTCAACCCAACAGCGCGTAGACTTTTTCGCTGGGAAGGAAGAAACCTAGAAGGTCAAGAATTGCTAAATGAATTACCAGAAATTCTTACTAATGAATTGCATTCTCCAATTACTTCACTTTTAACAAACTCTTCTGAGAGTAGTGATATTCGATGCAGCATTGGCGATCCTTCTAGAACACTTCGGATAGTCTTACAATCAGTAAGGGATTCAACTGGTGAAACTCTAAAAGGTATAGCAGTAACTATTCAAGACCTCACACGAGAAGTTGAATTAAATGCTGCTCAAAGTCGATTTATTAGCAATGTATCACACGAACTTAGGACTCCCCTTTTTAATATTAAAAGCTATGTGGAAACAGTTTATGAGTTAGGGGATCAATTAACAGAAGAAGAAAAGAAAGAGTTTCTTGGTGTTGCCAATGCAGAAACCGATAGGCTTGCACGTCTAGTAAATGATGTATTAGATCTTTCGAAACTTGAATCAGCAAGAACCATTCATTTTGAGTCAATGGATATTCGTCCAGCGATGGAACAAACATTGCGTAATTATAAGTTAAATGCAAAAGATAAAGAAGTTCATCTTGAATTAGATGTGGATGAATCTATCCCTCGAATTCTTGGTAATTGGGACCTACTTCTACAAGTTTTAGATAATTTGGTGGGCAATGGACTCAAATTCAATAGAACGGGAGGGAAGCTAAAGATAAGAGCCTATACATGGCCTGATATTTGTACAGCGAAGCCAATAGAAAACACTCATTCGGCTCCTCATTGCACTCTTATTTCACCACTCCCAAGGCTAAGAGTTGAAGTCGCAGATACAGGTTTAGGAATCTCTTCAGGAGAGCAACAAAAAATTTTCGAACGTTTCTATAGAGTAGAGAATGCAGTTCATACAGAAGCAGGTACTGGTCTAGGGCTGTCAATTGTTCGGGGGATTATAGAAAAACATGGGGGGAAGATTCAGATGATAAGTGAGCCTGGCTTAGGAACAACTTTTTGGTTTGATCTGCCCCTAGAGCAAGCAGATGCAGATGAACTAATGCTACTTGCCGAAAGGAATACTAGACAGGCAGAAATATCAGAAGAACTGTTAAACAATAATATCTAGACTTGATTTGAATCAATTGACTTGAAAACACCTGGTACTTGATCATCTACCACACGGTGTGGAGCACCACTGAAGATTTGTTCAAAATTAGAAAAAGAATCTTTTATTTGTGGTCCTTCATGTGTAATTATAAACTCACGAATCCTTTTATCATGCCATGAACCCCTCATTTTGAAAACATTTATAGCACGAGCCATTTCTCCCCTAATCTCAACATATTGAAGCAGCATAATAGTGTCAGTTATAGTTGATATATGTGAGTCAGTAATTGAATGGCTACCCATAAATTCCTCAGCTGTATTTGTAAAAAATCCCGCTATTTCTTCCTGTTTTGCATAACCAGTTACACCAATTACAAACTGACGAAAAGCATTCAGACTTACACCACGTGCTAAAGCAGACAAAGAATCAATTGCCATTCTAGAAGGCTTAAATTGTGCAATCTCAGCCTTAATTATCTGCAAGTGGTCTTCTAAACCAGTTGATTCAGGGTATGCACATATAATCTTAAGGAGTCCATCACTTTCCATTTTCTCAAAATCAATTCCCCAACTTGTAGCATTTCTAAGAAGCTGCGCACGAGACTCTTCATAGGCAAAAAGTATTGCCCTTTGTTTATTACAATAGGCATCTTCTATAAATTTAGAAACCAACATAGTTTTACCTGTACCTGTAGCTCCAGTGGCAAGAATTATTGAGTCTTGAAAGAAGCCCCCACCGCACATATCATCTAAAGCTGGCACACCTGAACTTATACGAGTATTTGATGATCTTTGAGTTAATCTCATCGCGCCTAAAGCAAAAACAGTGATGCCCTCAGATCCCATTGTGAATGGGAACTCACCCTTCATATGTGTTGTTCCCCGCAACTTAAGAATTTCCACTGTCCGTCGCCGTCTTTCTGATTCAAGAACATTACGTAAAATCACTACATTGTCAGAGACAAACTCTTCAACGCCATAACGAGCAATTGCACCATATTCATCTATTCGTTCTGTAGTCATTACAGTTGTAACTCCAATATCTTTAAGGCGAGCTATCAAACGAAATATTTCACGTCTAACAACATAAATAGCATCATATTGCTGAAAAACAGCCGTCATAGAATCAATAGCCACTCGTTTAGCTTTATATTTCCTAATTGCATAACTAATTCTCTCAATTAAACCAGAAAGATCAAAACTTCCAGCTACATCTTGGCCGTCTGGGTCAGGTGATGCATCAAGGATAAAAAGTTTATCTTGATCTATCAGCTTTTGAAGATTCCAACCAAAACTCGCTGCATTACGAAAGATATCTGCAGGTGATTCTTCAAAAGTAACAAAGATTCCTGCTTCATCAAAATGACAAATTCCATGATGCAAGTATTGAAGCGAAAAAACTGTTTTTCCTGTCCCAGAGGTGCCACTGACCAATGTGCTTCGAGCAGTAGGCAAGCCACCCTGACAAACATCGTCAAAGCCCTCTATCCCTGTTGGGAGTTTCTGGACATGAACTGTGGAAGAATTAGCAGCGCTTGAAGACGACATATTCACTATTCGATGGTGAAACGCTAGGTACAAAAAAGTGCTTAGACATCAGCTCCACAGCCTGACTTAAGAATTGACCTTTTGAATGTCCTCATCTCAGGACTCATTCAAAGTTGAAGAAGAGACAGAAAAGTCTATATCAGTCAATTCGTCATAAAGCAAATCGAGTCCTATCAAAACTCTTTCTCTATCTGATAAATCACCTATAATTCTTCGAACAGGAGGGGGAAGAATCTTCGCCAAAGTAGGGGTAGCAAGAATTTTATCTTCCTCAGCCAGTTGTGGATTCTTTAAAACATCAATCACCTTTAAAGCATAGACACCACTAAACTCAGTCTCTAATATTTCACGCAGGGTTTTAAGTGCTCGCATAGAGTTTGGGGTGTTACCTGCCACATACAACTTCAAGATGTAAGTT
>QCFI01000011.1 GCA_003280295.1 Prochlorococcus sp. AG-363-C20 | reverse complement strand
AATAACAAAACAATGGTGGGGCGTGCGTGGAAAACCAATAGGACAACCTGCCCCTATTCTCAAAACACTAGAGCCTGGGCTAATCATTGCGACAGGACACTATCGAAATGGAATTTTGCTAGCTCCTGCAACAGCTGAATGGGTTTCAGAAGCAGTGCTTAAAGAAATAAACAACTAAATCAATAGAAAAAATTACCGTGAAGTTACTTCGACTCAGTGAATTCTGCATCTATAACATCATCTCCATCACTCGTAGCTGATGTGGTTCCAGTACCTTGTTCAGCACCTTGTTGTGCAGAAGCAGCAGCATTAGCCGCACCTGCTTGCTGGTAAACAGCAGCTCCTAAGGCATAAAGCTCTTGCTGTAATTCCTCAAGTAATGCCTTCATAGTTTCAAAATCATCTTTCTCAATAGCTTCTTTAAGCTTGACTCTCTTAGCTTCTACTTTTGCTTTGGCGTCTCCATCTACTTTGTCACCAAGCTCTCCAAGTTGCTTTTCTGTCTGATATACCAACGTCTCTGCCTGATTCTTCACATCTATACGCTCACGCTTATCTTTATCTGCTGAAGCATTAGCTTCAGCATCCCTAACCATATTGTCTACCTCTTTATCAGAAAGAGTAGAAGCACCTGTTATAGAAATACTCTGCTCCTTACCACTTCCTTTATCCTTTGCCGTTACGCTAAGAATTCCATTGGCATCAATATCAAAAGTAACCTCAATTTGAGGAACACCTCTAGGTGCTGGCGGAATTCCATCTAGACGAAATGTTCCCAAACTCTTGTTATCAGAGGCCATCTCACGCTCACCTTGAAGAACGTGAATTTCAACATTCGTCTGACCATCAACAGCAGTTGAATAAGTTTCTGCCTTTTTAGTAGGAACTGTTGTATTACGTGGAATCATTTTGGTCATCACTCCACCAAGAGTTTCTACACCCAATGACAGTGGAGTCACATCTAAAAGCAAAATGTCCTTAACTTCACCTGCTAACACACCACCTTGAATTGCAGCACCTACAGCGACTACCTCATCAGGGTTAACAGTTTGATTAGGATCTTTACCTGTGACTCTTTTTACCAATTCCTGAACTGAAGGCATACGAGTTGAACCGCCTACCATCACAATTTCATCAAGTTCTCCAGAAGATAACTTTGCATCTTTTAATGCCTGCTCAACAGGTACTCGACAACGATCTATCAAGCTAGAGGCTAATTCTTCAAATTTGACACGAGTAAGAGTGAGATCTAGATGCTTAGGTCCCTCAGGAGTAGCTGTAATGAATGGCAAATTGATTTCACTTTGAGTTGCATTGGAAAGCTCAATCTTGGCTTTCTCAGCAGCCTCAGTCAGACGCTGAAGAGCTTGTTTGTCCTGACGGAGATCAATCCCTTCATTGCTCTTAAACGTTGCTGCAAGGTGATCAACTATCACTTTATCGAAATCATCACCACCCAAATGAGTATCACCGGAAGTGGAAAGTACCTCAAAAACTCCATCTCCTACCTCTAAAACAGAAACATCAAAGGTTCCTCCACCTAAATCAAAAACTAAAATACGCTCATTGCTTTTTTTATCCAGACCATATGCAAGCGCTGCAGCTGTTGGCTCATTAATAATCCGAAGAACTTCAAGACCCGCAATTTTTCCCGCATCTTTAGTTGCTTGACGCTGAGAATCATTGAAATAAGCGGGAACTGTGATCACAGCTTGTGCAATATTTTCGCCTAAGTATTTGCCTGCATCTTCAGAAAGCTTGCGTAAAACTTGTGAACTTATTTCCTCAGGAGAAAATTGTTTATCAAGAATCGGACATCTCAACTTCACACTAGAACCAGCTTTCTCAACCCCATAGCTCACTTCCTTTGACTCTTCATTAACCTCATCAACTCGACGACCAACAAATCGCTTGGCTGAATAAAAAGTATTCTCAGGGTTCATAACAGCCTGACGTTTGGCTATCTGACCTACTAACTGATCCTGATTTTTTGTATAAGCCACCACAGAAGGAGTTGTGCGAAACCCTTCTGCATTAGCAATGACAACAGGCTTGCCACCTTCCATTACTGACACACAACTGTTCGTAGTGCCAAGATCAATTCCTACAACCTTCCCCATGAGTCACGAACTCCTAAACATCTTCTTGAATAAGAGCATCCTCGTTAGTTAGCCCACTTAGAGGCGAGGGGTGGTTCCCGAACAGATAGGACGGCAAGCTTATATATGAAAGGATTTAGCGATGTGAATGATTAGCGGAACAACCTGTTTAGTGGGCTTACTTGGCCATCCAGTAAATCACTCAATCTCTCCAGTAATACAAAATGCCGCCATGAAAGCGATGGGACTGGACTGGTGCTACTTAGCAATGCCCTGTAAATCAGAAAATTTAGGTCTAATCACAAAAGCATTAAGCACACTTAACTGCCAAGGTCTCAATATCACCATCCCACATAAAGAAAGCATTATAGATATTTGCAAGCATGTAAGTCCTCTGGCCAAAAGACTAGGTGCAATTAACACTTTGGTACCAAACAAAAAGGGCGGCTGGAATGGTTTAAATACTGATGTTGAAGGATTTCTAGCTCCTCTTCAACAAAGAAAATGGAAAGGAAGTAAAGCTATTATTTTAGGGTGCGGAGGTAGTGCGCGAGCTGTTATAGCTGGATTACAAGAGCTAAAAGTTAATCAAATAATAGTAGTAGGTCGTAGAGAAAAATCCTTAAACAATTTTATAATAGATCTCAAAAAAAAGGCTTTTGAATCTGAAAAAACTCCAATATATTTAAAAGGGATAATGAAAGAGAATAAAGAACTTATTGATCACATAAAAGAAGCCGATCTAATAATCAATGCAACTCCAGTGGGAATGTCTGCTAAAAGTACTGCAATTGCTAAAGATCAGGAGATTCCTCTTGGGAAAAAGATATGGGAACATCTCAAATCTAAAACAACACTTTATGACTTGATCTACACTCCTCGGCCGACTGCTTGGTTAACTTTAGGGTCTCAACATGATTGTGATCAAATTGACGGTTTAGAAATGCTAATTCAACAAGGAGCAGCTTCTTTAAAGTTATGGAGTAATAATAGTCAAGTACCAATTGATATAATGAGAAAAGCAGCCAAGAAGTATCTATCAGACTAGTCTGAAACCAAACAAAAAATAAAATGATCATTCCACTCTGGCAAAAAGCAATAGGGATTTTGATTTATATGTTACCTTGGAGTCATGCACTTCCCTTCGGTAAATATCTATTCATTGATTTTCCATTTATCCAGTGGCTTGCTATACCTGCTCTACCAATAATAATGATTATACGGGGAATACCTTTCGGAAATTTATTATTATTTTTTGTGCTATTCCTGGCTGTTATTAGAAATCCAAAAATACCTTATTTTTTGCGGTTCAATACACTTCAAGCACTTTTAATTGATATTGCATTGGTATTAATTAATTATGCTTTCCAAATCATCATTGAGCCATTAGGAGAGGTACTCTTCGTAAGAACTCTTTTCAGCACTGTTTTCATAGCAATTCTTACAGTCGTAATTTTTGCTTTTAGCGAGTGCTTACAAGGGAAAGAACCCGATCTTCCAGGTGTCAGCGAGGCTGTAAGAATGCAGCTTTAAATACCCGAATTAACCATGAAGAGATATTGTGGTATTTCCGTCGCTCAGTTTCTTGAGCCTTCAGTCCTAGTCGGAACAACCTATGACTAATCAGCCTTACTACGAAACTATGTATATTCTTCGTCCGGACATCCCGGAAGAAGAAGTAGAAAGCCATTTAACAAAATATAGCGAACTAGTCACTGAATCAGGAGCTAAAGTTCTAGATAGCCAAATGCGTGGGAAGCGAAGACTGGCCTACACAATTTCAAAACACAAAGAAGGGATTTACGTACAATTAAGCCATAATGGTGATGGTCAACATGTAGCAGTCTTAGAAAAAGCGATGCGATTAAGTGAAGATGTAATTAGATATTTAACTGTTAAGCAAGTTGGTCCACTTCCAACTCCTAGAGCTGCCGTGACGAGCGAAACAGCAAAAGAAGAAGAGAAAAAAGAAACAATTGAAGAAAAAGAATCTAAAGATTAATTTTTATCATTGCTTTTCTTAATTCTTTTAGCTGCTGCCCAAATCCGACTAGGAAGACCCCAAATATAAATAAACCCTTCGGCAGATTTATGGTCAAATTGATCATCACTACCATACGTAGCCATATTTGGTAGATACAGACTATTTGTGGTAGATCCACGACCCAAAATAATCGCATTTCCCTTATACAGTCGAATTCTTACACGACCATTTACTTGACTTTGAGTGCGGTCAAAAAAGCCATCTAATGCATCTTTTAAAGGGCTAAACCAAAGACCCTGATAAACCAAATCTGACCATTCTCTTTCCAATTGATGCTTAACACGAAGAACATCGGCTGACAAAGTCAAACTCTCAAGTTCTTGGTGAGCCTTTATAAGCAGAAGCAAACCTGGCGATTCATAAATCTCTCGACTTTTGATTCCAACTACTCGATTCTCAATAATGTCAATACGACCAAATCCATGTTGCCCAGCCAACAAATTAGCTTTAGAAATTAAGGTAACAGGGTCTAAGTGTGCTCCATCAATAGCAACTGGATTACCCCCTTCAAAACTAATCTCAATATCTTGTGGTTCATCTGGTGCATTATCAATACTTGAAGTCATATCAAATATTTCTTCAGGAGGAGAGATCATTGGATCTTCAAGTAGACCAGCCTCAATACTTCTACCCAACAAATTGAGATCAATTGAATAAGGAGATTTTTTACTTACAGGTGCAGGAATTCCAAATCGCTCTCCATAAGCAATTGTTTCTTCCCTACTCATACCCCATTCTCTAGCAGGAGTTAACACTTTTAACTCTGGAGCAAGAGCGGCTATAGCAACATCAAAACGCACTTGATCATTCCCTTTTCCGGTACATCCATGCGCAACTGCATCTGCTTCAAGCTCCTTTGCAACCTTAACTAAATGATTAGCAATTAGTGGTCTAGCCAAAGCAGTAGATAAGGGATACCGACCTTCATAAAGAGCATTGGCCCTAATCGCTGGGAATGCAAAATCCTCAATAAACGGTTTAATCAAATTACCAACTAAAGATTTACTAGCACCCGCATCTATAGCTTTACAGCGAATTGGTTCAAGCTCATCTCCCTGCCCCAGATCTGCAGCAAAGGTAATCACCTCATCTACTCCATATTCCTTCTTGAGATAAGGGATGCAGACACTGGTGTCTACACCTCCTGAATAAGCAAGAACAACTTTCTTAGTACTTCCCATCAAACAACTCCATATAAAAAGGTTTGCAATCGAAGTTCAGAAAAAACGATCACTAGGACTGAAAACAAATTTAAACAAGCATGGTCTTTGACAAAAACCTTTTCATCTAAAAATGACCTAAAATAAAATTTGACAAGTCAATGAAAAACTAGTTGTTTTAAGACTCTCTCATAAGCGAACTTCTTCTTGAAAGACTCTTTGACAGTTTCTCTGACAATGCGAATCTAAAAGAAAAGTCGCTAATCAAGCAAGCTCAAGACAAGATGCCATCATAAAAAAGATTAAATTATCCTTTAATCAAGCCATACACGAAACAACCTTTAAAAACAGTTTTTATATATAGCTAAATAATCTTATGTCTCGGTAACGAATAAATAAAAGCTTCCTACTTACACAAAAGAATCAAAGCAAATTGAGTATTTCTCTCTAGGTCTGTCTCAATTACAAAACAAACCATTTCTACTTTTACATAAAAGCACTTCCAAAGGCAATGCGTGTAAAAGCTGATTGCACAATTAATCAAATGGGTCGATTCTTATTACATCGAGCTGAGGTGTCCTATGGACGATACGCCGCCAGAGGAATCATAGAAGCAAGATGATTAAGGCCCCTGCTCCAACAGTCTTAACCTAAATGTGGGCTATTCGTCTGGTACGACAAATCAGTACGTCAAGCCAGTCGTGACTTCTCTGCATCGTATAGGTGCCCTTATAGGAGTTAAGCCAAACACCTAAAAGCATGGCCCCAGGGTGCTAACTATCACACGCTTCAATCAATTTTATCAATAACAAAGACCGATCTTTCCAGCAAAGGTCGGTCTTTGTTATTGATAATTAACTATTGAGAGAAATTTCAAAACCTTATCTAAAGCAAACTTTTTGACGTCATTTCTTTCTCACGATAATAATCAAATTCCGAAATTTTATATAAATACAACCCAGATCAAAGTAAACAAATTGAGATTTCTCGATCAGAGCAATCAATCAACTTGTTCAAAGCCACCAAAAAGCAGCCAAATACTTAAGAAGCAAGAAGGACCAAACAACAAAAGAAAAACCAACCAAGGTCGAATATTAAATGGCTCAGGATGTTGTACACCCCAAAACCGTAAACCAAAGCTCAGAATCAAAGCCAATGCCCAAGTGAGGGTGATTATTAGCCACTTAGAAGTCAACAGAACAATCAAAAGAGGTCACTATGCATTATGTTGACTTATTGGTTTTAAATCTTCGCTGATGAGCGTCCTCGAAAAAGTGGACCTTAGTTCCCTAGACGGTATCAATCCTGCCCTTACACGTTTCGGAAGAAAAGAGCCTGCACCAATTTTGCCATTGAGGGAAGAACCAGATTTATTGACATGGCTAGAAGCAAGTGGAAGGCTGATTGCAGACGAAGAATCAGCTTCTCAAGATGTGAGTACAGTAGAAGAAGAAGAACTATCAGCTTTAATGGGAGAAAAAGAAGATTACAAAACTGATGAAGAACAAACAGAAGAAGACTGGGAAGACTAGTTTTTAAATTGAATTTTTTCATTTCTCCATTGAGTTTTTATTAGTTTCTAGCTCCTTTGAGTAATACAAAAATTCCTTTTACCAAAAAGAAAATCTCTAATAATGACACGCCAGAAACAACCGCAGTAATATTACTAATTGCTTTTATATTTGCCGGAAGTCTTATAGCAGATAAATTCATCTCAAATAATCTTCTTAGCTTGCCACTATTAATCTCTACCGTTATTTCAACAATAATTACTCAATACGGGACTCCTAAATTAAGAGCTTTAAGGCTTAATCAAATAATCAGAAAAGAGGGCCCAAAACAACATCATAACAAAGCAGGAACACCCACTATGGGAGGAATCTTAATCGTTCCTATTGGTTTAATTGTAGGAAACTTATTAATTCAAAATGAAAGCAATAAACATCAAATTCTAGCTCTTACATTTCTAAGCCTATCCTTCATGTTGATAGGTATCTATGATGATTGGCGCAGCTTAACACTCCAAACAAACACCGGTTTAAGACCCACAGGAAAACTACTACTTCAAAGTTTTATTGGAACAATTTTCCTTTTTTGGAGTGGCTGGCAGGGATGGATCCATACCAAAATCTATTTATTCTCTGACAAATTTATTGATATTGGCTTTTTGATTTGGCCTCTCGCTTTATTTGTTTTAATAGCGGAAAGCAATGCAACTAATCTCACAGATGGTCTTGATGGATTAGCAAGCGGCTGCGGCGCATTGGTATTTACTGGCCTCGCAATTCAACTAATGCTTAGAGACAACACCAGTGATACAGAACTTGCAGTTTTTTGTATTGCAATGGCCGGCGCATGGCTTGGATTCCTTTTACACAATAAATATCCAGCCAAAGTATTTATGGGGGATACCGGATCACTAACAATGGGGGCAGCGTTATGTGGAGTTGCACTTCTCTCAAATAGCCTTTGGGCACTATTGATCATGGGAGGTGTTTTTTTATGTGAATCTCTTTCAGTCATTCTTCAGGTATTGATTTTTAAAATCACAAAAAAAATTAATGGACAAGGCTATCGACTTTTCCTCATGGCACCAATTCATCATCATTACGAACTAGCAGGAAAAAGCGAACAAATAATAGTAAGAAACTTTTGGCTAGTAACTTTATGTTTGGTTCTCATAGGACTAATTTTACGCCCTACTCCCTAAGTAGTACAGAATGAACTACTTCACCTGGAAAGACACTGGTTTGACAAGTGATTGCACAACTCTAGAAGCCATGGCTGCTCGTTTTGAGGAAGCAGCAAAACTAATGAGACGAATGGCTCAGGAAGGCTTCACCTTAAAAAAGCAAAAAACGAATCAACTCATTACTCATCAAGATCCAAAAATATTTGAATCATGGGGTTTTATTAATGAAGAGCCACCAATTAAACAACTCACTTTAATAAGTATAAAAGAAATCAATGATACTCAATAAACTCTAAAGAGAAAGATAACTAAATAATTAATTTCAATTTTCATTTCTCTATCAAATTTAGACATGAACATTTTTCCTAAAACATTAATTCTTCTTGGCAGTGGAGAACTTGGCAAAGAAATAACTATCTCCGCCAAAAGGTTAGGCTGCAAGGTAATTGCATGTGACCGTTACGCAAATGCACCAGCAATGCAAATTGCTGATATAGCAGAAGTATTAGATATGACTGATCCAATAATGCTAAAAACAATTATTCGGAAACACAAGCCTGATCTGGTTATTCCTGAGATTGAAGCATTAGAAGTTAATTCACTAAAAGAACTTGAAGAAGAAGGGATCAAAATTATACCAACTGCAAAAGCAACAGCTATTACTATGAATAGAGATAAGATTCGTAATCTAGCAGCTGATGAACTAGGTCTAAAAACAGCAAAATTTGCCTATGCTAAAAATAAAGAAGAACTAATTGAAGCAACTAAAGCCCTTGGGTATCCAATAATAATCAAACCTGTTATGAGTTCATCTGGCAAAGGTCAGAGCTTAGTTGTAAAATCTAATGGTCTTGAAGACGCATTCCAAAGCGCAATAAAAGAAGCAAGAGGAAAATCGAATCTAGTAATCGTAGAAGAATTTATCAAATTTGATTTAGAAATAACATTACTAACAATACGTCAACAAAATGAAGAAGCAATTTTCTGTTCTCCTATTGGTCACGAACAATCTGGAGGAGATTATCAATGCAGCTGGCAACCTGCAGAGTTAAATAATGAGCATTTAAAACAAGCACAATCAATGGCAAAGCTAATAACCAATCATCTAGGTGGTGTAGGATTATTTGGAGTTGAGTTTTTTATTCGTGGAGACGAAGTAATTTTTTCAGAATTATCTCCAAGGCCCCATGACACAGGTTTAGTAACCATGATAAGCCAAAATATAAATGAATTTGAACTACATCTTAGGGCCATATTAGGACTGCCAATACCAGAAATTATTAATGCAGAAGCAGCAGCAAGTCGGGTAATCTTATCAAAAGATACTTTTTCTAATGTGGCTTATAAAGGAATAGAAAAAGCTTTATCAGCAAAGAATACTCAACTATTACTTTTTGGTAAACCAAATGCAAAAAAAGGTCGCCGTATGGGTGTCACATTAGCTTTAGATAAAACAATTGAAAAAGCTAGATCTAAAGCAGATAAAGCTGCTGCCTGTATTGAAGTAATACAAGGATAATAAATTCTCTAAAATTTAAGAAAACCGAAAATGTTTAAGTCCATCAACAATCCCATATTTTGAGCTTGAAGCAAAAAATACTCGCTGTTGAGACCTCAAGCCATCCAAAGATGGATCATGTTCTGCAGGAATAACAGCAGTCGTTAATCCATGTACTAATTCAGCATCACCATGCTGACTTGCTATTACATAAATCTGCTCCAAAGGCAATCCCCAACGTAATGCAAGGTGACGAATAGCTTCCGAACGAGAAGCCCGTAACGGCAAAACATCTAGATACCAATGACAACGCAAATAAGGTAATGCTGATTGACCTTGTTGTCTTAATCGCTTTTTCACTAAAGGCAATATTGCTTTATCCGGTTTTCTTAATAAATAACTAACTTTATAAGCACTTTGCTGCTCTACTTTCTGTGGTTCTAAATGATCCTTTAAAGCAGCAAGGGCTAATTCAACCTTTGACCGAGACCAATCCTTTCCTATATAAGATTGCCAAAAACGATCATTTTGATCTTCTTTTCCATAATAAATTTCTGTGCCAGCACAACAAATCCAAACAATTGGTTCTGGCAAATGAAGATCTGCATAACGTTTACGAGCAGCCTTAACTGATCTTCCAGTTAAAACACCTAGTCTATTTGATTTTGTTTTTACAATGCTTTCTAAAGTTTGACGTAATATAGACAAATTTTCTCCATCTGTTTGCTCCAAATTGCTATCTAAATCAAGCAATAACAAGCGCTTTCCTAATGGATTATCGATGGCCTCTTCTCTAACAATCCGATTTCTAAAATCAATTGATTTCAAACGCTTTTGCATAAATGCAAGATAATTACAAACATGAACATCCCAACTGAAATGTCTACTTACAGCTTCAATTCCACTTTCACTCCAACGCTTCCACTGAGCACAATCTGAACTGGCTTCTTCAAGAGAATCCTGAAGAGAGTCTAAATCAGTAACATCTGCTAATAAACCATTTTCACAACGATCCAAAATATCCCTAGGACCACCATCATCAGTTGCAACCAAAGGCAACCCACATGCAGCAGCCTCTAACAAAGTCAATCCAAATGGCTCTGTAAGTGCTGGGTTCACAAACAATCCACGACGATGGGCAGCCCATCTATAAATTGCAGGAATCTGATCTCGTCGATGATGTTTTGGATATGCAACTTGACCATAAAGGTCATAACGATCAACCAAATCAAAAACTTGTTGAAAAACCTCTCGCTGTTGTTTATCTAATTGACGAGGATCTTCTCTACAACCAAGTACAAGAACAAGATTATGTCTTTGACGCAAAACAGGGGAGCGCCCAAAAGCCTCAACCAAAGCAGGAATGTTTTTACGCCGTACCGCCCTAGAAATTGTTAAAAGAGGAGCTAAGTCAGGTTTTCTAAGAAAAGGAGCAAGTAATCCATCAACAACATTAATTTCAGCTATCGAATGACCTTGATGAAATCTAGTTGCATCAACACCAGGAGGAACAACCTCAGCCTTTTCAGTGAGGTAATTTCCATAACGACCATATTGCTGTTCAGCTTCCTGGAGAGTACTTGTAATCACTAAATCTGAATGAGCTAACGCAAGCTCCTCTGCATCAATTCTGCGACTAATTGAATATGTCTGTTCGAGTTGATCATGATCAACTCCTGCTGCAAGTAATCGACGTTGTTTCTCTCTACCTAAAGAGTGTCCTGTAAAAACAAGAGGAATTCCTAAACGCCTGCTAACTAATGAACCAACATATCCAGCATCTGCATAATGAGCATGAATCCAATCAGGCAATTGATGACGAAGCTGAAGTTCTGTAACCAACTGATCTGCCAAATCATCTAAATAAGGCCATAAAAGCTCTTTCCGAAGATATCGTTTTGGACCAAATGGAAACCTCAGTATAGTTGCACCAGAAGTAATCGTTTCTTTTGGTTGAGAGTAATCAGATGAAACCCTACGATCTTGAATTAAACGTGTGACTAAATCAACCTGATCAACTTCTGGTCGAGAGGCTAAACCTTTCACCAGTTCTAATACATAAAGAGTTTGACCTCCTGTATCAGCATCACGACCTAATTCAAGATTGCTAGAACGAATTAAACCATGAAGATTTAAATGAAGTAGTTTTAAACCCATCTCAAATCTCCTTTTGGGAGTTGAGCAGGTTTAATTGATTTTTGACCATACAAATCTAAAAAAAAACAGATAAAATTAAAATTATTCCTTAAGGATTCTCGTAATCAATTGCAGCATAAGCGGTTAGAGCATTTGCTGCATTAAGGCAATCAAAGTAAATCATGGAGAAATGCAAAGAAAAAGCATGAAAAGAACTGAAACAGAAAAAGGATAAAAGCAATTATTCAACGAATTTCAAGCAATAGAAAGCAAGAGCTTTAAGCCAAATGATTTTCTAAAACTTTTTTAAGATATTGAGCTGTATGACTTGTTGGATGGGAAGAAACTTCTTCAGGTGTCCCTTCAACAATAATTTCTCCCCCACGATCACCACCTTCTGGACCTAAATCAATAATCCAATCAGAACATCTTATTACATCAAGATTATGTTCGATCACAATTATCGAATTACCTTTATCAACTAAACGCTGAATAACATTCATTAATTTATGAACATCAAAAAAGCTAAGGCCAGTTGTAGGTTCATCAATTAAATAAAGTGTTTTTCCGGTCGCTCGTCGAGATAATTCAGTCGCAAGTTTTACTCTTTGTGCCTCACCCCCCGAAAGAGTAGGAGCAGGCTGTCCTAATTTGACATAACCGAGACCTACATCGACAAGAGTATGTAAACGATCAGCAGCCTGAGGAATTGCAGAAAAAACATCAGAAGCTTGCTCAACAGTCATCTGTAAAACATCAGCTATTGAATAACCTTTATATCTAACTTGTAATGTCTCTCGATTAAATCTTGCACCTTTACAGACATCACACTGCACATAAACATCTGGTAAAAAATTCATTTCAATCACATTTACACCTTGACCGCGACAAGCCTCACAACGACCTCCTTTCACATTGAAACTAAACTGTCCAACTTGATAACCTCTTGCTTTAGCTTCAATAGAAGACGCAAAAATTTGTCTAATAGGGTCAAAGGTCCCCGTATAGGTAGCAGGATTAGAACGTGGTGTTCTTCCTATAGGAGATTGATCAATAACAATAACTTTGTCTATTGCCTGTATACCCTTCAACTCAGCAACACCTTTAGGAAAAGGTACTTTTAATCCTAAGCTATGATTTAGAGCAGGATGTAAAAGCTCATTTATTAAAGTACTTTTACCACTTCCGCTAACACCTGTAACTGCAATTAATCGTCCAAGTGGAAAATCAACATTAATATTTTTAAGGTTATTCCGATCACAATCAATTAAACGTAATTTTTTATTTCCTGCATTTCTTCGTTTTGTAGGAGTTGGAATATAAAGACTTCCATTTAAATATTGTCCTGTCAAAGAATCTTTGGCTGAAAGCAACTGATCTAAAGAACCTTGCGCAACAATCTCACCACCATGAATACCCGCACCAGGTCCAATATCTACCAAATAATCAGCAGCTCTAATTGTTTCTTCATCATGTTCTACTACAACTAAAGTATTACCAAGATCACGTAATCGTTTAAGTGTAGCTAATAAACGATCATTATCTCTTTGATGCAAGCCTATACTAGGTTCATCCAAAACATAAAGTACACCTGTTAATCCTGCACCAATTTGAGTGGCCAACCGAATTCTTTGAGCTTCTCCTCCCGACAAAGACATTGCAGGCCTATCCAAGCTTAAATACTCAAGTCCTACATCCAAAAGAAAACGCAGTCTCAAACAAATTTCCTTTAAAACTAAATCACCAATCTGAATTTGCCTATTTGACAAAAGAGGCGCTGAATCTTTTGCAATACCTATTCCCATCAATTTTTCTATTGCATGAAGTGTTTCCTCAATACTGATTGAAGTAAGATCAGTAATATTATAAGGACCTACTTTTACTGCTAAAGCTTCAGGTCTTAACCTCTTGCCGCAGCAAGTATCACAAGGGACTAATTCCAAATATTTCTCTAATTTTTGTCGAACAGATTCTCCATTAGCATCTTTTAATTGTCTCTCTAAAATTGGAAGAATTCCTTCAAAATTCTTTGAATAGCCTGTATTTTTTTTATATCTACTATCAGCTTGTATCAGAATTGGGTCAGTACTACCATTAAGTAAAATATTTTTTTGTTCTTTAGTTAATTCCTTCCAAGGAGTTTTTATTTCAAAACCAAAAGCTTCTCCAACAGAGTAAAGTAGAGAAAAATAATAAGAATTTTCCTTTTCACTCCAAGGCGCGATAGCAGAATAAACAGGTAATGTTGGATCTGGAATCACTCGATCTAAAGTAAATTTTCGAAGATATCCAATACCATGACAATCTGAACAAGCACCATATGGACTATTAAAAGAAAATAATCTTGGAGAAAGCTCCTCAATTACTGCACCATGTTGAGGACAAGCAAAATTTTCTGAATACAATCTTTCTTTCTCAATCCCATTTGGTAAAGCTTCATTAGCTTTGGGAACCACTTCAACAGAAGCCAATCCATCACCCCTCTTAAGAGCAGTTCTCAATGAATCAGTCAAGCGTTCTTGAATTCCTTCTCTCGCAATTAAACGATCAACAACAACTTCAATCGTATGAGAATGATTCTTATCTAATTCAATATTGTCAGACAATTCTCTAACCTCTTGATTAATACGAACACGAGCAAAACCCTCAGAAGCTAAAGCTCTTAATAATTTGGAATGTGTACCTTTCTTGCCTCGCACAACAGGAGCAAGTAATTGATAACGCGTCCCTTCGGGAAGAGTAAGAATTTGATCAACCATTTCATCAATAGTCTCAGGCCTTATGTAACGCTCACATTGAGGACAATGGGGCTCTCCTGCTCTCCCAAATAACAACCTCAAATAATCTTGAATTTCAGTAACAGTACCAACAGTGGAACGCGGATTGTGACTAGTCGATTTTTGGTCAATTGAAATTGCAGGAGATAAGCCCTCAATAGCATCAACATCTGGCTTATCCACCTGACCTAAGAACTGCCTTGCATAGGCAGAAAGACTCTCTACATAACGTCTTTGTCCTTCAGCAAAAATCGTGTCAAAGGCCAATGAACTCTTTCCACTCCCACTGACCCCGGTAAAAACCACGAACTTATTTCGAGGAAGAGACAAATCAATATTTTTAAGATTATGCTGACGGGCACCCCGAATTTCAATCACGTCTTCTAACAAATCACCTGTCAAAGTTGTCGATCTGCCTGAGCGTTTCTTTGTAGCATTTTCTGCAGGACGAGGCATACAGAATAAAGAAAGAACAAAGCATTCTAAATAGAGATCATGCTTTTAGGCAGCTTGATTACCCAATAAACTAGCTGCATATACTCTGGCTTCAGCAAAATCGCCTCCTGCAAGCTCTGCTAACTCCCTTTGACGAGCATCAATATCAGAAAGTTTTACAACATGAGAACGCGTGATCCCATCTTTTACAGATTTGACAACAGAAAAATGATTATCGGCAACTGCAGCCACCAATGGCTGATGAGTCACACAAAAAACTTGCCTCTTCAAAGCTAAGTCCTTCAAAACACTAGCAATTGCGCCACTTATACGACCACTTACACCAGCATCAATCTCATCAAAAAGCAGAGTACTAAAACCATTTACTTCTGAAAGAACTGTTTTTAACGCCAATAAAAAACGAGACATTTCACCACCTGAAGCAATCTCAACAAGAGGAGCTAAATCCTGACCTGGGTTCGATGAAAAGAGAAACTGAATTTCATCAGCACCCTTTGCAGTCGGTTGACATGAATTAAACTGAATCTTAAAGCGTACATTTGAAAGTCCTAATCGGCGCAAATATTTCATTAAATCTTTCTCAAATTGAATTGCAACTTTTTCACGTGCCTTAGTCAAAGAAATATTATCTGAATCTCTTTGTTCTCGAGCTTTGATTTCTTTAACTTCCAATTCTCTAATTAATACTTCAAAATTATTAGTTATTTGAGAAGAACGTAAATCATCTCTGCGCTTTAACAACTTTGGCAAATCAAGATCATAACGTCTTTGCAGCTTTTTTAATAATGAAAGCCTAGTTTGAACTTTATCTAATCTAGATGAGTCGTCATCTAAAAGTGAACGATGTTGTTCTAAATCAAGAATTAATTGCTTTATATTGTCATGCAAATCAAAAGTCTTATCTAAATAAGTATTCAAAGTTGTATCAAAATTACTCATTATTTTAAGTTCATGAATACAGTTTGCTAATTGATCAAGAACAGATGGGATTTCATTAGAACCTTCATGTAAACGAAAAAATAAACTGGAAAAACCCTCTTGAAGTTTTACACCATTAACAAGTCTATTTTCTTCTATTTGAAGATTACGATCTTCAAAAGGATCATCCAACTCAGCTGCCTCAAGTTCACTTAGTAGTTCTTCTAACTCTTGATCATTTTCCTTCTGTTGTTTAATCTCTTTTTTAGCATTTTCAAGTTTTAAAAAATTTTCTTGCCACAATTGCCAACTACTTTTTGCCTTTTTTAAGGTTTCTTTTAACAAGTCAGAGCCAAGAACATCTAACCAAAGAAGTTGCTTAGTAGTAGAAGATAATTGGAGACTCTGCCCCTGAACGGTTAGATCGATCAACAAAGAACGAAGTGACGAAATTTGATGTCGATTAATCAATACTCCATTAATTCTGCAACGATTACTAAGACGATCTCCCTTCAAACGCCATTCACGACTGACCACAATCTCATCTTCAACCTCAAAGCCTTCCGTCCGCAACCAAAAATCAGCAGCAGGGTTTCCTAAAAAGCTAGCTTCTATTTGAGCATAACTTGCACCAGCTCTTAACAAACGTACTCCAGAATTTGTTTGATTACCACCAAACAAAGCGTCTAGTGCTTCTAAAAAAATTGATTTTCCTGCACCTGTTTCTCCAGTAATAACAGTAAATCCCTTATCAAAAGTCAATTCCAGCTTTTCTAGTAAAGTAATGTTCTCTACTCGCAAGCCTAACAACACAGCAAAAAATAATAACCAAATCAAGGGTAACGGGACTTAACGTGGATTAGAAGGGGCCCCTAAACCAAAAGCCATGCTTACTATCCAATGGCAGAAGAACTAAGTGATTTCATCGAGGCCGCAGGGTTACTCGAATATGACCCAAAAACAATTACTGAAATTTACAAAGGACATCCACTTCGTTTATTGCATCGTTTATGGCAAACACTCATACCTTTAGGCCTTTTTCTATTAAAAATCGGAATAGAAAAAATTGTAGGTCTCTTAAATAATAAAAAACAAACAAGAAAGAGAGCTAAAGAATTTACCGAGCTACTGTTTAAACTAGGACCTGCATTTATCAAAGCAGGACAAGCTTTGTCAATCAGACCAGATATTGTACCACCTATTGTTTTAGAAGAATTAGCACAGCTTCAAGATCAATTACCAGGATTTGATTCTAAATTAGCGATGGCTTGTATTGAAGAAGATTTAGGTATACAAATAGAAAAAGTTTATAAGAAACTTGAAGAAATTCCTATTTGCGCAGCTTCATTAGGACAAGTACATAAAGGTATTTTATTAAATGGTGCTCACGTAGCTGTTAAAGTTCAAAGACCTGGTTTAAGAGAACAGATAACTCTTGATTTATATATTGTTCGGAATCTTGCATTATGGCTCAATAGAAATATAAAATTAATTAGAAGTGATTTAGTTGCTTTAATAGATGAGCTTGGAAAAAGAGTTTTTGAAGAAATGGACTATCTTCAAGAAGCATATAATGCTGAACGATTCCAAAATTTTCATAAACATAATCCTAAAATTGCTGTTCCTATTATCTACAAGCATGCAACAAGTAGAAGAGTTTTAACAATGGAATGGATTGAAGGGGTTAAGTTAACTAATCTTGAAGCTGTAAAAAGTTTAGGTATTGATCCAGATAAAATGATAGAAACTGGCGTAAATTGTAGCCTACAACAATTATTAGAGCACGGATTTTTTCATGCTGACCCTCACCCAGGAAATCTTCTAGCTCTAAATGATGGACGCCTTTGTTATTTGGACTTTGGAATGATGAGTGAAATAAGTAGAGAGTCAAGAACAGGTCTTATTCAAGCCGTTGTTCATTTAGTCAATAGAAACTTTCAAAAACTATCTAATGATTTTGTTCAATTAGGCTTTTTAGCTGAAGATATAAATCTTGAACCAATAATACCAGCCTTTGAAAAAGTATTTGGTGATGCAATTGCTTTAGGTGTAAACAAAATGGATTTTAAAAGTGTTACAGATGATTTATCTGGAGTAATGTATAAATTCCCATTTCGAGTACCTCCTTATTATGCGTTAATTATTAGATCATTAATTACTCTTGAAGGGATTGCTCTTAGTGTTGATCCGAATTTCAAAATTCTTGGAGCCGCCTATCCATACTTTGCAAAAAGACTAATAGAGGATCCTGACCCTGAATTGCGAAAAAGTTTAAAAGAAATGATTTTCAATGGAAAAACATTAAACTGGAGTACAATAGAAGACTTAGTAAAAACTACATCAAGCCAAGTCGAATTAAATATAGATGTCTTAATTGATCAAATCTTAGATTTTTTATTTTCAAAAAACGGTTTTATTTTAAGAAAAGAAATTATACAAGTTATTGTTAAAAAAATTGATTATTTAAATTGGTATTTATTTCAAAAACTAAACAAATCTTTAACCAAAAATCTAAAAAGAAATAAGAAAGAAAATATCGCCTTAACTAACATATATTCCACTAAACATTTTATAAATGTAATAAAAATAATTCCAGGCTTAAAACTAAAAATGATTTTAACTAAATTACCAAGATTTGTAAGTGAAAAAGAAGGTCGGGCTATGGGATTTAAAATAATTCAAGGAGTTTCAGAAAAAATAATGGTTCGAACAATAAAATTAGCAGCAGGAGTGCATCAATAACGTGTACAAAAATATTTTTTATTTTATTAGTTTGCTCTTCAGCTTATGGATCAATATGTTTTATTCGATACCAACTGCAAAATCTGCAGAAAAAATATCACTAAGTCATGGCTTATTTAGTCGAACAATAACAATAAAGTCACTAAAT
This sequence comes from Prochlorococcus sp. AG-363-C20, assembly GCA_003280295.1. Lineage (GTDB taxonomy): Bacteria > Cyanobacteriota > Cyanobacteriia > PCC-6307 > Cyanobiaceae > AG-363-K07. Next base: position 35,316 of record QCFI01000011.1, on the reverse strand, counting down.
AATTTAATAAAAACAGGGGAAGCTAAGGGAACATTAAAAAATTTAATAGAAGCACAAAATATACCTATTGAAGAAATTATAAATGTGTTAAATCAAGAATTTGAATTACCCTTAGTAGTTACTAGCAAATTAATAAACAGCACCATAGGTGAAGTGATTTTATTTCGACTAACAAAAATCATATATCCAAAAAAATTACCAAATAAAACTATCAGTATACCTGCTATGCGGGCAGGGGTAATCAATGGAATTGTTGTAGGTAATGGAAAATTAACTTTAATACAGTTTTTAAATTCATATCCAAATAAAACAATTGAAGTTAATATGTCAGCATTATTTAATGTATTAAATAAAGTAGAGTCAATGTCAGAGTTAATAGATTTCTATGTTGATTCACCATTAGAAAGGATGAAAAAGAAATAAAGCGAAGATCTAAATTCAGATTAAAATGAATTAACAGGTTCATTAATCAACACCCTTCCAAAAAGCATGAAGAGCAATTCCTTCAACAAAAACTGGCCAGGACTAATTCAAGCTTATAAAGAATGGCTTCCAGTTAATGAAAACACACCTATTATTACCCTTCAAGAAGGAGGAACCCCGTTAATACCAATCACATCCATTAGTCATCTTATTGGAAAAGACGTAAAAGTATATGCAAAATATGACGGACTAAACCCAACAGGTTCATTCAAAGACAGAGGAATGACAATGGCTATCAGTAAAGCAAAAGAAAATGGTTGTGAAGCCATAATTTGCGCAAGCACTGGAAATACTTCTGCTTCTGCTGCTGCTTATGCAAAAAGAGCAAAAATGAGAGCTTTTGTATTGATTCCAGATGGTTTTGTAGCACATGGAAAATTAGCACAGGCTTTAGTTTATGGTGCTGAAGTATTAGCTATTAAAGGTAACTTTGATTGCGCTTTAAATATTGTTCAAGAATTAGCTAATCAATATCCAATTACACTTGTTAACTCCGTTAATCCATTTCGTCTTGAAGGTCAAAAAACAGCCGCATTTGAAATAATTGAAAGTCTAGGTGAAGCTCCAGATTGGTTATGTATACCTATGGGCAATGCAGGCAATATTAGTGCATATTGGATGGGGTTTGAAGAATATTTTAAAGCAGGAAAAGCAAAAAAACGGCCTAAAATGATAGGTTTTCAAGCAAGTGGTTCCGCACCTTTAGTATCCAATAAAATAATTAAAGATCCAAAAACCATTGCTACTGCTATTAGGATAGGTAATCCTGTCAATAGAGAAAAAGCTTTAAATGTAAAAGAGAAAAGCAATGGTGAATTTTTAGATGTTACAGATAAAGAAATTATTGATGCATATAAATTATTAGGAAAAGAAGAAGGAATATTTTGTGAACCTGCCAGTGCAGCCTCTGTAGCTGGACTTTTAAAATATAAAAAAAAGATTCCAAATAAAGCAACTATTGTTTGTGTTTTAACTGGAAATGGACTTAAAGATCCTGATTGCGCAACTAAAAATAATGATGCTATATTTTATTCAAATTTAAATCCAGATATTAAAACTGTAATTAATAAATTAGGCTTTTAAAAAGCAACAATTATTAAAGGTCAAAAGTTTTTCTGTCTGAGGAATCCAGAGAAAAAGAAAGGTTTTATATTGTGGAAAACCAAAACAAACTATATCTTAATTTTTATGTTTTCCACAAAAAAAACAAAAATTGGGGAATGAGGGTAAATTATCCACGAATATATCTAGTCTTTCCACAACTCTTTAAAAAAATTTTTTAGTGACAGTAAGGTTTTTTAAAGATTTTCCAGATTTCCTCAAAGACTACTACTACGGATTACATTCTTTATAAAAATAAAAAATAGAAAATACAGTAGATAGCAATAAATTTAAAAATCTTGTATTTTTTAAGTTCATATCGAAGCGTAGGCTTTCTTTTCCATCATTTCGTCGTTAAGTTGACTCGATGAAACTAGTCTGCTCACAAACTGAACTGAACGCTGCTCTACAGCTTGTAAGCAGAGCTGTTGCTTCACGTCCAACACATCCAGTATTAGCAAATGTTTTATTAACAGCTGATGAAGGAACAGGACGTTTAAGTCTTACTGGCTTTGATCTAAACCTAGGTATTCAAACTTCTTTTTCCGCTTCTATTGAAAAAAGTGGAGCTATTACTTTACCTGCTCGCTTATTTGGAGAAATAGTTGCAAAACTAGCCACAGACTCGCCTATTTCATTGAGCTTTGATGATGGTAGTGAACAAATTGAATTAACTAGCAAATCCGGTACATATCAAATGCGTGGTTTATCTGCTGATGAGTTTCCTGAACTTCCTTTAGTCGAAAGTGGAACAGTCTTTAAGGTTAAAGCAAAAGCATTAGTACAAGCTCTAAGAGGAACTCTTTTTGCTAGTAGTACAGATGAAGCTAAGCAACTGTTAACTGGTGTGCATTTAGCTTTTGATGGAAAATCTTTAAAGGCTGCAGCAACAGACGGACATCGTTTGGCTGTTTTAAATATAGATAATGCTTTAGAAACTGATTTTTCTAAAGAAGATCAAGGCTTACAAGATGATTTATCTTTTGCTGTAACTCTTCCTGCAAGATCTTTAAGAGAAGTAGAAAGATTAATTTCTAATTGGAAAAATGAGGATCTTGTAAGTCTTTTTTGTGAAAAAGGTCAAGTTGTTTTTCTAGCTGATGATCAAATAATAACTAGTAGAACTTTAGAAGGTTTATATCCAAATTATGATCAATTGATTCCTAATGAATATTCTAAATCCTTAACAATAGATCGTAAAAATTTAATTTCAGCTCTTGAAAGAATTGCTGTTTTAGCAGAGCAACATAATAATGTTGTAAAAATAGTCACAGAAACATCTATGCAACAAATTAATATAATTGTAGATGCACAAGATGTAGGTAGTGGATCAGAATCAGTACCGATTACCTATGAAGGTGAATCTATTCAAATAGCATTTAATGTTCGTTATATATTAGATGGTTTAAAAGCTATAGTTTCAGATAAAGTAAATTTATGTTGTAATGCTCCAACAACTCCAGCAGTTTTTCTACCAACAGATATTAAAACAATAGGTTTTACTTATTTAGTTATGCCTGTTCAGGTTCGTTTACAAAATTGACTTTTCCTAAACAATTTTTATTGAGTGATTTGTTAAAACATCGTGTAAGGTGTGACAAAGGTATAGATCATGGAAATGGATTAATAGCTTGGATGCATCCTCCTGTTCATAGATTACTTGGATGGTCTAGTAGACCTTCAACTTTACAATTATCTAGACATATTTGGAAATTAAATCAAATAAGAGGTATTGGTAACTATGAGGTTTTTGTTAAAGGATTTCCTTCTATAGCTGAACAATCAACATTGGATAGACTTCCTACTTTATTAAATTCTAATATCTATAATTTAAATGGAGAAAGAATAGCTTCAATTGCTGATCTTAATTTTGAACCTAAAACTGGAAAAATCTTTTATTATTTACTGTCTCGTACTGATCCAAGAATTCCTGGTACAAGTAGATGGCGTTTGCTTATTGAACGTATTATAGATCAACAACCTGGGATGGTTTCAATAGATGCACAAAATCTAGATGATTTACCTTTGGAGAGATCAAGTATTAGACAAAATATTTTAAAGAGTTCACGCAATATACGTGAACAAATCCAAGAATTTAGTGACCAAGCTGGTAGTAAATTGGAAGGTTGGTTGGAAGAACCACCTTGGGAAGAAACTGGAAATCGTATTTTAAGATCAAAACCTTCTTTAAATTTAGATTCAATAGAGGATTGGAATAATAATTTTGATAACCAATTTTCTAATAATCATTTAGAATCATTTGAAGAAAGACCCTCTTCAAAAACACCTTTAAAAAGTGTTGATGATGAAGATGATCCATGGATTTAATTTATGTCAAAAGATTTTTTAAAAATTAATTTTCGAAATTTAATAAAAATGGAATCGTTTTCTGTTGATTATGATGTCATACTTGCATTAAAAGAAGAAGGTTTAAAAGAAGAAGATTATGTGGAAATTTGTAGACGTTTAAATAGACCACCTAACAGAACAGAACTTGGTATGTTTGGCGTAATGTGGTCAGAACATTGTTGCTATAGAAATTCACGATTATTACTTAAGGATTTTCCTACTAAAGGTCCTCGAATTCTTGTTGGTCCTGGGGAAAATGCAGGAGTTGTTGATCTAGGTGAAGGTCAAAAGTTGGCTTTTAAAATAGAAAGTCATAATCATCCTTCTGCATTAGAACCTTTTCAAGGTGCAGCCACTGGTGTTGGAGGAATACTTCGAGATATTTTTACGATGGGAGCTAGGCCTATAGCAATATTAAATTCTTTACGTTTTGGCCCTATAGAAGATAAAAAAAATATTTCTTTAATGGAAGGAGTAGTAGCTGGAATAGCTCATTATGGAAATTGTGTTGGTGTTCCTACTGTTGGAGGTGAAATTTCATTTGACGAGAGTTATTCAGGTAATCCTTTAGTAAATGCAATGGCTTTAGGTTTAATGGAAACAGAAGAAATTGTTTGTTCTGGAGCAGAAGGTATTAATTATCCAGTTATTTATGTTGGGAGTACTACAGGTCGTGATGGTATGGGTGGAGCAAGTTTTGCCAGTGCTGAACTTACTAGTTCTTCTTTGGATGACCGCCCTGCTGTACAAGTTGGAGATCCTTTTTTGGAGAAGGGTTTGATAGAAGCGTGTTTAGAGACTTTTAAAAAAGGTGATGTCGTTGCAGCTCAGGATATGGGTGCTGCTGGTTTGACATGTAGTTGTTCTGAAATGGCAGCAAAAGGTGGTCTAGGTATTGAACTTGACCTTGATCGAGTACCTGCTCGTGAAATGGAAATGACTGCGTATGAGTTTTTATTATCAGAATCGCAAGAAAGAATGCTTTTTATTGTTAAACCAGAACGACAAATTCAATTAATGGAAAGATTCGAACGTTGGGGATTAAGAGTTTCAGTAGTAGGTAAAGTTCTTAAAGAAAATATTGTTCGTGTTTTGCATAAAGGTAACATTGTTGCTGAACTTCCAGCTAATGCATTAGCTGAAGACACACCTATAAACAAACATAATTTAATCGCTGATATACCTGAAAATATCGAAAATCATTGGAAATGGAATGAAAAAAGTTTACCTAAATCAACTCTTGAAGGGATAGAATTTATTGAACATAATGAATTAAATAAAAATTTATCATGGAATCAAATATTATTAACATTATTAGATGATCCAACAATTGCTTCAAAACGTTGGATTTATAATCAATATGATTATCAAGTTCAAGCAAATACTATTATAAAACCTGGAAATGCTGATTCAGCTGTTATAAGACTTAGGCCACAAGATGGTAAGAATTCTAATAGAGGTATAGCGGCTGTTGTTGATTGTCCAAATAGATGGGTTTCATTAGATCCAGAGAGAGGTGGCATGGCTGCTGTTGTTGAAGCAGCACGTAACATTAGTTGCGTTGGTGCTGAGCCTTTAGCAATAACTAATAATTTAAACTTTTCTTCTCCAGAAAATCCTATTGGTTATTGGCAATTATCTTTGGCTTGTAAAGGTTTATCCAAAGCTTGCAAAATTTTAGAAACACCTGTTACTGGTGGAAATGTTTCTTTATATAATGAGACACGACTCACTGATCAAACGATACAACCTATTCATCCGACTCCAGTAGTTGGAATGATTGGCTTAATTGATAATTTAGATAACTTATGTAAACAAGCATGGGTTGAAGCTGGTGATTCGATTTGGATGCTTGGTGTGCCTATAGATTTAACGCTTATAGGTGATTTAAGAGTTGGTTTAGGCGCTAGCAGTTATTTGGAGTGTATACATAATTCTTTGACTGGAAGACCACCTGAAATTGATTTAGAGAAAGAAAAATCAATACAATCTTTTTTACGTCAAGCAATAAATAATGGACTTATTCGTTCTGCTCATGATGTATCAGATGGAGGAATAGCAATAACAATTGCAGAATGTTGCATTTCATCTGATTTAGGAGCTCATTGGGAAATTCCATCTAGCAAAGCTCGTTTAGATAGACTTCTTTTTGCAGAAGGTGGTGCTAGAATAATCATTAGCATTTCTTCTGAAAATGAAACAGCTTGGAAATTATTATTGAATGAAGTTAAAAATCAATCTTCTGGAAGAGTTTCTGCTAGTAAAATAGGTAAAGTTACAGTAGAGAAGGAACTACTAATTTCACAAATGGGAAAACAATTGATTAAATTACCTTTGTCTGAATTAAGGAGTTCTTTTGAGAATGCTATACCCCGTCGCATAGGTATTCAAAATTCTTCTTTGATTTAATGATTGTTTAAGTCTCATTGATTTAATTAATTGAGGATTGATTTACTAATGTGCGGAATAGTAGGTATTCATTCTGAAGATGAGGTTAATCAACAAATTTACGATAGTTTGTTATTACTTCAGCATCGTGGCCAAGATTCAACAGGTATTGCAACGATGCAAGAAAGTGTTTTTCATTTACGTAAATCAAAGGGGCAAGTTCGTGAAGCTTATCGAACTAGAGATATGCGAGTTTTAAGAGGTAATATTGGATTAGGTCATGTTAGATATGCAACTAAAGGAGCAGCAGATAGAGAAGAAGAAGCACAGCCTTTTTATGTAAATGCACCTTATGGAATAATTTTAGTTCATAATGGAAATCTAATAAATACTAGACAATTAGAAAAAGATCTTTTTAGTAAAGATCGTCGTCATACTAATTCAACTAGTGATACTGAGATGCTTTTAAATGTTTTAGCAACAGAAATACAATCAGAAATATCTGGTATAGCTTTATCTCCTGAACATCTTTTTAATGCAGTAAAAGCAATCCATAAAAGAATAGATGGATCTTATGCTGCTATTTCGTTAATTGCTGGCCATGGAATTTTAGCTTTTAGAGACCCTTTTGGTATTAGGCCATTAGTTATTGGAAGAAGGTTGAATAAAAAAAATAAATATGATTGGATCCTTGCTAGTGAGTCTCTTGTAATTGAAAATAATGACTATGAAATAGTAAGAGATGTAGAACCTGGGGAAGCTATTTTCATATCAGTGAATGGAGAATTTTATTCATGTCAATGTTCTGAAAATCCACAACTTTTTCCTTGCTCTTTTGAATATGTATATTTAGCTAGGCCTGATTCAATAATGAATGGAATTTCTGTATATGAAGCAAGACTAAGAATGGGTGATTCACTTGCGCAAACAATTAAAAAATATGTGTCATCAGGAGATATCGATGTTGTAATGCCTATTCCTGAATCTTCTAGACCTGCAGCTATGCAAGTTGCTAGACAATTAGGTATAGAATATCGTGAGGGTTTTTATAAAAATCGTTATATTGGTAGAACTTTTATAATGCCAGGTCAATTACAAAGGAAAAAATCAGTTCGGCAAAAGTTAAATGCTATGGGGACTGAATTTAAGAATAAAAATATCTTACTAGTAGATGATTCGGTTGTACGTGGAACAACTTCTAAACAAATTGTTCAAATGGCTCGTATTGCAGGAGCTAATAAAGTGATATTTACCTCAGCTGCTCCCCCAGTTCGTTTCCCACATGTTTATGGGATCAATATGCCTAGCCGGTCTGAATTAATAGCACATAATCGCTCCATTGCCCAAATAGAAGAAAAATTGTCTATTGATAAAATGATATATCAAAAGGTTGAAAATTTGAAAAAATCTATCATAGATCAATCATCAGTTTCTGATCTTGACTTGTCTTGCTTTACAGGTGAATATGTTACTGGGACAGTTACAAAAGAATATTTAGATTGGGTAGAAAAAGAATATTTATCATAATTTATCATCTGGAGAGATTAATGGTATTATTCTTTCTATATATTCATCTTCTTTTAAATCAATAAACTTTATTATGTTTTCATTTGTGATAACTTTATCTAAATCATGTGGAGATAATCTAGCATTTCTACCTTTATTAGTAATAATACTTCCTATTAAATTTGCATGGTATACATCTATTATTTGATCTATATTTTTATTTATGCTCTTCAGCGGAGTAGCCATTTCACCAAAATCTCCACGTTGACATTTTCTTATCTTTGAGAATTCAAGTTTTCTAACCTTCCCATATTTACTTACAAGAACTAGATTGTTTTCATAAGCTTTTGAAGTAGATATTGCACCTGTGATTAATTCTCCTGGAAAAGTTTTCATGGTCATAGGTCCTTGAGCAAGTTTTCCCATTAATGGTAGTGATTCATCACAGACCTGAAGCCTTAATATTCTTCCAAAAGAACTTATTATTGCTACTTCACCTTTTGGATGACAGATAACTGCAGACTTAAGGATTACACCGTCTTTAAGTTTTAAAATAGTTGCTGCTCTGCCAGATAATTCTAAAACTTCTTCAATAGCTAACCTTTTAAATCTGCCATCACTTGTAAGAAGACCAATACTGAGGCTATCGTCATTTGGTAAAAAATGAAGCGAAACTATGACTTCTCCTTCTAATCCAGAAGGTAAGAATTTTTCTAATAATCCAGGTTGTTGTCCTGCAAATTCCCATCTAACTAAAGCGACTCTACCTGTTTTTGTTATTGCTAAAATTTTTGGCTTAGATTCTATAGGCCAAATTAGTCTTGCAGGTGTTGTTTCTTCACCCAATTGAGAACTTTCATTTAAATGGAGTCGTCCCAGTACCTGAGGACTAACAATTTTTACTTGATTATTATCTTGAATAAGTAACCTTCCTTCAGGAGGTAAACCTGCAAAAGCTTGTTGTTTTTGTAATTCTATATTAGGTCGTTGATGGGCAATCTTTTCTGCTAACAATTGATCTCCACCCTCAATAAGACGAGTTCTCCTTGCGTTTCCAAATCTTTTTTTTATTTGCTTTAATTCATTAACTAGAGTTTCTAATAATTTATTACGATTTTTAAGCAATAATTCTAATTTTTCTTTTTGATTGTTTAATTCTTTTATTTCTTGATGAAGACTAGTTTGTTCAAGGCTTGTTAATCTACGAAGAGGCATTGCTAAAACTGCTTCTGCCTGAGTTTCGTTTATTTCAAGTCTCACTTGAAGTTTTGCTTTTGCTTCAAGAGCATCTTTTGCTTTTTCGATCATTTCTATTACAGGTCTTAAGTTTTTTAATGCTTTAGTCAGTCCTTCTAAAATTTCTAATCGATCTAATGTTTTTGTTAGTAAATATTTTGTTCTTTTGATTAGAGTTAACTCTCTATATTCTAGAAATTTTTCTAATAAGAGTTTCAGTGAAAGTTGTTTTGGTTGACCATCAACCAGTGCGAGCAGAATTGCTCCAAAATTACTTTGTAATGATGTTCTTCTTTGTAAATCTATTAAAATATTTTCTGGATTAGTATCACGCCTTAGCTCTACAACAATTCTCATACCCTCTCGATCACTTTCATCTCTAATATCAGCAATTCCATTAATTTTTCCATCATTAACTAGTTCAGCTACTTTTTCTATCCAACCAGCTTTGCTTAGTTGATAAGGTAATTCAGTAATGATAATCGCACTTCTTCGGTGCTTACCTTTACCAGGTTGAATTTCTTCTATATGTGTTAAACCTCTCATAGGAATACTACCTTTTCCTTTTATATATGTTTCTCTTAATCCACTACCTAATAAAACTTCTCCACCTGTAGGGAAATCAGGTCCTGGAATAATTTCCAGTAACTGTTCATTAGATAAATTTGGTTTTTTAATTAAAGCTATAACTCCATCTACTATTTCATTTAAATTATGAGGTGGAATGCTTGTTGCCATCCCTACAGCGATACCTGAACAACCATTGAGGAGAAGAAATGGTAATTGAGCTGGAAGAACAGTTGGTTCTTGTTGAGATCCATCAAAGTTAGGAGAGAAATCAACAGTTTTGGATCCAATTTCATTAAGTAATGCTTGATGTGCAATTGGTGCTAAGCGTGTTTCGGTATATCTCATTGCTGCTGGAGGGTCGTCATCTACAGATCCAAAATTTCCGTGCCCATCAAGTATTGGATAACGACTTGAAAAATTTTGGACTAGACGTACTAACGCGTCATAGACAGCTTGGTCTCCATGTGGGTGATATTTACCTAAGACATCTCCAACAACTCGAGCACATTTGCGGTAAGGCCGATCTGGAGTCAGACCAAGCTCATACATTGCAAAAAGAATTCTCCTTTGAACTGGCTTGAGTCCATCTCTTACATCAGGTAAAGCTCTTCCTACGATTACGCTCATAGCGTATTCGAGGTAAGAGCGCTGCATTTCTTGATGCAGAGAAATTGGTTGTAGACGCTCCTCGACCATCCAGATTAGGGATTAGACGCCGAATAGCGCTCAGCCTACTGATCTATTAGACGCTTACCAAGTTTTATATCATGATCCAATCTTTTTAGTTAGAGTTTGCTAAAGCTCTCTTTACATCATCTTTCAAGTTTGGGTTTTTTAAAAGTAATCGAGTTGCATGTTGCAGCTTTTTTCCCCAAAGTTGTTCTGATTGATGTTTAGAAGACACGTAATTTGGATTTTGAACGAGAGCTTTTTGGGCTAGCTTTAAAGATTCTTTATTGTTTTTTTTAATTTGATTTAGTGCTGCAGCCAAAGCAAGCATTGGTTCAGAATTTTCATTTATTGTCAGAACATTACGCCAAATATAGATGGCATCATTTGTTTTTCCCATTTCAAAAAGAACAAGGCCTTGATTATTAATAGCTTCCCAAAAATTAGGTTGAATTTGTGAAGCTTTTTGAAAAGATTCGAGTGCAGATTGTAGTTTTGATTGCATTATTTGTGCATTGCCTAATTGAAAGTATGCATTTGCATTATTAGGTTCTATACTTAATCCTTTTTTAATTAAGGTAATAGCATGCTTGGTTTTTTTTTGTTGGAGACTTAATTGACCCTCTGCAAACCACAGTTTTGCATTTTTAGGATTAAGTTTTTTTGCTTTAGAAAGTGATTGGCTTGCTTCTTTGAGTAAGTTATTTCTAACTTGTATGTTGGCAAGGATTGACCAGAGACGTTCATCATTTGGGTTTAATTGCACTGCTAATTTGGCTACCCTAGAGGCTTCTTTGTTTTGACCAAAATGAAATAATTGTGCAGCAGTTTTTCCAAGATTAATACTTGCATTATTTAAACTTTTTAAATTTGGTTGAAAAACATAAGGAACAAAAGAATTTGCTGGTTTTTGTATAAAAGAGACTCCAAGCCCTATAGCAATAAATAAAAGCCAATTCTTTGTATTTCTAAGTCGGTTTTGATTTAAGATCATTTCACCTTTTTAACTCTTGCTAAGAATAGGAGTTAACTTCACTTTGTATTGCTTCAGCATTACGACGCCACATCCAAGGTTTAATTCTTTTGAGTGTAGATCCACTGAGCTGCTCTTCCCATTTATTGTCACTCCAGGAAAGCACTTGTTTTTTTGTTAATTTTAAGATCCAATCTCTTGGAGCCATGTCTGGGTCTTGACTACTTAATAGCTCTTTTTTATTCCATGGACAAACTTCTTGGCAAATATCACAACCAGCAATCCAATTACCTAATGATGATTTAATTTCTTCTGGTAATTTTGAGGCTCTGTTTTCAATTGTGTGATATGCCAGGCAACTATTTGAATCGACTACAAAGGGTTCTGTTATTGCTTGAGTAGGACATTGTTCTATACAGATTTGACATTTACCGCAGACTGGTTTTGCTGGAATGTCTGGCAGAAGAGTTTCTGTACATAAAAGATGTCCTAAAACAATCCAAGATCCATATTCTTTATTTATAAGATTGCTGTGTTTACCAATCCAACCCAGTCCAGCTTCTTCGGCCCATACTTTGTCGAGTAACGGAGCTGAATCGACACATATTTTCCATCGACAGTTGGGGCTTTCTTTTTGGAGCCATTTTCCTACGTGTTTGAGCTTTTTGTTGATTATTTTGTGATAGTCCTTTCCCCAGGCATAGCGAGCTATTGATAATGCTTTAGGGTTTTTTTCTTTTTTTACGTAATAGTTCAGTCCTACTGAAAGAATGCTTTTGACTCCTTCGAGAAGTGTTTCAATGTTTTGTCTTCGTGGAGCTTCCATCCATTTCATTTCACCTTGATGCCCTGCGTTGAGCCAGCGTTGTAAGGCTGCTGTTCGGAGTTCTATGCGTTCACTTCCTGGAACTCTTGCAATTCCTACTAGATTAAATCCTTGTTTTATTGCTGCTTTTTTAAGTTCTTGACTTAGTTCTAGTTGATTTTGGATTTTTCTTCTTTTCAAAATAAATGTAAAAAAATCTTAGAACAGCATGTTTAAGCATACCTAAGCTTCTTGGACAATTCATAGCTGATTTTTAGGCTTCCCATTGTTTTTACGCAGGTTTTAAGGTCAAGAGAGAAGAAAAAAGTTTGTTTTTGTGTTGCTTGGCTTCACTACTGTCCCAATTGGTTTTCTTTTGTAAAGAAAAATTGTTACCTTAGTTGAATAAAATAGGAAAAGGTAAAAGAACATTCTTGGTCGAATCCACTCCCAGAACAGATCTTTCTTTGGCTTCTAGGCTTCAGCAGGATCTTAAGAATGACCTAATAGCGGGATTGCTTGTAGTAATTCCATTGGCGACCACAATTTGGCTTTCTACTGTTGTAAGTCGCTTTGTTTTGGCGTTCCTTACTTCGATTCCAAAGCAATTAAACCCTTTTATTACTCTCAATCCTCTTTTGCAGGATTTAATTAATCTTGCGTTAGGCCTGACAGTGCCTTTGTTAGGAATTCTTTTAATTGGCTTAATGGCTCGTAATTTTGTTGGGCGTTGGTTATTAGAGTTTGGAGAAGGTACTCTTTCGCGTATTCCTTTAGCTGGTTCGGTTTATAAAACTCTTAAGCAACTCTTAGAAACTTTCTTGAGAGATAATTCGACTAGATTTCGCAGAGTGGTTTTGGTTGAATATCCACGTGAAGGCCTTTTTAGTGTTGGATTTGTGACTGGTTTAGTTGGCCCTTCTTTACAGCCAGAATTGGATGAACCTCTATTAAGTGTTTTTATTCCTACAGCTCCAAACCCTACTACCGGTTGGTATACGCTTGTTCCAGAGTCATCAGTTAAGGATTTAAATATTTCTGTTGAGGATGCCTTTAGAACTATTATTTCAGCTGGAATAGTTAACCCTGATGATCGAGAGCCAACAGCTAATCGAAGTTTCTCGAGTCTCTTTGCTCAATTGAGAACAACGACAGCAACCTCTTCAGCTTCTTCCCAGAGTTGATAGTTATCTTCAGAGTCTTGTTGAGATGATTAAACCTAGGTCTGTCTCACGTGAATTAGCGCTTTTAATTTTGGGCCAAATTCCAGAGTATGAGATTGGTAAATTGGAGTCTTTATCTTTTGAAGGTCTTTTAACTAGGGCCCTTCAAAGTCTGATGGAATATTGTCGTGAAGGTTTGGATAACGCTGCTGGACAACTGGAAATAGCTCAACAGCATTTACTGGAAACTGAATTACAAGATTTGAACAAAACTTCTGTTGATCGAATTCGTAAACATTTAAACAGTTGTTTGGTTGAGTCAGAAACTGTTTTGAATAGCCTCTCTGGAAGTTTGGACTTACCTCGTTTGTTAGTTCTTAGTGATCAAGAAGAAATTCGTCTTGGGGCCATGAAACGCGTGACTTTAGTTTTTGAACAACGGAATATTATTGATGCTCGTCTTGATTCTGTTATGGAAGGTTGGAGACTTAAAAGATTGCCTAGAATTGATCAAGATATATTGAGATTGGCCTTTGTAGATTTAATTAATTTTCAGACGCCTGTTGCTGTAGCTTGTAATGAAGCTGTTCATTTAGCTCATCGCTATAGCGATGAACAAGGTCGCCGTATGATTAATGGTGTTTTGAGAAGATTACAGAGTGCGTCAAATCTAATTGTTGAATGATGGTCTACGACGAATTTAAACGAAAAAATATTGACTCTTTCGAAGACTCTCACTCGGATGAGAATAAAACTGCTTCCAGTTTGATTAATAATAACCTTGAAAATACTTCTAATCATGATGATTCACTTCAATGGGCGAAAGAAGCATTTGCTAGGTTAAAACAACAGCAGCAGGAAAAAAAATCTGATGTATTAAGCCAAAAATTAATTGATCAACAGCTTGAAATTCAAAAAAAATCATCAGAAAATAAATTTGAATCGTCTGAAGAAAAAAAGCCTTTAAAGACTGTTACTGATATTGAAAATTCTTCAAAAAGCCAAGATTCACAGATTAGTGATATTGATGAAGCTTTTACATGGTCTAAAGGGGTTCTTGAAGCACAAGGTCAGAAAGCAGAAGAAATTTCTTTGGAAGAATTGGATTGGCTTGGTCGACTTAAAAAAGGTCTTGAGAAATCTCGTCAGAGGTTTGTCACAGGCTTATTAGAAAAACTTGGTGATGATCCACTTACACCTGATGTAGTAGATGATTTAGAAACTTTACTTTTAAGGGCTGATGCTGGAGTGGCAGCAACTGATCAAATACTGGATGCTTTGCGTCGTCGTTTGAATGAGGAGGTTGTCGATGCAAATGAAGGACTTCGTTTTCTTAAAGAGAAACTTTGTGATCTTCTTGATAAACCCATTCAATCTTCAGGCGCTGATCTTCTTGTACCTGAAAGAGGTTCTTTAAATATCTGGTTGCTTGTAGGTGTAAATGGAGTAGGCAAGACAACCACTCTTGGAAAGTTGGCAAATCTTGCTGTTAGGAGTGGTTATTCTGCTTTGATTGCAGCAGCAGATACTTTTCGAGCTGCTGCTGTTGAGCAAGTAAAAATTTGGGGAAACCGTAGTGGTATCCAAGTGGTTGCAAATACCACTGCTAATGCAGACCCAGCTGCTGTAGTTTTTGATGCAATTGGCGCGGCTAAATCAAAAGGAGTTGATTTGTTGTTAGTTGATACAGCTGGACGGTTACAGACAAAACATAATCTTATGGAGGAGTTACAGAAGGTTAGAAGGATTATCGATCGGCTTGCTCCAGATGCTCGAGTTGAATCTTTATTGGTGCTTGACTCAAGTCAAGGTCAAAATGGTCTTCGTCAGGCAATGGCTTTTGCTCAGTCTGCAGGGTTAACTGGAGTGGTGATTACCAAGCTTGACGGTACCTCTCGTGGTGGTGTGGCATTAGCTGTAGCATCAGAAGCAAAATTACCTATTCGTTTTATTGGTGCTGGCGAGGGTATAAGGGATTTGAGACCTTTTAAAAGTTTTGAATTTGTAGAAGCATTATTAGCAAAACGGTGATTTATTAAAGGTTTTTTTGGAAAGAATTTGCTACGTTTCAAATCCCATAGTGCTGATGCAGTGAGCACTAAACCTCCAAGGTCACTTTCAGCAGCCTCCTTGCAAGGTAATCAGCAATCTCATTCTGCTTCTGAATCTTTTAGGGAATTGTTGGACAGTTTGTCCACAGAACAGTCTTGTAATCAAAAATTATTGGCTTCTTTGGCGTTTGCTCTACGTAGCTTTACAAATTTGCATCGATTTCTAGAGTTGGTCCCAATAGTAGCTTCTCGTTTAGTTGGAGTTGAAGGTGCTTTATTGGTTCCTTTTCAAGTTGATGGTCGTATTTGGAGAGATTTACTTCAATCACTTCCTTTTGATCAAAATCATGAATTATTGAGGCAAATTGCCTCTATGGAAGCAGGTTTAAATATTGGTTTTGGTGCTGATCCAAAGAAATTGGAAATGATGGATCGCATGGTTCAGCGTCATATGATTAAAGCAAGCATTTTTACAACTTCTGTAGTTGCTCGTGGCAAGCAAAGAGGGCGTTTATACGTTTTTGATACACAAAGTGCTTTCCCTTTAAGTGATATTCATCGTCGTCATTTGCAATTGGTGGCAGATCTGGCGGGTGTTGCCATTGAAAATGATCAGACTCTTCAGGAAATCCGTAGACATGAAAGAGTTGATCGACAATTAAGTATTGGGGCTGAAATACAGGCTCAATTGTTGCCTGATCGTTGCCCAGTGATTGAAGGTGTAGAACTTGCGGCTCGTTGTCGTCCAGCTTTTCAGGTTGGAGGTGATTATTACGATTTTATGTCTATGCGGCCAGAATTAATAGGTAGTAGTCGGGAAAAAAGTAGATGGGCTTTTGTTATTGGTGATGTCATGGGAAAAGGTGTCCCTGCTTGTTTGTTAATGACAATGCTTCGCGGAATGTTGCGAGCGGAAGTGTTAAGTGGATTGCCTCCAGATCGAATTCTTCATGATCTCAATCAATTAGCTCAAGTAGATCTGGAGCATTCTCATCGCTTTGTTACTCTCTTTTATTCTGATTTTGATCCAGGTACTCGACGCTTGCGTTATGCAAATGCAGCACATAATCCACCATTACTTTGGAGAGCAGCGCAAAGAAGTGTTTCACGTTTGGATGCGCCTGGTCTTTTAATAGGTTTGCAATTTGATGCAAATTATGGTTGTGGCTCAATTATTCTGGAGCCTGGTGATGTTCTTTTGTATTACACGGATGGAGTTACTGAAGCACCAGGTCTAGCTGGAGATCGTTTTGGTGAAGCTCGCTTAATAAGTACTTTGGAAGATGCTTGTAAGAATGCTTTGGCTGCACAGGAAATATTGGATAAGCTTTTTTCTCGCTTAGATCGTTTTGTTGGTATTGATCATCAGTTAGAAGATGATGCTTCAATGGTTCTTTTAAAAATCAATGATGGATTGACACTTCCTACTATTAAATAAGTTGTTTCCTGACAAGTTCAACTCAAACTGCTTTATTAGATGCACCGTTGGCAAAAAGGAATTTGGCTAAAGTCTGGAGCGATCGGTTTGAGAAGGGTTTAAATCCTGCTATTCAGCGTTTTAACGCTTCTATTTCTTTCGATATAAATCTATTAGAGGAAGATTTAGATGGCTCTGTAGCGCATGCTCAGATGTTGGGAGAATGTGGAGTGCTTAATAAAGAAGAAGTCATACAGCTGGTTCAAGGTCTTGAGAAAATTCGCTTAGAAGCTTCTGAAGGTAATTTTAAAATAAATACCTTTGATGAGGATGTGCATTATGCAGTTGAACGACGTTTAATTGAACTTCTAGGCTCTGTTGGCAAAAAATTACATACTGGACGTAGTCGAAATGATCAAGTAGGGACTGACTTACGACTTTGGTTAAGACGTCGTATAGATGAACTTGATACTAATTTAAGACGTTTTCAAATCGCTTTGTTACTTCAAGCAGAAAATCATCTTTATACTCTTATTCCTGGTTATACACATTTGCAAAGAGCTCAACCATTGTCTCTTTCACATCATTTGCTTGCTTATATAGAGATGATTCAAAGAGATAGAGAACGTTTAAGAGATGTTAGAAAAAGAGTAAATATTTCTCCTCTTGGTGCGGCTGCTTTGGCAGGCACTTCTATTCCTATTAATCGGCGTCAAACAGCTAAAGCTTTAGGCTTTTCAAAAATTTATGCAAATAGTTTAGATGCAGTTAGTGATCGTGATTTTGCAGTTGAATTTATTGCAGCTACCTCATTAATAATGGCACATCTTAGTAGATTGGCTGAAGAGGTTATTTTTTGGGCGTCTGAAGAATTTAATTTTGTTCATTTAACTGATCGTTGTGCTACTGGAAGTAGTTTAATGCCTCAGAAAAAGAATCCTGATGTGCCTGAATTAGTTAGAGGTAAGTGTGGCCGAGTTTTTGGACATTTACAAGCCTTATTGACCATGATTAAAGGTCTTCCACTTTCTTATAATAAGGATTTTCAAGAAGATAAAGAAGCACTGTTTGACTCAGTCATAACAGTTCGAGACTCTATAGAAGCAATGTCTATTCTTATGGAAGAAGGATTAGAATTTTGTTCTGAAACACTTGCTTCTGCAGTTACATCTGATTTTTCTAATGCAACAGATGTAGCAGATTATTTAGTAACAAAAGGGGTTCCTTTTAGAGAGGCTTATCAAAAGGTTGGTCGAGTAGTAAAGGATTCTCTTGCTCAAGGAATTTTATTAAAGGATCTCAGTCTTGAACAATGGCGAGATATTGATTCGGCTATTGAAGAGGATATTTATGAAAAGATTGTCCCTAAGCAAGTTGTAGCCTCAAGGGTTAGTGAAGGTGGCACTGGTTTTGAGAGGGTTGAAGAGCAATTGATTTTTTGGCGTAGTCGCATTGATTCTTTAAAAGACTGATGAAATTGCGCTGGCGGGTTTACCCTACTTAGGCATAGATGAAATGATTCTTCTTTGAGTTATAAACTCTTAAGGTTATTTCTGGTCCAATAGGTCCATTTATTTTCGGTCCAAAAGTCAAGTGAGTATTTTTGTTGGCAATTTGCCCTTCCGCGCTGAGCAGGAAGACGTCGCTCAATTGTTTGCTCCCTTTGGAGAGGTTGCGAACTGTTCCCTTCCTCTAGAACGCGACACAGGTCGTAAAAGAGGATTTGCATTTGTTGAGATGGCTGATGATGCAGCAGAAGCTTCTGCTATCGAGGCTCTTCAAGGCTCTGAAATGATGGGTCGGCCATTAAGGATTAACAAAGCAGAACCAAGAGGCAGTGCTCCGCGTAGAGGCGGCGGCTACGGCGGCGGCGGCTACGGCGGCGGCTATGGCGGCGGTGGCTATGGCGGCGGTGGCCAAGGCGGCTACGGCGGCGGCGGTCAAGGCGGCTACGGCGGCGGTGGTCAAGGTGGCTACGGCGGCGGTGGCCAAGGCGGCTACGGCGGCGGTGGTCAAGGCGGCGGTGATCGTCCCTCTGGCGCTAAAGGTTGGGAAGATCGCAGTTATGGAGGCGCATCTTCAGATTCTTCGGATCGTGAAGAGGGACGCAGTCGTCGTCGTAGGGGTACCGCTCCTGATGGAGGTAGCTTTAACGCTGATGAAAATAGTGATTATGGGGGAGCAGAGGGCTAAAAAGTTTTTTTACAGTCCTAAATTTTCTAGTTGGCTTGCTGCTTCGTCTAAAATGTTTATCTCGGCTTTTGCTTTTTGAGCTTTAAAGCTGAGATTTTTTCTCCAAGAACGAGCGCCAGGTACTCCTTCAACTAATTGCAATGTATGTTTGCAGATATCCCATAGTTTTCCGCCTTGTTGAAGGTGTTGCTGTGCATGAGGAATTAGTGCTCTGATTACTCCTGATGCATTTGTATTTCTAGGCTTTTCCCCATAGATTATTTCATCGATTATTTGCCAACGTAAAGGATGTGAATAAGCAGCTCTACCTACCATTGCGCCATCAAATATTTTTAGAGCATTTAAACAATCTGATGGGGAATTTAAACCGCCATTTAATTCAATTTTTAGCTCAGGGTATTGTTGTTTGAGCCAGGCAACTTTTTCATATTGAAGAGGAGGAATCGTTCGATTTTGTTTTGGATTTAAGGTTTCTAGCAATGCTTTTCTTGCATGAACTACAAAACGTTTTGCACCAGCAGAAGAAACGATAGAAACAAATTTTTTTAGAAACTCATTGCTATCAAGATTGTCGATTCCTATACGATGTTTAACTGTTACTGGCAGGGGACTGCTATTTGACATGGCTTCTACACATTGTGCTACTTGATCAGGATTTGCCATCATTGAAGCTCCAAAGTTTCCTGCTTTAACTTTTTGACTAGGACAACCAACATTTAGATTGATTTCGTCGTAACCCCATGCTTCTGCAAGTTTTGCTGCTTCAGATAAAAGTTTTGGATCATCTCCTCCAATTTGTAGTGCAATTGGATTTTCGATAGCACTAAAATTTAGGAGATGATCTCTACTTTTGTTGTAATGCAAAGCATTTGCTACAACCATTTCTGTATAAAGCAATGCTCTACGACTGATTTGTCTCATAAGTACTCTGAAATGTCGATCTGTACAATCCAACATGGGAGCAACGCTGAATCGATGTGCCTGGTCAATTAGTAGTGAGGGTTTATCAATCATTTCTCGTTTCTGATTGCATACTTGAGTAGTTTTTAATTAGAAAATTGTTTACGGAATTTGTTTAACGTTATGCAAGGTGTTTTCCTCTTTTTTAGTCGTCGTAGCTTTCTAATGGGTTTCCTGACAGCAATTCTTGGGTTTTTTTCAAGTCCCATAAAAGCTTTAGCTGCATCTAAGGCAATTGATCCTTCATGGTCGTTAAGTAGTTCTGAATGGCGCAAGCGCCTTTCTCCTCAAGTTTATAAAGTACTGCGGGAGGAAGGCACTGAACCTCCTTTTTCTAGTTTATTGAATGACGAGAAACGTGATGGCGTTTTTCTTTGTGCTGGTTGTGAATTACCTTTGTTTTCTTCTTCAAAGAAATTTGATAGTGGGACTGGATGGCCAAGCTTTTGGGACCCTTTACCGAATGCTATAGATACAAAAGTAGATTATAAATTGATCGTTCCTAGAACTGAGTATCACTGTATTCGTTGTGGTGGTCATCAAGGACATGTCTTTAATGATGGCCCAAGACCTACAGGTAAACGCTATTGCAATAACGGAGTTGCACTTACTTTCAAACCAACCAGTTGATTTGATTGTCATTGGTGGCGGTCCTGCTGGTTTTATGGGTGCGATCACAGCTGCCGAACAGGGTGTGACTTCAGTTTTTGTTTGTGAATCCACATCTAAGACACTTGAAAAAGTTCGTCTTAGTGGAGGAGGCAGATGCAATGTCACACATGCAAGTTGGGACCCTATTGACTTGGTCAATAATTACCCGCGAGGAAGATCGTCTTTATTTGGGGTTTTTAGCCGATTTGCTACAGCTGATGCAGTTACTTGGTTTGCAGAAAAGGGCTTGGATTTGGTTGCTGAGAGAGATGGACGAATGTTCCCTGTGTCCAATTCATCTTTGGAAGTTGTTGCATGTTTGAGGCGTACTGCAAAAGTGGCTGGGGTTCATTGTTTGAGAAAAAGTGCAGTTTATCGGGTGGACTACTTAAAAGAAAAGGGCTTCCTTATTTATCTTCAAGGTAGAGAGCCAATTAAAACGAAAAAAGTATTAATTGCAACTGGAGGACATCCAAGTGGGCGTAAATTAGCTTCTAATTTAGGTCATACAATTGTTGATCCGGCGCCTTCACTTTTTTCCTTTAAGTTAGACGCATTTCCTCTAAAAGTTTGTTCAGGTGTTGCTTTGGATGATATTAGTCTCAAGTTAGTTGTTGGTGGTAAGTCTTTTAAAGAAAAGGGACGTGTTTTGATTACTCATGTAGGGCTTAGTGGCCCATCAATTCTTCGTTTGTCTGCATTTGCAGCTCGTGAGCTGCACAAAAATAGATATAAGGCTCAATTAATTATTAATTGGATTGATAGTAATTATTTACTTGCCAGTGAATTACTAAATACATGCCGTTTTCAATTATCTCGCAAAAGCATAGGAAAGGCTAATCCTTTTAAAAAGTTGCCAAGACGTTTGTGGCTGATAATTTTAAAGACTATCAATATTAATCCTCTGATGAGATGGGCTGAACTGTCTTCTTTATTAGAAAAAAGACTACTTGATCTATTGTTATGTAGCTCTTATACCGTATGCGGTAAAGGACCATTTGGTGAGGAGTTTGTAACTGCTGGAGGAGTAAACCTTCGAGAGGTGAACTTTGCCACTATGGAAAGCCGAATTGCTTCAGGCTTGTATTTTGCTGGCGAACTTTTAGATGTTGATGGTGTTACAGGTGGTTTTAATTTTCAACATTGTTGGAGTAGTGGATGGTTAGCAGGAAAAGCAATTGCAAATAGTCTTAACTCATCAATCCAAGATTGAATTTTAATCAATTTTAGATATTTAATTTTTTAAATTCATTCTCTTTAGCTGGATAAAAAAGCTGGCCTACCTCTTTGTACTCTGATGTGCTTTTGCCGTACCTAGATAGTAGGAGGTGCGGGCTTCCGCAACTTGTGTGAGTAGCACTATGCCATTCATTATGTCATGAAAGAATGTGTGACCGTTTCTTTCATGAGTGACGAAGTCTCTACTCCCTCTCAAGAATCTTCTAATCATGGTTCAGAGTCATTTGCTTCACAAGATAGAAATCCTTCTGTGAATTCTGACTTAGAGCCTGAAATGCCTTCTGATTTGAAAGTGGAAGCAGAAACAATAGAGAATAAGACTCCTGATTTAGGAATTAATTCTTCTGAACCCGATAGTTCAAACGAACCAATTAATCAGCCTGTAGATAATGAAGCCCGTTTACAGCAACTGGAGAAAGAACACGAGACATTACGAAGTCAATACGTAAGAATCGCAGCAGATTTTGATAATTTTCGTAAGCGACAGAGTCGTGATCAAGATGACCTTCGATTGCAACTTACTTGTACTACTCTAAGTTCAATACTTCCTGTAGTGGATAATTTTGATCGAGCTAGACAGCAACTTGATCCACAAGGAGAGGAAGCACAAGCTCTTCATAGAAGCTATCAAGGACTTTATAAGCAACTTGTAGATGTTCTTAAGCAATTAGGAGTAGCGCCTATGAGAGTTGAAGGTCAATTATTTGACCCTACTCTTCATGAAGCTGTCCTTAAAGAACCTAGTGATGACCAACCTGAGGATGTAGTTCTAGAAGAGTTGCAGCGCGGATATCACTTAAATGGACGAGTCTTGCGTCATGCTTTAGTCAAAGTTTCTATGGGTCCAGGCCCTAAAGATGAGAAATTGGATTCTTCTTCTGAAAATTGCAAACAGCCACCTACTAATCTTGATACAGAGTCTTCAAATCAAGAGGCATAAATTATGTATTTGGCATTGAGTGTGATGATTTAATGGCTGATTATTACGATCTATTAGGTGTCAGTAGAGATGCTGATAGCGATACTCTTAAGCGCGCATATCGCCGTTTAGCTAGACAGTATCACCCAGATATCAATAAAGATCCTGGAGCAGAAGATCGCTTTAAAGAAATAGGGCGTGCTTATGAAGTGCTTGGTGATCCAGAAACTCGTACGCGATATGACCAGTTTGGTGAAGCTGGATTAGGTGGTAGTGGTATGCCTGATATGGGAGATATGGGTGGGTTTGCAGATCTGTTTGAGACCTTTTTTAGTGGTTTTGGAGGAACTGGCGCTAGTGGTGGTTCTCGTTCGCAACGTAGGGGCCCACAGCAAGGCGATGATCTTCGTTATGACCTCACTATTGAGTTTAAACAGGCAGTATTTGGTCAAGAAAGGGAAATTAAGATACCCCATTTAGAGACTTGTGATAGTTGTCGTGGGAGTGGCGCTAGAGCAGGGAGTGGGCCAAGTACTTGTAATACTTGTGGAGGTGCTGGTCAGGTTCGCAGAGCAACTAGAACACCTTTTGGAAGTTTTACTCAAGTGGCTGAATGTCCTGGATGTTCTGGAACCGGTCAAGTGATTTCAGATCCATGTGGTACGTGTGGAGGACAAGGGGTGAAGCAAGTTAGAAAGAAATTACGTATCAATATTCCTGCAGGAGTGGATACGGGAACTCGTTTACGAGTTTCAGGTGAAGGAAATGCGGGTTTGCGTGGAGGTCCTTCTGGAGATCTTTATGTTTTTTTGAAAGTTAAAAATCATTCAAAATTACGAAGAGATGGATTGACCATTCATACAGAAGTAAATGTTAGTTATTTGCAGGCAATTCTTGGCGACACAATTCAAGTTGAGACCGTTGATGGGCTTGCAACTTTAGATATACCAATAGGAACACAACCTAATACAGTACTAACCTTAGAGAGTAAGGGTATTCCTAAATTGGGGAATCCTGTAGCAAGAGGTAATCAATGCATTGTTGTTAATGTTAACTTGCCCAAACGTTTTACCGAAGAAGAACGTATTTTACTCGAGAAATTGGCGACTTACTATTCAGCAAAAGGACCTCAAAACCATCATCACAATAGTGGACTTTTTTCTAGATTATTTGGAAAGAATGGATGATAGCTGAAGGTTCCTCTAGGTACCATATTGATTTGCGTGGCACTCCTTGCCCTGTAAATTTCATTCGATGTCGCCTTGCTATAGAAGATTTATCACCTGAAGACAATCTAGAAGTATATCTAGACCAAGGTGAGCCTGAAGAGATGGTTGTTTCTGGTTTAGAGAATGAAGGACATCAAGTGAAAATTATTCAAAAAGCTTCAAATTGGGTTAGGTTGTTGGTAATTTGTGGTGTCAGATGAATCCTATAAATTAAAAGGAATAGTAATTGCTATAAAAGCTAACTTTTTAATAGTTGAGATTGATCAAAACCAGGCTAAATGTTTTCCAAAAAATGGATTAATTACAAAACGAAAGTTACGTATTCTTTGCACTCTTCGCAGTCGCCTAAGACATCGTGGATCCTTTGCAAAGGTAGGTGATATAGTATTTTTAGAATCAATTGATTGGAAAGAGAATAGAGCAGTTGTTAGTAAGATAAAACCAAGAAGAAATCTTTTAACAAGACCTCCAGTAGCCAATGTTAATGAAGTTGTGGTTGTTCTTTCATTAAAAAAACCTGCATTTGATTTTAAACAAGCTAGTCGTTTTTTGTTAACAGCTGAAAAGAGCAGTTTGAAGATTAGTTTAATTCTTACCAAAAAAGACTTAATTCCTTCCCAAGAACTTGAAGAAAAAGTCCAGCGTCTAAAAACATGGGGCTATAATCCATTAGCAGTTTCTATTAGAAATGGAGACGGAATTGAAGCTTTTATAAAACAGCGTAAAAATTGTCAATTATCTGTTCTTTGTGGACCTTCTGGAGTAGGTAAAAGTAGCTTGCTGCATTACTTGCTCCCGAAAGAGAAGATATCAATAGGAGATTTGTCTGGAAAATTGCAACGTGGAAGAAATATTACACGACATGTACAACTGTATTCTTTAGGTGAAGGTTCTCTTCTCGCAGATACACCTGGGTTTAATAGGCCTGATTTACAAGTTAAGCCCTTTCAATTACAGATGTTGTTTCCCGAACTTCGGGCACAAATTAATAATCATTCTTGTAGATTTCGCAATTGTTTGCATAGTGGTGAGCCTGGATGTGTGGTAGATACAAATTGGGAGAGATATATGCAATACAAGGAACTGCTTGAAGAAATGATTAATTATTCTCGTTAATTCCAGGGAGATTTAGATTTAAGCCTCCAGTTAGTTCTTCCATTTTACTTTTCATTATTGTTGTGGAATTCGCGTAAGCTGCTTTTAGAGCTTCAAGAATTGCATTTTCTGCTTCTTCTTGACCTTCTAAGAGCAAAGTTGGGTCGATTTTTATTCGAATTGGTTCTTGATTACCTGAAAGCCAGACAGAAGCCTTTCCGTTTTCACTGCAGCCTTCTAATTCCATCGCTTCTAACTCTTCTTGAAGTTTTTGTGCATCTTGTTGAATTTGTTGAGCTTTGCGAAAAGCCTCGGTCAGTTGTCCGAAGTTTGGGAGTCCGAATGCTGCCATGCCTTTAATAATCGAAAGACCAGATTAGGCCTTTTAATCAAAACCAAATGGGATTACTTCCGGATGAAGTAAAAAGCCATGATTTTCTTTTACGCGGGTTTGCACAAATGAAATTAGCTCATATATGTCTTTAGCAGTTGCATTTCCAGTATTAACAATGAAATTCGCATGAATTCTAGAAATTTCTGCTCCACCAATCCGGTATCCTTTTAAACCTAGTTTCTCAATTAGGTGTCCTGCTTTTAGTGATTCAGGATTTCTAAAAACACTTCCACAACTGGGCAAGTTAAATGGTTGTGTGCTTGTGCGATGAATGAGGTTTTCTTGAGTGGTGTGACTTATTTCTTTGTGACTATGTCCAGGTTCGAGCTGGAAACGTGCTGAAAGAACAATTAGTTTTTCATCTTGAAGAAGACTATGTCGATATGAAAAATTCAGATCGTTTTTGCTGATTTCAAATGGTAGACCTCCTGTGAGTGAAATTACTTGTACAGATTGAAGCCAGTCTGCTGTGCAACCACCTTGAGCGCCAGCATTCATGACTGCAGCCCCTCCAACCGTTCCAGGTATGCCTATTGCCCATTCCAGCCCATGTAGGCCTGCTTTTGCAACACTTCTAGCTAAGTTTGGAATCGGCTCACCACTGAACGCTTCTACTAAACCACTTTTAGGATTTAGCTTTGCTCCATTTAACCTTTTCATGCAGATGCTTAGTCCTTGTAAGCCAGAGTCACTGATTAAAAGATTTGACCCAGCTCCAATAACATGACAAGGAATTTGATGTGTTTTGGCCCAGGAAATTAATAATTTAATTTCTTCTATATCTTTTGGTTCTGCTAACCATTGTGCGGCCCCTCCTACGCGCAAAGTTGTGAATTTGGATAAGGGGGTAAATGCTTCAAGCTTGAGCCCATTTAATGGGTTCAGGCTGCAAGTATTGAGGACTGCCATTGGTTTGGTCTTTTGCGATTTTGTAATTTTTCCCAAAGTTCATTTATGTTTCCTGCACCAAGAGTTAAAACTAAATCACCCTCTATAGTTTCGTTTTCTACTAAAATCGGTATTTGCTCTAGTTTTTTTGAGACCAGTACTGGAAGATCGGGATATTGTTTACTAATGCAATTGGCAAGGCATTGACTTGTTGCGTCTTTGATAGGAACTTCACCTGCTGAATAGACAGGAGCTAACAAAATTAGATCTGCTTCTGCAAGTGCAATTGAAAACTCATGCATAAATTTACTGATTCGGCTGTAACGATGTGGTTGGAAAACTACTACTAGTCTTTTAGGTGATTTTGGAAGAGAGCTTGTACCACTTTTGATCATTAAACGAGCCATGGTGAGTGTGGCTTTTACTTCACTTGGATGGTGGGCGTAATCATCAACAATCTGTCGTCCAGACCAGATTCCACGGAACTCGAAACGCCGTCCAGGTGTTTTTAGGTGGTAAATATTCTTTCTCAATAACTGGAAAGGAATCCCTGCCATACGACAAGCAGCGATTGCAGCAATGGTATTGCTCAGATTGTGGAGTCCAGGCAATTGGAGGGTAATTTGACCAAGATGTTGCCCTTTTTCATAGATATTTGCAATGGTTTGCTTACCATCAACTTTTACTGGCAATGCTGCGAAATCAACATCTTTAGATGTTTTTATCGACCACCATGCTGAAGCCTTGAAGTGTTTTCGAATGTTTGGGCAATCATAATTCGCAAGTATTCGTTTGGAATTTTGACTGAAGATTTTCATCGTTTTGATTAATGCCTGCAGATCTTTGTAATGGTCTGTGTGATCTAGTTCTAGATTTGTGATTACACCAAGCTGTGCTTGAAATTTCACAAGACTCCCATCAGATTCATCAGCTTCAGCTATAAGCAATTTCCCAAAACCTGCGTGGCCGTTACTCTTGAAATCAGGTATTAAACCTCCAATTACAGCAGTTGGATCTTGATTACTTTTAGACAGTAAAGTTGTGATAAGTGTGCTGGTGGTTGTTTTTCCATGACTACCAGCCACAGCAATAGATGGCTGTTTTTTAATCAAAGCAGCCAAAATGTCAGAACGATGGCAAATCATTAAATTTGCTTCTTGTGCTGCTTGTAACTCAAGATTGTTTTTAGGAACAGCTGTGCTGACTACAACTAAGGGGTGTATGTAATTTTTACAAATTGCGTTGATATTCTCTTGATTTTGTTTGTGAAAAACTTTTATTCCTTCGGCTGATAAACGTTGAAGGGTATTGCTGTTTTGCTTGTCTGACCCTGAGATGGAGTATCCGCGCTTGATCAAAATCACAGCTAATGCAGACATTCCAATACCTCCAATTCCTATGAAGTGGATGTGACGTTGCTTAGTGAGCAGATTTCCCAATGGTTTTAGAAGTTGGAAAGACAAGTCATATTTTTGTTATCGCGCGTTTTTTCAATTTTTCGAGTGTTAACCATAGTTCTGTAGGGGATTGAGATGTTATTTGTTATTTGTGGCACATTCGAAGTCTTAAGGGTGAGACCCATGTCTGTATGATCGGCGGCCAATAACCCTGCGGTTTTTTCCGCTTTTGATATGACCCTGCGCGTTGCGATAAATGGATTTGGCCGAATCGGGCGCAATTTTATGCGCTGTTGGTTGAGTAGAGGCGCCAATACAGGCATTGAGGTCGTAGGAATTAATGTCACGTCTGATCCACAGACATGTGCGCATTTATTGAAGTATGACTCAATTCTTGGTCAAATTAAAGATGCAGAGATTAGTCATACTGATGACACTTTTGTTATTAATGGAAAAACCATTAAGTGTTTTTCTGATAGAAATCCTTTAAATCTGCCATGGAAAGAGTGGGGGATAGATTTAGTCATTGAATCGACTGGAGTTTTTAATACTGATGTAGGGGCAAGTAAGCATATTCAAGCAGGAGCTAAGAAAGTCATTCTTACTGCCCCTGGAAAGGGTGATGGAGTAGGAACCTATGTAGTTGGAGTTAATGCAGATCAATATCGTCATGAAGATTTTGATATTCTTAGCAATGCAAGTTGTACGACTAATTGTTTGGCTCCGATAGTAAAAGTATTAGATCAAACTTTTGGCATTAATAAAGGTTTGATGACGACCATTCATAGTTATACAGGTGATCAACGTATTCTTGATAATAGTCATAGAGATCTCAGACGAGCACGGGCTGCAGCAATGAATATTGTTCCAACATCCACTGGTGCCGCGAAGGCGGTTGCTTTAGTTTATCCACAGATGAAGGGCAAACTTACAGGGATTGCTATGCGTGTTCCTACCCCTAATGTGTCTGCTGTTGATTTAGTTTTTGAAGCCAGTCGTTCTACAACAGCAGAAGAAGTTAATACCGCATTAAAAACAGCTTCAGAAGGGGCAATGAAAGGAATTATTAAGTATGGAGATTTACCTTTGGTTTCTACTGATTATGCAGGAACAAATGAATCTACAATAGTTGATGAAGCTTTAACTATGTCTATTGGAGGTAATATGATTAAAGTATTGGCTTGGTACGATAACGAGTGGGGTTATAGTCAACGTGTTGTTGACTTAGCTGAAATTGTTTCTCAGAATTGGAAGTAGAATTTGACTAAAAGGTAAACCCTCCTTTTTCTAAATTTAAAGGAGGGTTTTACTAGGTTAAAAATGTTTAAATTTTAATAAGTTGGATTTTTGTATTGCTTTACCATTGTCCCAAGTAACTTGAGCTGGACCTGATCTCATGTATCCAATTTGTTGACATGAAGGAAATGTTTTAAGTAGTGCATTTGCCCAGGTTGGGGGGAGGCTTAAAACTAGTTCAAAGTCTTCTCCTCCATTCATACACCAATTGTCCCAATGTGTTCCTAAAGGCCAGCTTTGAGCTCTAGGCAATCTTTTTAAATCAAGTATTGCTTCGCAATTGCTGCTTTCGCAAAGATTTTCTACTGCCTCAAGAAGTCCATCACTGCTATCAGTTCCTGCAGCTCTCCATGGCAATCCTTTTGGTTTACATCTTTCAAGTGCTCTAAGAGCTTCAAGTGGTGGATTTGGTCTTTGATGAGCATTTATTGCTTGTGTTTTTAGGTGCTCGGATAATTGTTTCTTTTTGATTGATTGATCAGAAAGTAATAGAGCTAGTCCTAGACGGCTTAGACCATGAGGACCTGTCGTTACAAGAAAATCCCCATCTAATGCATGAGAGCGGTGAAGTCGAATACATCCAACAGTTCCAATCGCAGTTATTGCTAAAACCTTTTGCTTGCCAGAAGAGCAGTCTCCACCAATTAATTGCCCACCAAATTTGTCTAGAGCTGTTTTTATACCTGTATATACACCTTCAACCCAGCTCCATTCAGTTTTTGGAGGTGTAATCATACCAACAGTTATTCCAAGAATCTGGTCGACTCCACTAGAGGCAAGATCAGAAAGGTTCGTTGTAATAGCTCGCCATCCAATATCTTCAGCTGAGGTGGTTTCCTTACTGAAATGAACATCTTCAACTAATACATCAGTGTTGATAAGAATGTCTTTACCTAAAGGATTAACTTGGGCTGTATCGTCATCAATTTGGCCTATTGCCATAAACTTTTTAAGGCGATTAAGAATCTCTTTTTCGCCAAGTTGATCCAGACTATTAATCAAACTTTATGCCTCATGCATGGGATTGCAGAAGATCTGCTCCATTATTAATTGTAATTGAGATTATTTGATCATTTACATCTAATTCATTGAGAATTTCAGTCCCTTCTATTACATAACCAAACGCTGCATTATTTCCATCTATTAGATTTCTACCTGCAGGATTGAGTTCTGCGTCATATAAGAAAAAGAAGAACTGTGATGAGCCATCATCTACAGCACTTCCTGAATGTGACCATCCCAGCGCACCAGGAGTGGCAAATGGCAGGACAGGAGTTTCTGTATAGAGTCCTAACTCTTCGAATGTGTGGTTATAAATCGTTTCTGTTTTGTCAGGCACCCTTATTTCTAGAGGCACATGTCTTTCTTCATTAGTATCTGGATTGATAAAACCTGTGTTTGGTCCTTTGGGATCACCAGTTTGAAGCACAAAAAATTCTTCTGCTCTATTGATAGGTAATCCATCATAAAAACCTTTGAGAGCTAGATCGACGAAAGCACCTGCTGTTAAAGGGGCGTTGTAGCCATCAATTATTGCTTGCATGTTGCCTTTGCTTGTTTTAATAGATACATTCGCTCTGCCTAGCAACCTAGGGAGATTATTAAATTCTTCTGGGATTTTGTGTGGGAAAGCATCGTCTAGTACAAGTGCTTCTAAATCTCCTATTTGCTTGAGACTGCTTTCACGTTCCTTAATAAAGGCAGATTTGTCTTTGTTGTTAGCTAATTCTCCAAGCTTTGACAGGCTGATTTTTAATTTGGAAAGAATATTCTCTGCTTCATTTTGCCGGGAACTTGGAATAGCATTAAGTATTTCGTTTTTGCGATTACTGACTCGAAATTGATCAGAAGATACAGCCTTACTAACATTTGACCAGCGACTACTTCGTACTAAATCACTGGTGTCTTCAAGTTTATGTTGAATTTCTCTGAGTTCTTTTTGTTTTATCGGTAGAGCATTTCTTAAAATCTCATAAGGATCTTTAATTGCATTCCCTGGTGGTAATGCAGCCACTACAGGATCAACCCAAATCAACCCTATCGCTGTAAAAACTGTTAACAGGGTTTTAAGGAGACTCTTATTAACCATGAGAGGCGACAGAGATGCATGACTTTCGCACAGTCTTATGATCACGTGAAAGTGCCGCGGAAATGATTTCCAGTAATGACTTCCGTACTGGCACCACTATTGAGTTAGATGGTGCTGTTTGGCGTGTTGTTGAGTTTCTACATGTTAAGCCTGGTAAAGGTTCAGCTTTTGTTCGAACCAAGTTGAAAGCTGTTCAAAGTGGGAATGTAGTAGAGAAAACTTTTCGAGCTGGAGAGATGGTTCCTCAGGCTTTGCTTGAGAAATCAACCCTCCAGCACACTTATATGGAATCAGGTGATTATGTTTTTATGGATATGTCGAGTTATGAGGAAACTAGACTTTCCGCTGAACAAATTGGTGTTAGTCGTAAATATCTCAAAGAAGGTATGGAGGTCAATGTGGTTTCTTGGAATGGAAAGCCTCTTGAGGTTGAGTTGCCAAATTCTGTAGTTCTTCAAGTAAAGGAGACTGATCCTGGTGTTAAAGGAGATACCGCAACTGGAGGAACTAAACCTGCCATCCTGGAGACTGGTGCACAGGTAATGGTTCCCCTATTTATCTCGATAGGTGAGAAAATTAAAGTTGATACACGCAATGACAGCTACCTCGGTAGAGAGAACTAATGTCCATACAGCTTGATCACGACGAACTTCATCGCTTGTTAGCTGCATTAGCTGAAAGCGATATTCAAGAGTTCCGTTTGGAAGGAGAAGATTTTCGCTTAGAGGTGAGGCGAAATCTGCCACATTCAGCTGATTTAGCCAATGTGGCACCTGTAGCTTCTTTATCTGAAACACAGGTACAACAGCAAGCACCTCAATTAAAGGTTGAGTCTTCTGTTCCTAGCAATCCTCCCCCTGCTGTGACGGCTTCACGAGCAGATTTAGTGGAAGTGACTGCTCCTATGGTAGGTACTTTTTATAGGTCTCCGGCACCAGGAGAGCCTTCCTTCGTGGAAGTAGGGACTCGAATAGGTGTTGGCCAAACTGTTTGTATTCTTGAGGCAATGAAACTGATGAATGAGTTGGAATCAGAAGTGAGTGGTGAAGTGATTGAAATTCTTGTAGAAAATGGAACTCCTGTTGAGTTTGGAGAAGTTTTGATGAGAGTGAAACCTAATTAGTTATTTAGGTTCTGTGAGCTTCCAGGAAGCTTTTAAAGCAGCAATCATGCTCTTTGGGTTTGCAAAACCTTTACCTGCTATGTCAAACGCTGTTCCATGATCTGGAGATGTTCGAAGAAAAGGCAGTCCTAATGTTGTATTTACTGCTTCTTCGAAAGCAATTAATTTCATAGGAATTAATCCTTGATCATGGTACAAAGCTAAAATCCCATCTGGACTTTCTTTGTTAGGTCCTTTTTGCCATGCTTTTGCAGCAGAAAGCCAACAAGTATCAGGAGAAATTGGACCAATAAGTTGAATGTCGGAATGCTTGGTTTGCCATTCTTGTAGAAGTGGAATGAGCCATTGAATTTCTTCTGTTCCAAGTGCACCTTCTTCTCCTGCGTGTGGATTAAGTCCAGAAATTGCAATTCTCGGATTGTCTTTGAATTTTTTACAGAACTTTAAAAGGGTATTTAATTTGAATTCAATAAGCTTTGGTGTGAGTTTTTGTGGAACCTCTGCAAGAGGAATATGAGTTGTAGCAAGCAAGGTGTTTAGCTGCCAACCATTGTGAGGTGAAACAGCTGTGAAGAGCATTGAAGGATGCTTAGTCCCTGCCATCTCAGCCAGTCTCTCTGTTTGTCCTGGATAAATATGACCAGCTTTATGCCAGGAATATTTAGAAATAGGTGCTGTAACAAGAGCTCTACCTTCACCCCTTAATAAGAAATTAGTGGCATGTGTTAACCAGTGAAAACTTGCTTCACCAGTAGTTGAATTAGGCTGTCCTGGATTCAGTTCACCGTTTATTGGAAGATTTTCGATATCAAAGTCTTTAGGGTTTGCTAAACAAGTAATACCTTGAGATTTCAGGTTTGAATAAACTATGCTTAGACTTTTTTTGCAACCTACTAATAATGGTTTCATTTTTGAAGGCAATTGTTTAGAAGCCAGAGCTTTAAGTGTGACTTCTATTCCAATTCCAGCTGGATCGCCTAGTGCTATCACAATACGATTGTTATAAATAGATTCTGGATTCTTGATTAGCATTTTTTGTGAGTTCTTTTTGGGAACAGTTGATTTTTTTCATTAAGAATAAATCAAGTTGATTTGAAAACATTTAAATAATATTTTTAAGAAGAATTTTTTCGATAGTGCTGTAAACAATCATCAAGTCCAGATTTATAGTTAGGATGTATTAAAGAATAACCAAGCCCATTACATAAAAGGTTGTTACTGACTCTTCGGTTTTCTTGCCAGAAAGATAAAGCCATTGGACTCATTTCTTTTTTTGCTAAATGGTATGGCTCTACAGCTGGTAATGAACTATTTAATAAAGTAGCTGCATATCTCATTACATCTATGTTTGTTGATGGAAGGTTATCTGCAATATTTATGATTTCTGGCATTTGACCTTTAGAAGCTAAATTGATTAGGTGGAATATTGATCCAGCAATGTCGTCTATATGGACTCTAGAAAAAACTTGCTGTGGTTTATCGATCATTTTGGCTTTTCCTGCCTCAATAGTTTCTATAGCTGAGCGACCAGGTCCATAAATTCCTGGTAGTCGAAGGATTTGTATTGGGAGTCCAGATTTTTGCCACGTTTGTTCACATGCCAGTCTTCTTTGACTTCTTAGTAATTTTGACTTCGCAACATCGGACTCTGAAACCCATTCTCCTTTGTAGTCTCCATAAACTCCTGTACTAGATAGATATCCAACCCATTTAAGGGGCATATCTTCTAATTCACTTTTAAGGCTTTTAAGAACTGGATCATCGCCATTGGTATCAGGAGGGATGCAGCTGAGTAAATGAGTTACTTCACTGAATTCATTTTTGGCAGGAAGTTTTTTAATGCTGCTATTAAATACAAAATCTGCTCCTGGACTGTCAATTTTACGTCGACTACAAATCACTTGTGTACCAAGTTTTCTTGCAAGATTTGCAACATGTGAACCGCTAAACCCTGCACCAAAAATTAGTAATTTTGCATTACTAGGAAGAGGCTTGCAGAGCTTGACAAAATCTTTTAACATGAGTACAAATGTATTATTAGAGGTTTGTTTCCATGGTTAGTACTCCTTTAGGTCACCCTGAACTGTCTGTCACTATGTTGACTCCGAAAGTAGATGTTCGGGCAATTTCTGAACTTCAGAGTAGTTTTCGCATCACTTTTGCAATAGCTCTTGCTTGTTTCGCATTTGTAGCCATTTTTGTTCCAGAGCGACCTGATCAATTGGCTTCTATTTGTGAAAAACACTATTCTGTAATTGCTTGTCAGGTCTGGTAAAAGTTTTAAACGGTTTGTAGTTTCCAGTTTTTTTGTGAATTCTTTTGGACAGTTTGTTCTTTGTTAATGAGATTTGGTTGTGCCCATTCCAGTAATCGTAATGCCAAATTGAGATCTCCATCTATCCAGGCGCGCAGTGCCATTGCACGGCGAGGGTCATAAAAGCGTTGATTTCTATACCATTCAAAAACTTCAGTATCTGATTTATGTCCGTTACATGAAAGGCATGCAGGTACACAGTTTTCGGTAACACTCAATCCTCCTCGACTTAGCGGAAGAACATGATCTATTGATTCAGAGGGTTTTCCACAGTAAATACAACTAGTGTCAGTAAATTTATGAAGAGATTTTCGCCAGCATCTCATGCGTAATTTGGGACAAAGTTCTTCTAGGAAAACCGCATCCCTGTTTTGCATCCGAGCTGCTCGGTTGTAAGCAGTGTGCCGTTTTATTAAACCAAGTCAATCAGTTGATGGCGGTTTTTAACGCTTTAGTTTTTGGCCTAAAGGTTATTGCTAAAGGCCTATTTCCAATTAAATTCAGTATCGTTTAGTTAGTAGTGTTCAGGAACAATTTCAGTCTCTAGTTGTTATTTGGATTTAACATCTGCAGGATTGATAAAGGTATCTTTTCCTTTTGATGCTGTTACACAGGCACAATTGAGAAAAATAAGGCCAAGAGGCTTTTGGCGCGGAGTAAGAAACGGTTGGGAATTTCCATTGGCGGCCGCAAGGTCTTTGTTAGACCTTTTAGGTACTCGTTTTGTAATTAGAGAAGAACTTGCTGAATGGGTGCAATGTTTGCAAAATCCATTACCACCATTGCCTTCTTATCGTGAATTATTAGCTAATGCCGAT
>QCFI01000010.1 GCA_003280295.1 Prochlorococcus sp. AG-363-C20 | reverse complement strand
TGATTACTAATGAGATTTGGTGCAAAGCCACCTTCATCCCCAACTGCAGTAGATAAATTCTGTTTGTCCAAGAGGCTCTTTAAAGTATGAAATACTTCTACACCCATGCGTAAAGCTTCACGAAAGCTGCTTGCCCCATGAGGAACAAGCATAAATTCCTGAAAGTCAAGATTATTTGCAGCGTGGGCACCTCCATTTATTACGTTCATCAATGGGACTGGCAAAATAGAAGCCATAGGCCCTCCCAAGTAACGATATAGAGGCAGGCCAAGTCCATTAGCGGCTGCTCTGGCGTTAGCAAGACTTACTGCAAGAATGGAATTTGCACCTAGAAGAGATTTATTAGGAGTACCATCTAATTCCAGCATTAAATAATCAATAGCTGACTGATCAAGAGCAGATAATCCACATAGAGAAGGCGCAATACGTTCTTCAATGTGAGCGACTGATTTGGTAACACCCTTACCCATATAGCGATCCCCTCCATCTCTCATTTCATGAGCCTCATGGGCCCCTGTACTTGCACCACTAGGAACTATTGCACGTCCGATTGCACCACCCTCAAGCACAATTTCAGCTTCAACAGTTGGGTTCCCCCTAGAGTCCAGAACTTCTCTAGCAACGATGGTATCGATGACGAGGTCTAAGGAATCGATCACGTTGTCTAGCGAGGAGTATTGAGATCCTATGAGGCTCAACACAAATTGGCTCTTAGTTGTTTTGTACTCCTGCTATTTCAAGAAATAATGAGATGGGAATCTTTGCCCAAAATGGGGCATTCTGTGATTTTAAGAGTCGCCAACAATGCGAATACTGCATACCATGCTCAGGGTTGGTGATTTAGATAAATCTCTTAGGTTTTACATCGAAGTACTTGGCATGAAACTTTTGCGTCGAAAGGATTATCCCTCCGGAAGATTCACACTCGCCTTTGTTGGCTATGGAAAAGAGAGTGAAAACACTGTTATAGAACTAACTCACAATTGGGATATTAGTGAATATGTACTAGGAGAAGGTTATGGTCACATTGCCTTAGGTGTAAAAAATATTTATTCAACCTGCAAATCAATCAAGGATAACGGTGGGCATCTTGTAAGAGAGCCTGGTCCAATGAAACATGGAAGCACAATCATTGCCTTTGTAGAAGACCCAGATGGCTACAAAATAGAGCTCATCGAAATGAGATCTAGTAATAGTGAGCACTAAGTCCTATGTCATCAGAGAGTCACAGAAATACTTATATGAGTGAGAGCCTCACCAAAGATCCTGATCGTTTCAGTGACGACGCTTGGAATTTATTACTAGATAGTCAAGAAGTAGCTCGAAGATGGAGGCATGGTCATTTAGATGTAGAGCATCTACTTCAAGTCCTTTTCAGTCAGAAAAGCTACAAAAATTTTTCTAAAGTTTTACCTATTAATCATTCAGACTTACTAGATCGTTTGGAAGATTTTCTTGCAGACCAGCCAACATCTCGTGGGGAAACCCTCATAATTGGAGATGACCTTGAAGATCTACTTGAAAACGCTGATCACTTTCGCAGTCTTTGGGGATCTCGCCTAATAGAAATTTCCCACATTTTGATTGGGATAGGCCGAGATCAACGCATAGGGAGCCAATTATTTGAGGAACTTGGTCTCCCTTCTGAACGACTTGAAACTGAATTAAAACGTTCTCCTTTAAGGAATCAACGCCGCTCCGAAGCAAAAATAAAACAATATGAAGTCCCTAAATCATCTCCCAAAGCTGATGCTTTGAAAGAAAACACCTTGGCTTCATCTTCAGTATCAAAATCGTCAAACAGCGAAGAAACAAACTCTTCAAACGAACAAGCTTCTCTTCAACTTCTTGAAGAGCCTAAGGTTCTTGAAGCATATGGACGTGACCTCACTGCTGCCGCCGAGTCAGGGCAATTAGATCCTGTCATTGGTAGAGATTCCGAGATACGTAGTCTAATCAAGGTCCTATCACGTAAAGGCAAGAATAACCCTGTACTAATTGGTGCTCCAGGGGTTGGGAAAACAGCTATTGCAGAATTATTGGCTCAACGCATCGTTGAGGGTGAAATCCCAGACTCTTTAAAAGGATTAAAGCTGATAGCTCTTGATTTAGGAGCGTTAATTGCTGGAGCGAAATTCCGTGGTCAATTCGAAGAACGATTTCGTTCTGTATTAAGCGAAGCTAGTGATCCTGATGCAGGCGTGGTTTTATTCATTGATGAATTACATACAGTTGTTAGCACTGATCGTTCAAATGCAGATGCAGGAAATTTACTAAAGCCTTTTCTTGCCAAGGGTGATCTTCGATGTATTGGTGCTACAACTCCAGAAAACTACAGAAGAACTGTTGAAAAAGACCCTGCTTTAAATCGTCGTTTCCAACAAGTTCTTATCAAAGAGCCAAGTCTTGAATTAAGTCTTGAGATCCTTCGTGGTCTTAAGGAACGATATGAACTTCATCATGGAGTCACCATTACTGACAAAGCAATAACCACAGCGAATCGATTAGCAGATCGCTACATAAGTGATCGATGTCTTCCTGATAAAGCAATCGATTTAATCGATGAAGCCTCTGCTCAACTCAAAATGGAAGTATCTTCTAAACCCCAAATCATTGAAGAAAAAGAATCCCAACTAAAAAGCTTTGAACTCGCATTATTTTCAGCAGAACAAACAAGTGAAGAAGAATATTTGCGCTTAGAAAACGCGAAAGCAATGGCTACAAAGAGTCTCGCCGAACTAAAAGAACGTTGGTTAGCCGAACGATCACAATTCGAAGAGCTTAGAGAATTACTTCAGGAAGACGAAAATCTACGAAATGCCATTAGCGATGCAGAACGTATAGGAGACCTCGAAGAAGCAGCTCGGCTGCAGTATGACCAACTACATCGTTTACAACAACGTCGAAAAGAGATTGAAGATTGCCTTGCTAAAGCTCAAGCAGCAGGAACCGCGCTCCTGCGCGACCAAGTGGAAGCAGAAGATGTTGCTGATGTAGTTGCCCGTTGGACAGGGATACCTATCCAACGTGTTCTTGCTGGTGAGAGGCAAAAACTTTTACATCTTGAGAACGAGTTAAGTAATCGTGTCATAGGCCAAGGTGAAGCTGTTGCAGCCGTATCAGCTGCTATTCGTAGAGCACGAGCAGGTATGAAAGATCCACGTCGTCCTGTTGGTTCATTTTTATTCTTAGGGCCAACAGGTGTTGGCAAAACAGAACTCGCCAAAACACTTGCAGCTTCACTATTTGACGAAGAAGAAGCACTCGTTCGCCTAGATATGAGTGAGTTTATGGAAAGGAACGCAGTAGCACGCCTTCTAGGAGCTCCGCCTGGATATGTGGGCTACGAAGAAGGAGGCCAACTTACAGAAGCCGTGCGAAGCCGTCCATATGCAGTTTTGCTCTTGGATGAAATTGAAAAAGCTCATCCAGATGTTTTTAACTTGCTTCTCCAAGTTCTTGATGATGGCCGTTTAACTGATTCTCAAGGTCGAACAGTTGATTTTCGGCATACGGTGATTGTTATGACAAGCAATCTTGCTAGCAGAGCAATTTTAGATAACGCAAAGTTATCTAAAAAAGCAGGCAGTAAGGTCGGATCTCTCGAAGAAGACCTAGCCAATCAAATTGATCAAGCCTTAAGCCAAAAATTCCGTCCTGAATTTCTAAACCGTATTGATGAAGTAATTAGATTTCGTCCACTCAAAACTGAGGACCTCCAGCAAATTATTCAGCTTTATTTAACTGAATTAACTAATTTGCTATCTGAACAAGGTCTTGAATTACGTATTGATCAAGCAGCCATTGAGACCTTGGCCTTGCAAGGGTACGAGCCTGAATATGGAGCCCGCCCTTTAAGACGAGTGCTTAGACGACAATTGGAAAACCCTCTGGCGACTCAATTGCTTGAAGAACAGTTCAAAGATATAAAGGCAATTCGAGTTAAACCTTCTATAGAAGATTCAGAATCACTGCAGTTTTTTGCGGAAAATTAACAAGCATCCGGTTAATGTGTAACTTTGCAAGCTTGTGCATTAAATAGTGCACAGTCTTTAGTCCCTGGCTTTTTCTCGTGACAAGCCCCACTCCCCAAGAGGCAACAGAAGCAACCCAAATTTCACCGAGGACAGAGTCCTTGAAAAAAAATGGTTTTTTTACTGCAACTGTTGAGGAGTTGAAGCTAGTTGTTTGGCCAAGCCGCCAACAACTTGTCAGTGAATCAATTGCTGTAATCCTGATGGTCACACTTTCCGCCGCAACAATTGCTGCTGTAAGTCGATTTTATGGATGGGCTTCATCACAAATTTTCAGTTGACTGAAAAGCAGTTCAACACAATTTTTTAAACACTTCACTTCCTAATTACACAGTGCCAGAGTCCGATCCCACACCCAAACAACAAACAGAGGTGCTGGATCTGCCTGCTCCAAACAACGGAGAGGAGAACACCCTTACAACGGAGAAATCCGTAGCAAAAACATCCATAGCTAGATGGTATGCAGTGCAAGTAGCATCAAGCTGTGAGAAGAAAGTAAAAGCAACACTCGAGCAACGTGCCGTGACGCTCGGAGTGAGCAATCGCATTATAGAAATCGAAATTCCACAAACCCCTGCAGTAAAATTAAAAAAAGATGGTTCCCGTCAATCAACCGAAGAAAAAGTCTTCCCTGGCTACGTCTTAGTTCGTATGGTCCTTGATGAAGACACCATGATGGCTGTTCGGAGTACTCCAAATGTCATAAATT
Source organism: Prochlorococcus sp. AG-363-C20 (assembly GCA_003280295.1). GTDB lineage: Bacteria > Cyanobacteriota > Cyanobacteriia > PCC-6307 > Cyanobiaceae > AG-363-K07. The sequence continues at coordinate 52,624 of QCFI01000010.1, read as the reverse complement.
TTGTAGGTGCCGAAGATCGTCGCGCCACAGGTAAATCACGTGGCCATATCAAACCTAGACCACTTAGCAGACAAGAAGTAGATAGGATCTTTAAACGTGCAGCGGAGAAAAAAGCTGTTGTCAAGCTAGATCTAACTGAAGGGGACCAAATTGTTGTAACTTCAGGACCTTTCAAAGACTTCCAAGGTGAAGTCATCGAAGTCTCTGGAGAAAGGAGCAAATTAAAAGCCCTCCTTTCCATCTTTGGAAGAGAGACTCCAGTTGAACTTGAGTTTTCTCAAATCACCAAACAAAACTAAATCAGCGGCGGCCGCCTCCCTGTGGAGGGCGGCCCAAGAGGTAGGTTGACCACCTCACCACACCTGTAACTAATTAAGTCAGGTGATCCACAGTCTTCCAATTCCACTCGCCGATGGCAAAGAAAGTCGTAGCTGTGATCAAGTTGGCCCTCCAGGCCGGCAAAGCAAATCCCGCCCCTCCTGTTGGTCCTGCCTTAGGTCAACACGGAGTAAATATCATGGCGTTCTGCAAGGAATACAATGCCAAAACACAGGATAAAGAAGGATTTGTTATCCCTGTAGAGATTTCGGTCTTTGAAGATCGAAGTTTCACCTTTATCACAAAGACACCACCAGCCTCTGTACTTATTACCAAAGCGGCAGGTATAGAAAAAGGTTCAGGCGAGTCAGCAAAAGGTCAGGCAGGTACTATTAGTCGTGCACAGCTAGAAGAGATCGCGAAGACTAAACTTCCTGATCTGAACTGCTCTAACGTTGAATCTGCAATGCGAGTCATCGAAGGAACTGCCCGAAACATGGGCGTATCCATCGGGGACTAAAAGTTGTAATTCAGTTAACTTTGCTACCAAACTTTTCCTATACAGGGGGAGACATATTTTGTCGATATCACCCCTAAAAAACTATGCAAACAAAATCAAAGCGCATGGCCAGCCTCGTCTCAAAAGTCGAGGACAGAACATACGAACCATTTGAAGCAATCAAACTGGTCAAAGAAACTGCAAATGCCAAATTCGACGAAACTATTGAAGCTCATGTGCGTTTAGGAATAGATCCCAAGTACACTGATCAACAATTAAGAACCACCGTAGCCCTACCTCAAGGGAGTGGTCAGACAGTACGAATTGCTGTAATTACAGGAGGAGAAAAAGTCGCAGAAGCTAAATCTGCTGGGGCTGAATTAGCCGGGGATGATGATCTTATTGAAACTATTAATAAAGGAGAAATGAATTTCGATCTCCTCATAGCAACTCCAGACATGATGCCAAAAGTTGCAAAACTAGGAAGAGTTCTTGGACCACGTGGTCTGATGCCCAATCCAAAGGCAGGAACAGTAACTAACGACCTAAAAAGTGCCATAAAGGAATTTAAAGCAGGGAAATTAGAGTTTCGAGCCGATCGGGCTGGAATAGTTCATGTGCGTTTCGGGAAAGCAAGCTTCTCTCCCGAAGCATTACTCGAAAATTTAAAAACTTTGCAAGAAGCTATCGACCGGCACAAACCTAGTGGAGCTAAAGGGCGTTACTGGAAGAGTCTTTACATCACATCAACTATGGGACCATCAATAGAGGTGGATGTCACAGCTTTGCAGGAAATCCAAGAAGAAACTTGACTGTCTTGATGTATCGTTAATAAATGGCGAAAGCCAACGGGCAGGCGCCCGGCCAAAGACAGTAGGGAACCAAGTTCATTTAATTCACCTAGTAATTAAATGAATCCATAACTCCTACCGAGGCATGCGCAAAGATTTTTCCAATCAAAAGGATTGAATCAAACGCGGCCTCGTCTCTTCACAGAAAGAGAATTAGCGGTCGCGTGTCCAGCTTCTTCCCCCGATTCGATCCAATCCCTATGGGCCGCACGCTGGAGAGCAAAAAACAGATCGTCGAAGAACTCAAAGGACTTCTTGACGAGGCTGAAATGGCATTAGTTCTGGACTATCAGGGCTTATCCATCAAGGAAATGTCTGACCTGCGGACACGTCTGCAAGCTAACAGTGGTGTATGCAAGGTAACCAAAAACACCTTGATGCGTCATGCAATTGATGGGAATGATGCCTGGGGCAATCTCGAATCCTTACTTAGTGGCACCAATGCATTCGTTCTTGTAAAGGGTGATATTGGGGGCGCAGTTAAAGCTGTGCAATCCTTTCAAAAGGAAACCAATAAATCACACACCAAAGGCGGACTTTTCGAAGGCAAGCTGCTATCTCAAGATGAGATCAAAGCTATTGCAAGCCTTCCCACTAAGGAAGTTCTAATGGCACAAATTGCTGGTGCACTAAATGCAGTAACTACCAAAGTTGCTGTTGGAATTAACGAGGTTCCTTCTGGTCTTGCCAGATCTCTAAAACAGCATGCCGAAAGTGGCGAAAGCTGAACTATCTACCTTCGACACTACTTTCCTCCTCTAATTAGTTGCTCAATTCCAAATCATGTCTGCAAAAACCGACGAGATTCTCGACTCGCTCAAAAAACTTTCTTTACTTGAAGCTTCTGAGCTAGTAAAACAAATTGAAGATGCTTTTGGCGTTTCAGCCGCTGCTTCCGCTGGCGTTGTAATGGCACCTCCAGGCACCGCTACAGGTGATAGCAGTGCAGAGGCAGCTGATGAAAAAACCGAATTCGATGTTGTCCTGGAAGGTTTTGAAGCTTCTGCCAAGATCAAAGTCCTCAAAGCTGTTCGTGAAGCCACTGGTCTTGGTCTTGGAGACGCAAAAGCAATGGTTGAAGCCGCACCCAAGACTATTAAAGAAGGTATTGGGAAAGACGAAGCAGAGAACCTTAAGAAGGCACTAGAAGATGCAGGAGGTAAAGTAACTCTTAAATAACTTCAAAAAGTTGATTTGAGTAACATTACTTTCTACTTAAATACTGAGCCGATCTTTTTCATAGATCGGCTTTTCTTATGAATTCATAAATAAAATTCATCTTGAAAATATATTTGTAGAAAGCTTTCTATAAACTCATTTATTCTCAAGGCAAATATACACTCTACAACTACTTAAACAAAATATAATTCATTCCTATGGATCATTCCAAAGCAAAATTGAAAAAGGCAGCTCAACTTCCATAGGATTATTTTGCCACAATCAAACATGAAAACATAAAAGAATTACCTGGATTTTATAAGTAAAGTTTCTTTCCACAAACTTCAGGAATACCCTCTAAAAATCAAATAGCAATTTCTGGATAAAGTAATCTAAAAATTAACCTGACTAAGCTTAAAAAACAAAAGCCCCAAATAAGTTCCCACCATTAAAATCATATTTGGAGCAAAAAAACCTTGTCTGACAAAAATGCTGAAACAACTTATAAGCGCGGACGAGTGATAACCGCTGCAAGTGATGGAGCTTGTAGTGGGAATCCAGGGCCAGGCGGTTGGGGAGCACTAATACGTTTTGAGAATGGTGCGGTAGAAGAGTTTGGTGGAGCTGAACCTGAAACCACTAATAATCGAATGGAGCTCAAAGCTGTCCTGGAAACTTTAATATATTTAAAAAATCTACCTCTTCATCCAAACCTAACAATTAAAACGGATAGCAAATATCTCATTAATGGCTTTTGTCATTGGATTATAGGATGGAAGCAAAATGGATGGCGTACTGCATCTGGCAAATCAGTTTTGAATCAAGATCTATGGCAATCATTAGATCATGCACGCTTAAAGAATGTGAGCCTTGAATTCGTAAAAGGTCATAGTGGTGACAAAGATAATGAAAGAGTTGATCAAATTGCAGTTAGTTACTCCAAAGGCACTTATATAAAGCTGAACTCTGCACAAAAAGAATCCTCTATATACAAAATAAAAAACCCAACCGAAGCAAATACATTAAATCAACCTGGGCCTCGAAGCTTGCAGCAATTAATTACACGTCTCGACATGGCTAACCATATAGCAACCCATGGCTATAGCCTCAGTATTAATGAGCTTGCTGAATTATTAGAAATACCTGCTACTGAACTGGCCAAAAGACAACATTCTTGGCAATGGCGTGACTGGAGGCTAGAGCCAATTGGAGATTGCAAGTGGAGAATAAAACTCCCTCAGCAAAAAAAAAGCACTAGCAGAGAGGAAGATAAAGATGGCTAAAAACTTTAAGGTCAAAAATTTTTCGACAGGAACAATTTATAAGCTTTTTTTTGAATCAATACTTGCCAAAGATGAAGGACTAGATGCTGAACAGTTAACTCAAGTGGCTTTGACTACACTCGGCCAAGCATCACAGCATAGAAAATGGCCAGGAATTAATTGGTTACTGGCAAAATTAGCGATGGATCTTCAACGCCATGATGTTCGTCTAAAGCAAAAGGTCTTTGGATGTAATTTTGATAACCCAATAGGTCTAGCCGCAGGTTTAGATAAAAACGGTGTCGCTGCAGCAATTTGGGATGTATTTGGTTTTGGCTTTGCAGAATTAGGAACAGTTACTTGGCATGCACAGAAAGGGAACCCTCGCCCAAGACTCTTCCGACTGGCAACTGAAAAAGCAGCTTTAAATCGAATGGGATTCAACAACAATGGAGCAGAAGTCATGAAGCGAACTCTTGAGCAACAAGAACTGCAAAAGCCAGGGCAAAGAAATACAGTGCTTGGGATTAACCTGGGGAAATCCAAAGTAACGTCTCTTTTAGAAGCCCCAAACGACTACGCCTCTTCGCTAAAAGTTCTTTCTCCGCTCGCAGATTATGTCGTGCTTAATGTAAGTTCTCCAAATACACCAGGTCTTAGAGATTTACAAAACTCAAAGCAATTATTTCGATTAGTAGAGCGGCTTAGAGAATTAAAAAGCTGTCCTCCACTACTTATAAAAATAGCCCCCGATCTAGACAACAAAGCTATTGATGATCTAGCAAAGTTCGCTTATGCAGAAAGATTGGCCGGATTAATTGCTGTCAACACAAGTCTTGATAGATTTGGATTAGAAAAACGAATTCTTCCTCAAACAGGACTACCGATAGGGGAAGAAGCAGGAGGTCTTAGTGGTGCACCTCTACGTAAGCGAGGAGTCGAAGTCATCAAACGGCTCCGTCACGCAGCAGGTCCAGAGTTACCTTTAATAGGAGTAGGAGGGATCGATTCCCCTGAAGCAGCTTGGGAGCGCATTAGTGCTGGAGCCTCTCTTATTCAGCTCTATACAGGTTGGATCTTTCATGGTCCAGATTTAGTACCAAGAATTCTGGAAGGGATTCTTTCTCAACTAAACCGTCATAAATTCACAAATGTCGCTGAAGCTGTAGGTAGTGGTGCTCCATGGATATAGATCTAAAACTTCCAACTCACCAAGCTTTCATATGAAAAAAAATTTAAGCACTTCAATCTTCATACAAAATCGTCTTCCTTTTCAAGCAAAATCATTTGAACAAGTTAAATCAATGATTGTGTCTTGAGAGTCTCTAACGTGAATTCAATAATGCCCGCACATGGTGGAAATATCTACGAAGAAGCTCGGCGATTGGGTGTAAAAGAAAATCAGTTACTCGATGCGAGTGCTTCACTAGTACCTTTCCCTCCCCCTAAATCAATTTATCGCTGCCTTCTAAAAGGCTTAGCAAATAACTCACTTAGAAATTATCCAGACTGCACATACCAGGCTCTAAGAGAAGCAATAGGAATATGGCATAAAGTTGATCCCTGTATGGTCCTCCCAGGCAATGGCGCAGCAGAACTTTTAACCTGGTCTGCTCGCGATGCAAGCAAAAAAGGTACTAATGCATTAATTGCCCCAGGTTTTTCAGACTATGCAAGAGCACTGAATTGTTGGAATGGGCAATACATTTATTTGCAACTCCCCAAGTGCTGGTCAGCTAACACGCCGCAAGCATTCCCATTAAATCCAACAACTAATGTTATCTGGATAACCAATCCCCATAATCCAACAGGTCAGTTGTGGAGTAGATCCTCAATCGAACCACTACTAAAACGTCACGATCTGATCATATGTGACGAAGCCTTCTTATCATTAGTACCTAATGGCGAAAAAGAATCGCTGATCCCTTTAATTCACAATCATTCCAATTTAATTGTCATTAGAAGCCTCACAAAGCTATTTGCCCTAGCTGGCTTAAGGCTTGGATACGCAATTGGAACAGCTGAAAGGTTAGAACAATGGCAAAATTTGCGAGATCCTTGGCCAATTAATAGTTTGGCAGCGGCTGCAGGTTTAATGTTAATGAATGATCACGTTGCATTAAATAAATGGACAAGAAAAATCCATAATTGGTTATTAAAGGAAGGGCCTTGGCTTCAATCAGAACTAGGTTTTCTTCCAGGAATAAAATCACACGCATCGTCTACTAATTTCCATTTAATTGAAAGTAAACAGTCACTAAAAAGATTACGAGAGATTCTTAGTCAGAAAAAAATACTATTAAGGGATTGCTCTTCTTTTAAGGGTTTAGGAGAGAATTGGTTACGCATTAGCCTTCAGACTAGAAGAAATAATATTCGAATTGTCTCTACAATAAAAGAAATACTTAACTGACTTGTTTAAGTATTTCAACCAGAAGCTTTTCAGACCCTCTTACTGCCAGTTTCTCCATACCTTCTTTCATTTTAGGTAAGGGGTCAAGAAGCGAATCAGTCCCATAAAGTCTACATTTTAATAACCTAAATAATGTTTCACGTAAAGTGTGATGGTGAGGCTCATGTTGATGAACAATCACTGCTGCTCCAAATTCAGCAGCAAAAGCAGCATTAAAATCTTGATGTTGATCTGTTGCTGAAGGATATGGAACCAAAATTGCTGGTGTTCTACAAACTGCCAACTCACTCAATGCGCCAGCACCCGCTCGACTGATAGCAAGATCAGCATGCTGAAGTAACGCAGGCATTTCATTGCTAAAAGCTTTCGAAACAAAGTTTCCATGCCTCAATTCCTTTATCTCAGGATCATTGTGTCCTGTCAAATGAACCACTCGACAACCTTCTTTGAGCAAAAGAGGTATGACGGCCCTTACCATCAAATTGAGACCTACTGCCCCCTGACTTCCTCCCATAACAATTATTAGAGGTCCAGGAGTAGAAGGCACCCAAGTCGGCAAAGGCTGAGAGGAGAGAAATAGGGCTCTTACAGGGGTACCTGTAACTACAGTTCTACATCCCGAAAGACGTTTTGCAGCAGGTGGCAAACCTAGAGCAATTAAATTGCAAAACCTACCCATGAATCGTGTAACTCTACCTGGGACTGCATTTGATTCATGCAAGACCACAGGGAGTCCACACCAAATAGCTCCTAAAATTGCAGGTGCAGCGATATAACCTCCAGTCGTAAATACTGCATCTATTTTTTGATCTTGATTCAACTGTTTGACTTTCCGAGCAGCAAAAACCAATCTCAAAAACTGAAGTATTTTTCTGATTCCACGAGCTTGAAGGCCTCCCACACTAATAGTTGTTAAGTTGTAATTCTTAGGCAGGATCTCTGTTTCTAATCTGTCTGGCACACCAAGCCAACAAATTTGCCATGATGAAGGCAATGCCTCTGCCACAGCAAGTGCAGGGAAAAGATGCCCACCAGTCCCACTAGCTGCAATTAGAAGACGAGGCATTGGAAAAAGCAAAGCACAACTATCGCGCTTAAGTTATCGGGATAATGGAGAAACCCAAGGTGTGCTATTTATTTAAAGTTGCTTTAGCCTCAAGTCTTTTTTTCACTCTGACTCCTCAGTGGCCAATCCATGCCAATGCTTTTGAGGACCAGCTACTCAGCAAGCGACTTGAAAATGCCTTAAATGCTAAAGATATTGATCCATTAATAGATCTCTTACATGCAAAAGAAGGATCAGAGCTAGCAAATAGGTACAAAAAGTTTTTAAAATCTTTTCCTAATGCAAAATGGAAAGTTAAACAAGGAAAACTTCTCAAAGATGGGCGTAATTCCTTAGAGATTTATATTACAGGAAAGAAAAAGATAAAAAGTAATCAATACTCAATCAATTCTAGACAAGTTTTAGGGATTAAGGTTAAAGAAGGAAAAATAATCAATAAAGAAGTTATAAGTGAAGAAACCGTAATCCAAAGTTTTAAAGATCCTCTATCAATTAAAATTCAAGTACCTGAAGCAGTACTAACTGGAACTAAATATGATTTTGATGTAATCCTTAAAAAGCCTCTTGGAGATACTATCCTTGCTGGAGGATTAATTGATATAAGCAATGAGCATATTCGCAATCAATCTTCACCCAATATTGAGATAGTGCCGCTGGGCGGAGGAGGCTTATTCAAGTCAGTACAAGCTCCTCTTAAGGCAGGCGTTCAAAATTGGGCTGCCGTCTTAGCTCATCCAGAAGGACTTATATCAATAACAAAAATGGTAAGAGTAGTTTCAAACCCAGCCGATATTGATCTTTAATTAAATCATACAATTAACTATCAATAAAGAATTCATTCTGTGGGACAAAGTAATAAAATTAATGGATATTTAAGGTTTCCTAAGGCAGTAAACAAATTCAACTTTTCTTACGCTAGGTAATTAAATTTTCAAAAGTATAGAGCTCAAGAAACTGAGTCTAGAGCAGCCACACCAGGAAGAACTTTCCCTTCTAAAAGTTCTAAACTAGCCCCACCACCAGTAGAGATGTGAGACATTTTTGCAGCAAGGCCTGCTTTCTCAACAGCTGCAACCGAGTCTCCTCCTCCAATAATTGTGCAGCAACCACTATTGCTCAATGAGGCCAAAGTATTAGCTATAGCATTAGTTCCATTGGCAAACTTGTCAAACTCAAATACACCCATCGGGCCATTCCAAATAATAGTTTGACAATCACCCAAAGCCTTCTGAAATTCCTTTACCGAATCAGGTCCTATATCTAAACCCATCCATCCTTCAGGTATTGAATTTATCGAAGCTACTTGACTATTAGCATCAGGAGCAAAGTTATCTGCAAGAACAACATCTGTTGGTAAAAGCAATTGAACACCTTTTGCGTTTGCTTTTTCTTCCAAAGCTTTAGCAAGAGCTAATTTATCCTCTTCGACCAAACTCTTACCTACAGACAATCCTCTAGCTTTGTAAAAGGTAAAAATCATACCTCCACCAATTAAAACCTTGTCGCACTTATCAATCAAAGATTCAAGAACCCCTATTTTACTGCTTACCTTTGAACCACCAACTATTGCTGCCAACGGCCGCCTAGGTTCATCTATTGCCCCTTGAAGATACTGAAGCTCTTTCTCCATCAAATAACCAGCAACACTTGGGCTCAGAAACTTAGTTACGCCTTCAGTAGAAGCATGAGCACGATGAGCCGCACCGAATGCATCATTAACAAAAACCTCCGCAAGAGAAGCAAGCTTTTTAGCAAATTCAGAATCATTGGATTCTTCCTCAGCAAAGAAACGAACATTCTCAAGAACCACAACATCTCCATTACTCATCGAACTCACTTTTGCTGCTGCATCAGCACCAACACAACTATCTGTCTTCAGAACACTTTTCCCAAGTAATTCACTTAATCTTTTAGCTACAGGAGTAAGACGCATAGATTCATTCACTTGTCCCTTAGGTCTGCCAAAGTGAGCAGCAAGAATTACACGAGATCCCTTATCAATAAGATCCTTAATAGTGGGTAAAGCCGCGCGAATCCGTGTGTCATCAGTAATAGAGCCTTCATCATTCAATGGCACGTTGAAATCAACCCGCACCAAAACACGCTTGCCAGATAAGTCCTCTGCACTGAGACTCGAGAGGGAGCGCTTAGCCATGATGGTGTGCCATGAAAATAGAAACCGCGGTGAGAATAACCCTTGACTTGCCTAATTGGCATATTTTGAGGGCAGACAAAACGACTGGCCTCGGCTAAGACACAATTAAACCAAACGCCTTAACAAACATCGAATGTTTGAAACCGTACTTTTTCCAATTAATCAAAGCAGACAAGCCCTTGAGACAGCTAAGAAAACTATTCAGCTAGCAAAGAGTCACCGAAGCCATATCATCCTGCTCTCAGTTGTTCAACCTTTACAGGAGGAAATCAATGATGCTGAGATAGTAACTTCTTTTCTGAAAAAAACTCGGGAACTAATAGAACATGAGGATATTACTTGTGATGTTTTAGAGAAGCAGGGGAAACCAGCCTTTGTTATCTGCGATGTTGCCGATGATTTGAATGTAGATTTAATTGTCATGGGAACAAGAGGGATAAATTTAGAAGGAGATAATGAAAGCACTGCAGCTCGTGTCATTCAACTTGCTCCTTGCCCAGTACTTGTAGTGCCGTGAAAACAGGAAAAATTCAATGGTATCCAGGCCACATTGCTAAAGCAGAAAAACAACTCAATAAAAGTCTCGAAAAAGTTGATCTAGTGATTGAAGTGCGTGATGCTCGAATACCTATTGCCACTTCTCACCCACACTTAACGCGTTGGATTAAAGGAAAACAACATTTATTAGTTATTAACCGCCAAGACATGATTGGTTTACCGGCACTTAAAGCTTGGGACAAGTGGTTTCGTAATGAAGGATACAAACCATTATGGTGCAACGCTAAGGATGGAACAGGCATTAAGCAATTACAGACAAGAGCCATTCAAGCCGGAACAAAATTAAATGAACGCCGTCAAGCTCGCGGCATGCAAAGTAGGCCTGTACGAGCTCTTACCTTAGGGTTCCCAAACGTTGGCAAGTCTGCCTTAATTAACAGATTAGTACGCAAAAAAGTTGTTACAAGCTCTAGGAAGGCAGGCGTGACACGCTCACTTCGCTGGGTTCGTTTAGGACAACATCTTGATTTACTTGATGCTCCGGGTGTCTTGCCACCATGCTTGGATGATCAAGAAGCTGCATTAAGACTGGCATTATGTGATGACATTGGTCAGGCTGCCTATGACACCGAACTAGTAGCGATTGCTTTTTTGAAGATGCTACATAGATTAGAAGCAACAAAAAAAGCAGGAGTAATCTTAGAAGTTTTGGAGCAACGATATGGCCTCCCTTTAAAGAGGCATAATATTGATGCTGACAAATGGCTAACAAAAGTTGCTAAGAGTCATACATCCTGCAACAAGAGTCGCATGGCACAGAGAGTTTTAGATGACTTCCGAAAAACTTTATTAGGACACATTTCACTAGAACTCCCCTCATGACTAAAACATCTTCACAAGTTTTTGGGGAAGGCGTAGGGGAGCTGTTAATTTTGTGTTACTCAAAACCATTACCAATGCGTCTTGATCGTTGGCTAGTAAGCCAACGATCAGAACAAAGTCGAACAAGAATCCAAAAATTTATTGAATCAGGATATGTACGAGTTAATGGAATCCAAGGACAAGCTAAAACAACTCTTCGTCAAGGAGATGAAGTTCAATTATGGATGCCACCCCCAGAACCTCTTCCTTATCTAAAGCCTGAAAAAATGTCTTTAGATGTACTCTTTGAAGATGACCACCTAATAGTGATAAACAAACCTGCAGGAATGACAGTTCATCCATCTCCTGGAAATAAAGATGGAACATTAGTTAATGGGCTTCTACACCACTGTCCTGACTTGCCAGGTATCAGTGGCAAGTTGCGACCTGGGATCGTGCATCGCCTCGACAAAGATACAACTGGGTGCATCGTGATAGCCAAGACTCAAACAACTTTAGTGGCATTACAAAAACAGATCCAAAAACGAGTCGCATCACGCAATTATCTAGCTATAGTTCATGGAATACCTAGCAAAGAAGAAGGAACAATCGTCGGTGCAATAGGGCGTCATCCAGTTGATAGAAAAAAATACGCCGTAGTGAATCATGACAAAGGCCGTTATGCTTGTACTCATTGGCAATTAATAGAGCGGCTAGACGATTATTCCCTAATGGGCTTCAAATTAGATACAGGGCGAACTCATCAAATTCGAGTACATTGCGCTCACGTGGGACATCCCATTCTTGGTGACCCTACCTACAGTCGATGTCGCAAACTACCAATTAATCTGTCAGGCCAAATCCTCCACGCAGTCAAACTGAGCTTGGATCATCCTATTACTAATATGCGTATGAAATTTGAAGCTCCATTACCCCATATATTTGAACATCTTCTTGTAGTCTTGCGTAAAAGAAAAAAACATCAAACTTGAGAAGGTAAAGAGGGAGAAACATTCACAAGTTTTTGAGTAATAGAAGCCTTAGGAGATTCAAATAACTGTTTAGCAGGCCCTTCCTCAACAATTCGACCTTGATCTAGAACAATAACTCTGTGACAAAAACCACTTGCGATTGAAAGATCATGCGTGATAAATAAAATGGCTACTCTCAAGCGATGTTGCAACCAGTTCAATAGATTTAAAAGCTCAGATTGGATCTCGGCATCCAGCATACTAAGGCTTTCATCACATATCAGCACTTTTGGTTCCAACGCTAGAGCACGAGCTATAGCGACCCGTTGCTGCTGACCCCCTGAAAGCTCGTGAGGTAGACGATTCTGGAAATACTCTGGAGGCTCAAGCCCAACCTGCTCAAGCAGAGATCTTGCCCTTTCTCGAGCTTCTGCACGACTAAACAAGTTATGTATTAAAAGAGGGTCAGAAATAGCTTCTGAGATTGTCATTTTAGGATTCAACGAAGCATATGGGTCTTGAAAAATCATTTGCAAAGACTGGCGAGCATGCCTTAATGACCGACCTTTCAACTGCAAAATATTCTGACCTTTGAATATCACCTCTCCACCTCTAACTGGAGTCAAACCCATCAAAGCCCTGCACAAAGTGCTCTTCCCACATCCAGAAGCACCAACAACACCAAGAGTTTCACCAGCAAAAAGAGAAAAGCTGACCTCATCAACAGCTTTCAGCCAATTCAATTTCCAAGGCAGACCACTCACAACATGCCAACATCTCAATCTTTTAACCTCCAAAACCAATTCAGACTGAACCTGTGATGTACTTCTTGCTTCTTCTCTTTCTGTTGCAGCACGAAGAAGACGTTTCCCAATAAGAGATTGAGGCTTAATAAAAAAATCTCTATTACTAACATCCTCGACAATTTTCCCCTTATCCATAATGCATATTCGCTCACACCAACGTGCTGCCAAAGCCAAGTCATGACTGATCAACAACAAAGCGCTACCAATCTCTTCACAAAGACTGCTTAATTGAGCCATGACCTGATCAGCTATTGCTGTATCAAGACTGGTAGTTGGTTCATCCGCTATTACTAAGGGAGGGTCCAAAGCAATAGCCAAGGCAATTGCCAAACGCTGACGCATGCCACCACTAAATTCATGTGGGTAAGCATAAAAACGTTCAGAATTTATGCCTACTCGCTCAAGTAATGATTCGGCTTTTTGCCTCATCCAACAAGAGTCTCTTTGAAGATGATGAGCCTTCAAGGTGTCAACAAGATGCTCGCCAATAGTCAAAAGTGGATTGAGACGAGTCATCGGGTCTTGAAAAATTAAACCAACTGCTTCTCCTCTTAATCTCCTCAAGCTCGCTTCATTTAACTTTGTTGGATCTTGACCAAGAATCAACAACTTGCCTTGAAATAGGCTTCGGGGTGGTATCAATTGCATGATAATTCTTGCAATCGTACTTTTACCGCAACCTGAAGGGCCAATCAGAGCCAAACGCTCTCCAGCAGCAACGTGCAAGTTCAAAGCATCAAGAACCCAACTCTTGCTACTTGGATAGCGCATATACATATTTTCTATCTCTAAAACAGGCCCTAACGAATTGAGCATAGGGAGTAGCACGGGTTCCTCAGTCTGAATATCATGGGTAAATCAGGTGAATCGGATGCTTAACGCAAGTCCTGCGACCGATTTGAAACAGACCAATACGGTCTGTAATTCCAAGCTGCCCGATGAATATCACCTTAGATCTAATCCAGTCAAAAGTATTGAAGAGTATGGAGTTAGCATTCCAGATTGGTTAAAAAATTGTCTTGAGCAAAGTCCTCCTGCTCTTGGGAAAAGCTGTCCAACAGATGTAGAAGGGCTTTTGGCAGGGTCTTTTGATTTAGCCTTCCAACTCCACGATGGGCAATTTAGAGCCAGTGGAGAGCCCTATATCGTCCACCCAATAGCAGTAGCAGATCTCTTAAGAGACATTGGTGCAAGTCCCAGTGTTATAGCTGCAGGATTCCTACATGATGTCTTAGAAGACACAGATCTCACTCCAGAACAATTAGAAAGCTTTTTTGGAAAAGAAATTAAAGATTTAGTTGAAGGAGTGACGAAACTAGGTGGAATTCATTTCACGAATCGCACCGAAGCGCAAGCAGAAAATCTACGGAAAATGTTTCTAGCAATGGCCAGTGATATTCGAGTTGTTTTGGTCAAACTTGCAGACAGACTTCACAACATGCGAACTTTAGGATCCCTGCAATTAGATAAGCAGCAACGAGTTGCTCGTGAAACTCGTGAGATCTATGCCCCATTAGCGAATCGTCTTGGGATCGGGCGTTTTAAATGGGAACTTGAAGATCTAGCTTTTAAGCTGCTGGAAGCAGACGCATTTCGTGAGATCCAACAACAAGTAGCAACTAAACGAAGTGAAAGAGAAGATCGAATAGGAGTAACTGTCAAATTACTTAAAAGTCGACTAGCCACAGTGGGGCTAGAAAACTGTGATGTTAATGGCCGGCCAAAACATCTCTATGGCATTTGGAGCAAGATGCAAAGACAAGAAAAAGCCTTCCACGAAATTTTTGATGTAGCAGCACTAAGGATCATTGTCCCAAGTGTTGAAGCTTGTTACCGCGCATTAGCAGTTGTACATGAAACCTTTAGACCAATCCCTGGTCGCTTTAAAGATTACATTGGTCTTCCGAAGCCAAACGGATATCAATCTTTACATACAGCTGTCATTGGTCGCCATAGACCAATTGAAGTGCAAATCAGAACAGCAGAAATGCATCGAATAGCAGAGTTCGGAATAGCTGCACATTGGAAATATAAAGAGGGGGGGTCTCCAGCTGCAGGAGACACTGAACGTTTTAATTGGCTAAGACAACTCGTAGATTGGCAACAAGAAGGGGCCAGCAACGACCACAACGATTACCTGGCTTCAATAAAAGAAGATCTGTTTGATGAAGAAGTATTTGTATTTACACCTAAAGGTGATGTAGTTGGACTTCGCAAGGGATCTACCGCTGTTGATTTTGCATATCGAATTCACTCTGAAGTGGGAAACCATTGCCACGGAACACGAATAAATGATCGTTTATGCACATTATTAACTCCTCTGCAAAATGGAGATATTGTTCAGGTTCTCACCAGCAAAACTGCTCATCCAAGCCTGGATTGGTTGAATTTTGTAGCCACTCCTACAGCTCGAAATCGTATACGTCAGTGGTACAAAAAAAGTCATCGAGAAGAAACCATTCAACGAGGTAAAGAGCTTTTAGAGCGAGAAGTTGGACGTAATGGTTTCGAAGCATTACTTAATAGTGATGCAATGAGAAAAGTAGCAGAGCGCTGCAACCTACAAACTACAGAAGATCTTTTAGCCGCTCTAGGTTTCGGCGCAATCACACAACAACAGGTCCTAAATCGTTTTCGAGAAGAAATACGTCTACAGAACTTGACAGTCAAAGAGCCAGAAACAAATTCTGATGTAGCCAAGCAACTGATAGACCAGACAAACTTATCACCAACAAAAACACATTCACTAGAGAGCAACCCCATAATCGGAGTAGAAGGACTGGACTACCGACTAGGCGGTTGCTGTAGTCCACTTCCTGGAGAGCCAATACTAGGCACTGTTGCATTGGGCAATCATGGAATCACTATTCATAGACAAGATTGCACCAATGTGACGTCTATACCTAGTGAAAGAAGATTGCCAGTTCATTGGAATCAAAGATCATCGGAAGAACATGCGAGGTTCCCCGTTCAATTACGTATAGAAGTAATTGATCGTGTGGGAATTCTCAAAGACATCTTGATGCGTCTTTCTGATAACAGAATCAATGTTAGTGATGCCCGAGTAAAGACCTCATATGGGAAACCTGCTTCTATTGAACTAAGAGTAGAACTAAAGAATGCAGTACAATTAAATAAAACTATAGGGCAAATTAAATCCATGGCAGATGTCATTGACATTGCTCGTACAGGGCTTAATTAAAGTATAAAAAGATCCCTCTATTAATGCTACTTAATGAAAAATATTAACAATATAAATTGGCACTTTCTTTCAAATTTTTACAATGATTATTGTAAAACTAGATCTAAACTTGATCACTAAAAGTGAATAATCATTTTCAATGCAAGCGTCTATATATTTCTTTTGATAATCTATACTCACCTAAAGCTGAAGTCGTTATCCGGACCTAAAAGTGCAAACTTTCAAAAATCATTTTTTCAATTATTTATTAATCTAGCAATAGAGATAAACAGATTTCCTAGTTAAGTAATAATAAATCTTTTAAGCGACAAGGATAGGAGCTGAAATCAAATCCACTATAACGTGAAGAAACTATCATTTTATTATCGACATTTAGCAAGCTAAGAGCGTAATTTCAAAATTAAATAAATAAATGAACCTACTACTAACCCTAGGAAGGCTCCTACTAATGAAGAACCTAAAAGCAATCTGCTAGCCAGAATCCATCCTTCGCTCCATATTTCTTTCCAAGCAAACTCGCTAGAGTTCTGTAAGCCAGGGCTACGATCTAACAGAAATGATCCTACTCGATAATTGAACAAATAAAGAGGCAAATAAGTTAGTGGATTGCTTACCCAAGTACCACTTATTGCAAGTATATGATTACCTCGAAATAAACTAGCCATAGTTATGCCCAAAAGTGTTTGAAATCCAAACAAGGGGAAACATCCACAAAAAATCCCCAGACCTAATCCACGCGCTTTATAGCCAGGAGTACCGTCTTGTAACCAAAGCCAACGAAAAAAACGGCGTAAACGAATAATGAATTTCCACCACATCTGAATCATGTCAAAGCCAACTGAAGTGCAAAGTTACAGACTGGGATTAATCGTAAGGAAATTGAATGATTCTTAATTAATGACTATGACATTTCCTACCGAAGAAACAATCGCTGCAATTGCTACAGCAATCGCAGCAGGGCAAGGAGGGATTGCTGTCATACGCATCTCCGGCCCTGAAGCATTAGCAGTCGGAAAAAATATCGTCTCTATACCTGGAAAGAAGCTTTGGGACAGCCACAGAGTTTGTTATGGGCACGTAATGAATAAACAAAATAATGCATTCATTGATGAAGTGCTGGTTTTGAACATGCAAGCGCCTCGCAGTTTTACTGGAGAAGACGTTGTAGAAATTCACTGTCATGGAGGATTAATAGCTGTCCAACAAGTTCTTGAAAGGGTCTTAAGCGACCCCCGAGTTAGGAGAGCAATGCCCGGTGAGTTTTCTCAACGTGCTGTACTCAATGGTCGTCTAAATTTGACTCAAGCTGAAGCGATCAGTGAATTAGTAGGGGCCCGCAGCCGACAAGCTGCCCAACTCGCTATAGCTGGAATAGATGGAGGGATCCAACGACGCATCACAACTCTTCGAAATGTTCTTTTAGATCAATTAAGCGAATTAGAGGCCAGGGTTGACTTTGAAGATGAATTACCTCTTCTTGACGGAAAGCAAGTTTTAAAAAAATTGCTCGAGGTGCAGGCAGAGCTAAAAGAACTTATAGATGATGCAACACGAGGATTATTTCTCCGACAAGGATTAAGAGTTGCACTTATTGGATGTCCAAATGTTGGGAAGAGCTCAATCTTAAATAGATTATGCAAGCGAGAAAGAGCTATAATCTCGGATTTACCAGGAACGACAAGAGACCTTCTTGAAAGCGAAATTATTTTAGAAGGTGTTCCAATAGTGCTTATCGACACAGCTGGTATTCGGACAACGAACGAAGAAATAGAAAAGCTTGGTATAGCTAAAAGTCAAGAAGCGCTTCTTGGTGCTGATGTTGTTGTATTAGTTTTTGATCTAAGTCGGGGATGGACAAAAAATGACGACACACTTTTATCTCAGATTCCAAAAGATGTCCCCCATATAATTGTGGGCAACAAGGCAGATATTCAAAACGATTCAAAATTCAACATTCAAAAGAATGCAATAATCGCAATGGAGCCTGATGTCACTTTTAGCGCACTTACAGGTGAAGGTGAAGGCAATCTCATTCAAACCTTATTAACAAATAGTGGTGCCAATAAAACTCAAGGACTGCAAATAGCCCTCAATGAAAGGCAACGTGACCTTGCAGATATAGCTATTGCAGCTTTAGAACGTACAAAAGAAGTCGCAGCTCAGAAATTACCTTGGGATTTCTGGACTATCGACCTTAGAGAAGCCATCAAAAGTTTAGGAGAAATTACGGGTGATGAAGTCACAGAAGCTGTTTTAGATCGAATCTTTTCACGCTTTTGTATTGGTAAGTAAGGTGTTTTTGATGTTTATTCACCCACATCGCTTAATAAGCTCTTTTAAAATACATGCATCTGTTCACTCATCTTGGATCTACATACACCTGGATTGAATCGTCTTTTAGACAGTTGGCTAGACGAAGATTTAGGTCGTGGTGATCTCACAAACATTGCTCTTCAAGAGATCACAGGGTCTGCTTACTGGGTGTCAAGAGAAAAAGGAATCTTCTGTGGTGGAAATTTGGTAAAACGTATTTTTCAAAGATTAGATCCATCTGTTCAAGTGAATTTGCTAGTAAAAGATGGGGAATATTTCGATGCAGAACAACAACTTTTAAAAATAAAAGGACCTGCAGCAACTCTTGCTGCAGGAGAGCGTACAGCATTAAATTTGATTATGCGTTTATCAGGTATTGCAACTGCTACAAATGCTTTAGTTCAAGAACTAAAAGGAACCGGGGTTCATCTTGCTGATACCAGGAAAACAACACCAGGATTACGTATTTTAGAAAAATACGCATTTAGATGTGGTGGTGGTATCAATCATCGATTTGGCCTTGATGATGCAGCAATGCTGAAAGAGAATCACATTGCATGGGCAGGAGGGATCAAGACAGCATTTCAAGCAATTAGAGCAACAGCACCTTGGCCTTCGAAAATAATTATTGAAGTTGAAGACTCTGATCAAGCTGAAGAAGCGACACGGATTGGTGCTGATGGAATCCTTCTAGATGCATTTCCTCCTGAAGTACTACACAATCTGGTTCCTAAATTACGAAAATTAGCGTCGATAAGAACTAATCAAATTGTCCTTGAAGCCTCTGGAATTGACCCTATAAATTTAAAAGCCTATGCCAAATCAGGCATTGATTTGATCTCAACCAGTGCACCAATAACGCGTAGTAGTTGGATCGATCTAAGTATGCTTTTTGAAAAGACCTAATTCATGGAACAAATATCCCCACAAGCCAGATACAAAGTTCTTCTAATCAAAACATAGTATATCTGCAATCATGCTCAGACTTGTCAAGACCCTACAAATCCAATTGCAGAGTGCTCTCGAAAAAGCTTGCCCAGAGGCAGCCAAAATAGCGCATGCATCCGACACAACACTCAATCCACAACTAGGACCAGCGAGCAAGCCAGAATTTGGTGACTTCCAGGTCAATGGAGCTTTACCTTTAGCTAAATTATTGAAACAGTCTCCTCGCCACATAGCCTTAGCTATCGTCGAGCAACTTCAAACAAACAAAGATTTCTCAAGCCTGTGTCAACCACCCAAAATTGCAGGCCCAGGATTTATAAATCTTACTCTAACAACTAAATGTCTGAAAGAAGAACTAAGAATACAGCTTAAAGATCAGCGACTTGGGGTCCCCTTAGTGGATTCTGCAAAACCTGTCCAAGGTAATGGCTCTGTAGTGGTTGATTTTTCCAGCCCAAATATCGCTAAAGAGATGCACGTAGGGCACCTACGTTCCACAATTATTGGTGACTCCTTAGCACGTGTATTGGAATTTCGTGGATACTCTGTCTTACGCCTCAATCATGTAGGCGATTGGGGAACTCAATTTGGAATGCTAATAACTCATCTCAAACTAGTCGCCCCTGAAGCTCTTACAAAGGCAAACGCCATTGACTTAGGTGACTTGGTGCATTTTTACCGCGAAGCTAAGAAACGTTTTGATGAAGACATAGCCTTCAAGACTGCCGCCCGTCAAGAAGTAATAAAACTACAAAGCGGTGATCCCCTAACCATCAAAGCCTGGAAATTACTGTGTGATCAATCAAGAAAAGAGTTCCAACAGATATATAATCAATTAGATATACGTCTGACTGAAAGAGGCGAATCATTCTATAACCCATATTTAAAACAAGTTATTGATGATCTAGATAGCTCAAAACTATTAGTTAATGATGACGAAGCTAAGTGTGTATTTCTTGAGAACATTAGTGGTAAAGATGGAAAACCACTTCCTATGATCATTCAAAAAAAGGATGGGGGATTTAATTATGCAACAACAGACTTGGCTGCCATAAGATATCGGTTTAACCCCTCTCCCGAAGGAGATGGAGCCCATCGCTTAATATATGTAACTGATGCAGGCCAAGCAAATCATTTCGCAGGGGTATTTCAAATTGCCAAACGGGCAAATTGGATCCCAGATTATGGTCGCATCGAACATGTACCGTTTGGCCTCGTTCAAGGGGAAGACGGCAAGAAGCTCAAGACTCGTTCTGGTGAAACAATAAGACTGCGCGACCTACTAAAGGAGGCAGTTAGTCGTGCCGAATCAGATCTTCGACTTCGACTCAAAGAGGAAGGAAGAAATGAAAGTGAAAGTTTTATCATGAAGGTTTCCAACACTATAGGAATTGCAGCAGTTAAATATGCAGATTTAAGTCAAAACAGAAAAACCAATTACCAATTTAGTTTTGATAGAATGCTTGCACTACAAGGGAATACAGCGCCATACTTGCTTTATGCATTAGTACGTATAGCCGGGATAACAAGAAAGGGGGGGGGTGACCTTGATATAGCTATAGAAAACCTTGACTTTAATGAACTGAAAGAATGGTCCCTCATTAGAGAACTACTAAAATTTGACGAAGTAATTCTCGAAGTTGAGGAGGGATTACTTCCTAGTCGACTATGCACATATTTATTTGAACTCAGTCAAGTGTTTAATCGCTTCTACGATCAAATTCCTGTTTTAAAAGCTAATGAACCACAACGCAGTAGCAGATTAGCTCTCTGTCGCTTAACTGCTCAGACTCTGAAAATGGGGCTGACTTTACTAGGTATACCTACTCTTGAGAGGATGTAATGGAATTTACAGAACGACTTCAATCCTTTCAAGGGCCTATGCCTAGATTAGAAATAGAAAAAATGAATGCCTATAAAGCACCATTAGAAGGTCGACGACATTTACTTCGACTTGATTTTAATGAAAATACAATTGGGCCTAGCTCTCTTGTAATAGAAGCTATACGGAATCTCCAACCTGATCATATATCTATTTACCCTGAATACAATGGACTTCGAGAAGCCCTTGTAGCGAACCTGAAGACTGCCAAGTTATCAACCAACGTAACAGCTGAACAAATTGGGCTCTTCAACGGAGTAGATGCAGCAATCAATGCCATTTTTCATGCCTATGGTGATAGTGGTGATCAACTAATTACAACTACTCCAACTTTTGGTTATTACGAGCCCTGCGCTCATATGCAAGGCATGCTAATTCTTGCCTTTCCATACGAAGGGGAGAGTTTTCAATTTCCATTAGAAAAGATCCAAACTGCTTTACTAAAACAGCAGCCAAAAATACTAATCATCTGTAACCCTAACAATCCTACTGGAACAAGATTAGAAGCAAACAAAATACTAAAACTAGCTTCCACAGCACCTAACACCTTAATTGTGATTGATGAACTCTATGAAGCCTTCACAGGCGATAGTGTCTTACCAAAAGTCAATTTCACACAGACTCCGAATTTAGTAGTCCTACGTTCTCTCTCCAAAACAGCTGGCTTAGCAGGCTTACGGATTGGTTTTGCTATCGGCAACTCTCATGTTGTTGATAGAATTAGTCGTGTCACAGGTCCATATGACGTCAACAGTATTGCAGTTACAGCTTCTTTAGCAGCGCTGACAGATCAAGCATATATCGACTTTTATGTCGAAGAGGTCTTAAAGGCCCGAGATTGGATTAAGCATAAGTTAATCAAAAGTGGTAGGCGTTACCATATTGATGGCGGTAACTACCTGTTGATTTGGCCCAAACATGAAGTCTCTAAAATAGAACTGTCTCTGAGAGCTGCAGGGATTCTTGTCAGGAACATGAAAAGTAAGCCGTTAATAGAAGGTTCACTACGGGTAAGTATTGGCACTACAAGTCAAATGGCGCAATTTTGGGCCGCCTTTTCTGAAATAGATGGCATCGAAGCTTGATCATGTTCTAACGCATTATGTTGATGACAGTTTGAGAAGGAAGAGTATTTCTTAGATTAAGAGTTTTACCTACTTTCCTCACCTGTGTTCCTTTCATCGCATCTAAGAAAGGTTGAATTCCCGTTTGATCACAATCATCCGAGGTCTTTCCTCTTACATATTGAACAGGAATCACATGCCTAGGACTTAAATATTTCACAATGTTTGCAGCCTCTAATCCGTCGTAAACTTTTGCACCACCACCAACAGCAATAACGAGTACGTCAGGACGACCAATCAAGATCTTGTCTTCTTCTGTAAGTGGAGCAGCACTACCTCCTAAATGAGCAAAACTTAAACCACCCTGAGTCCACTGCCAAAGAGTTGCCAGGCCATACCTCCGTCCTCCAAAGCGATCATGCGGGGCAGTAAATCCTTCAAAATTCAATCCTTTTATTCGATATGAACCAGGCTTTACTAGATATATCCCTTTCGCAACTCTCGCACCCTCATCAGCCAGCTCTGAACTGGCTAGAATCACATTTGCCCGCAATCTAGGCTCTTTGAGTCCTGCAGCACAGCCCACAGCCTTAAAAGGGTTAAGCAGAACAGATTGTCCTCCTCCCTTAATCAAGAGTGAACTATGACCAAAACTAGTTATTTGGACTCCTCCAGCCATTGCTGAAAGACTAGAAGAACTGACCAAGAAAATTGGTAAACAGACTCTTCTCAAGAAAGGATTCCAAAAATGAAAATGCATTGGCATTAATTTAGAAACCTTAGAATCAAGGAATTAAAAATCCCTTTCACTGAATTTAGTCAAGCACAAAAAATTGCTGAGCAATTGATGTCCACTTTCTGTAAGGACACTTTCAGGGTGAAACTGCACTCCCTGAAGATGTGGATATTCACGATGCCTCAACCCCATAATCGTTCCATCCTCTAGCCAAGCAGTGATTTCAAAACATTTGGGTAACGTTTCTCGCTCAGCAATAAGGCTGTGATATCGAGTAGCAATTAATGGTTGAGGTAGTCCTGCAAAAACCCCTACTCCTTGATGTAAAACATGGGATGTTTTGCCATGCATCAATTCACGAGCTCGCACAATCTTCCCGCCATAGGCCTGGGCAAGCGCCTGATGACCTAAGCAGACTCCAAGAGTTGGAATATTTGGAGACAACTGTGTCAAAACTTCTATGCAAATGCCAGATTGATCTGGGTTGCCCGGACCAGGTGAAATTAATATGGCTCCAGGATTAAGGTCACTTATCTGATGAAGAGACAGAGCATCATTGCGCTCTACACGGATATCAGATGCAATAGGGTAAGCGGAGGCTAACTCACCCAAGTACTGAACAAGATTGAAAGTAAAGCTGTCGTAGTTATCAATAACAAGTAGCATGAGGTTAAGAATTTGAAATCCCTAATTGGGTTAAGAGAGGTGGTAATAACAATAGAAATCCAACAATCAAAGCATTAATCGAGGCAACTAAAACAGCTGCTGCAGAACAATCTTTAGCAATACGTGCTAAGGAATGAAACCTCCGACCAATAGCTAGATCGACGACAGCTTCAATTGCAGTATTTAATAATTCCAATACAAGAACAGAAGTAATAGTTATAACCAATACAGCTAATTGATTAAGGCTTAACTGTAGGTAAATTCCCAGAGCAAATACTAAAGCACCAATAATTATATGGATTCGAAAGTTCCTTTGACTTAAAAAAGCATAGGCAATGCCATTCATGGCATAACTGAAACTGGTTGGTAAGTCACTAGCGATTTTCCAAGATCCTCTTCTTGGACGATTACGAGTACGGCTAGAAAATGAAGTGATTTTTTCAGGCAAAGCTTGGGATCTTTCTGAATGCGTCATCAAAGTTCGTTGTTATCACCTTTAATTCAAAGATTACCGTCGAACCTTAAAAGTTGCTTTTGGCAAGAAAGCATCTCCTTTAAACTAGTAGGGGTGGAGTGCTCCCAACCAAGTAAATGCAAAAGGCCATGACTAACTAACCATCTCAATTCATTCCTTAAAGAATGATGATGTTCCTCGGCTTGTTGTGCCGCTGTTTCTATAGACACAACAATATCACCAAGCTCTAACGGTTGGTTTGGAGGAAGAATCATCTTCTCATCAAAAACCGGAAATGAAAGAACATCTGTTTTTTCAGATATATTCCGCCAATCAGCATTCAAGGCTTGAATGGTTATGTCATCAGTAAATTGCAACCCCATACTCACAATGGATGTATGACGTAAAAATTCAGGGCACAGTAAAGACTTATTGCATCGAACAAATTGAATCCACCCGCTTAGATCCTTTCCCCAAAGTTCAGCTTCAGTTAAAATATTTCTGATGGATTGATCTGTAATTTTTTCTAATAAAGCATCAGGTGCACCATTAAAGGACAAGTCAACGTCTGGCTTTGGATAATTATTAAAAGCTGAATTTAGCTTCAATTTAATGAGGGATACTAGGTCTCCCTAGCCAGGCAATAAAAACTATAAATACAATAAATCCTACAGCTGTAAAGGCAAAGTGAATTAAGCTTTGATTACCCTTTCTGACCATATTTTTCATGGCCAGTTTCACAAAGCTAGGTGAAGGTCTGTTTTGTGAGTCTGATTTTTCTTTGATTAAATTAGGAGCCATATGGTTTCACTAGATTGTGTGATTAGAGATTGGGACGATTTACACTATGCCTTAAAAGAGCCTGAATGAATGGATCCAACTTTCCATTCATTACCCCCTGCACATCAGTTGTTTCTTCCTCAGTCCTTAAGTCTTTAACCATCTGATAAGGGTGTAAAACATAACTTCGAATTTGATTACCCCATGCTGCTTCAACAATGTCACCGCGAATATCGGCAATTTCGGCAGCACGTTGCTCTTGAGCAATGACCAACAACTTGGCCTTTAACAAGGCCATAGCTTTCTCTTTATTTTGAAGCTGTGAACGCTCTTGAGTACAACGTACAGCCAATCCAGTAGGAACATGAAGGATACGAACTGCCGTCTCAACCTTGTTTACATTCTGGCCACCAGCCCCTCCAGAACGACTTGTAGTGATTTCCAAATCTTTCTCAGGTATTTCCAATTCAACTTCATGGTCGAGTTTAGGCATTACCTCAACACCCGCAAAACTTGTTTGCCGTTTCCCATTGGCATTAAAAGGAGAAATTCTGACTAATCGATGTGTTCCTTTCTCATTTTGAAGGTATCCGTAGGCGTGACGACCCTCAATCTCAACGGTAGCACTTTTGATCCCAGCTTCTTCACCCTCTGAAAGTTCATCTATTGTGACCTTCATTCCGTGATCCTTGGCCCATCGGGTATACATGCGAAGCAACATCTGAGCCCAGTCCTGAGCATCAGTTCCCCCTGCACCTGCATTAATTGACAAAACAACTCCTTCCTTATCATAAGGACCACTTAAAAGACGTTCTAGCTCCCATCGATCAAGGTCTACACGTAATTGATCCAATCCAGATTGCGCTTCTATTAGCATCTCTTCATCTGGTTCAATCTCATAAAGTTCAATAGTGGCTTTGGCATCCTCAATAAAGCTGCGCCATCTAACCAATTCTGATAATTGAGCTTTTACCTCATCCAACTGCCTCATCTGATGCTGAGCATGCTGCTGATTATTCCAAAAATCTGGCTGAGCTGCGAGTTGTTCCAAGTCCTTTTGACGGGCATTTAAAGCAGGAACGTCAAAGACAGTCCTGGGCATTGCCCAGGCGATCAGTTAGTTCAGAAAGGTCTCTTTTAAAATCAGTTAGATCTAGCAACAGTTAGGTCTCAAGCAAATAAGACGTTATCAGCTTAAGAAGCCTCATAGCATCTTCATCACTTCAACAAAACACAATGGCAAAAGTTGAAATTTACACTTGGCAAGCTTGCCCATTTTGTATAAGAGCCAAGGAGCTACTTCAAAGAAAAGGTATTAATTACATTGAATATAAAATTGATGGCAATCAAGCAGCTCGTGAAGAGATGACTAAAAGGGCTCAAGGAGGCAGCACGATGCCTCAAATCTTCATTAATGAAAAAGGGATTGGAGGGTGCGATGACCTATACGCGCTCGAGCAAAGCAATCAATTAGACAATCTATTAAATCTAATGAATTAAGACAATGAAACACCTTTTCGTATTAGATCCCATCGAGCAAATAAATCCTGCTAAAGATTCCTCAGCTGCATTAATGCAAGCAACACATAGAGCCTGTATTGAAGTTTGGATATGCACACCCTCAGATCTACAAGCGCGTGGAGACAAAGCATGGGTAGTTACAAGTCCAATTATTCCTGAGCCCTGGATAGATGTTGGGGTACCGCAAAGCAAGCCATTAACTGACTTCTCTTGCATTTGGATGCGCAAAGATCCACCCGTAGATGAAGCTTTTCTATATGCTACCCATTTACTTGAAGTAGCAGAAAGGGATGGGGTAGTCATCTTGAACAAACCAGCCTCTTTAAGAGCCTGGAATGAAAAGCTTGGCGCTCTACGTTTCAGCAAATTAATGGCCCCTACGCTTGTAGCGAGTCGAGTTGTTGAGCTCGCAGACTTTGCAGGAAGCCAAGGAGAAGTAGTGGTCAAACCACTAGGTGGAAAAGGTGGTCAAGGAGTCATCCGAGTTGCCAAAAAGGCACCAGGTCTAGAAGCCTTACTGGAGTTAATGACTGATCAAGAGCGATTACCAGTAATGATGCAACTATTCTTACCTAAGGTCATCGAGGGTGACAAAAGAATATTGCTAGTTGATGGGGAACCTTTAGGCGCTGTGAATCGTCGTCCAAGACCAGGGGATTTCCGTAGCAACCTTGCCTTAGGAGGTCAAGCAGAAGCTACAAAATTATCCGTACGGGAGCAGCAAATCTGCAATGAGTTAGCTCCTGCATTAAAAGATCAAGGTTTATTCTTCGTCGGAATAGATGTCATTGGTGGCATGCTTAGTGAAATCAACGTGACAAGTCCAACTGGAATCAGAGAAGTTGAGCGTCTTATGGCTATCCCTTTAGCTGATCAAGTAATAAGTCGACTACTCGCACGATTTGCTTGAAGCTCAAGTTGATCAGCTAAAACTGCAAGTTTGAGACCAACCTCTTGCAACTCTCTTTCAGCAATTGAACCTCTCACAAGACCTGCTCCTGCTGTTAAGTCCAATACATTACCTCGTGCGTTACCACAACGAATAGCAACTCGAAACTCAGCATTCCAAGAGTTATCAACCCAACCTATTGGAGCAGCATAATTTCCACGATCAAATGGTTCCAAGGTTCTCAACCAACTCATTGATTCTCTGCGAGGAAATCCTGCTACAGCAGGTGTTGGATGCAACAAATTCGCTAACTGCAAAGGTGACTGGCCATTAACTATCGCATTAATAGGAGTATGTAAATGCACCAATTGACCATGTCTGGCTAGCTTAGGCTTTCTAGCTCTACGAGGCTCAAGACCTTGACCAATCAACTGATTAATAATTGAAGCAACGACTAACTCATGCTCTCTCAAATCTTTATCAGATTTCAGCAAAGAATTGCTAACATCGTTTCTTGGTGCCGTACCTGCCAATGCATCAATTTGTAATTGGCCTCTTCGAAGACTAAGTAGACGTTCAGGTGAAGCCCCAAAAAAAGCTTCTTCCTGACTACGTTGCCAAAGGAAGCGACAACTGCCTGGTTGCCTTCTTCGAAGACGGGAAAGTATTTCTAAAGGTTCTATTGGCATATCAAGCAAAATTGATTGACGAACAGCAAGAACTAATTTGTCGAGAATGCCATCATTAACGAGATCAATTCCCTTAATCAAAGCTGGCATATAGCAATCTTGCCATTGCTTAGGGAATGAAAGACCGGAACTAAAATTCGAAAAAATTGTTTCTTTCTGCTCTGATGCTTCAGTCAGACATTTGCCCATCAGCCATAGGTTTTCAACTAGTTCTCTCGTGTCTGCCTCATGTGTGGCCACAGCAGTTAAACGCAACCAACTATCACGGCCTTGACGAATCAATTGCCACCTAGGGAGTACAGCCTGAACAGCTGGTGCAAGTCCATGAGTCCTTTGCCTCTCTGAGGTGTGCTCAAAGAACGAAAATGCTAAAAGGATCCGAGGACTACAACATGAAGGGGCAGTTGGAGTTGCATCTATAAGACGGCTAAATGTGGCGTCACAGAAGCGTTGGGTAAGCTCAAATCTCCTAGCACCTGATAGATCTAAATGTTGACATCTGCCTGAAGCAGCCAGACATCGCAAAGGAGTTCCATCCCAAAGAAAGCGAAACTTCTCATTTGAAGCTAATACTGGCAGTTGACAAAGAGGGTCAACTCCTTTAATTGGGAGGGCCAAGCTAAAAACAGGCTCATCCACCTTCCTTTCCCGCCAGCTTCTGGCTATTGCGTTCAAAATGTCACTAAAAGTGGGTCCAGCCGTCATAGGAATGCGAGCTGATCTCACGGACTGCTCAAATGTATAAACCTTCATCAGCCAAAAAAGGGGTTAATTCCATGCAAAACCAACAGGCTGTTGCATCCCTTTACTCCTCAAAGGCTGAAAAGCGCCACCTTTGGAAAGCCGCAATCAAGTGGCCTTTGTACTCAGTCGCTGTGATGCCAGTACTTTTAGCCGCAGGTTGGCGATTTAGTGAAGGGCAAAATGTTCGGTTTGGCCAATTAATTGGTTTTCTTGTGGCATCAGTGCTGCTTTTATTATGGGAGAACCTGACTAATGATCTTTTTGATGCAGACACAGGAATAGATGAATTCAACAAACCTCATTCAGTTGTCGCACTAGTAGGACAAAGACAACCTATTCGACGTTTGGCTTATTCATCTCTCTTACTTGGATTAGCATTAATACTAATACTGGCATTACGAAGTGACCCAGCTGTATTGTTTTTAGTTTTAGGAAGCTGTGCTCTGGGTTATCTGTATCAAGGTCCTCCTTTTCGACTCGGATACCAAGGACTAGGAGAGCCTCTATGCTGGCTTGCCTTTGGCCCTTTCGCTACAGCCGCAGCATTACTAGTACTCTCACCAAATAATGGTATTAATTCAGGCATACCCTGGACAACAGCCACAACTCTTGGAGCAGGCCCTGCACTTGCAACAACTTTGGTTCTTTTCTGTTCGCATTTTCATCAAGTCACAGAAGATGCTGCTCACGGGAAAAAATCCCCCTTAGTGCGATTAGGGACAAAGCGTTCTGCCACCCTCATTCCCTGGGTTTTAATCCTGATACTTACATTGGAATGGAGTCCAATAATTCAAGGGCAATGGCCCATCACAGCACTTCTTGGAATCATTGGCTTACCTTCAGGAATTTCTCTAATACGTTTACTGAAAAAGCATCATAATCATCCTGAGAAAATTAGTGGGAGCAAGTTCTTAGCATTACGTTTTCAGGCCTTAAACGGTTTAGGCCTAAGTTTCGGACTTGCCCTTGGTTCTGTTCTTGGAACCAATTGATTAATCCAATCAAAATAAATGAGCCTAAAAATACAAATAAAACCCTTCTCCTTTCAGCTAATTAAGACACTAAGAACATCCAAAGGAACTATAAGGGGGAAACAAGGTTGGTTACTACGTCTTGAGAACTCTTTAGGGAATTGCGGATGGGGAGAAGTATCTCCTTTTCATGGATCTGAATTAACTAAATGTGGCAAACTTTTAGAAAATTTCAATCAAAAAATTTCCCGTCAGGAATTAGAGAATGGTACCAAAAAATGGCCTAAAGCATTAGCTTTTGGCATAGGTGCCGCTTTAGCCGAAATTGATGGTCTAATCGGTTCAGAAAGCAAAGAAGGTTGGCTGAAAGCTCCTCCTTCTGCAATCTTATTAACAAACAGTGAATCTCTCCAACATTCAATTGATTTGTTAGTTAGTAAACAAAGTGCAGGAGAATATCCACTGACATTGAAATGGAAGATTGCCATTGAATCAAAAAGCAAAGAAGAGTCCATACTTAAACAAATATTGGAAAAGCTGCCTGCAAACGCTCGCCTAAGACTGGATGCAAATGGCGGTCTTAATCTTCTAGAAGCAAAAGAATGGGCCAATCACTTCATCCAAGAACCAAGATTGGAGTGGTTGGAACAGCCCCTAGCCGCAAATGATCTCAAAGGCCTTAGTGAATTAGCAAAACAAATACCCATTGCGCTAGATGAGTCATTGTTGATAAACCCATCTCTACGGAAAACATGGCAAAGTTGGCAAGTACGACGACCCCTTTTAGAAGGTGATCCAAGAACTCTGCTGAAAGAGCTTAAAAAAGGAATCGGCTATCGGATGTTAAGCACGTCATTTGAAACTGGGATTGGTCTCCGTTGGATTCACCACCTAGCAGCATTGCAACAAAAAAGCCACACACCCACAGCTCCTGGTCTCGCTCCTGGATGGTGCCCTAATAGCCCGCTGTTTAGTTGTGACCCAACATTGGTTTGGAATGCAGCATGAACAAAATCCTGAATTTAGAATGTGATGCAAGACATGCAGAAAGCTGCTCTAGGAAGCTCGCTTTAGCAATAGAAAAAAATACTTGGGTTCAGTTGTTACCAAAACAAGGGGAACAAAAAGTAATCCCAAATAACCTCATACCAAGGGGAGGTGGTGTTGTCATCTCGAGTGGAGGAAGCTGTGGAGGGCCTCATCAATGTCTCCATCCTTCTACAAACTTAGACCAATCAGCTATAGCAACAGGTCATTGGCTACAAAAACAAGGTTTCAATCCTAAGGACAGTGTCATTTTCAACCCCTTACCACTAAGCCATGTAAGTGGACTAATGCCTTGGTGGCGAAGTCGTCTTTGGGGAGCTGAACATAATTGGTTAACACCTTCATTAATGCGCAATCCAATTGCATTAAACAAATCCTGTCAGTCTCTTTTCAAAAAAAAGATTGGACCCTTACTTATTTCTTTAGTGCCCACACAAATACAACGATTACTAAGCCACCCAGAGGGATTAAGTTGGTTGCAAGCTTTTGATGTGATTTGGGTTGGAGGATCAACTCTTTCAGAAAAGTTAGCTGAACAAGCTAGAAACAAAAATATTCATTTAGCACCTTGTTATGGAGCAACTGAAACAGCTGCCATGATTACTGTCTTAGATCCAACTGCCTTCCTCGAAGGCAAAACTGGTTGTGGCAACCCATTAATTGATGTTGATCTACGTCTTAATCAAAGTGGTGCATTAGAAGTAAAAACTGAAAGAATAGCCTCAGCAATATTAAAAAACGGCTCTCTAAAAAGCATTATTGATAGCAATGGGTGGTGGCAATCTGGCGACTTAGCAAAGTTAAATCTAGAAAATAATTTATATCAACTTGAAATTATTGGTCGATTAGATACAGCAATTCACTCAGGCGGTGAAACCGTCTTCCCGGAGAATTTAGAATCTAAATTGTTAGGAACTGCAAAAACAATTGGTCTCCCAGTTCAATTTCTGGTTTTCTTACCGGTTCATGACAATGAATGGGGACAAAGACTAGTTACATTAGTCAAATGGGAAAGCGATCTCACAGTAAATGAGCATCAAGAACAAATAAAAAAACTTCAATGCATTACAAATAATTGGCATCCAGCAGAGCGTCCCTTGGCCTGGTATAAGTGTAATGAATTAGCACCTAATGAAGCAGGAAAATTTGAACGTTCAAAATGGGAAGATTGGTTAAAAGAAAATCACTAATAATTCCAATTTCAGGTGATTTAAAGCTTCCAAAATATTTAAAATTCAAAGATATTCACCAGATTAATTTAGAAAGCCTATAAAGACCTTGGCCCCAAATTTACAGATGATGCTTCTAACCAAAGTTGGATTTTCTCAGGCAGATCACAACGTTCTCTTGTTTGTGCATTAATTGCTAAATGTCGAATCAATCCAAACCCAACGTCCCCTCCCCCTCGTTGGAATTTGCTTTGAACTTGAAACCCACCTGTCCCAGTTTTTTCAGGCAAAAGCAAAATTTCCAAATGATCACCTGTCTTGATAGGTAATCTAAAGTCAGCCTCACAATGCACAACAGGTAAAGCAACAAGAAAGGGCTCCTGTTGCTGAAAACCAATCGGAAAAATATCCGATGAATTCAATCCATACTTCTCGAGACTCTCTTCCCAAGCTTCATGACACCAACGAAGTAAATGATGGAAATGCAGTACCCCAGCTGCGTCAGTGTCGCCAAAACGAACTATGCGCTCTAAATGAAGCCATTGCTCAGGGTTATTAGATATCAAGACACTAATCAGCGATCTACTGAGCCCATAATGACGTCAATTGATCCAAGAATAGCCATAATATCTGCAACCTTTGCACCTTTAAGAATATGAGGAAGGATTTGCAAGTTATTTAAGTCAGCTGCACGTATTTTGAATCTCCACGGAGTGACATCATTATTGCCTTGAAGGAATACTCCTATCTCTCCCTTACCTGACTCCAAACGTGTATAGAGCTCACCATTAGGGATTTTGAAAGTTGGGGCAACTTTTTTAGCAACATATTGAAAATCAAACCCTGTAAAAGGACTACCCTTACCTTCTGCCATGCGTTGGGCCTCTAAGTTTTCTGTTGGCCCACCAGGAATCATCTCACAAGCCTGTTGAAGAATTTTGAGAGATTGACGCATCTCTTCAATTCTTACTCGATAACGTGCATAACAATCGCCTTCTTTCTCCCAGGCAACATCCCATTGAAAATCGTCATAACACTCATAATGGTCTACCTTTCTCAAATCCCATGGAACACCTGAAGCACGGAGCATTGGTCCAGAAAGGCTCCAATTGATAGCCTCTTCACGACCAATTGTTCCTAAGCCTTCTATACGTCTACGAAAAATCGGATTATTAGTAATCAACTTTTCATATTCATCAATTTTAGGACCAAACCAATCACAAAAATCTTTGCATTTAACAAGCCAACCCCAAGGAAGATCACAAGCAACTCCTCCAATACGAAAATAATTGTTATTAATCAACCGTTGCCCTGTAGCTGCTTCCCAAAGGTCATAAATCATTTCTCTTTCACGAAAAATATAAAAGAAGGGTGTCTGAGCCCCTACATCCGCCAAAAATGGTCCAAGCCAAAGAAGATGGTTTGCAATGCGATTAAGCTCAAGCATCAAAACTCTGATATAGCTTGCACGTTTAGGTACAGAAATGTTCGCTAATCGCTCTGGGGCGTTAACTACTATCGCTTCATAGAACATCCCAGCCGCATAATCCATGCGGCTTACGTATGGAACAAACATTACATTCGTTCTATTTTCAGCAATTTTCTCCATCCCACGATGGAGATAACCAATCACTGGTTCACAATCCACAACATCTTCCCCATCCAATGTCACTACTAAGCGCAAAACGCCATGCATTGAAGGATGGTGAGGGCCAAAGTTGACCACCATTGGCTCCGTACGCGTTTCAAGCTGCGTCATGGGGCCAGAAAAAATGAATGTATTTAGATCTTAGATAAAAACTATGCAAGACCGCTCTCCTAAGCAAACTGTGAACTTTCAGCACCTGCCTGTGCTGAGTGCCGAGGTTCTGGCGTCAATACAAACTTTACCTAAGAAACTACTGAATGGAGGTTTAATCATTGATGCAACGATTGGTGGAGGTGGACATTGCTCTCTAATTCTTGAAAATTTTCCAAATTTACGAGTCATTGGATTGGACCAAGACCCCACAGCACTTGTTAATGCAGGTCAACGATTAGCAAAGTTCGGCTCAAAGGTGAAAATTCTAAAAACAAATTTTGCAGATTTCACACCAACTGAAAAAGCGGTTTTAGTTTTAGCCGATTTAGGAGTCAGTAGTCCACAACTAGAGATTGCTGAAAGAGGTTTTAGTTTCCGCTTAAACGGCCCGTTAGATATGCGAATGAACCCAAATAAAGGAATAACAGCAGGCGAACTGATTGAAGCCTTGGACGAAAATGAGCTTGCAAACATCATCTACTCTCATGGTGAGGAAAGGTTTTCGAGGAAAATTGCCAGGCGAATCAAAACAGACTTATTGGAGCAAGGTCCCTATCAAGGTACTCATGCCTTGGCCTATGCAATAGCAGGTTGTTACCCTCCCAAAAAGCGATTTGGACGTATTCACCCCGCTACGCGTACCTTTCAAGCTTTGAGAATTGCGGTAAATAATGAACTTGAAGTACTCGATCATCTTCTGGTTCAAGCTCCAAATTGGCTAGAAATAGGAGGTTTATTAAACATAATTAGCTTCCACTCATTAGAAGATAGGCGTGTTAAACAAGCATTCATGATGGATAAACGTTTAGAAAGAGTTACTCGTAAACCACTTCAAGCTAATTCTGAAGAGCTTTCGATAAACCCGCGTAGTAGAAGTGCAAAGCTCCGCATCGCTAAGCGCAAGTGTTAAAAAATCTACAGATATAGAAGTACCTTCATTAGAAAATTTTTTAATTTCATCGAAAAGTTAATATCATTATTATCTCTACTTTAATTTTTTAACGGCTTGGGTGATGAAAGTTATAGCACTCCTAACTTGATCAATGGTTGTAGACCTTCCAAGACTTAACCGAAGAGAAGCTTCAGACTCTTCCTTAGTTCTTCCAAGGGCTCTCAAAACATGTGAAGGCTCACCATTACTACAGGCAGATCCACTACTGCAATTCAATACTGATCTCAAATTTCTATGAAGGTGATTACCCCTAATACCTGGAATAGTGAAGTTTAAATTATTAGGTAAACGTTGATTCATAGAACCATTCAATATTAGATCTGGAAATTGTTTTTTTAAACTGTTCCAAAGTTCATTACGTAAATTACGTATCTTAATTTGATTACTATTTAAATCTTTAAAAGAAATTTCTGCTGCCTTAGCAAGACCCACTATCAAAGGCACTGGAAGAGTCCCTGCCCTTAGGCCTAGTTCTTGTCCTCCACCCCACTGCAAAGGGAGAATGGGTATATTTGGTCGAATAACCAAAGCCCCTATTCCTTTCGGTCCATATAATTTATGCCCACTAATGGTTAATAGATCTATACCACTTTCATTAAAATTAAAAGCCAATTGACCAAATGCTTGCGCAGCATCTGTATGAAAAGTCACTCCTCTTTCTACACATAATTCTGACAACTCTCCCAAAGGTTGTAAGACACCAATTTCATTATTAGCCATCATTATACTGACTAAAAATGTATCTTTTTCAAATGCCTCAATTAACTGAGAAGTCGATAAAAGGCCATCAGAAGCAGGCTTAATCTCAGTAAGACGAAAGCCTTCTCTTTGAAGTTGCCGAAGAGGTTCAAGGACAGAGCGATGTTCAGTCATTACGGTAATCAAATGTCCTGGCCTACCAAGCTCTAAGGCTCTTGCACGCGCATGTCCAAGCAGTGCCAAATTATTGGCTTCAGTTGCTCCACTAGTAAAAATCAATCTCTCTGGGTTGATTTGTAGATATGAAGCCAATTGTTCTCTTGCCAAACTGACCAAAGCAGAAGCCTTTAGGCCAACTCGACTCTGGCGACTTGAAGCATTGGCCCACAACATATGCCAATAAGGCGACATCGCCACTAAAACCTCAGGGTCACAAGGTGTAGTTGCTTGAAAATCAAAATCAAGAGGGAGAGTCAGTTCAGACATGCGAGCAGTAATTGACTTCATCATGGCCAGTACTGTTGTTCCGTCTTGCATGAATTGCTCTAGAAAAGCAGCGTAATGGACTAAATATCCTTAGGCTGTTTTTTATAAGCATCGACAACTCCAATGAATATAGTTTCAAGATTTCTAAATGTATCCTTCATTGATTGATGAGCGAAATTCAAACCCCTCCTAATGAAGTCGTCAAGCAACCCACTAGATTGCTACTAATTGACGATGAACCTGGACTTAGAACAGCTGTGCAGGCATATCTTCAAGATGAAGGATTTGATGTTACAACTGCAGTAGATGGTGAAGAAGGTTGGGACAAAGCCCAACAGTTGTTTCCTGATTTAGTTATTAGCGATGTAATGATGCCTAGGTGTGATGGATATGAACTGCTAAAACGATTTAGAGAAGATGAGCGTTTAGGCGGAACACCTGTAATTTTCCTGACTGCAAAAGGAATGACAATAGATCGTACCCAAGGATACTTAGCAGGAGTTGATGATTACATTTCAAAACCATTTGACCCAGATGAATTAATTGCTCGTGTACGGAATGTTGTCAATCGCCAAGAAAGATTGTTAGCAGAAGCGGCAAGATTTGCCAATGCAGATGTAGGCCAAATGGCTAGACAGATCACTGAAATTCGTTCAATGCTTACGCAAGGAGAAGCAAGCCCATCAAGAGACATAAGCCTGCCAAATTTCACACCAAGAGAAGCTAGCGTATTGCAATTAGTTGCTGAAGGCTTAATGAATAAAGAAATTGCTAGAAAGCTAGAAACTTCTATTCGAAATGTCGAGAAGTACGTAAGTAGACTCTTCATTAAAACTGAAACATCAAGCCGCACTGAACTAGTTAGATATGCTCTCGAAAACCACTTAGTAACTTAACCTCTCAAGTTCTGGATTGGTTCAATTCAAGCTAAATGCTAAGTAATAGATTCTTAGATTGAATTGCTTATAAAAGCAATTATATTTTAATTAAACTTTTATAGATTGTCCTTTTTGTTTCAAATAGAACAATTTAATAAGTCTTGATAATTAAAGCGACTAGCGTCTAAATTGTATTAGATTGGTTTTATTTTTTTAAATTCAATCAACTGTGAGAAGTAAAAAGGGGCTTTATTAAGTTTACTCCTAATTAGTTGAAAGCCACATTCTCTTGCAGTGCTAACTATCTTAGCTTCATTAAGCATATATGCACGTGTAGTCTTACTTGAACCAGGAAAAAATTGACCAATACGTTTTAATAATGCTAGTAAGGGTGTGTAAGGAGCAAAGCTAACAATCAATCTTTCTTGAGATAACCCACACAGGTGTCGAACCATTTCTTCAGCTTGCTGTTGTGGGTAATGAATAAACACATCCAGACAGATCACTGTATGAAATGAACCTTGCACACTTTCCAAATCTGATGTTGTAAATGTAAGCCTTCTTAAATCCAACTCTAAAGTTTTTGCACGTCTTTGAGTTTCATCCACCATTGCCTGAGAAATATCATTGGCAGCAATTGAGCCTGCCCCCATAGTTGCCAATGGGAGGCAAAGAGTGCCAACACCACAACCTGCATCGCAAAAAGTCATCTGACTAAGGTCGCCAGATTCCTTTAACCAAGACAGCACATCATCCACGGTTTTTTGATGACCTATTCGAATATTGCGCTGAACCTTATTGACATCTTCACTGTCACTGTAAATACGATTCCAACGATCAAAACCCATTCCATTGAAGTAGCTTGCCACTTCAGATTTCTCGGCCTTCTTTAGCTGCTTGAACTGTTCTATGGACATAGGTTCAAAATCGTTCCGACGAGATCTTAAGCAGCTCTCTGCCAAGAGAGATCATCTTGTCCAATACCCTTCCTCCATCGAAGCAATTTGTTCAAAGGTTGACCAATCAAAAAGTCTATAGTTTGCTGCTCTCGTGCAAAAACAAGACGTGGAGCAACAGTCGCTGCCCAAATAGCAGACGAAGAATCTCCGCTCCATCGCGCAAGATTTTGACAAGCCTTTAAAAGGGATACTGTCGATCCAGCAAGAGTCCCATTATCAAGTCTGCAAGAGCCTTCTTCGGAAACAATCGAACGCTTATCCCAGTTATATTGACCGTCTTTCAATCCATAAGGGGCAATAGCATCACTAACTAAAACCAATTTTTCAGCAGCTAAACGTAGCAACAAAACAGCAATAGTGGGGTGTACATGTATGCCATCAGCTATCAACCCTATTGAAATTTCACCATTAATTATTGCTGCTCCTACAGGCCCAGGAGACCTATGTTGCAAACCAGGCATCGCATTAAAGGCATGAGTCAGCATGCTTACTCCATTATTAAATGCAATATTGCAAACCTCTTGATCAGCCGAAGAATGCCCTAAACAGACCACTATCCCAACACTCTTCAATCGCTCTATCACATCTATAGAGCCAATCAATTCTGGCGCCAAAGTCACAAGATTGATCTCTTTTTCATAACCCTGAATAAGTTCATTTAAAGCAAACAAACTTGGAGAAGCTATGTATTCAGAATTATGTGCTCCAAAGCGATCTTTAGATAAAAATGGACCTTCAAGGTGTGCACCAAGGAGTTTACATCGATTAGGAGCCTGCTCTTTGCGAGCTTCACGAAGTACATGTAGCCCCAAATGTAATGAAGGCAAAGCACAACTTATAAAAGTTGGGCAAATTGCCTCTACACCATGGATCCAAAGCAAATCCAACAAATCAATAAGCTTTGGAAGGTCATCTAAATTGATCTCAGGGAAAGCCAATCCAAGCCCACCATTCATTTGAAGATCAACTCCCATAGGGCTCAACCAATCCCCTCCCCAATTCTCTCCAGCCATCGCAGAACCATCTTCCATTGGATTAACTGAAAGGACGATATTTTTGTCATCCAAAAGAATCCACCACAAATTCCCTTCAGAATGACTGAGAGGTTTGGGTAAGCGGATATGGGTAATCCGACTCATTTGAGAAGATCAGAGATGAACAATGCGAGACAATATATTTCTAATCATTATTAAAAGTGAACTCTGCACCTGAAAACTTGTCTTCAGCAAAAGCTGAACTATTGCCACTCGTAGCTGTAGTCATGGGTAGCGACTCTGACCTAGAGACAATGACACCAGCAATAGAAGTTCTGGAAGGATTTGAAGTAATAGTTGAAGTGCGCATTCTCTCAGCACACCGCACACCATTGGAAATGGTGCAATTTGCCAAGGAAGCAAAATCTAAAGGATTAAAAGTAATTATTGCTGGAGCTGGTGGCGCAGCCCATCTACCTGGAATGCTTGCATCTCTTACCTCAATTCCTGTCATAGGAGTGCCGGTTCAAAGTAAGTTTCTCTCTGGAGTTGACTCGATGCATTCAATATTGCAGATGCCTAGTGGAATTCCCGTAGCGACCGTAGCAATTGGAGGTGGCCTCAACGCAGGGTTATTAGCAGCACAAATATTAGGTACATTTCAACCTGATATCCATAAAAAAGTTTCTGCTTACCGCCAATCACTACATGATCAAATAGTCAAGAAAGATAAGAAGATAATAGAGCTAGGAGCAAATACTTATTTAGATCAAATGTCATGAAGGCAATCAATTAAATTGATAATTTAATATAAATATTTAGCTTTCCTAAAAGACACCCAAGGATGACGAGGCTATTAATTAATTGCTATTTCTAATATCAGGAATAATCTTCAAATCGACCAATTTACAAATAACAACTTTAACACAATCCTCTAAATTCATAATGCCAGTATCAATTTTAAGTTCTGGAGCCTCAGGTTCTTCATAGGGACTTGATATTCCTGTGAAATCCTTAATTTTACCTAATCTTGCTTTTGCATAAAGACCCTTAGTATCCCGTTTCTCACAAGTTCTAAGGTCTGCCGCACAATGGATTTCTATAAAATCTCCTTTATCAACTAAATCTCTAGCTTTGTTTCGGTCAACCCGAAATGGAGAAACAAAAGCTGTGAGAACTATTACCCCTGCATCAACAAAAAGTTTGGATAGCTCACCAATTCGACGAATATTCTCCGTTCGATCCGTATCCGAAAATCCCAAGTCTTTACAAAGCCCATGACGAATATTGTCGCCGTCAAGAACATAAGTTGATATCCCAAGCTCAAAAAGAGAAAAATTCACAGCATTTGCCAAAGTACTTTTCCCTGAGCCAGATAAACCCGTAAACCAAAGAATTGCACTCCTATGCCCTCTCTTATGAGCTATCGCATTTCGATTAACCGATGATTGATGCCAAACGATATTTGAATCATTTGGAGCATTATCTCCTGCCATGGAATCGTTCATTGTTGAAAGATTATTTCTAATCATTCTCCATGCCGATGAAACTGAGAGCTATCTAGTTTTATCCACCTGATTGTTTTGGAGAATACCCTTCTTCTTTCAAAAGCTTGATTAAAACAGCTACTTGATCACCTTGAAGTTCAAAAGTTTGTCCTTTTAAAGTTCCACCTGCTCCACAATGTGCCTTAAATCTCTTTAACAAAAACTTAGCTTCTCGAACATCCAGGGCTAAACCACTAACCACAGTTACAGTCTTACCACCTTTCCCTCCCTTGGTTCTCTGCACTCGTACATTCCATTCTGCTTTATCAACAACCAACTCAGGCTTAGATTTGTTGGGTGTTAAAGGAGCATCAAATTCTCGCCAGCTTCGTTTAGGCATTGATCTAATCCCTAGGCTGGAATATATCTACGTACCCTTACGGTGACAAGCAGCCTCCCCTCTCAACCAAAGGATGTGGATTTAGAAATTAATGCACGTCCATCCATTCATGGTCGTTTTGGCCGTTTTGGCGGTCAATATGTACCAGAAACACTAATGCCAGCTCTAAATGAACTAGAGCAAGCGGCTGCAAAAGCATGGAAAGACAAAACATTCACAAACGAATTAGATCACTTATTGCGCTCATACGTAGGCCGTGCAACACCTCTTTATGAAGCCAAAAGGCTCACAAGCTATTACCACAGATCAGAAGGTGGGCCACGTATTTGGTTGAAACGTGAAGATCTCAATCACACTGGGGCCCACAAGATCAACAACGCATTAGGGCAAGCTCTTCTAGCTCTGCGAATGGGAAAAAAACGGATTATTGCAGAAACCGGAGCTGGGCAACATGGGGTTGCTACAGCAACAGTATGTGCTCGGTTTGGACTCGAATGTGTAATTTATATGGGCGAAGAGGACATGCGCAGACAAGCACTCAATGTATTTCGAATGAAGCTGCTTGGAGCAAAAGTTGAACCTGTGACCGCAGGCACCGCAACCCTTAAAGACGCCACTAGTGAAGCGATTCGTGATTGGGTAACCAATGTGGAATCCACACACTACATACTTGGTTCAGTTGCCGGGCCTCACCCATATCCAATGCTAGTAAGAGATTTTCATGCAGTCATTGGTCAAGAGACCCGCCAACAATGCACTGAAGCTTTTGGCGGACTGCCTAATGTCCTAATCGCATGCGTTGGTGGAGGGTCCAACGCTATGGGGCTTTTCCATCCATTCGTTCAAGAAACCTCTGTAAGGATGATTGGGGTTGAAGCCGCAGGAGATGGCATAACGACTGATCGCCATGCTGCCACTATCACTAAAGGTCGTATAGGCGTATTACATGGGGCCATGAGTCTTCTACTGCAAGACAAAAATGGTCAAGTACAAGAAGCCCATTCCATAAGTGCTGGTTTGGACTACCCCGGAGTAGGACCCGAACATAGCTATTTGTGTGAGATTGGCCGTGCAGAATATGTTGCAGTTACTGATCAAGAAGCCTTAAAAGCACTTAAATTAATTAGTCAACTTGAGGGGATTATTCCTGCACTTGAAACGGCACATGCCTTCGCTTGGCTAGAAAAACTCTGCCCAACATTAAGAGAAGGAACAGAAATAGTCGTCAACTGTTCTGGACGA
This sequence comes from Prochlorococcus sp. AG-363-C20, assembly GCA_003280295.1. Classification (GTDB taxonomy): domain Bacteria; phylum Cyanobacteriota; class Cyanobacteriia; order PCC-6307; family Cyanobiaceae; genus AG-363-K07. The sequence goes on along the minus strand of QCFI01000010.1, from coordinate 10,813 downwards.
GGAGACAAGGATGTTAATACAGTCGCAGAAAAACTTCACGATGAATTGTGAGCATTCAACTCAAAACTCTATTCAGGTGATTTGCCACACTACGCACTGCCGCTATAGCTGTTGCGTAAGCCATTCGCATTGGGCCCACCAAAGCGACTTGGCCAATTCCTTCATTTGAAGTTCTATATGAAGCCTGAACCACAGTGCAATCAACCAGAGCCTCATGTGGGTGTTCAGCACCAATCCAAACACCATCAATATGCGTCTGATCTATTGGTACTACTGATGCTGGCTGGGTATCCATTAACTCGAAAAGAGGAAGAAGGCTATCACTTTGCTTAAATTCAGGTTGAGCGATCAACCTAGACATTCCATGAAATACTGCACCAGTTTCCAAAAGTGACATTGATTGTCTATGACTTTGAATCGCCTCTCTCAAAACGGTTCCACTCATATGAAATTGCGATGGCAAGCTTGACCAATCCAAAGTGCCATTACCTGATTGAGCCAATTGATCCCGAATCCAAATTTCCATTCCTTCCAACTCATGAACTGCCTCCAACGGCAACCGAACATTCAGGTGACTTGCACAATTAGAACTTTCTACAAGCATTACCAAAAGTCTTTCTCCACTCTGTACTAAACGAACCTCCTGAAGAGTTTTTTTCTTACGAACAGGTCTAATAATTAAACTCATTAAGCCCGTAAAATCTGTTAAACGTTTAGCCAACTCCCACAAGAGATCATCTAATGCAGCTAATCGAAGGCTGATATTGGTGAGTTCGCCCTCCAAATGCTGCACTACAACACCTGGGGGAGGAAGCAAACAATCCACATAATGCCTATAACCTTGTGGGCTAGGAACTCTCCCTGCAGAAGGATGAGGTTGTGTCAAGAAGCCTCTATCTTCTAAGGCTCCCATATCTGAACGAACAGTAGAAGAGCTTGCTTTAAGTCTGAAACGACGAACAAGAGCTTTGCTACCAACTGGCTCCATAGTGTCCACGTAATGATGCACCGTGGCTCGGAGAACTTGCTGTTGTCTTAATGACAGAGTCTCCAATTGATCTAACTAAAGCAAATCAATCGTACGAGGATTTTTCATCTAACTAACAAGACTATGAAGAAGTCTTTGATAAATTCTCAATAACGAGGGACAGTTGAATCTACATTTACGCTCCAAGCATCGATCCCACCTTCAAGGTTCCAAACTTCGCAACCACATCCTTGTTCTATTAACCAAACAGCAAAATTCCAACTTCTTATACCTGAGTGGCAAATCACAACAACTGATTGGCTTGGTACCAATCGCTCAGGCACTTCATTTATCCATCCAGAAAATTGACTTAATGGCCAATGAATGACTTCTGCAGGGAAAGGAGCAATATCTATTTCCTGAGCTTCTCTGACGTCAATCAAGAGAGGTTTTGGAGACTTTTGGACAAGCCAAGCTTGTAAATCCATAGCAGAAAGATTCTTGGGGCTTTGCTGTTTCATTTATCCATTTTGAAAAGCAGATAGGCATATCGTCAGGAATGCACAAAAATGAAAGTAGATATCCCTTTGACCATCAATGAAGGTTCGATCCTTCCTGATTGCTCTGACTTCTGCATTCATATTTCTAGCTTTACTGATGCTTGGACTTGATAAAGCAATGGCCCACACAAGTCAAGTTAGTCTTGAGAATAAAGTATTTAAATTACCTAAAACCGCACAATTCTTCCCAAAGGAAACAGCATTAACACTGCATTTGAATGCTGAATCAAACAAAACTCCGCAATATTTTGAAGATTCTGCACACTTAAATAAAACAAAAGAGTCAATTCAAGTATCTAAAAAAATCATAGATGGTTTGTTTGCTCTTATAGGTCTAGATTTTGATGCCGATCTCGCCGAATGGATCTCACCTCAAATTAGCTTGGCTTTACTCGAGCCAGATAAACCTGGTCAACCTAATAATTGGGTTTTAGGTATATCAAGTCTTGACCAAAATGGAGCACAGTACTTTCTACAACGTTTTTGGCAAAAGAAAGCCTTAGCAGGAGCAAATCTAAAAATAGCGAGTAACGACGGAGTCATTATCATCAGTGATCAAAAAGTTCCACTAGAAAGTAATAGCAAACATATATCAACAGCATTGATTAATAATCAACTTCTTCTTTTGGCTTCAAAGAAAAAAGTACTAGAGCGTTCATTAACAATCTCCCAATTGCCAGATCAAAATCAACTAGGAGATGAAGAGCTTAAGAGAACAATTAAGCATCTTAAGGATGGGGTGGCCTTCATCACAATATCACCCCAATTACTTCATTCATTATTTTCCTTACCTTTAAAAGTTAATCAGGATTCAAACCTAAAAGGCTTGAATGCCTCTTTAAGAAGTACTATGGAAACCATTAGCTTTGATGGCATTTTTCAATTTGTCAATCCCATCGAAGGCATAGAAAATAAATTAGATCAAAGTATATCTCTTATTAATGAAGCAGGGGGTCCAATAGAAGGTCTCGCCTTCTTAAATTCAACTTCAGAATTACTAAGCAAAAGTAGTAAAGACCCACTTAAACAATTAATTAGAAAACCACTCTTAGATAACCTTTACAAAACAAAAGGGATTGCTGCAAAGGCAATCATAGGCCTAGATGAAGGCCCATTGTTATGGATTAAAGAGCCTCAGGGTTGGGTTCTAGGAACAAGCCAGGAAAGTCCATTGTTATCAATAATAGACAAAATTTTTATGCAGCAGAAGCAAGTCCGGTCAGAAGTTATAGTAAACAATCAAGTATTTCAAATATGGTCAAAATTAATAGCTAAGCGCATAGGAAATCACGACACACTAGACACCGAACTAGGCGTAATACTTTCACAAGGATCTCATAATAATTGGTGGGGTGAAAACCTTGAATCACTCCAACAGAAACAAGAAAAAGGATTATTCCTAAGACAAAAGCAATTAGAGAAACTAAACCAAAACCCTGAGAGCCATCCTTTCTTACAACTAGCCCTAAATTCAAACCAAGCCAAGCAACAGCTTGAGAATTGGCACCCTTGGCGTCTTCTTCAAGCCTTAACGGGGAATTCATTGCAAGAAATTGTCAAGGGTTTAGCTCTCTCAATAGATACTGATTGGTTTGAAGGTCAGAGAGCTATTCACCTAAGAGCCAATATTCAAATAGCTTAAATTGTCTTTTCATATTAACTAAAAACTTCTATGAAAATAAACAGACAGGATAGTTGCATAGGAGCCAAAGTAATTAATACAAAAGGGGCAAGAACTAAATACTCAAAATTTTCTTTGCTTAGCTTTATTACTAACAATCTAACTAATAGACAATTACTAAAAATGAATTAAATGGCATCATTAGCAAGCAATTAACCCCAAAAGGGATACAACAAAGAATTTTAGATCATATGTTAAGTGCATTCTGTTTACTGATGCTTCAATATGCCATGATTATTTCATCAAAATCGACGATTTAGTGAGTGTTCTATGATCTTCTATAATTAGGCCCTCTGCAACTGCCAACTGCCCATACAAAACTCTAATTGCATCCTGCTTTAGATAAAACAATAATTTAAAGCTACAGGCAATTTGGACTCAGCAAATCTAATGGCATTACTAATTCATGCTGCCCACGTAATTATCCATACTCCATTAACTTTGAATATATGATTTCGGAGGAGCAAAAAATAGAACAGCCTCTCGACCCAAAAATGATTGGATTGCGACCAGGACTTGAAGGTGTACCAGTCGCCCATTCTGCGATCTGTGAAATTGATGGCACTAAAGGTGAACTTAGATATCGCGGCTATCCCATTAATGAACTTGCAACACAAAGCAGTTTTCTAGAAACCACTTATCTATTGATCTGGGGAGATTTACCAAGCCCACAACAATTAAAAGATTTTGAACAAGAAGTTCAAATGCACAGAAGAGTGAGCTTTCGGGTAAGAGACATGATGAAATGTTTTCCCGCTACAGGTCATCCTATGGATGCCCTGCAATCCAGTGCAGCATCACTTGGACTTTTCTATTCACGTAGAGCAATAGACAATCCTCAATATGTCTATGACGCAGTAGTAAGGCTGATTGCCAAAATCCCAACAATGGTGGCTGCTTTTCAACTGATTCGAAAAGGACAAGATCCAATTCAACCTCGTGATGATCTCGCCTATTCAGCAAATTTCCTTTACATGCTCACAGAACGGGAACCAGACCCACTCTCAGCAAGAATTTTTGATCGTTGTCTCATTCTTCACGCAGAACATAGCCTCAACGCAAGCACTTTTAGTGCAAGAGTCACTGCAAGTACTCTTACTGACCCTTATGCAGTGGTTGCCTCTGCAGTAGGAACACTTGCTGGTCCTCTGCATGGTGGAGCAAATGAAGATGTAATTAAAATGCTCAAAGAGATTGGGAGACCTGAAAAGGCAAGCTCCTATCTAGACAAAGCAATAGCAAATAAGCAAAAAATCATGGGATTTGGTCACCGAGAATATCGAGTAAAAGATCCTCGTGCTTCAATTCTGCAAGATCTTGCAGAAGAACTTTTTGCAAGATTTGGGAAAGATGAAATGTATGACGTTGCAAAAACTCTAGAAAAAGAAGCTGAAGGCCGACTAGGTCAGAAAGGTATATATCCAAATGTTGACTTTTATTCTGGGCTTGTATATCAGAAGCTTGGCATCCCTCGAGATCTTTTTACTCCTATCTTCGCCATCTCTCGAGTCGCAGGTTGGCTTGCTCATTGGCGTGAGCAACTAGGAGCTAATCGAATATTTAGGCCATCACAAATCTATACAGGTGCAAAATCAAGAAAATGGATGCAGGCTGACGAAAGAATGTCTCCCTAAAACCTCTAACTTGCAAACATCACATCCATACCAATGGTGACTTCCTCTGTCACAACTTCGCAAGTCCTAATAACACAGGGCATAGATATTGAATTGAGCTTCAATCAAGCCATGGAAGGAATTGGCATATCACCGGATTTTTCACATCTCCTTTGGTTGCCACTCCCAATGCTGCTTGTACTAATAGCAGCGGTTATAGGAGTACTTGTTACAGTTTGGCTTGAACGAAAGATTTCTGCTGCTGCTCAACAGCGCATTGGTCCTGAATATGCAGGTGCTTTAGGCATACTTCAGCCTATGGCTGATGGGCTCAAGCTCCTTGTCAAAGAAGATGTCATTCCTAAACGTGCTGATGGTTTGCTCTTCACTCTTGGTCCAGTACTTGTATTAGTACCTGTAATTCTTTCCTGGCTAATAATTCCATTTGGACAAAATCTACTAATAAGTAATGTCGGGATAGGAATCTTTTTGTGGATCGCTCTTAGCAGCATTCAACCGATTGGGTTGCTGATGAGTGGATATGCATCAAACAACAAATATTCTCTTCTTGGAGGACTTAGGGCTGCTGCACAATCCATAAGTTATGAAATTCCTCTTGCTTTGGCTGTACTAGCAATAGTGATGATGAGCAATTCTCTCAGCACTATTGACATAGTTGAACAGCAAAATAGTGCTGGTTTGCTTAGTTGGAATGTCTGGAGACAACCTATAGGGTTTTTAATCTTTTGGATTTGTGCACTTGCCGAATGTGAGAGGCTACCTTTCGATTTGCCCGAAGCAGAAGAAGAGTTGGTTGCTGGCTATCAAACAGAATATGCAGGTATGAAATTTGCCTTGTTTTACCTAGGTAGTTATATAAATCTTGTTCTTTCATCTCTACTTGTCTCAATACTCTATTTAGGAGGTTGGGGGTTTCCTATCCCTGTTGAATGGCTCGCCAATTGGCTAGGCCAATCTATAGATGCACCTTTAATTCAAATAATTAATGGATCAATAGGAATCGTGATGACGATCTTAAAAACCTATTTACTAGTTTTCTTAGCAATCTTGCTACGTTGGACAACACCAAGAGTACGTATTGATCAACTTTTAGATCTTGGGTGGAAGTTTCTACTCCCTATCGCTCTGGCAAATTTGCTTATCACAGCTTCCCTAAAGCTTGTATTTCCTTTTGCTTTTGGAGGCTGACAAAACGCAAGGAGATCCAATAAAGACCTACAAATAATTGGGTAGTTCTACCTAGGCGGTTTAAAAAGCTTGTAAGATTAAACAATCCCCCCTTTTCGCTTCCGAAAGTTCCATTCGAATGCTTGGTTTCCTAAAGAAAGTTACTGATTACGCCAAGGATGCAATTGGTGCAGGGAACTATCTTGCACAAGGCTTAAGCGTTACTTTCGACCACCTGCGTCGTCGACCTGTAACCATTCAATACCCATATGAAAAGTTAATACCCTCTGAACGTTACCGAGGGAGGATTCATTATGAGTTTGACAAATGTATCGCTTGTGAAGTTTGTGTAAGGGTATGCCCCATCAATCTCCCAGTTGTGGACTGGGTGATGAATAAAGCTACCAAAAAGAAGGAACTCCGTAATTATTCTATTGATTTTGGAGTATGTATTTTTTGTGGTAATTGCGTTGAGTACTGCCCTACTAATTGTCTTTCCATGACCGAAGAGTACGAACTTGCCTCCTTCGACAGACATAGCCTCAACTTCGATAATGTTGCTTTAGGGCGCCTGCCAACAAGTGTTACTACAGATCCTTCAGTACAACCATTACGTGAACTTTCATATTTACCTAAGGGAGTAATGGATCCACATGATCTACCCAAAAACCAAAAAAGAGCAGGAGAATTACCTACAGAAATACTTGAGCTTATGCAACAAAATCCTCCCAAGAAGTTTTCAGAAAAGTCAGCAAAAGGTAATAATAAAATAGAGAAAAACGCATAATGAATATTGCAACCACCACAGAATTTATTTGCTTTATAAGCCTTTCAGCCATAGTAATTGTTGGCAGTCTTGGAGTCATTTTGCTAGCCAATATTGTCTACTCAGCATTTTTGCTAGGAGGAGTTTTTATGGCAGTTGCTGGGCTTTATCTTTTGCTCAACGCAAGTTTTGTAGCGGCAGCCCAAGTACTGGTTTACGTAGGAGCAGTAAACGTACTTATTCTCTTTGCAATTATGTTAGTTAACAAAAAGGAAGAGCTGAAACCTGTTAAAGGATTACAAATAAGAAGAGTTTTATCTGCGGGAGTCTGTGCCGGTCTATTAGCTCTACTTTTTCAAGTCGATTTAACTACACCTTGGGCCCTCCCTGGACCAGAAGCAATAGGGGAAGAAGCAATTGTGCGGATTGGAGAGCATCTATTCACAGACTATCTCTTACCTTTTGAGCTTGCTTCTGTCCTTTTACTAATGGCAATGATTGGAGCAATTGTGTTAGCTCGAAGAGATGTTTTAGTTAGCGATGTTGTAACAGGTGAATCTGTTGATCAAAGTCTGATAGAAAAAACAGGGGCGCCATTCTTAATTGATAAGTCATCATCCTAATTTTTTATTTTATTAACCACTTTATCCCTAAAAATTAATTACTCTAATGTTTGAAATCTCTGTAGGTCCTGTAACTCTTCAAGCGTACCTTGTCCTAGCTTCAATACTATTTTGCATAGGGGTTTGGGGGTTAATAAATAGTAGAAATGCTGTTCGTGTTTTAATGAGCATTGAATTAATGTTAAATGCAGTAAACATAAATTTGATGGCGTTTTCCTCATATCTCGATGGTAATTTAATTAGGGGACAAGTTTTTACTGTATTTGTCATCACTGTTGCAGCAGCAGAAGCCGCTGTAGGACTTGCAATTCTACTTTCATTATATCGAAACAGAGTAACTATAGATATGGAAAGTTTTAACTTACTGCGCTGGTAATGGAGGAAGTATGTTTCTTGATCTGATCTGGATAATCTGTCGATCAGATAGTAAAGCTGCTAAAGATGAAGCCTTAAAGATAGTCGCAAAACTCGAACATAAGGATATAAAGGTAAAAGTTTTCACCTCAGCCAATTCAATTACAAATAGTCCTTTCCCAAGCCTTCTCTCATCAACGAAAAAGTTGCCGGACTTAGCTGTTGTTCTTGGAGGTGATGGAACTGTTTTAGAAGCTTCGCGCCACCTGGCAAAACATAATATACCTATTTTGAGTTTCAATGTTGGCGGACATCTAGGGTTTTTAACACATGACCGACGCCTACTTAATAACCCCACACTTTGGCAAAGAATTGTAGAGGACCACTTTGCTATAGAGCAAAGAATGATGCTAGAAGCAAATGTAGAAGAGAACAGCTTCTCTCCTGAAATAAATAACTCAAAAGAAAGTCATATTGCAAACAAAAAAACTTTCTGGGCCTTAAATGATTTTTATATTCGTGCATATCCTGATGAAGTCTCTCCGACATGCACTTTAGAACTTGAAATTGATGGTGAAGCTGTAGATCAATACAGAGGGGATGGACTAATTTTATCTACCCCAACAGGATCAACAGCTTATTCAATGGCTAGTGGGGGAGCAATCTTACATCCAGGCATCGAAGCCATAATTGTTAGCCCTATATGCCCAATGAGCCTCTCCAGCCGATCAGTAGTTGTTCCTGCTGCCTCAAGATTAGTAATTAAACCTGTAGGAGATAAAACTCGCAGAGTAAAGCTTTGGCAAGACGGCGCTGGAGGCGCATTACTTGAACCTAAAGATAGATGTGTAATTCAAAGAGCACGCCATAAAGCAAGGATGGTGATACTTCACCAAAATCCTTCGTATTACAGAACGCTTACACAGAAACTACATTGGGCAGGAAGCTTAAATGACAATAGACATTCTCAACACTAATTTTATGGCTCTAGAAATAGAAAGAAGGTTTCTAGTAAAAGGAGAAGAATGGAAAGCTATCGCAAAAAATAGACATGCTTTGCGTCAAGGATATTTAGTAAACAACATTCAAGGATGGATAGTCAGAATGCGTATTGTTGATCAAAAGAAAGCATGGCTTACTCTCAAGACAAAAGCTGAAGGGATTGCAAATCACGAATTTGAATACATGATCCCTTTAAAAGATGCTGAATCACTTTTGGAGTTTGCACCACATAAAATCATTAAAACTCGTTATGAACTTAATTTTGAGGGAGGGGAGTGGGTTATTGATTGCTTTGAAGATAATAATTCTCCTTTGGTTATAGCTGAAGTGGAACTAGCTTCTTCTGAAGATCAAATCCATATCCCAACCTGGTGCTATCAAGAAATCACATCAAACAAACAATTAAGCAATGCTGCTTTAGCTAAAGACCCAATTTCGAATTGGTCAAACGAGAAACGTCTTGCAACAAATCTTCTGTTATAAAAAGGCTATCTATGCTCTTAAGACTCTTTTTGTATTTCTCACCACTACTGTTCGCAAACCACTAATTAAATCAAAAGGTTTTTAAAACTTAACTTGTTATAAGTTCTCCTATGTGGACAAAAATCTGCATTATTTCAAGCAGGAACATGAATCTTTGATGGCTTCGACTTATCTCTTTGGACTGCTATCAGCGAAAATTCTTTAATTTCTATATCAAGAGCACCAATCATTTAAAGCTTAATGGTCTTCAGACTCCTCAGGCAATGAACAGCAATTAAAACCATCACGGCATATTTTTCCATGATCCATAGCCCAGTTAAGAAGCGCAACTCGATTTTTAGATCCTGTTTTTGTGAACATATTGCTTACATGGTTATCAACTGTTCTCTTGCTGATAGTTAGCCTTTCAGCGATTTCCTGATTGGTTAGCCCGTCTGCAACTAAGTCAATAATCTCCATTTCCCTTGCTGAAAGGGTCATATGAGCCGCATTGGAGAAGTCGCCTGTGGCCATAATCTCCCTCTCAACTCCCTGGTTTCATAGTAGCCAGACTAAAGGTACATCGATATTCCATAGTTAGTAGTCTATGAACAAAAAGATTTGAGGTCAGTTCTCCAACGCTCTCTCGAATCAGATGGAGTAACAATTACAGCTGAGATCATGCCTCCACGAGGAGCAGATCCATCAAAAGCCATTGCAAAGGCTCAAAATCTTGCGAAATATGTTCATGCTTTCAATGTGACAGATGGGAGCAGAGCAGTAATGCGTATGAACAGCCTTGCTTTGTGCAAGTTGTTATTAGAGGCAAATCTTGAGCCTGTTTTACAACTGGCTTGCCGAGATCGCAATCGAATAGCACTACAAGCTGACCTACTAGGAGCAAATGCACTTGGAATAAGAAACATTCTGTGTTTAACAGGTGATCCAGTCCGCGTTGGAGATCAACCAGACTCAAAACAAGTCATCGATTACACATCTATTCCTCTACTGCATCAAGTTACTGCACTTAACAAAGGAATAGATCCAGTTTCAGGACAACTGCCTGATGGGGCAACACAGTTATTCCCAGGAGCCGCAGCAGACCCAAATTGTCAAAGTTTTAAAAGCTTGCTTCGCCGTCTTGAACAAAAAAGGGATGCAGGAGCACGTTTTCTTCAAACGCAAATGATTATGGACCCTAAAGTTTTAGAACGCTTCTGCAATGAAATTGCTAATCCATTGGAATTGCCTGTTCTTGCAGGTGTTTTCTTATTAAAATCAGCCAAGAATGCACTTTTTATTAATCGAGTCGTTCCTGGTGCATGCATCCCAGATTCAATAGTTACTCGTCTTGCAGATTCAAACGCCCCCCTTAGCGAAGGCATCGCAATCGCAGCAGAACAAGTTAAACGGTTCCATAGCCTTACCAAAGGTGTTCATGTAATGGCAATCAAAGCTGAAGAAAGAATCCCTGAAATACTTGAACAAGCTGGAATCAGCTCACGGCAGTAGTAAGGTCTGTACCCAATAATTCAGCCATAGCCTTTTGTTGGGGAGAAGGTTCACCCAGATCTTGTCTTCTAGAATCAGTTATTAA
>QCFI01000009.1 GCA_003280295.1 Prochlorococcus sp. AG-363-C20 | reverse complement strand
ATAGACGAGCTCGTCTGCTCTGCTCCAAGTCTCTCGTGAATTAGTAGGGCCGCGTTTCTTCCATCTTTAGCGGCGTCAGTCAAGCTACAAGAGCCTTGAAGCATTCCTCCTCCCACAAAAACATTGCTATGCCCTTGTAAAAGCATTGTTCTAAAGCAGCATGGGTCAACTGGAATCTGTTCGGCGCTTTCAAATAAATGCTTTATTAAGCTTGATTCTATCGCGAATGATTTTTCACTAGCATCAATCACTTGATGGGAATTGAGAGATAAATTATTTAAATCTAATGGTTCAAGCTGATTATAATGCTTTATTCGAGGTTCATTCAGTTCTTTTAATCGTTTTAAATAGCTAATTATATTAGAGTCTGTCTTTTCAGTAAGAATATTTATTTTTTTAGCACCATAAGTTATAGATAGTTTTGCTAAAATCAAAGAAAACGAATTAAGTCCTATAATTGTAAGAATTTTATCATTAACTAACTCTTTATTGTTCTCCAATCCATCCAGGAAAGGCAAGCCATGAGTTAAATCATTTAAATTGTATTTATAATTAATTGGAGCGAAAGACTCGCCAAGTCCACAAGCAAGAAAAACTGCTTCGTATTGATCTTTTAAGCTATTTATAGTTATATCAATCCCTAAAGTCTGTTTATAATAAATGCTTATAGATGGCAATAATAAATTTGATATTTCCCTATTGATTACAGAAGTTGGAACCATAGAAGACTTCCTTGTCAAAATCAACATTCCACCTGCTTCTTCTCTTTGCTCGAATAAGTCAACGGAATAACCAAGACGAGCTAAATAATGTGCACAGCTCAAACCAGCAGGCCCTGCACCAACAATTCCAATTTTCTTATTATTTTTTGATGCTATTGTTGGCCTATAATTTGGCAATTTTTCACATATATAACGGTTTAATGATTTAATTTTATATGGGGATTCTGGACAAAGTGTTTTAGAGCAGCTTTCACTGCAAAAATCATCATTGGCTGTAAGGTATGAACAAGTTTCTGAAAATGGATTAAGGTCTCTTAATACTTGAGCTGCACCTATCCAATTTGATGCTTCTACCAATCTAGAAATATGACCATTATGAGTATTATCTGGACAAGCATATACACATCTAGGGGATAAACAACAATATTCTGGCTTATTTGATTTTCCATTATTTTTATTAATATTGTCTATTTTATTTAATTCTTTTTCTTTTGAAAATTTCTTAAAGTGAACATATCCATCGCTATAACTCTTTGAGGGGTTATATTTATCCTTACCTAAATCTTCTAAGATTGCATTTACAGCGCTAATTGCAGAAACAGTAACAGATACAACTCCGATTCCTTGACTTGTAGAGTCACCTACACAATACAATCCTTTCCAATCACTTCTTGCCGCAAGACGGCTCATATAACTTTGTCTCATATTGACCTGTGGACCACCTATAGCTCCAGCACTTTTTAGTGTGTAACGTTGAATGGTTTGGGGTGTAGCAATCTCTTTAACTATTATATTTCTTTTAAGTTCTGGGAAATAATTTTTATCTAAGTAGTCAATAATTTCTTCTGCTTTCTTTTTCTTTCTCTCTCTATAAAATTTATTTTGATATTTATCTTTCCCATCTGTTGGTGTAGTCCTTTCAGGAGTTGACTCAGGCAAAAATATACAAATTGAATGTGTACCTTCTGGAGAAGCTTCTGGGTCCAACAAAGATGTTATATATACAGTTAAATAACTTGGCTTACCTCCATCTGTATAAGGTAGAATTTGAGTAGGTTTTATTTCACTAGGTATAACTGAAGAGTTCACACCTAGATATACTCCAAAAATACTATAACTTGGCCGGAATTTCTTAGCCCATTTTCTTTTTCGATTACTTATATTTTCTTTATCAATCAATTTTCCATAAAGATTCCAAATTGTGGCGTTTGAAACCACTAAGTTTGATTTTATCTGTATTCCATTATCTAATTGACAGCCTATAGCCTTTCCATTTTCTATTAAAATTTTATTAACAGTATGTCGATAAAGTATTTGCCCGCCAAACTTATGTATTGATTTTTCGAGCTTATTCGCTAATACCTGCGGTGAACCTTGAGCATAATAACAACCGCCAGTATAAGATTCTACATGAATCATAGGCCCTGCAATTGCAGGGGTTTGATCAAGACCACAGGTGGTCATATTTTTATTGAATAGAGTAAATAAATCCAAAAACTTCTGATCTTTTACATATCTTCGAAATAATTGTTCTTGAGTTGATAGCAAATATCTAATTAGCCTAATCAAATACAAAGGGCGAGTTAATAATAAATTTTTACCATGATCCGGAGGCGTTTCTGCAGGAGCAAAAAACTGACCACCATAACTTTCCAAAGATTGATTATAAAATGACTCAAACTCTGTTAAAAGTAATTTTTTTTGACTTGATTCATTTGGGAAACAACTGATTAGTTCATTCCAAAACTTTTTTCTATCTGTATACATAGAAACCCTAGTACTTTTATCTAGGTGTATGGTAAAAGTCTCATCCATTGGAAATAAAGTAATATCTTCTTCTAACTCATTCATTACAAACTGATGAGGGTTATACCCTTTCTCTCCAAAACCAAAAAATAAAGAGGCTCCTACATCAAAAGTAAACCCCTTGCGTCTAAAAATACTTGCACAACCTCCAGGGATATAATGTTGCTCTAAAACTAAGACATTTAGTCCACGTTTAGCAAGAAGAGCAGCTGCTGTTAATCCACCTATTCCTGCTCCGATGACTAAAACATCATAAGAAGGCAATAAAAAATCTCTTTCTAAGACATACATCAGTTCATAGTCGAGGAAAAAAGCTCCATCTTCTATTTACTTTCTATACAACAGCTTTGCTTGTAGTACAAATAGACTAATAGAAGATCGGGCTTAGGCCTCCTAGCAGATCTCAAGGTCTATTCTCTCTCCTAAATATTTTTTTCTTATTAGCCAGTAGTTAATCTTTATTATATTAATTTATTGATAGTAAAACAAGGTTAAAAGTACTAGGACTTCAATTAATTATCCCATGTATTAAATAGTAAATGCAAAGAGTTAAATAAAAAAGTTTCTGTTATCAAAGGCGAGGTATTTCTCCTTTGTTAAGTTAATTTAAACAATTTATTATATTCTTAGGTTTATTTATTATCTTATATAAGTTTTCATAGCGTCTGGCTAATATTAGATAGCAAATCATCAATCCATTTGCTTTAACTGCTCATAAAGACTATTAACTCTTTTTCTATTCACACCAAGATCGCCAATTCCAATTCTAGAAGAAGACCTGACTTGAATAATTCCTTTTTTAGACTGTTTCAAAATTTCAAGATCGTCAGGGAATCGAAAAATCAAGCTTCTGCAAACACCATGCCAGTAACTATTGTTCTGCTCCAAGACTATTGTTCTGGGAAGCGTAGAAGCAATGATTATTAGCTTTTCATAAGTCTGATTGACATTTTTAAAGCTCCATTCAACTAAAGTACAATTAGTTTTAATGAGACATGGCGAAAGTGTACCTGATTTAGTCAGCGGCATCTTTAAATAAGAACCATGAATTAAATATAATATTCAACTACTTTGCAAACCTTAAAAAGTACCCATTCATAGCAAAATGAATTATTTAGATTTGACATGTTGCTTGCAGCTGTAAAAACCATATACCCCCTCAATTTTCATCCGTAAATAGCAGGTCTTCAGTAGGTCGTTTTTTCTTCAGAAAAGGGCCTATCAACTATCTCCTCTTTTATAAATATAATTGGGATAATCCCAGCCTTATAAAACTTAATCAAGCTTCTTTTGAATCTTTCTGACAATTATTGCTTTAAAGTTTTGCTATAAATTCAGAAAAAGGATTGGGGTATATCATTCTCAAATCAGCTTCTATATGGAAATAACTAAAGTCCGCCTTAAGATTTCACTCCCTTGGCTTCAATTTAAATTAATCCCAAGTTTTTTATGCTTCAAAAGAGAACTTTCTTAAAATTTCTACTTACATGTAAATTCTTTTCGTATAAGAATAAAATGAAAAATTCTTATTTTCTTTTCTGTTTTAATTAACCCTTAAAGCATAAGACTAGAGATTCTTAATCTAAATTAATTAATAAATCTTTATCAACAAATTAAGATAAATTCAATTATATAGTTTATTTATAATTCCAATTTAGGATCTAATTACCTTATAAAATATGGATCTTAGGCAGCGAATTCTTCTAGCTTAAGCAGATCTGAAAAAATCCAATTTTAACCTAGGACTGAATAGTAAAATGTATTTCTTTTCGTAGAATAATGTTTTCGTACAACTAGTTTAATCAAAGATTCAACAAGAAAGCATATTGAAGCATTATACTTAACCTTATTAATCTTATTACACAATTTCTTTTTCTATATGACTTTACGAGTTGGTGATTTAGTGCCTGATTTCTGCTTGATTGATCAATCAGGTAAATATAGAACTAATGAAGAATTCAAAGGTCGTTTATTAGTATTATTTTTCTACCCTAAGGATGATACCCCTGGATGCACAATTGAGGTCTGTGGCTTTCGAGACAAATATGATCTGTTTAAGATTCTTGGAGCTGAAGTCTGTGGGGTTAGCAATGGAAGTGAAGAAAGTCATTTTATATTTTCTAACAAGAATAAACTCCAATATCCATTATTATATGATAATAATAATTCATTAAGAACAGCTTTTGGAGTTAAAAAGTCTTTAGGCTTTCTTGATGCTAGAATTACTTATATAATTGACTCTAAAGGAATAATTCGTCATATATATAAAGATCTTTTAGATGGCTCTTCTCATATTAAAGAAGCAATAAAAATCCTAAAAGAGCTTCAAATTTAACTGGTTTAATATTTTTCTCCAAAGAAGAAAATCCTGAAAGATATCTATCCAACTAGAACACTTTTTAAACTCTTAGGGATCATTTAAACCTCTATAAAGTTGAAGTGATAACCAATTTAAACTCTCCTATTGATATTTAACTAATCACTTATAAACAGAAAGTTAATAAATACATCTCTAAAGATTCATAGAAATTTTTAATCAAATAATTATCATCAAAGCTTATCCTTAAATTAGAACAAATTTGATAATATCAGTAAATAGGGTAAGGAACAAGCTTAAGCAAGGCAAAGTCTATTTAATTTATTTCTCTTCATAAAACAAGTTCCATATCAAAATCACAGAAAAAACAACGAACATAACTGCCAATAAAGCATCTGCAAACCAATGAATCAAAACAATTCAAATAATTATTGAACATACTAGATTACGATTGGCCCTTAGCTCTATATCGACAAGTAGTCAGTCTGCTATCAATCATCTTCCAATGAGTTCTCCATTCTTTGAATTAAATCAGTTGCATACTTATCCAACCAAAGCGAGTCTTCTTTATAAAGGTTGCAAATAAGCTCTTTTTCTATAGAATTGTCATCCATGCAGTCATCAAGGACTCTAGAACTCATTGAATGCAATGCAATTAAACAAACTATGCAACAATATAAGCATCAATCAAGTCAGTCATAACACCTAATTCCATCCTGATTCCTATAGATCTCACTGGAAAAGTTTAATCATAGAAACCAATAAAACTTTTTAAGAATAAACCCTTTCTTTTAGATAAGTATATTCTATTAGAAATACATTATTATTGGACCATGAGTTCTTGAGAAAAATCACTTTATAATAATTATATCAAACAATCACTAAAAAATTATTTGACTATCATTATTAACCAGAAATTAGTTTCTTTTATTATAGATAGATTTCCAAGTAAAACCTCTTAATTCTTTAGGAGTAAAAGCAACATCAAGGTGCTTTTTTTCATAAATGATCATATCTCTATTTATTTTATTAGATACTAAAACTATTATTGGTATTTGTAATGCCGTGACTAAAATTAAATAGTCCCTAATGGTTCTTAAAAACTTAACTTAGCTACCAAGCAAGGTCCTGTCTGTCTTCTCTAGCAATTCCCTTGAAAATTTTTTCATTGCCCTCTTCTTTAATGGCTTCCTTAAATTTCCTGTACAAAGAGACTTCTTCTGGGCTATCTGACCAAGCCCAAATCCCATAATCACAGCTAAATAAATTTTGTGTTTTCTATATGCAGTTAAAACCATTAATAATGTGGTGGTTTTGATTCTTCAAGAGGGAAATATATCTGCTCTTCTCCATCAGAATCTATGTCCTTGAGACTTTCTTCCATCTCGTCAAAACTGTCGTCGTCAAAATTCCTTTCTGGTATTGACATCCTTTCAAGCGTCCTCCTTAGAAATTACTTCGGCATCAACTACATCTCGCATATCAACAACATCATTCGTATGCTTATCAAGCCAACTATTGATTCCAACTACAAATGGCTGAGATCCTTTGAAGATAAATGCTGAAGTTGGCAAAATACTAATTATTCCAACTATAGGGTTTCTAAAAAGCAATCGACCAGCTTTCGCATTAAAAAGGATGATCAATCCCAAAGGGAGCAAAACGCTAATAATTGTCTTAAGAGCTTCTAACCAACCAACACGAAAAATCCACCAAATAGAAGCTATCCCAACGAAGTATAAAGCCAGATAAGTCATCAAGAAATTATAAACGCAATTGAATCCAGCCAAAAAAGACAGTTATACATAAGTTAAACACTTTCTCGAGGGGGTTAGACATTAGTACTGCAAAGGCATCTCAAGGATTGACAATAGTGGGATATCTCAGAATCGTTTCATAGCTATAAATCTGCGACTGTCATAGTCACAAGTATGTGCCAGCAAGTGCTGAAGCTTTCAATTAACAAAACCCTTTGATCATCATTAATTGATTTCTAAATTACACACATTTGCTATGAAGAGATCAGGTGGAGGTATTAGAAAAGAGAATGAGGTCTTATGAAAATTAAGTTCATATTGCCTGAATTCAAAGAAGCGGAAAGTTCTTTTTGGCGACCTATTAAATATTCGCTTATTCTATTTTTTATATCATTTCCAACGATTACCTTTCCATTAATATATTGGTCATACTTATTATTGATTTGTTGTAGGAATAGGGCTAGTTATATTGACAATTGTCTCGCCAAGCCTCTGATCAACACAATCATTTCTACCATTAAATGAAGCATCATTGAATGATTTAGAGCTGGCAGGAGTTGCCCGAACTTCACTGACGACATTCCTCTTAAGATTGAAATTACCCGATGAACCCATGCCAGATCCAACCAAGGTTCCACCTACTGAACCAATTACAACCCCTGTAGTTCCAGTAGCTGATCCAATTAAGGCACCAAGAGTAGATCCAACCGACATATTCCAAAGATTCCCAAAAGCTCTTCCTAGGAAGCCACCAAATTTCCTTCCATCATATTGAGTGCCAGAATTAGAATCCTTGCCACTTGCAGTACAAAAAGTTGTGGCCCCAGCCTGGTCGTGGTTTGGAGCAAGACCAGACACAAGCTCCAAGTTACCAACAAAACTTTGAGCAGATTTAAAATTAAAAAATCCGATCTGACTTAGGCTTCTTTGTCCTGAAGAATTGAAGTATTTAATATTTATTCTGTAGTCCTCATTTCTTGTTTTAAAAAGTATTCCGCCATGGTTTGTATCATTATTAAAAGTCCAGCCAATAATATTATCAGTTTCAATTTTATCCCCCTGACTTGTGATTATTTAGTCTCCTTCTATCCGGACCTTGCACCTGCTAGATCCATTGCAAGTAGCTTTATAGTCAATAGAAGCAGAGGCTGGAAGCATATTACCAGTCCCTAAGGTTGCTGTAATGCTGAATATAAAAGCTGCTCTTTTAAAATTCATCTAAATCAACTAGAAAACTAGAGGTTCTAGTAAGTATTATCCAAGTACTCCATATTAGCCGCTTTTTTAAGAATCTCTAAAGATTAAAAGGAAATAATTTTAGATTGCTTTGTGGTTTTTATCATCCTTTTAATTCAAAGATTTCATAGTAAGGTCGTTCTTCATAGTCAGCATCAGAACAACACGTAGCCCCGTAGATCTCCTCTAACAACTCATAAGCATCGTCATAGTTTTCGAATTCTTGAGCTGTGATCTCGTCCTCTTCTCCGTCGTGCCTAGTGATGCGGTATTTCATTATTCAAGGTTGACGTATTACGCCTTATAAGTTATAGTAATTAATGGACCAGATCCCTTGCAGCAGAAGGTATCTCTACACATTAAATAAGAACTCCATAACATCTCCTTCTTGTACAAGATATTCCTTACCTTCACTGCGCAACCAACCCTTATTTCGAGCTTCAGATAAAGAACCAGCTTCAAGAAGTTTTTTATAGCCAATGGTTTGCGCACGAATAAACCCTCTTTCGAAATCCGTATGAATTACACCAGCAGCTTTTGGCGCTGTCATTCCTTCTCTAATTGTCCATGCACGTGTCTCTTTTTCTCCTGTAGTGAAATATGTACGTAATCCTAAGAGCCGATATGTTGCTTTTATTAGACTATTTAAACCACCCTCACTAACACCAAGGCTCTGAAGATAGTCATGTCTTTCGGTTCCTCCAAGCTCAATTAATTCAGATTCAACCTGTGCTGAAATTCTAATCACTTCAGCACCTTCCTTTGCAGCCAAAGCAATGATTTGATTACAAAAATCATTTCCATAAGCAAGATCAGCTTCACTCACATTAGTTGCATAAATAACTGGCTTAGCAGTAAGCAAACCCAATGGCTTGATCAAGCTTTCCACCTCAGGAGTTAGTTTAATTTGATTTGCAGAGCCACCACGCTCAAGAATCGTCTGAATTTTTGCAAGCGTTTCATCTTCTGTTTTTGCAACTTCACTAGTGCTTATTTGTTTTTTCAATCTTGCACGACGTTTTTCTATTTGGTTTAAATCTGCTAATCCAAGTTCTAATTTAATTATCTCAGCATCTCTAGAAGGATCTATTTCTCCAGAGACATGGATTACATCTTCATCTTCAAAGCAACGAACTACATGGACAATTGCATCAACCTCTCGAATATTGGCTAGAAATTTATTCCCTAATCCCTCACCCTGACTTGCACCTTTAACCAATCCAGCAATATCAACAAATTCTATTCTTGTAGGTATCAAATCCTTACTGCAACTAAGTTCAGATAAAAGATTTAAACGATCATCAGGGACTGCAACTGAACCCACATTGGGCTCAATTGTGCAAAAAGGAAAATTTGCGGCTGAGGCTTGCGCGTTTGCAACAAGCGCATTAAACAAAGTGGATTTTCCAACATTTGGAAGCCCCACAATTCCGGCTTTAAGCATGGCAAAAATTTAAACCCAAAAAGAAAAAAAGAAAATTGCTCATAAAAAAATCCACAATTTGGTCCCCCTAGCAGCGAGACTAGAAAGGGAAAAATTGCGTGGCCAAATGGCCAGGAAAGACTACCCAACTGAAAATACCAATGCAGCTATCAAGAAGATGACTCTTCTAGAAAATTTGAAGAGCTCAGCTCCCAAAAGAAAGTCTTTGATTGGCTTGTTTACATTTCTAATACTTCTTAGCAGTGGGGGGCTTGTTTGGAAGCTTGGGCCTTGGCAAAACAAAGGGCGGGACATAAGCAGTTACACGGTAAAAGCAGAAAGTGGGAGGCTTCCTGGCCTAATCACATCCAGTGGAGAATTAAAAGCGAATAGGAGTGTCAATGTCAGTCCAGAAAGACAAGGCCTTTTAGAAAGTCTTTTAGTCAGAGAAGGAGACACAGTCAAAAAAGGACAATTAATTGCAAGAATGAAAAGTGGAGATTACCTTTATCGTCTTAATGAGTTAAAAGCTGAATTCGAGAAGCAAAGAGCCGCTTATGAACGCCGTAAGAGACTTTTTGCTCAGGGGGCCATAAGCGCTGAAGAACATGAGGAATATCTCAATCGCTTTCTTACAAGCAAAGCTCGCCTCAAGCAACGAGAAATAGAAGGCAAAGAATTAAATATTCTTGCTCCCTTCGATGGAGTAATAACAACTCGCTATGCTGAACCGGGTGCCTTTGTTACCCCTACGACCAGAGCCTCAACAAATGCAGGCTCCACAAGCACATCAATTGTAGAGCTTTCACAAGGTCTTGAAGTAATAGCAAAAGTACCAGAAAGTGATATAGGTCGAATTCAAATCAACCAAAGTGCTTATGTTCGTGTTGATGCATTTCCAGACAAACGCTTCAAAGCAAAAGTTAGGGAAATAGCTCCAAGAGCCATCAAAACAAACAACGTTACCTCTTTTGAGGTGACATTGTTTTTTACTAATACAGCTGAGGATCTAAGAATAGGTATGACTGTTGATATTGAATTTCAAAGTGATCCAACTGATATCAGCACTTTGGTCCCAACAGTGGCAATAGTAACTAGAAACGGTGAACCTGGAGTTCTCATAGTAGATCAAAAGAAACAACCAAAGTTTCAAAAGGTTGATCTAGGAACAAGTAGTGGCAGTAAAACTGCAATCATCCAAGGCATCGATCCAGGAGATCGAGTTTTTGTAGATCTACCACCTTGGGCTAGGCAAAAACGCGACTGACTCGGCCTGTCAAAACAATCTCTCCTTCAATCCATGACTGAGATAGCAGAAAAACCTATCATGCTTCTCGTTGATGGCCATTCACTGGCATTCAGAAGCTTTTATGCCTTTGCTAAAGGTGGTGAAGGAGGCTTAACTACAAAAGATGGGAAACCAACAAGTGTCACATATGGATTTCTAAAGGCCTTATTAGACAACTGCAAAATACTGAGTCCTGAAGGTGTGACTATTGCCTTCGATACAGCAGAGCCTACCTTTAGACACAAAACAGATCCAAGTTACAAAGCCAACAGAGATGTGGCTCCCGATATTTTCTTTGAAGACCTTAGGCAACTCCAGAAAATCCTGGAAAAGCAACTAGACATTCCACTATGTATGGCTCCTGGATATGAGGCAGATGATGTTCTTGGTACCCTCGCCAACAAAGCTTATAAAAATGGTTGGCGAGTAAGAATCCTCACAGGAGACCGCGACTTATTTCAACTTGTAGATGATGAGAAAGACATTGCCGTGATGTACATGAGTGGTGGTCCCTACATGAAAAGTAAAGGCCCTTCACTTATTAAAGAGATTGGAGTAGTAAATAAACTTGGCGTCATTCCTAAAAAAGTTGTAGATCTAAAGGCTCTTACAGGAGACAGCTCCGATAATATCCCTGGTGTAAAAGGGATTGGGCCAAAAACGGCTTTGAATCTACTGAATGAGAATGGCAATCTGGATGGTGTTTACAGAACCCTTGCAGAAGTTGAGGCTGAAGGGGAAAAAGCATTTCGTGGGGCAATTAAAGGCACAATCAAATCAAAACTTAAAAATGACAAAGAGAACGCCTATTTATCCCAAAAATTGGCACGAATAATTGTTGAAGTTCCAATGAGTCAAGTGCCGAGGTTACATTTAGGGAAAGTTGATAATGAAGGGTTGCGAAAAGAATTAGAAGCTCTGGATCTCACTAGTTTATCCAAGCAAATTCCTTCTTTCATCGCAACATTTTCACATGGTGGATACTTAGCGAATAAAAAAAAGGTTGACACCTTTCAAGAAACTCCGCAAGGAGAATCCACAAAAAAAATCCCCTCTGAATCTACTCCAGTTCAACAGAATAAAATACCAAATTTAAAACCTCAACTAATTACAAGTAATTCTGACTTAGGAGGACTCATGCGACGACTAATGGATTGCAAAGATCCTCTTAGCCCAATCGCTTTAGACACGGAAACGACAAGTCTCAATCCATTCAAAGCCGAACTGGTTGGTATAGGTGTTTGCTGGGGTGAAGCCCCAAATGAAGTAGCTTATATCCCAATAGCTCATCAATACCAGGAGAGCCTTATGGAAGGTACATCTCCAAAACAACTTCCTTTAGAAGTTGTGATAACAGCCTTGGCCCCCTGGTTGGCGTCTGAAAGCAACCCAAAGGTCTTACAAAATGCAAAGTATGACAGGCTTATCTTCCTTCGTCATGGACTTCCACTTAAGGGAGTAGTTATGGATACATTACTAGCCGACTACCTTTATGATGCAAATGCTAAACACGGATTAGATGCTATGTCTAAAAGGGAGTTTGACTATGCTCCCACTAGCTTCAATGAACTTGTAGGGAAAGGAGATACTATTGCAAATCTCGACATAGAGGCTGCAAGTTTGTACTGCGGTATGGATGTCCATCTAACAAGAAGACTTGCTTTTCGCTTAAGGGAAAAATTAAACCAGGCAGGGTCTGAACTAATAAATCTTCTGGAACAAGTAGAGCAACCACTAGAGCCAATTCTTGCAAAAATGGAAGCTACTGGTATACGCATCGACACCCCATACCTAAAAGAGCTTTCTCTAGAGCTAAGCAAAACACTTGAAAGACTTGAACAAAAAGTACATTCCTTAGCTAATACTCACTTCAATCTAGCCTCACCAAAACAATTAGGAGAACTTTTATTCGAGACTCTTGGCCTAGATAAGAGAAAGTCACGAAGAACAAAAACCGGCTGGAGTACTGATGCGAATGTTTTAGAAAAGCTTGAAGCAGATCATCCTGTAGTTGGTCTCGTCATAGAACACCGTATTCTAAGCAAGCTATTAAGCACATACGTTGATGCCCTCCCTCAATTAGTAGAAGAAGAGACTGGTCGTGTTCATACAGATTTCAATCAGGCAGTAACAGCTACTGGGAGACTAAGCAGTAGTAATCCTAACTTGCAAAACATACCAATCCGCACAGAATTCAGTCGCCGAATTAGAAAAGCTTTTCTACCTCAAGAAAATTGGCAACTACTCAGTGCTGATTATTCTCAAATAGAATTAAGAATCCTTGCACATCTTTCTGAAGAGGAAATTTTACAAGACGCATACCGCCATAAAGAAGACGTACATACTCTTACAGCAAAGCTTTTACTAGAAAAAGAGGTTATAAACACTGACGAGCGTCGTCTAGGTAAAACAATCAACTTCGGTGTCATCTATGGAATGGGGGCACAAAGATTGGCTCGATCGACTACTCTGAGTCAGTCAGAAGCAAAAGAATTCCTTAGCCGCTATAGAGAGCGCTATCCCAAAGTTTTCTCTTTCTTAGAATTACAGGAAAGATTGGCTCTGACTAAAGGTTATGTAAAAACCTTACTAGGTCGTCGTAGAATTTTTAACTTCAACCCAAGTGGATTAGGTCGACTTAAAGGTAAAGATCCTAATGAAATAGACCTTGACTTAGCTCGCCGAGGCGGCATGGAAGCCCAACAATTAAGAGCCGCTGCCAATGCACCCATCCAAGGTTCAAGTGCTGACATAATCAAAATTGCCATGGTACAAATTCAAAAAAAACTCACTACAACATCTTTACCTGCTCGTCTTCTATTGCAAGTTCATGATGAGCTAGTGCTTGAAGTAGATCCAGCCTCAATTAATGAAGTCAAGGAACTAGTTATAAACACAATGGAGCAAGCTGTTACTCTGAGCGTCCCTCTACTCGTTGAGACTGGTATAGGGAGCAACTGGATGGAAGCAAAATAATGAACTTAACTACAAAAATCCTCTCCTAAGCATGTGCCACTAAAGCTAACCAACACTCTTACTCGTCAAAAAGAGACTTTCATACCGATAAATGAAGGTCAAGTGAGTATCTACTGCTGTGGTGTCACTGTCTATGACCTCTGTCATCTAGGTCATGCCCGTAGCTATATCGTTTGGGATGTTTTACGGCGTTATTTAATTTGCCAAGGATACAAAGTCAATTTCGTACAGAACTTTACAGATATCGACGACAAAATACTAAACCGTGCGGCTCGAGAAGGTTGCTCAATGGAAGAAATTAGTGAGAAAAACATAATAGCTTTTCATAAAGACATGAGTGCACTTGGTATTCTTCAAGCGGATCGAATGCCTCGTGCCACCAAATGTTTAGACAGTATATGCGCACTTATTAAACAAATAGAAGCGAACGGATCAGCATACTCAATAGATGGTGACGTCTACTTTGCAGTTTTGAAGCACAAGGGTTATGGCAAGTTAAGCCAACGTGATCTAGAAGAACAACATCTAAACGCTGAAGGTCGTATCACAAATGCAGAAGAAATCCGCAAAAAGCATGCATTTGACTTTGCTCTTTGGAAAAAAGCTAAAGATGGAGAACCAAGTTTTCCTTCCCCATGGGGTGAGGGGCGTCCTGGTTGGCATATTGAATGCTCTGCAATGGTTCGAGAAGAACTCGGAGACACTATCGATATACATCTAGGTGGAGCCGATCTTATCTTTCCCCATCATGAAAATGAAATTGCTCAATCAGAAGCCGCCACAGGGAAAAAGCTCGCCAAGTATTGGCTTCACAATGGGATGGTGAATGTAGAAGGTCAGAAAATGAGCAAATCATTAGGCAACTTCACAACCATTCGAGCACTGCTTGAAAAGGGTGTTTCCCCAATGACATTAAGGCTTTTTGTTTTGCAAGCTCATTACCGTAAACCACTTGATTTTACTAATGAGGCTCTCAAGTCAGCTTCAAAAGGATGGAAAGGGCTAAATGCAGCACTCTCTCTTGGGAAAATCCATGCAGATGAGATCGGTTGGCCTAAGGAGAGGTTACTAAAACAAGACGCCATAAATCCTTTAAAAAGCTACTCTAATGAGACAACTAAAAAGGTAAGTCAACAGTTTATAGATTTAATGAACGATGATATTAATACTTCAGGAGCACTAGCAGTACTTTTTGAACTTGCCCGGCCACTGCGAGCATTAGCAAACCAACTTGAACATTCTGGGATAGAGCCTTTGCAAAAAAACAACTTGGAAGAGTTATACTCTCGCTGGCAACTTCTTGTAGAACTTGCTGCAGTACTTGGACTAAAGGCTGAAGAGAAACAAAAACGATCTTTAGCTGATAAGAAAATCAATAATCACGACACAATCGAGAAAGCCATTGAAGAACGAAAAATGGCCAAATCTAATAAGGACTTCGTTAAAGCAGATCAAATACGTGATGAGCTCAGATCACTAGGGATCCAATTAGTAGACAAGCCAGGAGGTGTTACCGACTGGTTTCAAGATTAAATTCGTCTTCTACAGAGGCTACTTCTTAGGGAAGCTTTTACTTGTTCTTCTAGCCCCAAGACCATTGATTTAAGAGGTCAAACAAGCTAACTAATAAACCAAAGGCAACAACAGGAGGTGATACCCAGCGAAGCATAAATTTCAGAGAAATTCTAACTCTTGCCGGCGTTTCGCAACCAACAAGATCTTCATCAAAACGTCCAGGGACAATCCAACCAAGTAATACAGATAAAAGTAAGCCACCAAAGATTAACAAAAGCCCTCCAAACAAAGCATCCATAACCTCTAGAAATTCTAAGTCCAAAGCTGCTGGAAGACCGGCAACAAAAATTAGTGCACTAGAAACCAAAACCGCTTTATTACGACGCCAACCAAATCGATCAATTATTGATGCCACAGGGACTTCCAAAAGAGATATAGACGAAGTAATCGCGGCAATATAAGCAAGTGCAAAAAACATCACAGCAACTAAACGTCCAGTAACTCCAAGTGCTGCGAGACCAGTAGGAAGAGAAATAAACAATGTCCCAACAGTAGAGCTGCTTACAACATCTTTCAGCCCAAAGCTCATAACCACTGGGAACGTAACCATACCTGCAAGTAGGCCTACTGATGTGTCCATTCCAACAACTGCAACAGCCTCTCTAGGAAGATGACTACGACGGTCTAAGTACGCAGAGTAAGCAAGGATGCAGCCTATTCCTGTACCTATTGAAAAGAAGGCCTGAGTAAAAGCATTGCGGACAGTAGAAGGATCAAATAATTGCTTCAAATCCCATTTTAATAAGAAGGTTCTATAACCATCCCAAGCCCCAGGGAGGGTTGCAGCCCAGCACGCTAAAACAAAAAGCAATAAAAAAAGAGCTGGGATACACCAACGAGTCAGCCTTTCAATCCCCCCCCGAATACCAGCAGAAACAACAATTCCAGTGAGAGCAAGACTTAACACTTGTCCAAGTAAAACACTTTTACCACTACTTACTGAGCCAAATAATGTCTTTGCATCATCCATATTGGCTGGGAGGCCATAAACAAGTGAATGAAAAAAAGTATGAGCAGTCCACCCCATTAAAACCGCATAAAAAGCAAGAATCCCGCATGCAGCAATTACAAAAAGCCAACCCATCGGCTGCCAACGTGCACCAGCAGCTTGAACAGGTGCACTTATTGGACTCCGTCCTGTACTTCGACCCAGCACCATTTCTGCAACAAGAATAGGTAAGCAAACCAACAAAACAATCAAGATATAAAGGATCAGAAAGGCCGCACCACCTCCCTGTGAAGCTCTATAAGCAAAGCCCCATAAATTCCCAAGACCAACGGCACTCCCTGCAGCAGCCAAGACAAAGCCAGTTCCAGAGCGCCAATGTTCCCTTAACGTCATAAATTAAGTCCTCTTCCTAACTCCAAAATTAGTCGAATTAAACATGCTGAGAATAAACCTTGTAATGGCAGACTAGTACTAGTTGCCTGAACATTGTGAAAGCCATCAGCGTGCTGGGCTCCACGGGTTCAATAGGTACTCAGACTCTTGAGATCGTCGATGCGTTCCCAGATAAGTTCAGAGTAGTAGCCCTAACAGCAGGGCAAAATTTGCCCCTACTTGTCAAACAAATCATTCGACATAGGCCTGAGATCGTAGCCCTAGCAAATGAATCATTATTACCTGAACTAAAAGATCGACTAAACAGCCTTTCCATAGACCAAAGGCCTAAGGAATTCCTAAAACTCACAGGAGGTCCTGATGGCCTCAATGAAGCCGCATCTTGGAATAGTGCAGATCTTGTAGTTACAGGAATAGTCGGATGCGCTGGACTGCTTCCTACTTTGGCTGCGATCCGATCAGGCAAAGATCTTGCCCTGGCCAACAAAGAAACCCTAATAGCAGCAGGACCAGTTGTACTACCAGAACTAAAAAAAAGCGGAAGTCGTTTACTTCCTGCAGATTCGGAACATTCAGCAATTTTCCAATGCTTACAAGGAACACCTTGGGCTGAGAATGCTCGTTTATCAACAGGAATCCCTACTCCTGGCCTGCGTCGAATTCAGCTCACAGCATCGGGAGGGGCCTTCCGTGACTGGTCAACAGAAGACCTAAAGAAAGCAACCATAAAAGATGCTATTAGCCATCCAAACTGGAGTATGGGACGCAAGATTACCGTTGATTCTGCGACACTTATGAACAAAGGGCTTGAAGTCATAGAAGCCCATTATTTATTTGGTATTGACTATGACCACATAGAGATAATTATTCACCCCCAAAGCATTATTCACTCAATGATCGAGTTGAGCGATTCTTCCGTACTCGCTCAACTCGGATGGCCAGATATGAAATTACCGATCCTCTATTGCATGAGTTGGCCACACCGACTAAATACACCTTGGCCTCGACTAAAACTCACAGAAGTGCAAGAACTTTCTTTTCATTCACCTGACACCTCTAAATATCCGTGTATGGAGCTTGCCTATAGTGCTGGTCGGTCAGGAGGAACTATGCCTGCTGTATTAAATGCAGCTAATGAAGAAGCAGTCGGACAATTCCTGAATGAAAAGACTCACTTTCTCGATATTCCGAAATTAATAGAAATTGCTTGTGAAAAACACAAAAATGAATTGCAAGTAAACCCTAGCTTGGATGATATTCTTTCAGTAGATAAATGGGCTCGCCAAATAGTAAGTGAGCAAGTCAAAAAATTACTCTTTTAAACACTAAAAATTCGCCAACTCCATTTTTTAAAAGGATCCTATTATGAAAATAGATAGATGCTTATAAAGCAAAGTTTTTGCAATCTTTTACCAGTCAAAAATTCCTCAAACAAGAAAATAACTAATTCATTAGTCTAATATTTTCAAGATTTTAATAGTAAATAAAGTTCACTTTTCCTAAGTATTTAAAAAGCATCCTCATATTAAACTGAAGACTTAATATTCCCTAAGAAGATCGTTTAATAGCCAACCTGCTTAACCATCTCCTAACCAAAACATCTCCCCAGCAGCCATAAGAACCATGAAAACCATTATGCCCACCATTTTGAGTAAGAATTACTTGTAGCTTCGAAAATTGACGTGAAGCAATCCTCGCGGCCAACCTCTGAGCAGCTTCTGCTGGAACCCAAGGATCATCCAAAGCCTGCAAAAAAAGGATTGGCGGAAGTTCACTATTTATTCTGCAAAGTTGTTGCAGAGGGGAAGCTTCAAAATAATAAGTTTCCACATCCCTATAACCCCATCTTGGAGCAGTAATAGCAGCATCAAATGCACGTATAGTTGTAATCGAACGATCCTTCCCTTTAGCTAAAAGGAGCTCTCTTTCAAGCTCAGTAACACCAAACGGATCTGCAAGTGTTTGACGTTTAAGTCTCTTTAAAAGCCAGTGCTGATAGAAGCTATTGCGAGGACGTTCAATAGATGCACTGCAAGCCTCTAAATCAAGAGGGCTACTAGTACAAACCAAACCATCCAAAACAAATTGATCTTTTTCATAAGCATTATTTTTCTTCAAACAAGCATTTAGCAATATTGTTCCTCCCAAAGAAATCCCTGCTCCAAATAAAGGCAAAGAACCTCTTAATCCCTTTACTTCTTTACTTAAAAGATCACAAATTTGCCTCGCCCGAATAAATACAGGTTCCAAATCAGTATTACATTCAGCAGCATAAGTACCACCAGCAAGGTGTCTACCTGGATCCGCGCCTCGTAAATTCAATCTCAATACTCCAAAGCCTGCATTGAGCAAAGAAAGGCCCATCCGACGTAAGCCAAGGCGCCTACTAGACCCTCCTAAGCCATGAAGAAGCAAAACCAAGCCAAGAACATTAGAAGGATCTTTAGGACGATCTAAAAAAGCTAGCAATTGGCCTTTTCCAGCCGCTCCACCTGGAATAGGCGGCACCCCAATTTTTACAACTTCTCCCTGATCAGCTGAAAAACTATTCGGAATAAAGGTATCCCGTAGAGTCTGCAGATCTCCTCCAAACCAAGGGAACTTCTGTTCAAAAGGAAGTAAATCTAGTTCCTCTAAAAGGAAGGAGCAAGAATCATCCTTTCCTACCAAGACCTAGCTCCTTTAATTGAACTAAAAGGTCACCTAAAACTTTCTTAGCATCTCCAAACACCATTGAAGTATTAGACATTTCAAACAAATCATTCTTGATCCCTGAATAACCAGCACTCATCCCCCTCTTGACTACAAACACTGTCCGAGCTTCATATACATCAAGAACTGGCATTCCATATAGAGGAGAATTAGAGTCATTCTTGGCTTGTGGATTGACTACATCATTGGCTCCAAGTACAAGAACTACATCTGTAGCAGGAAAATCAGGATTTATCACATCCATCTCCTTTAGCTGCTCATAAGGGACATCAGCTTCAGCAAGTAAAACATTCATATGCCCAGGCATACGGCCAGCAACAGGATGAATGGCATAGCTGACATTTATTCCACCAGCTTCAAGAACACGAGTAACCTCCCTAAGAGTGTGCTGAGCCTGAGCTACGGCAAGACCATATCCAGGGACAATGACTACTCTCTCAGCCGCTTCAATAGTTAAGGCACACTCCTCAACACTACAGCTAGTGATATTGACATATTCACTTAAATTACTACCAACTCCTGAAGCACTATGCCCTAATGCACCCCCAAAAAGGACTGACAGCAATGAACGATTCATGCCATTACACATCACTTGAGTGAGAATTAATCCAGCAGCGCCAACCATTGCCCCTGCCACTATTAGCAATTGGCTCTGAACAACAAATCCAGCTGCAGCTGCAGCTACACCTGAATAGCTATTTAGCAAAGAAATAACTACAGGCATGTCAGCACCTCCAATAGGAAGTGTTACTCCAATTCCAAGGAGACCTGAGCTAATTACAAGTAACCACAAACCACTTTGCCCGCCTAACAAAAGCTCAGCAGCTCCAACAAAAGCTAAAACTGAAAGAGCAATATTGAAGGCATGACGTAACTTACTTTGCGTCCATCCAGGGGTGGAAAGCCATCCCTGCAACTTAGCCATAGCAACTATCGAACCGAAAAAGGTTATTGCCCCAACAAATACAGAGACAATTATCGATAGGTTTCCAACAAAATCTTGCGTTGTCTGGCCAGAGTCACTTTCACCCAAGAAAAGAACTACACCCATAGCAACAAGCAACGAAGACATACCTCCACAGCCATTAAATAAAGCTACTGTTTCGGGCATGGCTGTCATTGGAACCCTCTTGGCAGTAATCATTCCAAGACAACCACCAATCACAGAACCAAAAACAATCCAGATCCAGGAATTGAAAGAGATTGCGTCACTGCCAAGGAAATCAATAAAGACCCCAAGCAAAGCGAGTCCCATTGCTAAAGCAGCCAATTGGTTTGCCGCACGAGCAGATCGAACCTTAGACAGTCCTTTAATACCTAAAGCGAGAAATAAAACAGCAAATAAATCAATCGCATATTTAAAAATTGCAGTATTCATCATCAACGGTTGTCCTGCTTGCGAATGGGCTTACGACTAAACATTGCCAGCATTCTGTCTGTAACTAAGAACCCACCTATCACATTAAACAAAGCAAACCCAAGAGATATTGAACCTAGTACCAATAAAGGAAGATTATCCTGTGCCTTGATAATCAAACTAAGTGCTGCAAGCATCGTGATACCTGATATGGCATTTGCACCACTCATCAATGGGGTATGCAAAGTTGGAGGAACCTTACCGATCAACTCAAATCCAAGCAGGCTTCCCAACAAAAGCACCCATAGAGCCTCAGTATGTGAAAACTCCATTAGTTCGTCCCTCCTGAATAAAGTAAATCCTGACAACAAATTTCACCTTGATAGCTAATCAAGCATCCAGCTATTAGCTCATCTTCAAGATTCAGCATAAGTTCCTCCTCTTTTAGAAAAGGTTCAAGAAGGGCTAACAAATTACGAGCATATAAAGAACTCGCATGATTGGGCACACTACATGGCAAATCAGAAGCCCCAATAAGTTTTACTCCTTTTCTAATTATTGTTTCTCCCTTCTTGGTCTCTGCACAATTACCACCCTGCTCAACGGCAAGATCAACAACAACAGAGCCTGTACGCATTCGATCAAGCATACCTTCACTAATTAAGCGTGGTGCTTTTTTCCCAGGTACTTGAGCTGTACATATCGCCACATCTGCTTCAGATAAATGATCTGATAGTTCTTGACGCTGTGCTGTAAGAAATGCCTCTGTTGATTCCTGAGCATAGCCACCTGATTCAGAAGGTTTTTCATCCAATTGAGGTGGATTAATAAACCGAGCGCCTAGTGATTCAACTTGCTCCTTCACTGCTGGACGAATATCACTAACAAAAACAACTGCACCAAGACGTTTTGCAGTTGCTACAGCCTGTAGACCTGCTACTCCAGCCCCTAAGACAACGATCTTTGCAGGTTGGACAGTACCAGCTGCCGTCATCAACATTGGGAAATAACGATCAAGTGCGCTTGCAGCTAAAAGAACAGATTTGTAACCAGCAATATTTGCCTGAGAAGACAGTGCATCTGCAGATTGGGCACGACTTATTCTGGGCAAAAGCTCCATTGCTAAAGCTGAAAGCTGTCCAGATTTAAGAGAATTAATAAGTGATTCATTTTGATAAGGTGCCAACAAGCCAACAACCAAAGCTTTAGGTTTCATTCTTTCTAAACATTCTCTAGGAGGAGCCTGAACGCAAAGAAGAACATCTGTTTTCTGCCAAGCATCTACATCCCCAATAGGAACGAATTGAGCACCACTATTCCTATAATCGTCATCAAGGAAACCAGCTGATATACCAGCGCCAATTTCTAAGAAGACCTGGCAACCTAAAGCAATTAATTTCTTAACTGTTTCAGGCGAAGCTGCAACCCTGGCTTCTCCTGGAGCAGATTCAATTGGGATGAAAATTCTAAGCAAGATTTGTTAACCGCTTCCTAAGAATTAGATTACGGGGGGAAGGCACACTCATCATGAGCTTTTCGATGAAAGTCTTTCTATGCTGATGTGCTGATGTTTCTATCCTTAAGCGCTGATGTTTTTGATAATCAGAGCTAATAAGAGTTAAGAATCGAACATAGATTACTTCCAATGAGTCTTTCTGCAATCGAATGCCCTGATGGCGTATGCCACAGTCATCATGGTGGACATGCTGTGCCAAGAACAGCAATGCAGAAGAATCTGCAAAGTCATGGGCGTGAATGGTGTGAACGCCTAGCCGAAAGAATTTATGAGATGTCTGTGGATACTTATGCCCAAACTGCTATGCCAAGCCTTCAT
Organism: Prochlorococcus sp. AG-363-C20; assembly: GCA_003280295.1. Classification (GTDB taxonomy): domain Bacteria; phylum Cyanobacteriota; class Cyanobacteriia; order PCC-6307; family Cyanobiaceae; genus AG-363-K07. Next base: position 38,916 of record QCFI01000009.1, on the reverse strand, counting down.
TCATCAGGATGGCAACGGCGTCATCTCGATTGGGAATTCAAACTTGCACAAAAAGAATCAGAACCTGACGAGGCATTAGTTGAAGGGATTATCAATGCCACTGAAAGCTTCCTACGCAGCAGCGAAGTACATCGCCTTTTCATTCAAGAGTTAGTACAAGGAACATTTGCTGAAGCTACAGAAGACACCCTCAGAGCAACAGCTGTTCGCAAACTAATAAGAAATGAAGTAATGACAATCCTAGAAAAAAACGAAGAAGACCTTCTCCAGCGCCTAGCGGAAGAACTAAAAAGTGATGCAAAGGGAGACTTCGAACTTGCTCACAACGCGGCCAAAGAAGGGCTTCAGGAAGTACAACGATTACTTTTAAATCATACAGAAGCTATTTAATGGCAAAAACCAAGTTCTCATTTCTATTTAATTAACTGAATTTTCCGCTTCTGAACCATTAATAGAAAATTTTTACTTGTATTAATGGTTCAGTGGAATTCTCCCCACCCCCAACATTTTAAAAGGAAAGCAATCCTAGGTTAATATTAACAATCCTTAGATATGCTTATATATCAAGTTCTATCAAGCCTAAAGGCTTTCAAAAGTAAAAGCTGGATGTGCAAAGAAGCAAGGAAATAGTTAAAAAGGCTTAAATTCTTCTTAAGAACCTTTATCTATGATCTCATTTGATCTTCAAAAAGATCTTGCTCGATCAAATATACGCCCACGTGCTTGGCAAACAAGACTCATACAACTTTTACGTCGACGTCTTAATTTAAGGAGCAAAAAAGAAAGCGACATACTTGTTCATGCTGGACCAGGGGCAGGCAAAACACTTGGGGCACTTCTTGGTTTTAAAGCAATGCAAAGGGAAAAATTGCTAACAAAATTCGTTGTTTTTTGTCACCGAAGCACAATTGCATCCCAATGGCAAAAATCCGCCGAAATGCTTGGACTAACAGTCAAGTTTTTAGAAGCTTATCCAAATCAAGAAGATGGTCAAAATCGATTTGATGGTTTGATTTTGACCTATCAAAGTGCTTCTACAAAGCTACAAGAGACAAAAGCAATTCAAAGTTTTTTTTCTAGCAACAATCTACTAGCTATTGCCGATGAAGCCCATCATCTAGGAGTCAATCCAGACGAACCAGAAGGTGCTGTATGGGGAAAAACTTTTTTAAAGCTTACAGAAGGATGCTGTATAAGATTAGGCCTTACAGGAACACCTTTTAGGAGTGACAACCTAGCCTTTTGTTCAGCTAAAAAGGTGTGGATTCATTCAAAGGGAAAACCTGTAGAACTAATCAATCCAGATCTATGCGTTGAACCTCGAGAGCTTATCTCGACAGGAGAGGTTCGCCCACTGGAATTTCATTTTCAAGATGGCTGGATAGAGCACATTAAAGAAGATCACTCAAGCCGAGAAATATCACCCTTATCAACTGAACAAAGGGAGCTTTGGCGTTCTCGCAATCTACGTCGAGCAATACATCTTTCAGATTCCAGCAGTATTGCTGTTCAACTACTTATAAAAGCAAGCAAAAAATTGGACCAGGTGCGTTCCGAACACAAAATTGCAGCTGGTCTTGTTATTGCAACAGATATCGAGCATGCAAAAGGAATTGCCAATCTACTTAAAGAGAATGGAGATAGCGTTCAACTAGTTCATTCACAAAATAAAGAATCTAGTGAGCGATTAGCAGAATTTAAAGAAGGAAAAGCTAAATGGCTTGTAAGCGTGGATATGTGCTCAGAAGGGTTTGATGCTCCCAGACTTCGAGTAATTGCCTATCTAACTACTGTCGTCACAAAGAGCAGGTTTTTGCAAGCAATTACTCGTGCTGTGCGAATGAACAACGAAAGAGCCGCAATAGAAGCTATCCCAAGAAAACCCTCTTATGTTTTTGCTCCAGCAGACCCAATGCTTATGGAATATGCAAGTAGTTGGTCCGAAGCAAAACCATACCTAATAAAATCTGACAAGTCTGTTAGCAAAATAGAAAGCTCTTCATGGATATCTAGAAGACTAAATTTGCCAATGGAAGCCATAGGAGATAAAGCAGGCGAAGTAATCAGAATGGGAACAATTCAATTACCACAATTCTTGAAGTGATAAGTCTTTTTGTATAGAAGAATTTGTTTTCCAAAAGAAAAGAGGATTGCGCGCTCCATCAACATGTAATTTGGCCCGATCGGGGACAAATCATGCATGCTTCGCTTCAACGACGTATCAATGTCGCCAACTGCTGGGCCTCTACCAGGATTGCAGTTCTAGACAGTCTTCAACGCTATGAAGATAGTTATGCCATTACTCAAGAGTTTAGAGAATGGATAACTTGCTTAGGAGAACATCCTGAACACTTACAAGATTCTGTGCTCAAAGTCCCTAAAGCTTTAAATTGTCATTACCAAGAAGAAACAAGCGAAACCGATGAAATGCTTGAAATATAAAATAATCCTTATTTCATGCAAGAATTTTTTTAATTTTTTCTTTACCTTTAAGGCTTTAAAGGTATTTTATCAAGTATCGATTTGCTTCTAATCTAACCAAGGTTAAGCCTCATAAATCAACCCAAAAAAACCATTAAAAAATTCAGAAAATTTATTTCTACCATACTTAAATAATCAACGATAATTCATCTCCTAAATAAATAAGTAAACAAGGAAGTCCTCAATCAATTGAATTTAATACTTGTACAAAGAAGAAAGCATTATTAATAGCGAGGGTTAAGGTCAACGCCGCCTAGGCCCTCCAGGACGATTTCCTCCAGGTCTTCCACCAGGGGAACCAGTATTGCGCTCTCTATAGGTAATCCTGCCCCTAGTCAAATCATAAGGGCTTATTTCCACAAGCACCTTATCTCCTGCTAGCAATTTAATTCGAAACTTTGTGAGCTTGCCAGCCGCCCTGCACAAGCACTGATGGCCAGCAGGTTGCTCAAGTGTGACCAGATAGAAACCGTTGCCCTGTTCCTTCTCAATCACACCCGAAGTTTCAATCATTCTTTTGAACCATAAAATTTAAAGTTAAACAAATTCTAGTTGCCGAGGATCAATATTTAACAACAACAATCTTGAGAATTCATCAATGAGACCCTCTAAAGTTATTCCAGAAGCTCCAACTTCCTTTTAGTCAATATCAATCGAATGATACAGCGAGCAATCTAGGTTTCATTTTTACCCAAACTTTATTTGCAAAATCCCTGCTTTAAAGCTCACCACAAAGCAAAACTGTTGACACAAGCCATTAACTCAATACCTCCTGAAGCTCTCGAACCGTTTGCCACTGTCCATAGTAATAATTAGCTTTAGCCCTAAGTTCGACATCAAAAAGTCCGTCAAAAGCATCAAATCCAATACTTCGCCATAGTTCATTGCCACATACCTTATTCAGTTCATCTGTCGCTTCAATAGATAGATTTTCCAATCTTCTATTCAGATTCTTAATTTGAACAATGGACATCGAGCAACAAAGGCAGAACAGACTAATAGTACATCTGAACCATGACTTTGCTAGGTTGTCTTGAGAATCAAAACGGAACCCTTTTTTTCTCTTCTTTATCTACATCTATATTTAATTCACTTATACGCTTCATAATTATCGAATAATACTCCTCTAAATAAGTTTCTAGAGTGGATGTGTTTGCAGGGTCCAAGCCAAAGATTTTATAAGTTTCTTCCATCGGAGCATTAAGAATTACTCCACCTCCTGTCACTTCCGAAAAAGCTAGTCGATCAAGAACATTTAAAGAGTCCTCAAAAAAGGAAACAAGAGCTTTCCCAGTTTCTATAAGAAATGGTGACACCTTCAAAATTTTGGATGGTTTTGTTTTGTCGCAAATTTTTTCACACAATTTGACAATTTCCTCGGCTTTCCAGGCTCTTGGCCCAACCACTGGGAAGCTTTTTTTTATCGTTGATGATTGCACTAAAGCAGCTACAGCAAAGCGAGCCATATCCTGGGTGTTCATATAAGCAATCTCTGCAGGTGTTTGACTAAGCCATACATTTTGACTTTCTAAAATTGGAATAGCATATTGACTTATTAAACCTTGCATAAAAGCCACACCTTGCAAAATTGTATAGTCCAAAGTTGATTCTTTCAACAGACATTCCGTACAATATTTAATATCCATTAAAGGTACATTCCTATATTTCTCTGCTGAAAGTAAAGAAAGAAAGATAACTCTTTTAACCCCTGATTTATCACATGCTCTATAAAGATTAAGCTTACCCTCCCAATCTGTTTCATATACACTTTTAGGATCTTCTGGACGGCTAGTTGCCGAATCAATCATGGAGTCAATATCCAGCAAAGCATAATCAAGGCTTTCTGGATCAAGCAAATCACCTTGAACTATCTCGCACCCCCACTCTTGCAGAAAAGCCGCTTTACGAGGGGTTCGAACCATACAACGCACTTGATGGCCAGCATCAATAGCAGTTTTTGCAATTTGCCGTCCAAGCGTACCGGTCCCACCAATCACCAGTACCTGCATAGGTTTTGTCATTCAAAAAAAGAGCCTAAGGAGGAGATCAAAGGGTCAGCGCCTCAAGAATCTTGCAGTTTTAACAAAAGTGCGCCACCTGCAAGTCCTAAAGGTATTAGCACCCAAAAGACTGCTGCAATGCCAAAAATCTCTGAAGCCATACCAATAGGAAATTACACCACCCTATTTAAAGCCCTGAAAGAACTTTTCCTCGCAAATTCTTAACAGCTCTCCAATCGAAGCATTTGTTCGAAAATGTCCAGGGACAATTCCATTTGCAAAAGCTTGATAACCTTCTTGCTTTAAACACCTGATCATCGAACGAAGTTTTGGTGGCGCCTCTAAAGGGAGACGGCTAGCTAATTCATGAGTAGACCAAGAAAAAATTGGTAATCCCTGATCAGATTGCAATCGGTCAATCAATTTCTCACTTCGATCAGCGATAGGAATTGTTAATTGCTGTGCAAGATGCTTAATAACAATTAAGAAATTAGGTGATTGAAGTGGTCCTAACCACAGAGGGCCGCTAATAGACAAACGAGCTGAACCACTTTTGCATAAACACTTTTTCCACTCACTAAGTTTAATAAGAGTCTGTGATGATTGCGCTCCGCACATCTCACATCGAGAAAGGAAGCCTATTTGAGTCTCTTCATCTTGAACTAAATTTCTCCTAAACCGAACAAAAATCCGGAACGTTCGCCCATCACTAAAACAAGTTAGTGGTTCCAGACCACGGCCTAACAACCAAGCTTGACGAGCAATTGCAGCTAATTGAAGTCGGAGAGCAATCTCCCAACTTGCAGGATGAGTTCGAACTGAAGCAGAAAGACTTCTGATAGCGCCTATATCATCATGGCCTGTTGTTGAACGTCCATCAGTACTTGAAAGGATCAATATTCCATCAAAGGCTAAGACTCGCATCAAAGGCTGAAGTAAAGAATTTGGACAACCAAAACAATCCAGGTCTACTAAGTCAAAAAAACACTTATCCAGATATGAACGTGCAAGTAAGTCCTCTGCTAAATCATTTTTAAAAAACAATGAAATTTCTTTCTTCAAAAGAGGCTGCAAGTTGGTATTGATCAACTTGCAGCGATCAATATCAGCATCATTAACCCAAATTTCCAAATCCTTTAAGGAGCTTTCTCGCTTATCTTCAGGACCACCTGCTTCAAGTCCCCACCTTAAAGAACGAATTCCACAGCCAGACATTAGATCTAACCATCGAAGAGATTTCCTCCCCTTGTTTTCATAAAACTGCAAAGCAGCAGTTAAAACAGAAAAATCTCTAGCCAGAATTGAATCTGGGCGGAAAAAGCCAGCACCAGGATCTAAAGATGCATAACCTTCTTGATAGTTGGAAATAGATTCTTTCAATTTTCTTTGGATAAATCTGTCACAAAATCTTCAAGTGAGTTCATCTCTAAAGATGGCTCAGAATGGGGCGAAGCAAAACAATGGTATTGGGAAGGCATTCGTTGCCACTGGCGAGTTTTAGGGAGAGATAATCAAAAGCCTCTACTTTTATTACATGGGTTTGGAGCAAGTAGTTCTCACTGGCGTCATAATGCTGCTCCATTAGCAGCTTCTGGTTTCTGCGTTTATGGACTAGATCTCATTGGATTCGGGGAATCTGAACAACCAAGTCAAAAAAAAGTCCCCAAACTAGACAATCAAATTTGGGCAGAACAAGTTGCAGCATTTCTAGAGCAAGTAGTAAAGACTAGGGAACATGGAGCAGCGGTAATAATTGGCAACTCACTTGGAAGTCTTATTGCTCTCACTACACTTTTTTTTAAACCAGAGCTTGTTTCTGCAGTAATAGCATCTCCTTTACCAGATCCTGCACTTATGCAGCCAACTATTTCCTCTCGCACCCTATGGTGGGGTGAAATACGTAATTTTTTAGTAAAAATCTTTTTTCATATTCTACCTCTAGAAATTTTGGTGCCTTTGGTTTCTCGCACTGTGATTATCAAAACAGCTCTCCAAGCGGCATATCATTCTTCTATTAAGTCTGACAAAGAACTGCAAAGGCTTATCACAAAACCTGCCAAGAAAAAAACAGCAGCCAGGGTATTGAGGAGCATGTGTATAGGAATGGCAACTCGTAAAAGAGAAATAACTGCGCCAGTATTACTTAGTCAAATATCAAGAAGAAGTACGCATTCCCCAATTCTGCTTCTATGGGGAAGACAAGACAACTTAGTACCCTTAATGATAGGAAAACAGCTAGTAAAAATTCATCCTTGGCTTGATTTATTTGTAATAGATGAAACTGGTCATTGTCCTCACGACGAATCGCCAATTCAATTCAATCAGATTGTCCTGAACTGGCTAGCTACTAGCTTGGTAGTCGATCAAAAACAAGCATGAAGCACACACTTTCAGTAGTAGTTGAAGACGAATCAGGAGCCCTTAGCAGGATTGCAGGCCTCTTTGCGCGAAGGGGCTTCAATATCGACAGTCTTGCTGTTGGCCCAGCAGAAACAAAAGGGCAATCAAGACTAACCATGGTTGTTGAAGGAGATGATCAAACTCTTCAGCAAATGACAAAGCAACTTGACAAATTAGTGAACATCCTTCAAGTCTTAGATCTCACAAGTCTTCCCGCCGTTGAACGTGAACTAATGCTGCTCAAGGTCTCAGCAAAAGCAACTCAAAGAAGTGTGATATTGGATTTAGTGCAAGTTTTCAGAGCCAAAGTTGTCGATGTCGCAGATGAAGCACTCACACTTGAGGTTGTTGGTGACCCTGGGAAGCTTGTAGCTCTTGAGAAATTACTCACTCCTTATGGGATTTTAGAAATAGCTCGAACCGGAAAGGTCGCTCTTGAAAGAGCCTCGGGGGTAAACACTGAAATATTAAAGGCCTCTTCAGGCGAGGGAAGATTAACTACTTGAGATATAAATTATTTATTTTTTTAATAAATTAGTTTTGAGAATAATATCACCCTCCTCAAGGCTATCTAAAACATCCAGACCCTTTATGATTTTTCCGAAAACTGAGAACCGACCATCTAATTCTGGCAATGGTTTTAATGCTATATAGAATTGAGCACTTGCAGAGTTAAGAGACTGTGAGCGCGCCATAGCAATAGAACCTCTTTGATGAAGAAGTTGCAACTCAGATAATTCACTGGGATGATTTATCAATTGATTATATCTAGGCACATTTTCATTTTTAAGCTTAATTTCTAAAGGGATAAACTGCACCTCTCCACTTATAGGATCAATAAAAGTGCCTCTTCCATAATTAATTTTGTTAGTTTTAGGATCCTTAGATAAGGGATCCCCACCTTGAATTACAAATGGGAAAGGAGTTTTTATAATTCTATGAAAAACCGTCCTTTCATAGACACCTTTATTAACCAAATCCAAGAAATTTCCTGAAGTTATCGGAGCGCTATCACCATCTAGTTCCAAAGTTATAGTTCCACGGTTAGTTGTTATAGTTATGATCGCTTTGCCCTCAAGACAAGTTCTATTATTAACTGAACAAACAGATTGAATATTTTCTTGAGGCTTCTTACCGCAACTGAAAAATAAAGGAAGGAGAAGAAAAAAAGGCCAAGTAGAATTCAACAATTTTCTTGAACCTAAACTTAGTGATTTATTCAAATTATTTCTCAAATCCCCTCTAGATTTACATTGAGAAATCTTGCCAATTGAGCGCCTTCTTTCTCTAGTTCAGCCAATTTAGGGAGCTTCCCCACACTCGACAAAGGTAGATCTTTCCTACCTTGGATTCGTAAAGTAATTCTACGGTTTGGGTTTATTCCTTCTTTAATTTCTAATTTGACCGCTTTCACATCTTTCAAAGGGATCTCCACATTAAACTCCTTGAACAATGTTCTTCGAGTAACCAACAATGTGCCTTTTTTCTTATCAAAGATATTCCTACCAGAACCAAAATCGACCAAAATATTAAGCCAAAGGTATAAAGACAACAAAAATGCTGCTATTCCATAAAGGCCCATGATCAAACCCTGAGGTACAAAAATAAAACTTCCAGGATGTCCAAGAGGTAAAAGATCTGTTCCTAAATAACTTGAAAGTGAGGCAAGCAAAAAGCCAATTCCTCCAATCGAGACCAATGAAGCAAGAAGATAATTTGAAACGCGGCGAGAACCAGTAACAATTTGCTCCAGGAAGTCTTGGTCTTTTTGGACAGAATTAGAGCTCTCCTTCAGTTCATTCGTCATAAATCAATCCCAAAGAGAGGCCCAATATTGGAGTTTGCACTATGGCAAACGATCCATTAGAAGCAATAATTAAGTCAACAAGCAATACAAGGGGTTTCAGATAAAAGAAATATTTCCCCAAAGAATGCATAGGCATTGTTAAAGTCTCTCGGTATCCCAAAGCTCAGCAACGTTTACTCCATGACGATCGCTGTAGGTAGCGCGCAGGGTCGAGGTTGGTTTGACACCCTCGATGACTGGCTAAAGCGCGACCGATTCGTATTTGTTGGCTGGTCCGGCATTCTTTTATTCCCCACTGCCTATTTGGCAATAGGTGGCTGGTTCGTAGGAACCACATTTGTAACTTCCTGGTATACCCACGGTATTGCCAGCTCCTATTTGGAAGGAGCAAATTTCCTTACTGCCGCTGTTAGTACCCCTGGCGACGCTATGGGTCACAGTCTGATGTTGCTTTGGGGCCCAGAGGCTCAGGGCGATTTTGTGCGCTGGTGTCAGCTTGGCGGGCTCTGGAACTTTGTTGCCCTCCATGGCACATTCTCACTGATCGGCTTCATGTTGCGTCAGTTCGAGATTGCTCGTCTTCTCGGTTTACGTCCTTACAACGCACTAGCATTTTCTGCTCCGATTGCGGTATTCCTCAGTGTTTTTCTGATGTACCCGCTCGGCCAGCACAGCTGGTTCTTTGCTCCTTCTTTTGGAGTAGCCGCAATTTTCCGTTTCATTCTCTTCATTCAAGGATTCCATAACTGGACACTTAATCCATTTCACATGATGGGTGTTGCAGGAATTCTTGGGGGTGCACTTCTATGCGCTATTCACGGAGCAACAGTTCAGAACACGCTCTATGAAGACACAACCTCATTCTCTGGACCTAAGGCTCAAAGCACAACATTCAGAGGTTTTGATCCAACACAAGAAGAAGAGACCTATTCGATGGTCACAGCTAACCGCTTCTGGAGTCAGATTTTCGGTATAGCTTTTTCAAACAAGCGCTTCTTGCACTTCTTCATGTTGTTAGTACCCGTTATGGGTATGTGGGCACCTTCTATCGGAATCGTAGGTCTTGCACTCAATCTGCGTGCTTACGACTTTGTTAGTCAAGAGATCCGTGCTGCTGAGGACCCTGAATTTGAAACGTTCTACACCAAGAACATTCTTTTGAATGAAGGTATGCGTGCCTGGATGGCATCAGCCGACCAGCCACACGAAAACTTTGTATTCCCTGAGGAGGTACTCCCACGTGGAAACGCCCTTTAATAACTTACTAAAGGCCCCTGGACAGAGCCTCGAAGAATCCGGTTACGCCTGGTATGTAGGCAATGCTCGGATGATCAACCTCTCCGGGAAGCTACTTGGAGCGCATATCGCCCACACCGGTCTAATGGTGTTCTGGGCTGGTGCAATGCTCCTCTATGAAGTGAGTCACTTCACTTTTGATAAACCAATGTGGGAACAAGGTCTTATCCTTCTTCCTCATGTGGCCATGTTTGGTTACGGCATAGGACCTGGTGGAGAAGTCACAGACATACTTCCTTTTTTCCAAGCAGGTGTAGTACACCTTGTGGCTGCAGGTGTGCTTGGATTTGGTGGTGTATGGCATGCACTTGCAGGCCCTGAAAAATTAGAAGAAGCTTTTCCTTTCTTCTCTACTGATTGGCGAGATAAAGACCAAATGACAACAATCCTTGGACGTCATTTGACTGTTCTAGGTTTTGGCGCATTAGTTTTTGCTGTCAATTGGCAATTCCTAGGAGGTGTTTATGACACATGGGCACCAGGTGGTGGTGAAGTAAGGCTTGTAACTCCAAATCTTGCTCCTAACGACATTCTTGGATACCTATTCTCAACTCCTTGGGGTGGAGGTGGCTCTTTAGTTGGGGTCAATTCCATGGAAGACATTGTTGGAGGCCACTATTACCTTGCTCTTCTTGAGCTTGTAGGTGGTCACTTCCACATGCAAACCAAACCATATGGCTGGGCTCGTAGAGCTTTTATATGGAACGGAGAAGCTTTATTAGCTTATGCATTAGGTGGTTTGTGTGTAGCGAGCTTCTATGCCTCTACATTTGTTTGGTTCAACAACACTGCATATCCTTCAGAGTTCTACGGACCAACTAATGCAGAAGCTTCTCAAGCTCAAAGCTTCACATTCCTTGTTCGAGACCAAAGGATTGGAGCAAAAGTTGGCTCAACAATGGGTCCAACAGGTTTAGGAAAGTACTTGATGCGTTCTCCAACTGGTGAAATCATCTTTGGAGGAGAAACCATGCGTTTCTGGGATTTCAGAGGTCCATGGCTTGAACCCTTAAGGGGACCAAATGGATTGAGTATCGACAAAATTCAAAACGATATTCAGCCTTGGCAAGTACGTCGTGCAGCCGAGTACATGACTCATGCACCTAACGCATCAATTAATTCCGTTGGAGGCATTATCACTGAGCCCAACGCAGTTAACTTTGTAAACCTAAGGCAGTGGCTTGCATCAGCACACTTCTTCCTTGGTTGGTTCACCTTCATTGGTCATCTATGGCATGCAGGAAGAGCACGTGCTGCTGCCGCTGGCTTTGAAAAAGGTATCGATCGTAAGAACGAGCCTGTATTCTCAATGCCTGACTTGGATTAACTTTTACTCTCTAAAGCTTTCTCTTACTTTTAGATGAGAATCAAGTCCTTGCCTTTGGCAAGGACTTTTTTAATGCCCAAATCATATTAAATATGAGGAGTCAAACGAATCATTAACTGTCTTATCTAATCTAACAACATCTAACTTCAAGAAGTAAAGGTGATTTTATGCAAGGAAATATCAAATACCGGCCTTTATAAATGCTCTTCTTAGCCAAGGCAAGCTAAGCCCTATTACATTACTAAAACAACCTTCAATCGCATTTATCATATTTACACCTTTACCTTCTAAAGCAAATCCACCCGCACATTGCAATGGCTCACCAGTGTAAACATAATTTTCTATCTCCTTTCTAGTCAAACTTTCAAACTCAACCTTTGTTTTTACCACCTCATGAATCAATCCATTAAAAAATAGCTTCTTATTTTCTTCCAAAGAAGAAGGATTAAATAACAATGCATGTCCAGTAATCAAAACTCCACTATTTGAAGACATTCTTATCCAACGCTCAATCACCTCATTGAAATCACGAGGCTTCCCAAAGATCTCATTTTGAAATACAAAAACCGAATCGCATCCAAGTACTGATTGAATTTTTTTATGTGAGAAAAACTCTTCTGGTTCCAAAAAGAGCTTTGAAGCAACAGCCTTAGCCTTAGCCAGAGCAAGTGAATCCACTAGCTTTAAGGCATCAGAACATTCAAAATCTTCTTCATTTACACCACTAGCCATTACATAATGATCAATTCCAACCTGCTCAAGCAAGCTATGACGAGCTCGAGAAGCAGAAGCAAGCATCAACACTAGTAATCCTCAACAAATTACCCTTAGGCTGACATTGATGCACCACCTTGCAACTACTAACATCTAGGCAAGATGGAACTAATAGATCATCTCAGTATCAAACGAGCTATCAAAGCTTTTCGATGCCTTCCTTTAAACAAAAAATTTTATTCAGATGCACAAGAGAAAGGGCTCAATGCCGAAAAGGTTTTCCTAAGAAGAACTAAATACCAAAAAAACGGATCAATATGGTTTAAACGTTCTGCCTCAGTAGAAGAAGCCTTTCGCTGGCTAATAATCATTGGAATTCTAAGAAGGGAAGTCGATGGACAAGGTTTAACATCAAGAGTCAGACTGACTCCTCTAGGTCGCCAAATACTTGAAAAAAACCCAGAAATACCTGCTCAAAAAGCGGGGTGGATTGAACAAATGAGTCATTTTTTCCAAAGCAAATGGCAACTATGGTGACAGCACCTTCAAATTCATTAATGGTGCTTGGGACATCAAGTGGCGCTGGAAAATCGCTAATGACAACAGCAATATGCAGAATACTTTTTCGTCAAGGTGAAAGCCCTTTGCCATTCAAAGGACAAAACATGAGCAATAACGCGTGGGTTGATATCAACTCTGGTGAGATGGCCTATTCCCAAGCAATACAAGCATGGGCAGCTGGTCTTGAACCTATTTGTTCAATGAATCCGATCCTCCTAAAACCAAAAGGCGACTGTACAAGTGAAGTTATTCACCTTGGGAAAAGTGTTGGAATAGCAAAAGCTCACACTTACTACAAAGAATGGTTTAAGCCCGGTTGGAAAACTATAAAAAAAGGGCTTAAAGAGCTCAAAGAAACCTATAACCAAGGAAGATTTGTTCTAGAAGGAGCTGGAAGCCCAGTAGAAGTAAATCTGATGCATCGTGACTTAACTAATATGCGACTTGCCAATTTTCTTAAAGCGAACTGTCTTTTAGTGGCAGATATAGAACGAGGAGGTGTTTTTGCTCAAATAATAGGCACTCTTTCATTACTTAGCGAAGAAGAAAGAAACTCAATAAAAGGCTTACTTATTAATCGCTTTAGAGGTGATATTACGCTATTTGATGAAGGGCGTCTTTGGCTTGAACAAAAAACTGGAATCCCTGTAATTGGGGTTTTGCCTTGGATACAAGAGATATTTCCACCTGAAGATTCCTTAGATTTACTAGAAAGAAAAGGCAAAAAAAACAATGCAGAACTTGAAATAGCAGTAATCAAACTTCCCTTACTAAGTAATTTTTCTGATTTAGATCCATTAGAAGCTGAACCTTCAGTCCAATTGAACTGGATAGAACCCGGAGAGCCCTTAGGTCAACCTGCTGCAGTAATCATTCCTGGAAGCAAACAAACCATTAAAGATCTGGAGCAATTAAATAAAAGTGGATTAGGAAATCAAATTAAAGACTTCGCAAAAAAAGGAGGGCATATCTTTGGAATATGCGGTGGCATGCAAATGCTAGGTAACAGTCTGGAAGATCCTCTTGGGTTAGAAATCCCTAAGGGGAAAAATCCTCAAAAACATTACTCTGGACTCAATCTTTTACCACTAAGTACAGTCTTCGATCAAAAAAAAGCCCTAGTCAACCGTGAGGTTTTTGGTTGTTGGCCAAAATCAACTCCCTTAAAAGGCTTTGAATTACATCATGGAAATAGCAAAGTAATCCACGGTCATGAAGAGGAAGTGCAGCCAATAGCAGAAGACCCAACTCTTGGCTGGTTCCTAAAAGATCAAAGTCAAATCAAAATTGCTGGAACATACCTTCATGGGATTTTTGAAAATAGTCAATGGCGTAGGTCATGGTTAAATCAAATCAGGAAACAAAAGGGGTTCCAAAATTTACCTGAAAATGAACCTCATTATCGGGTAAAAAGAGAGGCCCTAATTAATTTATTAGCAGATATTTTCGAAGAACATGTTGATTTATCACCGCTACTAAAGCATGAATAACAAAAACATAAAAGTTATTTGGCCAAACGGCAAGTCCTCCATGGTTCCCAAAGGCACTGATTGGTTGAGTATTGCTAATAAAGCTGGAGTTATTATTCCTACAGGCTGTCTTAATGGAAGCTGTGGGGCATGTGAAATAGAAGTCAATGGACAGATTGTGCGTGCTTGTATCAATTCTGTTCCAAGCTGTAAATCTAAAATACTAATAGTAAAATTTATTACGGATCCTTTTTGGTGAACTCTTAAATGTATGAATAAATATACCTTTACATCTTTCTTATATAAAAAAATTCAAACCATTAACATTTGTAGAAAGATTTATTATCAAGAAAAAATAGTTGTTAAATCTAGCCTATGATCAATCATTAAAAGAACATTTGTATAAAAGGTTTAACTTTGTTGCTGATGATCAATAAAAAAGTTAAACACTTCTCAAGCAAGTCTTAATTATAAAGAGTTTATTTTATTGCTTACTTTATTCAAAAAACCTAGAAATTTAAAAAGTGTTCATTTTCCATGTCGCCAATGAGAAGTTTAAGTAATATACAGAAAAGATCGTTACTCATAGCCTTAAACTAATTGGACACTTCACTAATACTCGTAAGCATCTCTGGAGTATCTATTATAGGCATAGCTTATATATTTATCAGACTGAGAACAATCCTTAAACATGCACCAAAATTAAAATCTCTCAACAAAGCAGAAGAGAAGGAAGAACTTCCTAGAACATCACTTACAGTGATAATACCTACTTACAATGAAGAGTCTAAAATTGAAAATTGTATAACCAAGGTTCTAGAGAATACCGACCCCTGCTCAAATTGGAATCTAATCATTGTTGACGATTGTAGTTCTGATAAAACAGTTGAAATAATAATGAGTTTAAAAAAAAGGTTGAAACTCCCTGATACTAAACTACTTGTAAAAAGTGCAGGCCCAAGGCCAAAAGGAGAACGTTGGGTGGGTAAAAACTGGGCATGTTCTGTTGGTATTGAAGAAACTAAAAGCCAATGGGTCTTATTTATCGATGCTGATGTAGAGATTACAAATCAAACGTTAAAAAGGGCTCTAAAGCAAGCTATAGATGAAAAATGTGACCTTCTTAGCCTTGCGCCTAAACTGACATGTAATTGTTTATCAGAATGGATGGTTCAACCAATTATTGCGATGCTATTAATAATAGGTTTTCCTATAAGTAAAACCAACGATGAGCATGAAAAAGTTGCATTCGCAGCTGGTCCCTTCATGTTATTTCGGGAAAGTGCTTATACTGCTATTGGCGGCCACAGAAATATTGCTGGAGAAGTTGTAGAAGATCTTACTCTTGCCCGTTTAATCAAGTCCTCTGGCTATAAGTTAAAGTTTATTTTAGGATTAGATGCAGTACTAATAAGGATGTATTCTAATTTTGCAAGCCTTTGGGAAGGGTGGTCTAAAAACTGGTTTTTAGGTCTAGATAGAAATATTGTTAAATCTACATTTGCATCATTGTTGGTTTTTTGGATATTTTCTGTACCTTTGCTAATAGTTTTAATAAATTTTTCCTACATGCTTTCAAATAGCAACCCTAGTCAATACATTCTGTTGCCATTTATTGCTTCCGCTTTAGCACTCTTGCTGCAATATATTCTCCGTAACTGGCTTAGTCACAGACTTAATTTAGCTACAAGGTATTGGTATTTGATGGCCATTGGAGGAGTAATAATTGCTTTTATTGGACCTGTATCCATATGGAAAACAATTACAGGTAAAGGTTGGACTTGGAAAGGACGGCATTTACAATAATTCGTATCTATAAAATCAATTACATTTAATTGTCTGCCACTATATACTGATACAATTTAAGATAGTGGTTATCAATTTCATACAAAATGCAATTTCTTATTCAAGGCTTAATATGAATAAATCTACTCGTCAATTAATTTTGATAATTAGTTTTACTTTAACTTCTATTTCATTGAACATAGAAACTGGAAAGGCATTGGCCCAAAGTGCTGAATTTTTAATAAGAAAAGGTATTCAAAAGGCAGAGGAAGGTGATTATGAAAAGGCCATTAGTAACTACAACAAAGCAATTGAAATAAATCCAGATTCTGCTGATGCTTATTACAATCGAGCTTATGATAAAGCAAAAACAGGTGATTTAAAAGGAGCAATTGCAGATTTCAACAAAGCAATTGAAATTACGCCAGGTGATGCTGATGCTTATTACTATCGTGGAAACGCAAAGAGTGAGCTGAGAAATTATAAAGAGTCTATTGATGACTACAGTAAAGCTATAAGCATTAAGCCTAATTATATCGACGCATTATACAATCGCGGAAATGCAAAAAGCTTTCTAAATGAATACTTGGCTTCTATTATTGACTATGATAGAGTTATAGATATCAATCCAAAGTATATCAAAGCATATTTTAATCGTGCTTATTCAAAAAGTGCTTTAGGTGATTACAAAGGTGCAATTTTAGACTATAGTAAAGTAATAGAAATGAATCCTAAATATATAGATGTTTATTACAACCGTGCTGGCGTTAAATCAGCTATTAAAGATTACTCAGGGGCTATTTTTGATTATACTAAGACAATCAAGTTGCACTCTAAACATAAAAATGCATTTCTAAATAGAGGTATAATTAAAGAGAGAGTATTGGATTTGAAAGGTGCTTGTTCTGATTGGGAAAAAGCTTTAAATTTAGGAGCCAACATAGCAAAAGAGTGGATCAAAAAGGCATGTATTAAAATTGATCTGTAGACACAAGATTATTTTAATTTACTCCTGTCACCCCAATGTATGTTAATTCGCTTAAGTTTTGTGGAAATTTGAAAAGCCATTTAATTACTTAGTTATTCATTTAGATGATATGACTATTAGCTGAGATTTCATATCAAGGCAATTGTAGTGTCTTAGTTATACTATTAGTAAGAATTCAAATATTGCTTTGGCAGGGTTTGGGAAAAAACAGAGTTTCATAAAAGAAAAGCATTCGAAAAAGCTTCACTTTATGAGTCCTGAAAAGTTAAGAGGCCATGCGATACAACAACATCTAGCTGGAAATATAGTTGCAGCGGAAAAGGGCTACAAAGAGTTGATCAACAGGGGAATTAATGATCCTGATATATTGTCCAATCTTGCTTTGATTTGCCAAGAGGCCAATAAAGTTGAAAAAGCTCTTTTATTATACGAAAAGTGTATAACATTATTTCCAAACCATTCATTTGCTAATTCAAATTTAGGTTACCTTTATCTATCAATTGGAAGGCTCGAAGATGCAGAAAAAACAATCTATCGAGCTATAAAATCAGATCCTAAGATTGCTAACCCTTATTCAACTTTAGGATTAATTCTAAAAGAGAAAGGTGACCTTGAAGAAGCTGAAAATGTTACTAGAAAAGCAATAAAATTAGAACCTAATTTTATTAATGCATATATAAACCTTGGGTTAATATTAAAAGACAAAGGAAATCTAAAGGAAGCTGAAATTGCAACAAAACAAGCAATAGATTTAGACCCTAATTCAGCTGATTGCTATCTCAACCTTGGTTCTATTTTGCAAGATCAAGGAGACCTCAAAGAAGCAGAGGTGCAGACAAGAAAAGCAATTAGTTTGAAAAAAGACATTTGTGATGCTCATATAAATTTAGCAGCAATACTTAAAGAGTTAGGAAGAATTGAAGAGGCTATTATTTGTGTTAATAAAGAAATAGATTTTTTTCCAGAGAAGCAGGAATCTTATTTATTACTTAATTCATTATTAAAGGAAGCAGATATTACAAATTTGCCAAAAGCAGAAATAAAGTCAATTCTAAAACAATTATTAAATAGAAATGATATTGATCATATAAACTTGTTTAAGTTGATAAACATGTTGATACCTCAAGTAGTCTTATTAGAAATGTCAGAATCAAGAAATGATATACTACATTCAAATGCTATTAATCATTTAATAGGTCAGAAAGAATTCATAGATTCCCTCAAATTATTTACATTTAATACAATCATCTGGGAAATTGTTCTTACAAAATTAAGAAAAGAAATTTGCATGCAAATAAACAAAGGGAAAACTAGAGTCAGTTCAAAATTTTTGGATTTTACTATCGCTCTTGCTCAGCAATGTTTTTTAAATGAATATATTTTTAATTGTAGCAATGAAGAATACGAATATATTAATCTCATCGAAAACTCACTCAGTATATCAGAAGCAGATGAAATAAAAATTGCAATTCTTAGTTGTTATAAGCCTTTGTTCGATTTAACCTCCAGAAGAATAAAATTATTATCTTACAAATCAAAATCTGAAAGTTTCAATAATTTGGTAAAAATGCAATTAAAAGAACCAATTGAAGAAAAAGAGATTGCCAGATCTATACACACATTCGGTTCTATAAAAGATATTGTCTCTAAAAAGGTAAAGACTCAATATGAAGAAAATCCATATCCAAGATGGCGTTATGGTACTCACCTAAACAAAAATAAATTATCAATTCCTTCCGCGGTTAATAATGAAATAAGACCAAATAAAGTTTCTTCATTTAATATAAAGCAGAATTGCAATGTATTGATTGCTGGCTGTGGTACAGGACAGCAAATTCTAGAAGCAGATCGATATAAAAATGCAAAAATTACAGCTATAGATTTAAGTTCATCGAGTATTTCTTATGCTCAAAGAAAGGCAAATGAGTATGGTATTAAAAACATAAAGTTTATCCAAATGGATATACTAGAACTTTGTAATTTTAATGAATCTTTTGATGTAATAGAATGCTGTGGAGTCCTACATCATATGCAAAGTCCAAAGGATGGGCTTTCTGCACTTCTTAAGGTATTAAGTGATGATGGTTTTTTAAAGTTAGGTTTATATAGTCAATTAGCTAGAGAAGATATAATTAAAGCTCGCAAAATTATTTCAAATAAAGATATTAGTGCAACAGATAAAGGAATTCGTGAGTTTAGGCATAAGCTAATTAACGGTGAATTTCCTGAAATCAAGGAATTGCATCTATGGTCTGATTTTTACACAACATCTATGTGTCGTGACCTTTGTTTTCATGTTCAGGAACATCGTTATTCACTCTCACAAATTGCTGAAATTCTAAATTCATTCAATCTAAACTTTTTAGGTTTCTTACTTGACTATTCAACAAAGGAAAAATATGCTAATGAATATAAAAATGATTATTCACAGATTGATTTAAAAAATTGGATTAAATTTGAAGAACAAAATCCAAGGATATTTAGAGCCATGTATCAATTCTGGGTTAATCATGACAAGTGCAATTGAAGAATTATAAATCCATTTGCCCTGTATAGTCTTTTGGTAAGGAGGAATATAAATCTACTACAGATATCAGTGCATAAGGACCTTTAGGAATAAACTATAAATATAAGAAGCACAGTATAATCTGGATATAATTTTTATTTTCTAGCGTAACATAAAATTAGGATTGCGTAGAGTTGAACATATGAATAAAATTGAATATAATAGTAATTATAATTTCCACGAATGAGAGTTCCTAACAATTACAACTGTATTCAATTGAAAACTAAATTGGAAAACTCTAAAATATTGGATTTTGAGCTTAAGGAAGCTACGAATATGACAAATAGTTTTTGAGGTGAAAGTGACAAGTTTTGATGGCTATGATCTTTTAGTTCTACTATTTGTTCTGCTCCTAGCTTTAATCAATTGTCGTCATCAAAGGAAATGAAATCATGAACCTCATCAAATGGCATAAAAATTCTATAGAGAGAGAAAAAAAGAAGCTAGGTTTGAGCAATTACGGTTTACATTGGATCTTCTTTATAAGGGGTGTAATTCTGACTTTATTATTTGAACGATTTCTGATTCACTAAAAATCAATCCTAAATAGAATATCCTTTACAACTTAGATAGTTAAAATAAATATCAAATATTTACAAACCATCTATAAATTTCAATTATAAATTCTATTACACGATAATAAATGTAATAAAATCATTTATATGATTTTTTATTAGATTTGGTATTTTTTTATAATTAAGTGTCTTTATAAACTGTCTTGTATCTCAATTAGTTGATAGCATTAGATTCGTTCATTGTAAAGCAGTCTTAATCTATAATTAATAAGTGATCTTTAATATTACTTTGTCTTTAATAAATTATTAGACTAAAAGCTTTTCTTAATTAAATAAAAAATTTAATTAAAATAAAAGATTAAGTTAATTCTTGCTGAAAATCGATTTGCAGCTAAGATAAAGATCAAATAACTACTAAGCAATTGGAAAAATTAATTAAAGCCATAAAGAAATGGATCAAAGGTATGGGGGGTGGCATGTCCGATGCGGTTCTTCACCCATATAAAGACAACGCTCCACCTAACATAGGGGCACAGCCATATACTGGAGATCCTTACAATGCTAAGAAAAAGGATTTTTAGTTTATACAAATCATTTTGAAATAAACTCAAGGTTATATTCATCGAATTGATTTTTTTTCAAGGCTTAATTTATTAGATTATTAATTGTAAAATGCACATAACAATCATTGTTTCATTAATAATTATTAATTTTTATATAAATCAACTGATTTCTTTTGTTAATTAAATTGGTTAAATAAATCTATAGCCGCTTTTATTGATTCCTTTATATTGTATTTAGTGCAAGTAATGTTAACCTCCTGATTACATAATGAAATTATTTTCCGCCCATATCTTCGAAATGTAACTCCATTAAAATCTACATCACATTGCTTAGCTAGTTTCATTGTTAATGAGTTAGTACCACCTGCTAATAAAATAGGTATCTTTGTATAATTTGGTTTGTTGAGTTTAATTTGTTTATTAATTATATCTGCAGTTGAAATAGCCTGTAAGGTTGTATTAAAGTCGTCTGCTCCATCCCTTCGCTCAAAACTGTCTACCTCAATGATTAATCTATCTTGAAAGATACTTGCTGCTGAATTTATTATTTCAAAAAGAGCAGTATTACTTAAAGTAAATCTACTAAGACTTATTGAAATGATATGGCCTTTTGCATATTTTTTGATTAAGTTTAAGTTTTTGATAATTCCAATTTCATCAGCTTTGCCTATATGCAATTCTATTATCTCAGCTCCAAATTCGATACAATTAGGAATGAGCTTTTCTAATTGAGTAGAATTATTGTTTAAATAACTATCATTAAATATACTTACTATTACAAAAGGTCTGTGGCTTAATGCTATATTTTCTTGCTTTGCTCTTTTAATTGCTTTATTTATACCTAATTGCAACGGTTTAAAGAATTTTGTCTGAGCAGCAATATCAAATGCACTAAAGCCTGCCATTGTATAAATAAAAGAAAGGAATTCTACTTCTTCTTCAGTTATATTTGTTGAAGCAAGATCAATCTTGTAAAATCTTGATTTTTCTAAAAGATACTTAGATAAACTCAGTCTTTCAGATTGAATAGCGTCAATCTTAACCAATACTATAATCTAATAAAAAAATACCTTATCATAATTTTAGTATTATAATTTCCTTTTTATGAAATTATTAATTTTAAACCATTGGCATTTTATTACTAACAACAATAAAGATTTTTCTCTATCAGTATTTTTGCATTAGCGACAGCACCAAGTAAATTTTCATTTGTAATTTCAGATGGGGATTTTTTATATTTGATAATAGCCTTTCTTGCATGTCTCCCAATAGAAATTCCATTAAATGCAACACCACATTGTCTTGCTAAACTACCAGTGAATGAATTAGTTCCACCTGAAATTAAAAGCGGAAGATCTTTGTAAGCTGCTATTTTTTGTTTTAACTCTTTATTTATTATATCTGCTATAGAAACTGCTTGTAATGTTGTATTGTAATTATCGTTACCACCACTCATTGGTATACCATCAGCTTGTATAATTAATCTTTCACCTGCTATAGACATAGCTGATTTTATCCGGAAGATAAGATCATCATTACTTAAATGTTTCCTATCTAAGCACATAGAAATCAAACCATTAGGTACATAGTTAGATACATTCTCCCATTCTTTCATTGTAGATTCATTATCTGCCACTCCTGCATGCAATTCAATACTTTCTGCGCCTGCTTCCAAACAGCTTGGGAGAATTTTATTTAACTCTTTTGTATCATGCTTGTATGCAATAGCCTGTACTGCAGGAGGGCAAGCTGCTTCACAATCGCCACATCCAATACAGAGTTCAGGTTTTATTTTTAATGTATTAGGTATTGCATTGGTTGGACAGGCAGGTATACATAAATTGCAGGCCACACAATTATCCGAGATAAACGCTTTTCTTACATGATGGTCACCTGGCAAGCCGATACTAATAGTTATAAAAGGTTCGAAAGGTAATTCAATTTCTAATTCCTTTGCTTTTCTCAGAGCTTCATTTATTCCTTTCTTTGCTGATAGAACAATTTCTGGATTTGCAGATACATCAAATCCGGAGCACCCAGCGAGTGTATAAATATATGTTAAGTATTCAATTTCAGTTTTGTCTTCATTACCTGCTCCACATACTAATTTAAAGTAATTAGAAGAAGCCAATAAATCCTTATATAAACCAATGCGTGTAGTGTTTTTAACTTGCATTACATTAAATTAGTTGATTTTTATTTTCATCAATCAACTCCTCCATTAATTGACTCTGCTGAAAAAATATAGCCTTCTGGAGTCATCATCAATTTGTTCCATTCTCCATCATCAGTTTTAATGCAGACCTCTATTACCTTTTCCTTTCCCCCATTAGTTGTCCATGCTCGACTCCACCAATGATTTTCCTCATCAAATTCATATCCTTTTGATCTTAATAGGGAGCGTAAAGTGACCTCTCTAGCAAAAGCATCTTCCATCGGCTAAGTACACAGATAATCAATTATTAGCAATAATTATGGGGGCTGTCAGGCGCCTATTCCTTAATTTATTATTTGATTATGGCACTAAAGAAGATTCAAAGATTTATATGTTGAGAATAAATACATATAAGCTCTAAGTTCAAGGGGGTTCAGGCGTAGTAATAATTTAATGAAACTATTACTACTATTATTACTATTATTACTATTATTACTATTATTACTATATTTCTTGTTTAGAAAAACTTGTAGAGAAAAAGATTAATAAGTTTTGAAGATGATTATATTGAAGAATAATATAGTTAAATTATGGTTAATTTTTTATATTTAAGGTTTTTAGCTTGAATTGGCGGATCAAACTGATAAGAAGTCCTGATTGCTGTTACTTCACAACCTAGTGAAATAGCTATATTAATGTAAGATGATTCACCAAATATACAGTTCTGAGATAACAGCATGGATCTTACTACAGACTCCTGTCCTCTTTGTATGAAAATGAATTGAGGTAAGTTATGAATAAACAATTTTTCTAACATTTTTATTTGTTCATTTGCAGTATCTTGAGAAATAGCTGGGTGAAGTCTTATATATAATTTTAAGTTATTAATTTCCTGAAAGTTTCTGTGCTGTTCTCTTATAAAGAGCAAAAGTATTAAATATAATTCGCGTGGATTTGCATGCGAAAAAAATGTATAGATTCGTTTCTTGTTTTTATTTGTATTAAAATTCGTTGACTCCTTAATATTGTCTTTATATCGTATTAAACCCTTTCTGGCAACTCTTACGCTAAAAGGAATGTCGTGTTTAGATAAAAGAGTTTCCATCTCTTCTGCTGAAGATTTATCTTGGAGCATAAATTTATTTTGTGCCCACACACCACATTTTGTTTCCATTTTCGTAGGTACAAAATGAGGATAATATCTATTCGAGAAAGGACTTCCTATATATGTATGAACTAAAATTTTGTTAAAGTTAGAAAGAGGCTTAAATTTGCTTAGAGCTAATGCTAAGGCTCTATGGTGTAATTGATTCTCTGACCACAGGTAAATTTCTTTTGGCCTAATATTAGTTATAAGACTTGATATACTATGATAATTAATTAAAGCAAATAATCTTTTATTTAAATGTCTATAAGTATCAATTATTGAAACTAACTCGCCATAAGAAAGGTTGATCAAGTTAGAAATTTCAAAGCTATGGATATAAGCTAAGTCTCTAATAGACCGTACGAGATCTATTGACCTGACAAAATCAATGCAAGTTATAATATTATTTCTTTTTGAAGATGAGTAAATACCCCGAGCTATAAATCTATATTGATAGAATGAGGTTGCCAAAGCTATTTTACTTTGATTATTAGAGTAGTCTGGATAATAATAGGCTGTTGATTTATCACATTTTGTGCTCCAATAACAAATAACATATAGCTCATCTATTCTCACGTAAGGTTTGAACTCATTATTAGTTGACTTTCTTACTCTTCGAAATAGGATACTTTTTAATGCTAATAATACTATAAATATTGCATCAATTAACGAAAGTGTAAAGCCGATAATCCATTTGCCTGTTTTAGTAAAAAAGTAAATAAGATCAGAAAACTCTAATATTCTTTTTCTAGCGAATAAATAACCTATATATAACGCAAAACGCTGTTGAGGTGTAAGTATCAAGAATAAATCTTTTGATATCAATAGATTATTCCTACCTAAAAGGAATATTGAATCTAATCCACAGGTTTCAGATGAAAAGATATCCCTTTCGAACAAATTAGATAATATTAATATTTTATTTTTTCTTATATTATATTTCATCTTATATTGAATAACATTCCTTCGTCTAATTAAAATTTTGAACATATATTTCGCTTCTTCTATGCTTACTTTATTCTTTTCAAATCTTGGCTTAAATGGCATATATTAGAAATTAAGAGGATAGAATTAATTTATTATATTACTATCATCTTCTGGTTTAATACCCCCTTTACATTAATTATATGTCTCGAACTCATAATTTTATAATTAAATATGTAGTAATTAAATTTCCGCTTTGATATCATAAACTCTTCTAATTACTTTTATAGAGTTAATCTCACAATAAGTCTCATATCCTTTAAAGTCTGTCCATTCACTTACGAAATTAAAATCTAAGCCATTTGATTGTGCTGCTTGATGATCTAATTTACTATCTCCAAGATATAAAGCAGGTAAGGCTATATTATTATTTATTATTTCTCTATTTAATATTTCGTCCTTGTTTTCAGGGCTGCCATATATGCCACCATCAAAGAATTGACTTATTTCTCTTTCTTTAAAAATTGATCGTAGCTCGTCTTGATCTCCACCTGAAACTATTGACCAGCTCTTATCCGGCATTGCGTTTCGTAATATATCCAGACCAAAAGCTAATTCTGCATTTAAAAGTCTCTTCTCAGTTTCCTTTGAATAAATTTCCAAGAGTTCACTTAAGCTAAGTTTTTTACTATGATTGAAAAATTTAGGGGCTATAGCAGATAGGAAATAGTCAAACTTTTTGTACCTAGATACTCCACCATGTAGCAAATGATAAGAAACAAGTTGATTAGAGGCTTCTTCGCCATATGAAGATACTGCTGTCCGAAATGCTTCTGTTTTTATTTTATTTGAGTTAAGGATGACTCCATCACAATCAAAAACCAATGAATTGTAATCTTTTATATTCATAGATTTACTCTGTTTTTAATTCCTGTTCTACAAGAGCAATATCCTCTTTAACATCTACAGCTAGACTATCCTTTTTCGCTTTGAACATTTTGATAGGAGATCCAAACTCTAAAAATCTTAAGATCTCAATATCCTCAACCTCCTCTAATTTACTTTTACGTCCAAACTCCAGAAATTGTCGAAGTTCTTTTTGGTTATAGCCATAAATACAAACCTGTTTTTTATATTCTATTGGTTTATTATGTATATCTTTAAACCCTGGTATTAACGACCTAGACATATATACAAGGTAGTCTGCTTCATTTATTATTACTTTAGGTATATTTAGGTTGATTGGATTCTGAATGTCTTGGATTTTGTTATAAGCATTAATAACAGCTTTAGGATACTTATTCTTATATTTTATACATTCAATTACATCTTCATGTGAAATCAAGGGTTCATCTCCTTGAACATTGACTATGGTTTCATAATTCAATTTATTAGCCGCTTCTGCAACTCTATCAGTACCTGTTAAAGCCAACGTGGAAGTCATAATATATTTGAAGCCACTTTGATTAACTAAACTTGCTATACGCTTATCATCAGTTGCAATATACACATTATTAATTCCTACTGCTCTAGAGGCTATTTCTGCTACCCATATGATCATTGGTTTACCTAACAGCTCCAATAATGGTTTACCTGGTAGTCGAGTCGATTTAAATCGCGCTGGAATAATTACACATGCATTCATAATTTACATTCCATATACACTTATTGAGTTCAACCCAATGTATTCAGTTGGAGTAAGGGATATTAATTTTAACTCAGGTTTTGCTATTTTAAATTTCTCTATCAATTCATCTATCTCTAAATTACGGGGGTCTCCAATACCAAAGCCACCAAATCCTGCTAAGTATACATTTGTAGCTTGCCCACTGGCCACAAAAGATAATGCATAGGCAAATACTAATGGATTTGGAATCATGCCATATGTTTCATGAAATTCGAATCCACTTTTTGAAATTCCTATTCCGTAATCCAAGATTTGTTTTCGATTAATTCTTGTAGCAATATTCTCTGGAAGCATAGATGATGGCGCAATTAATGGTTGAGGTAATTTCAAATGCATGTCAATATCTGCCATAAGCCTTATAGGGTTACAGGCAATTCGATAGTTAATAAGCTTATTGTCTATTTGAGATTTAGTATTCATCGCAATTACTATTGGACTCTTTCTTCTTATATATGCTTCCAATGCATTCTTATGTGAAGCGGCCTCTTCACCCGATCCTAATATAAGAACATCTCTATTTTGGATGATTGTCTTAGGGGAAAGTGTCCCAATGGCTTTTCCATAATAGAATCCTTTGGCAGATTCTATTTGATCTGAAATAAACTTAGTAGCTCCTTCTTTCCTTAAATAATCAATTACTGCTAGAATATCTTCTTCTCTAAATCTATAATCAGATAAAATTCTTTGAATATATGATGGATGAATTGCATATTTAGCGGCAAGATAATAATATGGGTTGGATCCCCAAGAATATTTTTTTTTCATTTGGTTAAAGTCATTATTGATTATCCTCAAAAGTGGTACTAAGTTTGACATATTATCCTGATTCCTGTCTAATTCCAAGACTAATTCTTCAGTTCGAACATTACCGGCACCTCTACCCATTCCAGTAATAGTACTGTCTACCCAAGTAATTCCATGATCTATCGATTCAAGAGTATTTCTAAGAGCTAATCCTTTATTATCATGAGCATGAATTCCAATTTCGCCCTTCCAATGTCTTCGTATACATAAAACTATATTTTGGATTTCTTTGGGCTCTATTGATCCAAAGCTATCAGCTAAGTAAAGGACATTTATATTAGATTTATTAGCGAGCTTACCAATTGCATTTAGTTGAGTATTATTCATTTCAGACACTTTCATAATATTAGCTCCAGTTTGATATCCTTTTTTATTTAATATTTGGAATACTGGAAGGAGTGTGCGAAAGTCTTCTAAATCAAGAGCAATTCTAAATAAATCTACTTTAGATTGATTTGAAAAGACTGGAACTAATTTATCTAATCTTCCCTTAATTAGTTCACCATTATCAATTAAATCTGTACCATTAATCATTACTGATATTTTTAATTCAGTAGGGATGTGAAGAGTTTCTAAAAACTCTTCACTAATAAATGCAAAAGCACCTTTAAATCCTTTATTAATAAAGAAACGAAAACCAATCTCTACGTAATTAATACAAGCTGATTTGGCTGCTTCGAAATAGTCTTTGACAAGCTCATCTGAGAAGTCCCAGTCTGTGTAATAACCGCCATCTCGCAAAGTACAATCTAAATGAATAATTCTGTTTGACATAAATTCTAAATTCTAATACAATTTCTAATTTGTTTTGATTATATTATAGATTATAAGGTAAGGGTCACAATGTTAAGTAGAAGACAAATGCAAAATATATCTTTATAAGTTTATCTAATGACCTTGTCAAGAAGAGAGGCTTTTTTAAAGTATTATTTCAAACCATCACATTCTTAATTTTTTTTGACTTTAAATTCAATTTATTCTGGCCGAGTGTGAGAAAGGATTTTTGCTGTATTTTAAAAAACTAATGAATATCTAGCAGAGAATTCTATTTATATAATATAAATAAGCCTATTTAATGAAGATTTCCTAATATGAAATATTTATATTCCTCTTTTATTAATAAATTCTTCCCTTAAATTAAAGCTTTCCTTTGAATCTATTAGCTGTGGAGTGCGAGGATTTAAAAGGATTATCCACGCCCTAAACAAGCAGTAAAGTTCATCAAAGCTAAGAAATGAAAATGGTTTATGATGAACGGATGGAAATGAGTAACAGAAAAAATAGCATTCGGCAATTTCTACAAACTTAAAATACTGTCCTGAAATTGTTCTAAATTTATAATTACAAAAGTACTTGCTTTCAAAATCTATTTTACCTGAGCGAAGCTCTTGGAATTCAGAGAACACATTCCTGGCAAATACTGAGGTCAAGTTTTCCATGGTAAATACGCTTACGCAAAATTACATTGTTAGGATCCCTCCAGATATCTATCAAATTTTTTTCCAAAACATTACCCAAAACATGTTTACCTTTATAATCATTACAGCATAAAACAACATTTCCTTCTACATCTATTACGGGATACATAACATATTGACATGCAATTGGTGATTCGCTCTTACGAGTAATTACATCAAGTGAGCCTCCTCTATTATGAATGTATGAACGATTATCGCAAAAATCAGAGTAATAATCTCTAATTCTAAAATGTAATCCTTTAACAATAATTTCTCTATCTTCAATTCTTTGACAAATAGTCTCTAAGCTTTCTCCTTTAAATTCATTAATAGATGAGAATAATATTGATAAGGCTTCCTTACAATCTTTTCCAAGAGTATGAGAATGCTTAGAAACAAAAAGTGTATGTAATCCATTAGATATCATTTCTTCAAGTAAAGATGGAGTTAAGAAATCAGCATTTGTATAAATTTTTGGTTTAGCACCAATGCTATAAATTTCCGAAATAATTTTTAAGATTCTAGGTTCAAGTAAAGGTTCTCCATACATATGTGGTGAGAAAGTGCCATTGAAACTAATAGTCGATAAATCAAATAATATTTTTGACAAAATTGTATCATCCATTAAAAATGATCCAGAACTATTTAGCTTGTCAAATTGAATATTGGGACAGTAGGTACATTTCCTATTGCAAAAAGAGCTTGTCTCAACCTCAATATGATCAAATTCAACAAATTGGCGATGACTTGCCAAATAAGAATAAGCCTTTTTTAGAGCTCTAGATTTCTCGAGAGTGTTTGAAGCGAGGTTTAGTATTCTTTCAGAAAATGCAGATCGTACAAACATATTAAAAAGTCAAACCCTTTTGAATGATTTCTTTGGCTGAATTGCTAATAGTAAGAAAATTGATTTTTAAATATAGCATTGACTAAGCAAGACAATATTTGAAATGTCCTCTTTTCATATGGGAACTATATAAATACTTAATAATTAATTCCTCTGATCTATCCTTGACTTTCTTATGCGGCACAGTTTATAAAATGATAATTAGCTTTTACCTTATATTCTTTGGTTTGCTTTAAAAAAAGAAGAATAGATAACAGCCAAAAGAATCCAAAGAGAGATAGAGCCTCAAAACAAGTCACCTTCAATAAAAAGAAAGCTTTACTCATCATCAAAAGAATCTAGACGATCAACAAAAGGCTTTCAGATTAAACCCAAAGATCCTGCCGCAACACCTACAAATACAATAAAAAGGAATTCCAATAAATCCCTACTCCCTATTGGGATTTTGTTTAAGGCAACAGCAATAGAACTCATTTGACCTTATACTCACAGGCAATAAAATATAATAGGTATTTTCGCTGAGTGCGAGTCGAGTGGGTTAGAGGCTGATTGATTAATCTTTTGTACTGAGCTAGAAACAAGAGCCAATTCAACTCTTTTATAACTACTTCTCCGCAATTTGAAGAAATTAAACTCCTATATTGGATTTCTTTAACTAACAAAGGATTCTAAAAAGAATCCTTTGTTAGAGGTCCAAAAATTGCTTTAACAAAATCAATGAAAAGAAGAGCCACATAAAAAATGATCCAAAGCTTAATGGGTTTCAAGAAATATTAATATAATCCCATTCGTTAAAAGTTGATTTTATCCTTTAGGTATTAATATTTTAACTTAATAAAATTTGAATTATATAAAGATCATTTATTCATCTTTATCTTTGAAAAATAATAATCTGCCTGCTCTTGAGTTCTGACCTCAATGAAGTTCAAATGGTTATCTACAGGTATTAAGTGAACTCTTTCTCCAACTAATGTTTGTTTTCTCAAAACTTCCACATGTGATACACAGCCAAGTCCATGAGAACCTAATAGCAATGATTTCTTAAATTTTCTTGGAACATCACCTTCATCTAGTCGAACCAAATGTGAATCTTCCAAATGCTGCCATGCCCACGAAAATTCAACTTTAGCTGGTAGAACCGTATCTGCTCCTGATGTACTGAAAGAAGTTATAAGATCATCTATCAGATTCGGAGGTCTATATGGAAAAGTTATTTCTGCATGTACAATTACATCGGGATAATACTTAAACTCCTCTTCTAAAGTCATTAAATGCCAATATTGAACTTCCTCTATACCTGTAGTTGGTTTAGATAAGGATTCATCTCTGATTCTTGCTACTGAAAATCCAAGTTCTTTTGCCATATCTGCCGTATACTCTGAATCCGTTGCCACGAAAAATCTATTTACAAATTTGCTTGAGAGAATCGAAGTTGATGCATGCTCTAATTGAGATATACCACCAAACTTTAATGGCTTTCCTTTGATTGGTATGACTAAGCATATTTCCATCTGAGAAGGATCAATTAATCCAGCTTTATAAGATTTACTTAAACTCTCTATAACTCTTGTAACTCCGGCAAGTCTTTTAATACTTCCAGACTGATGTATTCCATGATAATGATATACAGGCGCTTTAGGTGTATATTTGATCTTAAATCCTCTTTTTAAGATATCTTGTGCCCAAAGACGATCTTCAATATTATTTACTTCATTGTCAAAAGGTATTTGATTCCATATTGATTTTCTAATAACTGAATTTGCATTATGAAAAAAACTGTCCTTTTCTTGAATTCTTGGGTCATCACCAAAGACTATTAATAAATCCCTTTTATCTTCATCACTTGAGAAGTCCATTGGTAGCTGTTTACCGTATACACCTGCCAAGTTGTTGTCACTATTAATTTCATTAATCAGTTCTGATAGCCAATTATCATCAACAGGTAGACAATGTGCCGATAAAATTACTATTAGCTCGCCTGAGGAGACTTTAATACCTTCATTAATTGCATAACCGGGACGATAATCACTAAGTATTACTGATTTATCTATCTTATGTCTCTTTGCTTTTGATACGGTTCTATCTTCACTTTGCGAGTCGACAAGTACTATCTCATAATTTTTATACTTTTGATTGTGGATTCTTTGCAGACAATGGCCTATCCACCTTTCTTCATTTTTTGTCCGAATAACTATTGATACCTTTGGCTGTTTCATTTTTTGTGATATTTCAATAATTATAGTTCATCTAAGTCCTCTAAGATGTTCTAATCTATCTAATGTAATTTGAAAACAATGAATTATGGTTAGGATCTGTAGGATTTTTTCTGAAAGAATATATTAAGTAGCATTCCTATTGCCTCTTTTACTGTTATTTGAAAAAACATATTTTTGTTATTCATTTCGCCTCAAATCCTGTTCTAATTCTAATATAGGATTAAATGCTGCCAAAATTGGATTAGGTATTAATAAACACCCTTTAATGGCAACATGTGATTCTGTTAGCTAATTTCAAACCAATTGGTTGGTATAAGCTGTTCCTGAGTTTGTCTTACCAGAAGCGATGGGCTAATAGTTAGTACCAAAACAACGTACTTAACCTCCATTGCAGAAACGAACAGCATCAGAAGTATTGTTGCCGCTTTGCCTAACTTCCTCAACGCATTCGCTAAAGACTTTTGCTTCTTTTTTGATAGAACAAAAGCTAAAGGCAATGACTACAAGAGAAAATGCCGATAAAACTCTTGTACCTAGTTTGGTTAGTCCAAAAGCAAGCATTATACCTTTCTTACTTCCGCAATTCTTCTTGTCTTTTTTGTCTCCTTTACTCATTGGGAATAGTTGAAATCTCAATAAACACTTTGAAATATTTTTGCTCTTTTTGAGCAAGTGATGGCAGAGAAAACCGAAAATAAACAACCCCTTATTCAATTACTATTGCATATCGACGAAATCGTCGACCCTAACTAAGGTAACTTGAGATGAAGTGGAGTCGACATGAAAAGAGATAGCATCCCTAAGCACTTTGCTTGGGAAAAGAAGAAACAAGTAATCTTCCATATACCTGGAAGATTACCAATCACTAATAGAATTCTAGTTTGGAAGAAATCTTTTCAGCCTGACTACAAAGGTATTGTTATTAGATATGAGGAAACTTTCTATCGCTTAAGGGCAGGAGAGGCGTTATGACAGTCGATTGGAAAGAATCAGATGGATCAGAGTGGAGAGAAGAGTACAAAAGCCTCAAAGACATTATTCCCATTGAGGATCTCAAACTTTTAGAGGAAGGTGCAAAAACAATGAAAGAGGCATGGCGACTAGGTGCACTTCATGCTGAATACAAACGACTTAAAAGGAATCAACCCCCAAATCTTCCCAACTTCAAGAGTTAACTAATCAGATGCATGATTCTTCGTTACTCCCACCTTGGGAGTGTCATTATTTTTATGGTTAGCAACTTAGTAATAACAAGGTTTTTACTAAAATCGAAACAGGCAAAGCTTCGAAATACTTCCATGATCTAGGAGTTATTTTGAAAATGCTGCTGGCCTTTCTCTACTTATAGGGGGTAAAATAGTGATTATTTATATATATAGTTGATAGATTTTTCATTTCAGAGAAAAAAAGAGAGAACCAAAAGGCATCTCTCCTTTTCTAATAGCTTCTTAGGAACAAATTACTTCTATCTTTTTACAAATTTTGTTATTGGATGAAAAGTAAAAGTCCTTAGGAGATCACAAAGACTTAGTACATTAAATTAGCCAAAGTTCGAGGAGAACTTTCACCAAATTGGGTTTCTAACTTCTTCCATCCATCAAGAAGCATGTTCCCACACAACTCCAATGCCTCATCCCAAGGGAGTTTGCTTCGTTTTTTCATTGATGATGGAGATCCATCTGGCATTGCTTCCCATTTGTCGACAAAGATGAACGGATGACGCTTCCATCCGCTTGGTTCGCGGTAAAAGCGATAACACCAGTTTCCTTCTGGACTAATCAACCAGCCATCCAGGCTGACTCTTACAGCTTCGCTGTTCATAGAACTTGTTATAAGTACATCAGTACTATCTGGCATTTCTAAGGTTGTCAAGTCGTCAGGAGAAAATCCAGCAGAATCCGCCTAAATTAAGGAAAGTCTTGTTTCAATCTTGAAGTTGTGATGAGTGAACTTCGTCAAAGGATCTATGCACAGATAATCAACAAGACTCCAGGTGGCAGAACTTCTTTCTTCAATAAAGCGTGTGGGATTACTATTTTTATTTCGATCTTTTTCGCAGTAATAGTTACTGAAGATTCAATAGATTATCAATTTGGAGAGCAAATAGATTTATTAGATTGGATTATTGGTGGTCTGTTTTGCGTTGAATATTTCTGTCGCCTATGGATAGCCCCTCTTGAAGAGAAATACGGGAAAGGGTTGAAAGGTTTTTTGCGTTACATGATTTCGCCAATGGCAATTATTGATATCATTGCAATCATACCTTCCTTTATAGGTGTACGCGCGGAATTAAAAATCTTAAGAATTATTCGCCTACTTCGTATACTTAAAATTGGAAGAAGTGAAAAATTCAAGCAAAGTATCTTTCACTTCAACTATGCTCTTCGATCTAAGAGTCAAGAGCTACAAATATCAACCTTCTATACCTTCTTACTTTTACTAATAAGTAGCACCTTTATGTATCTTGTGGAGTCATCATTACAACCAGAATTACTAGGATCAATACCAAGATGTTTATGGTGGTCTATTACAACTGTAAGTGCTGTTGGATATGGGGATACTATTCCTATAACAGCAGTTGGTAAAACAATTGCCTCAATAACTTCTCTTATGGGAATTGCAGCAATAGCAATCCCTACAGGAATACTTGCTTCCGGTTTTAGCGAATCAATTAGTGCACAAGACAAAAAAAAGACTGGATTAAATAAAAATGATTACACAATTACGGAATCAACCTCAAATTAAAGAGATGAAGTAGCTATTACTTCAAATTTTGTTGTATAGCCTTAGAGATAGTTAGAATAAAATTTATAAGCATCTCTTTTTCATTTTATTTCCATCCCGACTTAAATATGCCTAATAAAATCTTGGTTACTGGTGCTGATGGATTCATTGGTTCTCATTTGGTTGAGTGTTTACTAAAGGAAGGTTTCTCTGTTCGTGCCTTTTGCTTATACAACTCAGCTGGAAGCTGGGGATGGCTAGATACTCTCCCTACCTCACTCCATAAGGATATAGAAGTTGTACTAGGAGACATACGAGACCCTCTATCTGTAAAGGAAGCGGTAAGAGGTTGTGAAAAAGTTTTTCATCTTGCTGCTTTGATAGCTATTCCATACAGCTATTTGGCTCCATCAAGTTACATAGACACCAATATTCATGGGACCCTAAATGTTCTTCAGGCAGCTAGGGATTTAGGAATTAAGCGCGTAATTCATACTTCCACATCGGAAACCTATGGGACAGCCCAGTTTGTACCTATTACAGAAGAACATCCTCTTATGGCTCAGTCACCATATGCCGCAAGCAAAATAGGCGCTGACCAGTTAGCACTGAGCTTTTGGAGAAGTTTTGGTACTCCCGTTACTGTTTTAAGACCTTTTAATACCTATGGTCCCAGGCAAAGTGCAAGGGCTGTGATACCAACAATAATTACTCAAATAGCTTCAGGGAATTCTCAAATACAATTAGGGGCCTTATCACCTACAAGAGATTTCAATTATGTAAAAGATACATGTAATGCCTTTCTGTCAGTTTCATTAAGTGATAAAACTGTTGGGAAGGTGATTAATTCTGCTAGTAATTTCGAAATTTCAATAGGTAAAACAGTAGAGCTATTAGCTGAAATAATGAATGCAGAGGTAACAATAAGTACTGATAAGGAGCGATTAAGACCAGTAGATTCTGAGGTTCAGCGGCTATTTGGTGATAATACTCTTATTAGAAAACTTACAGATTGGCAACCAATGTATGCAGGTATCGATGGCTTCAGACAAGGTTTAAAAGAAACAACATCCTGGTTTACTAATCCAAGGAACATTTCAAATTATCGTTCATCTGGCTATGCTGTATGAATTATTATTAGCTCCTCTAATAATCTGAATGAGTTTTATGTATTCAAAAGTGCTTCCTTATTTGGATTGAATAAATAACTATATATTCTATATTTTTTGTGAGTCAAGAAGAATTCTCCAAGGACAACCAAAAAAAGTTTGAGCCAGAGAGTATTCATAATAGTGATTAATCCTATGTTGTATTCCAGGCTTGAATGCGACTTGACTGTTGGGAAAAAATTCGATGAGTTATAATTTATCTTTACAAACTTCAGACACAAGAAAGATTACTCGAGTAGCAGATATACAAAGATAGTTTAGATTAGAAATTAGCGCAGTGTAAGGGAGGGAATCCTCAATCAAAAAATAGAGACTTCTCATGGCAAGTATCTCTCAATCATATTCTATCTTCTACACTTCATATTTCTTTTAAGTTAACATTCGACTATTTAGGCTGAATCTCTTGGATGTTATTTTAGGTCTGTATATTTCGTCATATACAACAAGGCATTTTTGCCCTTCAATAAAAAGAACTAAAAAAGTCATCTTATTAAATGAAATAGAGTATACTGTAAATAAGATTTTAATTACTTTAAAAAATGAAGAGAAGGATATGCGTTATCAGTGGAGGAAGAATGGATTATGGACATTTATTTAAAGTCATGAAATCAATAGAAAAAAGTAAAAAATTGGAACTCCTTTTAGTGGCAACATGTATGCATCTTTCACCAGCACATGGTAATACTTATAAAAAAATCAAAGAAGATGGCTTTAAAGTTTCAAAAAAGATTGAATGTTTGTTGTCTTCAGATTCATCAATTGGAATAGCAAAGTCTGTAGGGCTAGCAACTGTATCTTTTGCAGAAGTATATTCAGACTTGAAGCCAGATATGATCTTAATAATGGGTGATAGATTCGAAATATTAGCTGCTGTTCAGGCTGCACTATTTGCGAAGATCCCAGTTGCCCATATTGGAGGAGGAGATAGTACTGAAGGTGCTTTTGATGAATCTATTAGACATTCAATAACTAAAATGTCGCATATTCATTTTGTAACGAATCATGCTGCCTATAAAAGAGTTTGTCAGCTTGGAGAAGATCCTTCTAAGGTGTTTAATTTTGGGAGCCCTACCATTGATTATATTTTAGACAATGAATATATATCTAAGGCTGAATTAGAGTCTATTATTAACTTCAAGTTTCTTAAAAATAATTTTCTATTTACTTATCATCCGGTAACACTTAGCAACTCTAGCAATGAACATGATATCAAAAAAATCCTACTAGCTCTAGAACATTTTTCAGATACGTGTGGAATAATAATTACCAAATCAAATGCAGACAATGGTGGTCATCTCATAAATTCTTTTATAGATGAATTTGCTTCTTGCCATGAAAATGTAATTTCTTATAATTCCCTTGGACAATTTATTTATTATAATCTTCTAAATACTGTAGATTTCATGATTGGAAACTCATCTAGTGGACTTTATGAAATGCCATCTTTTAATAAGCCAACAATAAACATTGGCAACCGTCAAAAAGCTAGGGAAAGGTCTGTTTCAATCTTTGATACTAAGGTAGAAACAAAAGACATTATAAGTTCGATTGAAAAAGCTCTCGCTTTTAAGAAGACAAACGTAGTTAACCCATATGGTAGTGGCAACACTTCTGAAAAGATTATAGAAGTATTAGAAAACATAGAGCTTTCAAACAATTTTCTACAAAAAGAATTTCATAATTACTATTCATCCTAAAGAAGAGTCCTAATAGGAAATCATGTTAGCAATCGTTTGGAGTAATAAATTTTAATAATGGTAGTTTTATTTGTAGTAAGTTTATTACTAGATTATTCTTGATCAGTCTTATAAGAAAATGACAAAGATTGGGTTAATTACAGCAAGAGGAGCTTCCAAGGGTATTCCCAGGAAGAATATAAAAATGCTAAATGGAAAACCCTTAATTCAATGGACTATAGAAGCAGCACTTAAAGCATTTTGTATCGATAGAGTTATCGTATCTACAGATGACGATGAGATTGCAAGTATAGCATTAAAATGTCAAGCAGAAGTTCCATTTATTCGTCCTAAGGAATACTCAACAGACACAGCCTCTTCTATAGATGTTGTATTACATGCATTAAATGAAATACCGGGAGCAACAGAAGTATTTCTTCTACAACCAACATCTCCATTGAGGACCTATGAAGATATAAACGCTATATTTTCTTTAAGGGAGTCTACTGGTGCTTCTTCAGCTGTATCTGTTACTCCAGTGAAAAAGCCTCCTGAGTGGATGTACAAAGTAACTGGAAACAAAATGAAAAGCTATACATCAAATGTACACTCTTTGCGTCGTCAAGAACAAGAGCCTATCTATCTATTAAATGGTGCTATTTATCTAGCCAAAAGGGAACATATAGAGAATCAGAAAAAATTTATTGATAAAGATACTTTTCCATATGTCATGTCACAAGAGAGATCAATAGATATAGATACAATGATTGATTGGCACTTAGCAGAAGTTATATTAGAGAAGAATAGAAATTATTGTTGAATTTTTCCTCAAATCTCTATTCTTCAATCTATCTTTACCACTCTAACGCCAAGACTTCTTTTGAACTCTAGACTAAAATCTAGTTTCAATCAAAACAAAGAAGATATCTTAGATTAAATATCAATCTATATAGAGAGTTACAATTAACTCTACATTAGGCGAGCTTTATTTTACCTATCAAATTATGCATATAAACTTATAACAAAACAATAGGTGAAGAGGAAAATTGATATGTTAGAAATATCTAGGTAATTATATTCATTTGAATCAATCACATCCTATAGTTCAGAACTTAATAGGGAGCTATAGAAAAGCCACTATTTTCTTAATATGACTCAGTGGTAACCGAGGAAATTAATAGATCTTCTGCCTATTCTTTGTCACAATCTGATTTAAATAACCTTTTCATCTATTTCTATACCCAAAACTTACTATCTAGTAGCTAAAGCTCTCATCTAAAAAAACAGAAGTTTTGCTAACAAGCTTCCGATTAGCTAACAATGAAAGCTAAAGCTGCCAGCAAGATTGCAGAAACAAATGCGCCAATAGAAACTAAGCCTACAATTTTCCCCGTATTCACTGAGACGGAAACAGTTAACAACTTATTTGATCTATCACTCTTCTGTTTTGAAACTGATTTGGATGGCTTAGTAATTGTTAATTGACTCGTGTGAGAGGACTTCCTAGCGGAAGCAGCTTGTCTTTCCGCAGCAGCCTTTCTTTCAGCAACTTGTTTCTCAGCGGCAGCTTTCCTTTCCGCAGCAGCCTTTCTTTCAGCAACTTGTTTCTCAGCGGCAGCTTTCCTTTCCGCAGCAGCC
>QCFI01000008.1 GCA_003280295.1 Prochlorococcus sp. AG-363-C20 | reverse complement strand
AGTTCTGTTCCCCTCCTTCATTTCTCTAAAGATGATGACGGTATGAACAATAAAAAAACTCTAAAAGAAAGAAGAGAATGCTTCAAAACAATGTCTAGGAGTCAAAGGAAAGCTCTGATTATGGAAAAGATGAAAGTTAGAGGATTAGAAGAAGGTAGTGGTTTGCCAGAAAAAGATTTGTCTTCATATGATCTAAATGAAGTCTTGGATTTGATTCAAGTCACTAGTTGTTTCCCTGAGAAGCAAAGGAAGTAGCTAAAAAGATAACCAGATGAAAAGCTATGGCTGGAAAGATTTACTTACTGATGCCGCAATTATTGCTGTGGTTGCAGGCTTTGTACTTGTGGTCGTTGGTTCATTCCCTGAATTTCTTGGGAAATCAGTCCCTTTTTTGAAATAAATGAGATGGCCTCCAAACCAAGCTTGGACCTCTGCAAGCAGGCGAGTAGGTTATCGACACTTCGAGGTAAAACAATTCGGAGGGAAGGGAAAAAAGAGATGGGTAGAGCTATTTCCAGTTAATAAAAAAGAGCTTCTAATCAAAGTCTCTTGGGATGAGTTGAAGACTTGCACAAAATGGAGCAGTGGTTGGTTACAGCTACCAAAAGACGAGGATTTCAGCGGTGAGACCTAAGGCTTTAAAAGGTTTAAAAAACTGTTAAAGGATTCCAGTTGCCTTTTAGTACTCATTAGTTAAATGTGATGAGTAAAACACCTCTTAGGGTGAGTAGTCGTTGTTTATCTCATAAATCAAGAAACCATAAAAGTAGCTCAAAAATAAACTAAGTTTCGGACCTGAAAAATGTTTTTGTGAGTTTGATTTTCATTCTTGCTTTTCTGCTCTCTTCCTTTTGGAGGTAGCTTTTACGTATTCTCTAGTTGGGCTTCTCCCTAAAATTTGGTTGGATCTCATTTCCCCAGGATTACATTTCAGCTATGTGTTTAAAAAACAAAAAAGCATCCCTGCAAAAAAGAAGCTTTTTGCTTTGGAAAGTCGACTAAAAATCCCCATCACCTGGCCTTTGATTTGACACTAGTCAAAGTCAAGAGATTAGTCATCGGTAGATACACACTAGTTATAGTGTGACTTATATGTTTGATAAGAAAAGGTACTACTTATGGGGGTTGATTTTAAGCTCAATTTCTCTTAGAAAACAAGTTCCCCATCACCCAGGTCCCGTGCGTTTCGCAAGGGCCTTTTTTTTGCCTAAACAGCATTGACAAATTCCAAAGGCAGCTTTAGCTGCCTTTGGAATTTGCTTAAGCTTGGTCTTACTGTTTTGTTTGTTTTGCTGTATATAGCTCCAACAAAGGTGCGGTGGTCATAATTAAAAGCGGTCTCTACGGCGATATCTACATAACGACCAGAAAAAATAAGACTAGCTTGCAACTAAACACCAGAGATTCTAGGTAATAGAACAAGTTCATTACTGGTAAAAGCAGCGAGAGATCATTTCAATGGTTTAGTTGAAGAAGAGTATGTTTTCATTTATCGATTAGCGAAGATTCTTATGGGGGGACCGTAACAGAACTTTCTATGAGGCTAATCAACATTCATAACCCACTACTGTCTAAAGGCTATGTGCAAATTTGTAAGCCATATGCAGGCCAATGCGATAGTCGTAGTAATGAGCAGCACCTCCAAATTAGTTCGATTCTTAGTTCCTTTGGGTTTAATTGGATTTGCTTGGCTTCAGGAGCTAATTGATCAGGTTTGGTTTAGTGGAAATTGGAATTTACTAATGGGAGTGGGGTATCCATGGTGAGGAATCTTTACGGCACCTTTCAGCCACAGTGGATTTGGCCATCTCTTCTCAAACACTCTTTTGTTTCTTCCTTTGAGTTGGCTTATCCTTTCAAAAGGTCTACGTGATTACCTAACCGTTTGGGCTTGTGTTTTTTTTGTCGAAATATTCCAAGCATTCTTTTGGACTACGCCGGCTCATGGGATTTCAGGAGTGGTGTTTGGTCTCTTTGGATATTTGTTGCTTATTGGCTTTCTAGAGAAACGTTTTCTAGCAATTCTTCTCACTATTGTCTGTTTTGGACTTTATGGCCACTTCCTTCCATCTTTGCTCCCATGGAATGTTCCCCAGGGTATTAGTTGGATTGGTCATTTTAGTGGTTTTATTGGTGGACTAATAGGTGCTCTGGGTATTTATAGAGAGCCTTAAGGGAATAGACGTGTTCTCTTCGTATAGGTTCTTAAAATAGTTTTATTTCTGGTGATAATCATTTAGTTTTTGTTTAGGCAATCTGTAAGGAATTTTTCTACTTAGCCTATGAAGGGGTGAGGTAGAAGGTTTTACCTTCCTTCAATTTCAGTTTTTGACTAATAAACAAATGGATGAGAGGCTTTTCTATCCTGCAACTGAAAGGAATAGAGGCTTCATAGGAGATGTCCTTTCGGAATTTCTGCCTCAAAATGGTCTTGTTCTAGAAATAGCCAGTGGGAGTGGAGAACATGGGGTGACATTTCAACAACGTTTCCCAGGCATTTGCTGGCAAACAAGCGATCCGGAACTCTCTCATAGAAAAAGTATTAGCGCTTGGGTTAAGCATCAAGGATTAATTACACAGATGCCAGAGCCATTAGATCTAGATGTTCAAAAAAGGCCTTGGCCGTTATCAGATGAATCCCGAACATCTCTTGAAGCCATAATTTGTATAAACATGATTCATATATCTTCTTGGGCTTGTACCCAGTCTCTATTTGAAGAAGCTGGGAACCTTCTAAAAAAGAATCAATTCTTGATGTTATATGGACCGTTTAAAAGGAATGGTGCTCATATTAGTGAAAGTAATTTCCAATTTGATAAGTCATTGAAGAAGCAAAACAAAAGTTGGGGTATTCGCAACTTAGATTCCGTTAGTGATATAGGAATGAAGAATAAACTTGAAGAACGTAATATTATTGAAATGCCTGCAAATAATCTTTCAATTATTTTCAGAAAGAATTAGAGGAAATTGATCTGTTAAATTAGTAAAGAGAAACATAAATAAAGCTTTTGATCCCTCATGTTAGTGTGCTTAAATATACTTTTAATTATGTGATTCGTAATAAGTTGAAGATAATTTTAAGTGCAAAATTATCTTAATGCAACTAATAATTGGAAAGTATATAGTTGAATTTTTCTTTCATAATCATGACACCTGAGAGGAGCCGTAAATCTAATTGCTTGATTTAGGGATAGAGGATACCTTGAACAGTAATTAAAAGCCCTAAAGCGATTAGTGATTTTTACATGCTTTTAATCTATATCGGTTATTCTTTTCTTAACTGCTTTACTACCTTCTTTTAGAGTTATCTTGATCCATCATATAGAGGTTGCTGAAATAATACCAACCCAAAAAGTTATAGGAATTATAGATGGATTCAATGCATAAAAAACGGCCTGTGCAGATTCAGACCGAAACAGGCATCTCACTACTTACCTGAATATAAGCACTCATCTTGATCATTGGCCCTAGTAAGGAATACCCAAATGAATTTAGGAGGTTTAAATCTTAGTGCTATTCCTCCAAGCCTGTAAGATAGTTACTTTGTTCATTGCGAATAGCTTCACCTTGTTAAATAGAGCCCACTTTAACTTTGTTAGTTAGTTTAATAGTGCTTAAATGCTTGTCATTTATATAAACTCTCTAAACCTATATTTACATATTACTTTTTTCTTTTAGACAAAATTAAATAGCTTTTATGAAACAGAGTAAATTGCTATACATAAAAACAATGTAATTTTTTAGGATCAAATCTTAAGCTCTAAAGTTTAAAATTTATTGAACTAAGAAATATAGGCCATAGAAAATGATCACTGTTTTCTATGGAGGGCTCACTCTGACTCATTGTTTATTTTGCGACCTTTCCAAATTAGTGGATTATCACGCCAGACTGCCGTTATAAAACGTCCGAAAAACCATGAGCCAATCAATATGCCTATTCCACCTAGAGCAAACAGCAGCTCTGCTTGGCTGCTTGTGGTAGATAATGGTTCCATTTTCCTATTAAAGCTCAAGCTCTTTACACACAATAGGTTTTACTGATTACTTGTAGTGACTTAAAAGGTGCATTGACTCGTATAAGGAGGTTGCAACCATTGCTATGACAATGATGATGACTAGTTGTTGAGCATGGATCAAAATTGCTAAACGACTAAAAGCTTCTTGACTATAAAGCGATTGAAATATAAAAAGACTTAGAGCCTCTTTAACTTGGATTTGATTTGTATAATGGTTTTGGATGAGGAAACTAAAGAAAGTTGCAAAAGCAACTTTTTGAAATAGGGTGTCTCCTAACTGAGCCTATTGCTTGAAATATTGATGACTAACAATCACGACAACAAAAATGTTGATTGGAACAAAATTATTAATGGAGCCTCCTTGCTTTTATGTGCCTTTTGTCTAGCTTTTATTGCTGTATGTTTGCGCCCAGTTGCTCAATGGGCGAATAATCAAAACATTTGCGTTGAACAAGAACAAGCAAAGTCTGGAGCCCCAATTTCATGGGGTGTAAGAAAGTGCAATGGACGTTCAAAGGTGTATCAAGTGAAATGAAAGAAGATTCCTAATAGATTCACTCTTGGCTTGCGATAATCTTTCTTATACAATGCTTACTAGTTAATTATAGATGTCTTTATAGCTTACAAACTCTAAATATTTTAGTTTATAAGAATGGGTTACTCTTTCCCTTCTTTTACGTTTAACTATTTAGAAGAAATCAGTTATCTTCTCGCTTCACACTTCTTTGACCGTAGAAATCTAGTCTGCCACTTGTATCTTAGTATATAAGAATCCGAATTAATTATCAATGATTATGAGCCCTTTGTATTCACTATTATTAAATAAACTATGAATAGGTAATTACTAACTTAATGTAACGTGGCAACTAAAAGTCCGAATATTTAGTGCGCTTTTGTTTAAGACTTTTGAATCTTGCTTTCTTTGCTCCACAGTGAGGACATAGGCAGCTCTCGGGAAGTTCTTCAAATTTTGTTGTTGGTGCTATTCCATTTTGAGGGTCACCTTTTTCTGAATTGTAAATATAAATGCAATCTCGGCATTGATGTCTCATTTGGATTTGGTTGATAGAAGAGTTAAATAGTTGATGAAAAGCTGAGAATGTTATGAGTTGATGACGCTAACTGACGCCATTGCATAAATTCAACTTATCAAATTATGAGCAGGTTGATAGCATAACTCTGCTTTTAAATTTTGTAAAAGATGTCTTCAAACTAGTTATTTTGTCTTTATGTCATAGCATTATCTTGCATCTCATTAAATTTCAAATTAAATACTAAAAGATTTTCTATGGTTTAATTAAACAAGTCTAAATACTGATAAAATTTCTGATGTATCTGTTCTATGCCCTAAGGTGAATCTTTGGATTAGAAGGTTTTTGAAGTTGTCTCTAAAATACCGTATGGTCAAGTAACTACTTATCTACAGATAGCTGAGATTATTGGT
This sequence comes from Prochlorococcus sp. AG-363-C20, assembly GCA_003280295.1. Classification (GTDB taxonomy): domain Bacteria; phylum Cyanobacteriota; class Cyanobacteriia; order PCC-6307; family Cyanobiaceae; genus AG-363-K07. The sequence goes on along the minus strand of QCFI01000008.1, from coordinate 57,220 downwards.
GCATATGGATGTTCTAGGCAAGTTGGTTGGGTTCTAAGAAGATTGGACTTGCTTTCGAATATCCCATGGCATCGTGTAGTCAATGCGAAGGGGAAAATCTCTAGGATAGGGACTGATTGGATATAAAGAGAGTTGCTGAGGATTCAAGGTGTTTTTGTAGATGATCAATTTTGGATATTGTTAAAGCAGCATTTATGGCAACCAAAACTATCTGAGGACGGGAGCTTCAAACCAAAAAGAAAAGATAAAAAAGTTTGATTTGATAATATTTTAAGTTTAATGTGATTTACGGCTAAGTTAGAAATAGAAGGCGTCATACCAAGAGGTGTAATCAGCAATGATCTATGTATAATTTAATTTATTTTGTTTATCTGCCTGAAATTGCTTAAATTAGTCACATGGAATATACAAATTCACCTGTCAAAGAGAGGCTCAAATTACTTGTTGAGTCACTTGATGGGGCTGAAAAAATCAATGAGACTTTGTCTCATTGCAAGGATGCGGAGGAAATGTTGGATGTTCTTCTTGATGTCTCATCACAGTTAGGACTTAGCCTTACTCGTGATGACCTGCGGCAGAACCCACCAATCAGGGATTGGATTTGGTGGAAAAATAAAGAAGCTTTGGTGAATTTGGGTGATGAGAATCTTCGTTATCAAGGAGATAGTTCAGGTAAGACAAGATGGGACTCCTGGACTATTAGCCTGTTTAAATTTTTACGGATTTGGCGTTAACTAAGAGAATTGGTCATTGATACATACTTTTGATTTGGCCTTATGCTCAACAATTGGAAGTAACAATTTACATATAAGGCTTCTAACCACTTCGGCCTCCATTCCCTAGTCCTGGCTCAAAAGGAAAAACTTGCTCGCTGCCAAAGATGTCTTCCATACTCATTTCCTTTTTTGATGCGTCTATTTCTTCATTGTCAATAGAAGGCTCAATAACAATCTCAAGTGTTTTATTTTCTTTATCTATTTTTGTCGACAGGTCTTCTTTGGAGAAACTTAGAGGATTAGAGAGTGCATTAACTGTCTTCGACCCTCCAAAAAGGATAGAAGAAACTAAAGCTAAAAATATAACTGCAAAAGATGCAGCCTTAAACAATTTTTTTTGCATCAGATGATTTGGAACAACTTTTTGTATGAAATTGAGAAGGGCGGGGTATTTTGATCCCGCCATTTGAGTCAAGCACTTGTTTTTTATACCTATCGTGCTTTGACTTCTGTACTCTTTCTAGTCTTATGCAAGAGCTTTGCAATGGATATAAACACCTGTTTTTAGTAATCCAATAGGAAGCCCTTCATGCAATGAAGTAAGCATTTGAAGATGCTCTGCTCGTTGCCGTCCACCCCCACCTATCTCATTATCTGCCAAATGTTGTGATTAATCACTTTCAACAAACTTGTTACCAGTAGATACAGGCAATTTATAGGATTACTTTTTGGTCAGTGAAGAAAAAATACTACTTTTGGGAAGGGGTTGATTTTCAGCTCAATCCCTCTTAGAGAATAAATCCCCCATCACCCAGGCCCGATGCATATTGCAAGGTTTTTTTTTTTGTTAGTTGCATCTAATCCTCAAAGTTTTTTAGTTTATTACTCTAGAGATTTTGTTAATTAATCAATTAAAGCTTCAGTGGAACTTTTAGGTGTTTAATTATTTCTATTGTGATTTCAGCTGATTAATTATCCAATCTGAGGATTTTGAATTAAAAACTTCAAGTCTTTAGTTATAGAAACTTAATATAGGAGGTTTAAGAGATTAATCAAAATGAATTAAATTTACCAGTCCCACTATCTCGATGGTTATCAGGAAGGAAAGGGAAGATTTCTTTGGGACCTAAGAGATCCTCAATATTCCTGTTTTCCTGAGATCTTTGAGTTGATTCCTTTTTGGCCTCATTCTGTTCATATTTAGTAGGAACTTCTGGTATTAAGAGGTCATCAATATTTCTTCCTTCTGCATTAGTTATTCTTGCAAAAGGCAGATAGACAAGAGATAAGCCAAGGAAAAAAGTAAGTATCTGATGCATGGAAATGGAATATTTAGTTCAGAACGCTATCAGAGATTTCTAACTTGGCCAGATGCAGAATCTCCTAAACCGGATTTTTGAAGTCATAAGTGAAGATGTAGTAAATGGCCCATATAACTCCTGCCATTAGGATGACAACCATCAGATTCACAGACCATACAAATTCGTTATCCATCTAATCAGTATGCACTATGTCTTAGAAGGTATTTCATTTTATATGGTGGGATCTCTTGTTGATATCCTCGCGTAAACCATGCAATTTGCCTAGAAACACCTTGATGATAACTGGCTCCTTGTTTTGTGGCATAACAATTTAACCTGCGAAGGTGCTGGCAATAATTCATCACGGTACCAAATGGCAGTAATTTTCTCCGCACACTAAATTACTCAACCGACTGTCATTTCTTCAGCCTTTCAATTGCTTAATTACCACTTGCTTGGAGCATCATGAATAAAATACCAACTAATCTAATCGACAATATTCAATCCAGCAACACATGCCCAAATAAGCTATGATTGGTGTTTATTTAGTCCTCTTGGCTATACCTTTTCCGTCTTTCTAGTAAAAAGATGTTGATACTATTACTATTAAATAGTCCGATTGTGAAATTTGTCATTGTGAAGTTACTAAAATAAACGAGGTGTGAGTTCAATTAGTGTATAAATAGTAAACAAATTATCATTGTACCTTTCATATTTTTAACAAACTCTTTAATTGTCAATCATGCAAGTCTTTTCAAGTCATGGTTGATCTTCTATCAACTCTTTACAAACGATTATTTATGTTTTTTATGAAGCTGCCTTTTTATCAGTTGTAAGTTTTACGCGTGCGGTAGGGAATAATTAACGCCCATTTATCAGCGCTGATATTGGTTAGCTTGTTGCCATGAACCTCAGAATCCTTGGACCCCTTCTCGAAATTCTTAATGAGCTACTTTCAAGATGCAGCGAAACGCTTTTCTGACTTGGATTTTGCACCATTTTTAATAAAAGACTCCACTACAACCTCTGCAGCTGAGCGATCATAAAAATTGCCTTCGTGCTCACACGAGTCTTTTCTTAAGATATTAACAAGGCGAATAGCGATAAAGAACATCTACATTATTTAGGAGACTCTTTGAAAATGTCAACTAATAAAACGATATAGTGTTTGGTATTACTAACTTCATAATTTTAATGTGAGCCATTTTTATGTAAATGTATTTTGATTATTAGGAGTTCGCCCTTCGGCTCGATTAATTGAGTCAATAGATTTCAAAACGTACTTTCTGACATAAGCGACTCGATTCTGTCGGCGGTGCTCTTGACGTTCTATGTGACGAAGTGTTCGGGCTAATTCATTCCTCCGCAAACGCCTCCATTGATGCCATACCTGATCAAGGAGTGTTTGGCGAAGACGACTCATCGTTATTTTTGCTTCTGGAATACCATCCTATTCTGGGTCTTCCGCCTTCTCTTCCTTTACAGGGACTATAGTTTGTTCAATTTGTATCTCAGGCTTATCAACTGTCTTAGGACTATTTGATTTTGCCTTGAATAAGGCAAAAAGTCCTGTGTTAGGGAGCCTTTCTTTTGCATCATCTATTGCTTCTTGAAACTCAGATTTAGCGTTAGGACTTATTTGAACATTACTTTTAAACCTAGTCATTAGTTGCCAAACTATTAGCAAAATGACTATTGCTTCAAGTGTTTGTGCCATTTGTAGAGCTCCTCTTAATTAACGCTTGTTTTTAGGAACTTGGTTTATCTATTGACTTACTAACTTCATATTATTTGCTTCTTCAAGTCATGTCGCACACTGAATTGATTCTCAACTTTTTCTAATAGTGTCAAATCAGCTTTTCGCAAGCATCTAAATCTGGATTTTTATCGATTAAAAAAGGAAGCATTCAGGCAACAAAATCTTTGGGAGTCCGAATTAGTCAACTTCAGAAAATATTCGAACTTGTTTGCACCCTTTTTCATGTGCTGTAGGTATTACCTACTAGGTCGGATAATTCATATAAGTGGATAGATATATTCATATGGGGAAAGGAGTATCCTTAGTCGACCTTCGACATTTTATGCGGCAATAAGAAAAAAAGAATGAGTGCATAGGCACATTTAACTTTTGCACCACTCTTCTAAAGTAATAAAGAATCAACTTTATGTCTACTTATCACTTCTATTCTTGCTGTTGTCGTTAAAGGGCAAGCTTACAGCTTTGCCCTCTCTCCTTGGATCTGCAGCACCGTGCCAACTCCCTTTGTTCCATTGTATCAATGCTAAACCACTACTGAAATGGATGTCTTTGATTTGATGCCCAAGGGCTTTTAAATCTTTTCGGATTTTTGATTGCGGATAAGACCAATTCTTTAACTTCTCCAATAATATTTTATTGGGCTGTACTGCAAGAAGTTTACGACTAACTACTTCGCTTGGCGGAAGTTCGAAATCTAATGACCTGATTAATGCAGTCGTTACATAATGCGGGATAAGCCATCCACCTGGTGATCCAATCGCGATTACTGGGCGTCCATCACGGAATACGATTACAGGAGACATTGAGCTCATAGGTCTTTTGTTTGGCCCAATACGATTAGCAATAGGTTTCCCTTTGATATTTGGTAGAAATGAGAAGTCTGTTAGCTGGTTATTCAAGATCATGCCTCCTGAGATATGTCGACTTCCGAATACTGTTTCAACTGATCCCGTATAACTTGCGATGTTACCTTGGAGATCAACTACAACCAAGTGAGTTGTGCCTCCCTCTGAAGTCCGAGGTTGACTTGCAAGGTTGAAAGATTCACTTCCTTTCGGATTTCCTGGCAATGGTGAAAGTATTGTTCTTTCGAATTGAATAATTTTTGATCGTTTTTCGATATAGCTTTTGCTTATTAAACCTTCAGCGGGAATTGGCCAGTCAATTGGGTCTCCAATCCAATGAGAACGATCGGCATCTGCAATTCGTAAAGATTCTGCAAGAATATGCCAGTGGTTCGTAGTTTGATCAGACCAGCCTTTTTTTGAAAGGAGTTCATATGTTCCTAGGGCTTGTAAGATTGCAACACCTCCTCCACTTGGAGGAGGCATTGAACAAATTCGCCATGATCTGTATTGTTGACATATAGGTTTGCGGATATGAACTCGATAGTTTGCTAAATCCTCATAGGTGATTGTTTGTGATGGTATTTTGTTGTTTTGGTGTAGTTGGAGATCTTTTATAAGCTCTTTGCTTATTGCACCACGATAAAATTCACTGACACCTCCTTTTGCGAGACGGGTTAATGTTAATGCCAGACTTTGGTTGCGAAAAGGTACCTTTTGTGATGGGAGCCTACCATTAGGGAGATAAAGAGATTTAAAAGTTGGACTATGCGTAATTCCGATTTGCTTAGCTAAAGAGATTGATTGAAGGAAACGAGGACTTGGTATGAACCCTTCTTTGGCCAGATGAATACTTTCCCTGAAATTCGCCTCCCAAGGTAAATTTCCGAATTGTCTATGTCCTTCCCAAAGCAAAGCTGTAGTCCCTGGGACGCCTATCGCTGAGAGACTACTAGTTGCGTTTAACCAAGGAACTGGAGTTCCATTAGGTTTCAACCATGTGTCTTTTTTAGAATGGGCTGAAGCGGTTTCTCGTCCATCAATTGCCTGTAAGGATTTCTTTCCCTGATCCCAGTACAAAAGAAAACCTCCACCTCCTAACCCTGAACTTTGAGGTTCTACAACGGCAAGTACTGTTTGTGCCGTGATCACTGCATCCATAGCGCTACCACCTTTCTTCAAGGTCCTTAGAGCTGCATCACTTGCCAATGAATTAGCAGTTACAACTACAGCCTTGCCACTAGCAAATGAGATTTCTCGTTGTTCTCCTATGACACTTTCAGGCGCATTCCAGTTGACTTGTGCATATAAAGGGACAGGGAGAGTAAGCAAAAAAACGAATTTTTTGATTCGCTTCAGCTTTTTTATTCGCCGTTGAAATTTTTGTGTGATAGAGATTTTGGACATCTCATTGTTGCTTACCAATTAAGCAAACCAATCATTCATCCATCATGCCGTTTACGTATGCCATTTGTCTGAGCATAGTTGGATTTTATTTGTCTCTTATGATTTGCGTCTGTAGTTCAATTGCTCAATTTGAAAGTATTTGAGCTTTTTCGTTTTTATTCTGTCAATGATTATTTTCAAAAAAAGAACAACATAATATGAATGCCAATAGTCTTCTTGGCTGTTTTATTAATAATTTCAGCTAATCTTGTTCACAGAGTGTTCGAAAGATCAGCTTTTCTTTTCTATTAATTCGAGAGACCTCCTAAATACCTTCATTTGCTCATCACTGGCTCCAAGTATCTCTTGAATTTGTTTAAGTTGTTCGTTGATTTTCTCTTCTACATTTTCGTTTGTCAAAGAAACTTAAACTAAACTCCTTTCATTTTGAATAAAAGTCAACACCTTGTCAAGATTAGTTTATTTAGATCATATAGATTTTCTATCTAAATGGAAAATTGACTCATGAGTAGTTTGAAAGGGTTAGAGGTTAATTGATAGCGATTACAGAAAATACATATAGGAATTGACCTGGACTTATAGTTTAGTTTTTTAAAATTAAATATAAAAAGTGGTCTTTTTGAATTTGTTTTTCTTATTATTTAGATTTTCAACTAAGCAACGGCTTGTTTATCTAGATCATTAAATAATGTGGCCATTGTAGGGTTATTTCTAGTTAGTTTTTTGACAGAAACTTCTTGCGCTTTATCATTTGCTAGTCGAAGATTTCTGTCGGCTCCAAGTAGAGCGTCTTTGGTTTTTTGTAAATGTTCGATTGATTTGTCAATCTCTTGGATTGCAGTTTCGAATCGTCTTGTCGCAAGACTGTAATTTTTCCCAAATGCATTTTTAAATACTTCTAGGCTGTTTTCGAAGTTTGTAATGTCTATATTCTGTGCTTTAACAAGGGCAAGTTCTGATTTATATTCAAGTGACTTCATGGCCGCATTTCTTAGAAGCGTGATGATTGGCAAAAAACATTGCGGTCGAACAACGTACATTTTTGGGTAGCGGTGGGAGACATCGACAATGCCAGAATTGTAGAAGTCACTATCAGGTTCGATAAGTGAGACCAAAACTGCATACTCACAATTCTTTTCATCTCTATCTTTATTTAACTCTTTTAAAAAGTCTTCGTTCTTTTTTTTCGTTGATGTGGCGTCACTTTCATTCTTCATCTCAAACATAATTGAAACTATTTCAGTCCCTAATTCGTCTGAGTCACGAAAAATATAGTCACCTTTGCTACCAGTGCTGGTGTCATTGTCTTTTTCAAAATAGGCACGTGGAAAGGCTGTTGTCCTGAATCGATTGAATTCCGTTTCGCAGTGCCTTTCAAGCGATTCCCCAACCATCTTTGTAGAAAGACGTAATTTCATGTCCCGAAGTCTTTCAATTGTGTAGTCACGATCTTTAATCTGGATTTCGTATTTTTCTTTAAGGGATTTTTCTGCAAGTTGCTTCTCAAGAGAAGCCTTTTCAAGGTTGTTTTTTAGTATTTCACGTTCCTTCTGGAATTTGTTGACTGTTTCAGTAATGGCAAGCTTGTGAGTGACTGCATTGTTTTCTTGAATCTTGTCCAGTTTGGAGGTTAATTTTGCGTGTTCTTTTTCTGCAGACATTTTAACTTCGGATACTGCTAGGAGTTTCTCTACCTCAGCAGAATTGAGCTTTGCCTGCAACTTCTGTATTTTTGTGTCTTTACTTGTAGCATCTTGCTGCATCTCGATTTTTATGTTCTTCTTGGCAAGCTCAATGGATTGAATTTTATCTTTTTCAGCTAAATCAAGTCTGCTGTTTAATTCCTGTTTAAATTCCTCATCTCTTACTTGCTTGAGAATATTTGCATATCCGGTCTCATCAATTTTGAACATCTTGCCGCACTCTGGACAGTTGATCTCATTCATTCCAAGAGGTTTCCTAAAGATAAAAAGAGTTGTCATGTTATTTTTACCTTATCCTCTAAGCCCAGCAAGAACCTTTTTAGGGCTAAATAAATCTGAACTGGACTGGTAATGAAAAATCCTTTGATTAGAAAAAATCCTATCGGTCAAAGTCTTTCCATTGCAATGGATTAGCCTTTAAGCGCTTTTTAAATGTAAAGAGAATATAAATTGTCCAGCCAGTCGGTAATCCTGCATCTCTAGGCTCAAGGCAAATTGAACCTTCTGTATTCACCTATTATTGGTTTAATTGCATTAGAGCCTTTTCGATTTAGTGGGGCCGGTGTTGGCTCATTCTCTAAATTTTTCAGTGTTCATGAAGGGAGTTGTCTATTTATAGCTTAACCACTAGATATTCCTCATAAAGAAAAGCCCAAACCTGTTATCTTTTTATGAATTTGTTGTGCTTGGATTTTTAGATTCCATTAAATCTAGTTTTTAACTAGATTTTTTATTGACAATCCTTATTAAAACCAAGTACGGCCAATATAAACAACTAGTATCAATAGTTTGTTATCCATTCTATAGATAGTTGATTGGTTTTTTGTTTATTAAATATTGCTAACAATACTTACCTTGTTAGAGATTAAGGAGATAAGCGATAGTCTAGATATTAGACTTGCATTGTTATAACAAGGTTTCGAGTTGGTAAAATGATATTTCTTCAAGCTTGGATTAAATAGCTAACAATACAAATCAAATAGCTTTGATAGAATGAAAACCCTAAATGAACAAACCATACTAAGGAGATTTTAAATGAACATTCTTGTAGTTAGTCAGTATTTCTGGCCTGAATCCTTCAGAATAAATGAGTTAGTTTCAAGCATTTATAATCTTGGACATAAAGTTCAAGTCTTAACTGGAAAGCCAAATTACCCAGAAGGCAAAATATATAGAGGTTATAGAAGTCTAGGTTTTAGTAAGGAGCTTTATAAAAATGTGATAATACACCGTGTTCCTATTTTTCCGCGAGGTATAAAAAACCCTTATAAACTTACACTTAACTACCTTTCATTTATAGCTACAGCAACCTTTTATGGATTAAGCTCTCTGTTAAAGAAAAATTTTGATATCATATTTGTCTACATGCCTTCACCATTTATACAAGCAATACCAGCCATAATTTTGGGAAGAATTATGAAAGTACCAGTTGTTTTATATGTACAAGATCTATGGCCAGAAAGCATAAGAGATACTAAATATATAAGTAATGAATCCTTCCTGAAGTTAATTGAGTATGTAGTAAAACTAATTTATAAACAATCAAGCCTGATCCTAGTATCCTCAAGACCATTTATCAAAGCTATTAAAAAATATTCTCCAACGGCACAAATTAAATATTTTCCTAATTCAGTAGATTCAATATTTTTAAACTCTGATTTGAGCAGTAAACCAGTTATTAATGAATTGTCTGATGGCTTTAAAATTATTTTCGCAGGAAATCTTGGAATGTCTCAAGCTGTACATGTTTTAATTGAATTAGCTGAAAGATTACAAAACTATGAAAACATAAAGATTATAGTTTTTGGTGGAGGAAGTGAATTGAATTGGCTGATAGAACAAAAGAAAATAAAAAAACTAACAAACTTTTCTTTGCAAGGTAGGTACCCAATTGAGTTAATGCCTTGGATTCTTTCTCAGGCAGATGCCTTATTGCTTACTTTGGCGGATAAGCCAACTTATGCTGCAACTGTTCCTAATAGATTGCAAGCCTATATGGCTGTTGGTAAACCAATTTTGGCTTGCATGAATGGTGAAAGTGCCACTTTGATAAATGAAGCAAACTGTGGATTTGCAGTACCAGCAGAAAATTCGGATGAATTATTCAAAGCTTCTATTAAAATGTATAACTTAAAATTACAAGAAAGAGAACAACTAGGAAGAAATGGAAAGCTATATTTTAAGAAAAATTTTTACCATGAAGATTTAGTAAAAACCTTAATAAACTATTTCATGGAACTAAAGTCAACTAAGAAATGAAAGTTTTAGTATTAGGCGCAAATGGCATGATTGGATCAACAATATTTAACATATTGTGTAATGCAAAAGATATTGACTGCTATGGAATGATGAGAGTAAGCTCATCGTCCCTTTTTGATGAGAAAATATTCAAAGATATGCTAATCACATATAAAAATCTCGATGACATAAAAGAACTTTTCAGACTGATTAATAGTATAAAGCCTGATATTATTATAAATTGTGTTGGCATAACAAAACATCTACCATCATCTTCTAACCATGTAAAAGTTATTAGAATAAATTCATTGTTTCCACATCAGCTATCTAATTACTGTAGTAAAAATTCAATGAAGCTTATACATATAAGCACAGATTGTGTTTTTTCTGGCCTAAAAGGAAATTATAGAGAAGATGACTTTCCTGATGCTAGAGATTTATATGGAAAATCAAAACACTTAGGTGAGATTCAATCTGAAACTCATCTTACAGTGAGAACATCGACTATAGGACATGAATTATCGACATCATATGGGCTTTTGGAATGGTTTCTTAAGCAAAAGATTTGTAAGGGTTATATAAGAGCGATATTCTCTGGTGTTACAACAGTGGAACTTGCAATTATTATTAGAGATATAATTTTGCCTAGGCCTCATTTAACTGGTCTATATCATATTTCTTCAACGCCTATAAATAAGTATTCACTTTTAAAAAAAATATCACACCTGTATCAATTAGATATTAATGTAGAAGCATGCGAGAATTTAAAAATAGACCGGAGTTTAAATTCCGAAAAATTTTCGAAAGAGACAGGTTATTATGCTCCCAGTTGGGAAGAGCAGCTCTCTTCCATGTTAGAACACTCAAAAGAAAATGAATTTAATGTTTGACAATCAAATCGTAACAATTACAGGAGGAACCGGTTCATTTGGAAAAACACTTGTTTCTCGTTTTTTAAAGACCAATGTTAAACAGATACGGATTTTTAGCAGAGATGAAAAAAAACAAGAGGATATGAGAATTTCATTTGCTAATGAGCGATTACAGTTTTATTTAGGAGATGTAAGAGATTTTACTAGCTTAAAACAAGTAATAAAAGGTGTAGATTATGTATTTCATGCGGCAGCCTTAAAACAGGTGCCCTCTTGTGAGTTCTATCCAATTGAAGCTGTTAAAACTAATATTTTAGGAACACAAAATGTACTTGAAGCCTCAGCAATCGCAGAAGCGAAAAAAGTTGTTCTTTTAAGTACAGACAAGGCTGTTTATCCAATTAATGCTATGGGAATGTCTAAAGCTATGGCAGAAAAGGTTTTAATAGCAAAATCACGATCTCAACTTGAAGGTGAAACAATATTTTGTGCTACTCGATATGGAAATGTAATGGCATCTAGAGGTTCAGTTATCCCTCTTTTCATAGCTCAAATAAAAGCAAATAAGGATATTACTGTCACAGATCCTAATATGACTAGATTTCTTATGTCTTTAGAGGAATCAGTTGATCTTGTTCTTCATGCTTTTCTTCATGGGCAACAAGGTGATATTTTTATACAGAAATCTCCTGCGGCTACAGTAGGGGATTTAGCTTTGGCATTAAAAGAGATATATAATTCTAATTCTTCTATTAAAATTATAGGTACAAGACATGGAGAAAAACTATACGAGTCCTTAATATCAAGAGAAGAAATGTCAAATGCTGAGGAAATGGATGGTTATTATAGAATAAAGGCTGATAACAGAGATCTAAACTATGCCAAATACTTTAGTGAGGGCAAACAGATTATCTCTTATACTGAAGATTACACATCACACAACACCCATAGACTTAGCATAGATGAAATCAAAAACAAACTGATGCAGCTTGAACCTATTAAGGAGTTTTAAATGAATAAAATCATGTGCATAGTTGGTACAAGACCTGAGCTCATAAAAATGAGCAGAGTAATAGCTGAATTCGATAAGCATACTAAATTAATTCTTGTACATACAGGACAGAATTATGATTATGAACTAAATCAAGTTTTTTTTGAAGATTTAGGAATTCGTCAACCAGACTACTTCTTAAATGCAGTTGGTGATAATGCTGCTAAAACTATTGCAAAAGTAATAGAAGCTACAGATACTTTATTGGAGAAGGTTAACCCAGATGCAGTTCTTCTTTATGGGGATACCAATTCTTGCCTTGCTGTTATCGCAGCTAAAAGGAAGAAAATTCCTGTATTTCATATGGAAGCAGGAAATAGATGTTTTGATGAACGTGTGCCAGAGGAACTTAATAGAAAAGTTCTAGATCACCTTAGTGATATTAACCTTGTTCTTACGGAACATGCACGAAGGTATCTTATTGCTGAGGGTATACGACCAGAAACTATTTTTAAAACTGGATCTCATATGAGGGAAGTATTAGATTTCTATAAGCCGAAAATAGAGGAATCAGATATTCTTAGAAAACTTGATCTTCAACAAAAAAACTATTTTGTAGTCAGTACTCACAGAGAAGAAAATGTTGATAAAGAAGAAAATTTGCATCAATTAATGTTCACTCTTAACGAATTAGCACAGACATATAAATTACCTATAATAGTATCAACGCACCCTCGAACTAAACTAAGACTAAAGAAACTTTCTAATAGTTCTATAGATCCATTAGTTAAATTTTTAAAGCCTTTTGGATTCAATGATTATATTAAACTTCAGATAGAGTCTTTATGTGTTATCTCTGACAGTGGAACCATTACAGAAGAGACAGCATTATTGAATTTGACATCTATAACGATACGGAATACTCATGAAAGACCAGAAGGCATGGACTCCGGGACACTGATTATGTCTGGTTTAAATAGCAAGCGTGTACTAGATTCAGTGAGGATTGTTATTGATCATGAATCAGAAAAAACTTCAATGCCTAAAATAAGAGACTACGAGAATCCAGTTGTTTCTAAGCAAGTCCTTCGTATAGTTTCAAGTTATATTGAATATGTCAATAAGAATGTCTGGAAAAAATAATTAGTCTAATGAATATTCTAATTACAGGTTCCTCTGGCTTTATCGGAAGCTCTTTAGTAAAGAGATTAATACAAAAAGGTCATAATATTTTTGGTTCTTCAAGGAATGAAGTTTCAAGAGAAACTAAATTGTATTCTTTTTTTCATATTAATAAAGAGCCATATCTATTAGATTGGTCATCTATTCTTAGTCAAGTTGACTGTGTTGTTCATTTGGCAGCAAAAGTGCATGAAATGGATAAGAACAAATCAAATAATATAAGCCTCTTTATGGATACAAATACTCGTTTTACTTTACATCTAGCAAAACAATCGCTTAATTCAGGTGTTAAACGATTTATTTTTTTAAGTACTATTAAAGTCAATGGTGAATTTACAAAGGTTAATAGGCCTTTTACGTCTAAAGATATGCCAAATCCTACAGATGCTTATTCGATTTCTAAATATGAGGCTGAAATTGGCCTCAGTGAAATATGTAGAAATCAAGCTATGGAATTAGTAATAATAAGAGTTCCTTTGGTCTATGGCCCTGGTGTAAAGGCTAATTTTAAATCACTAGTAAACCTATTAAGTAAAAACTTGCCACTACCTTTTTTAAGCCTTAATGTTAATCGAAGAAGTCTCCTTTCAATAGACAACCTAATTGACTTTATAGATCTGACCTTAAGCCATCCTTTGGCTCCTGGACATATTCTCTTAGTAAGTGACGACTATGTCTTCTCGACTAAGGACTTAATACAAGAGTTAGGAATATCAATAGGTCATCCAGCTAAACTTTTCTACATTCCACGTTTTATTCTTTTTGTTATAACATATACTCTAGGCTTGGGGAAAATTTATAGTCGCTTATCAGACTCTCTTGAGCTAGATATATCTAAAACAAGAAAATTACTAAATTGGCAACCGCCATATCTTCCTTCTTATACATTTAGAAAATTAAAGATTGATTAAAGGTATAAAAATTCGTATGCTGATAAGCAAGAAATATTAAAAGCAGCTTCTGCTAATATTAATGATATTTACATTCTAAGGTATCAATGAAATTATGAACTAGCAGCAATTCTTTTATCGTATTCTTTTTAAAAAGCTTAGTTTTCAATGAAACAAGATTTGCCATCAGAATTTTTTAATGAAAACATTATTGTTTGCGGGAGTAGCTTTTCAAATTGGGAATCTCTTAACGACACAATTATGGGAGGAAGAAGTCAAGCTAACTGCAAATTAACTTCGGAAGGACTAGAACTGGTAGGAGAACTTATTGAAGAAGGTGGAGGTTTTATTAGTTGTCGTTCTGAGGAATTTAAGCCACCTTTAAATCTTTCCAAATACACTGGTCTTAACTTAGAGATAGAAGGTGATGGGCGTACGTTAAAATTAGCAGTTGCCTGTCAAGGAGGATTTTTTGGAATAAACGGCTGGATTACTGAAGGACTTCGTTGGATTAGAACATTTCCTACAAAAGATATAGGAATAACAAGAATCAGTATTCCATTCACTACTCTTATTCCTACAATCCAAGCTAAACCTATTACAAAATCAGTTAAGTTTGATTCTTCAAATATTAATCAGTTTCAATTATTATACTCAAAGTTTGGAGATTATGGAGAAATTAATTCAGAATTCAGATCAGGTTCAATACGAATTCTTTTGAGATCAATCAGTGGGATTCTCTAAAGAGAGATTTTGTTAATTCAGAGATTAATTAAAAATGTTTAATTTCAACAAGACATAAAAGCTATTGCTATTTTTATAAGGTCAATATGATTATTTTTAATTAAAATCAGTAACTAATCAATACAAATATCCAATAATAAATAATAAAATTAGAAATTAAGAATTTATAAAAACTGAACTTTATTTGTTAAAGACTCTATTTATTTGTTGCTATTACTGAAAGAAAAGGATCCCCTTCACCTCTCATTAGTCCTATTATTCCATTAGATCTTGTCCTCTCAAAAATAGATTTAGGCTTTTCCCAACCCTGCGAAATAAGTATTTGATTAATGTAATTTATTCTTTCAATATCTGAACTTTCTACCCAAATACGAGGCGATTTATTCCAAAAAGCTCGATTAGAGAATGAAATTATTAATTGACCTTTAGGTCGAATTACACGGTTAAGTTCTAAAGCAATTTCTTCTGGATATTGCAGATATTGCCAAGCCGCAACCATTAAACAAACATCTATTGAGGAATCTTGCAAAGGCATCTTAAAGTTTTTATTCAGATCTTGTATCCAAAAACTATCAAGACGAATATTTTGTTGAAGCTCCTTTTCATTTAAACCATGGCCTATGACTCTTTTATATTTGATGTTTGGTGGTAAGTGGCTGACCCAACTGCTCATTAGATCAAGGATTACTGACTCAGTTGATATTTGTTTTGAGTAAAGTTGTGTAAGTCGGGTACGAAAGCCTTCGTCTAAATGATGTACAAAACGAGGTTGAGCATAAAAAATAGAATCGTCACTATTATCTTCTTTACTCCTTTGGTAATCATTTAGAATCTTTTTAACCATTTTATTGGAGCATAAATT
Source organism: Prochlorococcus sp. AG-363-C20 (assembly GCA_003280295.1). Taxonomy (GTDB): domain Bacteria; phylum Cyanobacteriota; class Cyanobacteriia; order PCC-6307; family Cyanobiaceae; genus AG-363-K07. The sequence continues at coordinate 41,710 of QCFI01000008.1, read as the reverse complement.
AAAACCACCCTAACAAATATAATTGCTTCTAGCTTGATTAAGTCTGTATGAATAATATAATAATTTAGAATTATTTTTTATATCTAATAGTTAATTAATAATTTTATCTTTAATAAAACCTCTATTGCTTACGAAGCTATAAAGTTTCCTGTATGATAACAATATTCAAAAATATGCTTTAGATTCCTAATATATTCTTATAAATATGAAATTATATTTTGTTGAATAGTCATGTAAAAAAGGCTTAAGTGCATGTTCGTAAATTATTCTGGAATGCAAGTGGCTATACTTTAAAAACTAATCAATTAAAAATATAGAATAAAATGTTTATTACTATGTAATAATAAAACCCATTAAAAAAAATACTTTCTTTAACTGAACTAGTCAATACCCAATTTTACCATTATGTTTATTCCAATAGAAAGCTAACAGCTAAACCTCATGGAAACAGAGAGTAGAGTAACAAAAGAGCAGCTAAATGTTTTTGGAGAGCCATTAGAACTTTGCAGTTGTAGACCTACTACAGGTTGGTATCGAGATGGATTCTGTAAGGCTGATGAAACAGATATAGGAAATCACACTGTTTGTTGCGTAATGACAGAATCATTTTTGACTTATAGCAAGGCACAAGGAAATGATTTGGTTACTCCGGTCCCAGAATATGAATTTCCAGGCTTGAAGCCAGGTGACCATTGGTGTTTATGCGCACCACGTTGGAAACAGGCTTATGAAGATGGAATGGCTCCTTTAGTCCGTCTAAAAGCAACTCAAATTGGTGCTTTGGGTTTTATAGGAATTGAACTTCTACTGCAAAATGCATTTGTTACTAAGAGTTAATAGAGAGTCTTTGGATTCATTCACTCTTGACTTGCCTAATCACCAACTGCCTATTTCTGCTTTCTAAACCCTCTAAGTCGCATGTATAACGCTGTAGAAGACCTTACGAAATATATAGTTGAAACAACACGGGATAAGAAGAAATCATTGAGCTCTTACTCGTTTTAACTAGTCAGTGTAATAATCATTAATCTTTAAACTCCTATAAAGGAACTCATTTCAGTCTTAATACCTAAAAGACAAAAAAACTACACATAGTTTAAAAATCACAGTCCATACAAAAAATACAGTATTTATTACTACATGCCCCCATCATTTATATGCTAAAAAAATAGTATCGTTAGGGAGTTGCTTGTTATGACTTTCGATCGACTAAGCCGTGCAGAGATGTCTCATGGAAGATTCGCGATGATAGCTGTTTTAGTTGTAGTGCTTATTGAACTTTTTAAGATATAGCTTCATTTAGATTTATTTATTCTGTTAAGTAAATTACAAAAATCTAATTAATGAGGTAGATTTTAATTTTATTATTTTCATAAATTAAGATTTATATGAAATAAGGCTTGCCTTTTTATAAATAAGAGTTAAAAAGTTGCTAACCAAATTTCTTTTCTAAGAGTTTATTTTATTATGCCTTGGTTCATAAAAACAGAAAAGTTTACCTTAAAGACTAGTAAGCTTTCAAATGAAAAGCGTCAAAGGTACCTTCAAGCACATTGTAATTGGGTGATGAACTTAAAACAGTCTGGGATGAAGATTGCAAGTGGATATTTAGTTGATAATAACCGTCTCCCTGGAGGAGGAGGATTGCTTATAATTGAAGCTTACTCATTTGAAGCAGCTAAATCTTTGATAATTAAGGACCCTATGATAGTAGCCAATCTGGTCATATGGAACCTTCAAGAATGGATACCTGTATGTGGAGATATACTTTCTTAGGTTGGCCTTAGGACGTTATTTTTTGATACATATAAAGGATGACGTGGATTCCCCTTTTTTGTCAAACCAATTATATATGGTGGTGATGCATCTGGGAAAAATTTTATTCGTTTTAGATAGGTTGTGTTTATTAGCTTTAGAACCTCTTTATTCCTATTCTTATAACTCCCTTGATCTCCCCAGCCAAGCCAGAGATCACAAATGGGATTCTTTGACCATAAGAGCATTCTTTTAATTATCTCTTTGTTATTTTCTTCACCTATTGGGTCTCTAGATAGTTTAATTAATTTAGGATTTGTAGCTATTACAGCAAACAAATTTATAACTGTTAATGATCCATAGCCCCACAAATCGACAAATTTAATAACTCTGGTTAGTGTTTGATCATTATATTTATAGTTTGCTTTTGATGGATTTAACCCAAAATATATTATTTCTTTGTTAGATTCATTTATTCTTCTTTGCAGATTCCATCTATATTTTCCACATATACTAAAAGAAGCATTTGAACTTTTCATAAGATTAATTAATTAGATTTCTCTGGTCAGCATTTAATCATTAAGAGTATTCTATTAGTCAATGAAAATTAAGGCTTGACCATATAATTAAGATTCATTCTAACTTATATGTGATGATGCCTATAGTGCTTACATATAAAATAATACCAATTGATAATTTGTATTCAACTGCCTAATGTTTTATGTACGTTTACTCTTGCCATATTGCATCTATGTGTAAAAGTTGGATTTAATAAAGTGAATTAATCATGTTAGCTTTGATCTTCATAATTGGACTCGATTTGATTCTCTCTTTGGCTGTAATGACTGGAGTATGGATCTATTTCAATAGAGAAGCCCAGATAGTTTTAGAAATTAAAAAGTTAGTTGGAGACATCTCTGATGACCTATCTAAACTTTTGACTGATTTTAAGACCTTACGAAATCTAACATCTGATGTAGTTCAACCTCTATTTAATTCACAAGTCATAGATATTGAAAGTAAAGTATTAACCGATCTAAGAGAAGATTAAATCCTTATTTTTAACCTATAATGTAACTCGCTTTATAGATGCTCATTGTAATATTTATGCATTGAGACTTGTTGATATACCAAGATGTTTTGACTATATACTCTGGGATGCAAAGTCTCAAGAGCTTACAACTATTAATAGTGCATTAAGATAACAATACAGAGTTAATCCCAATGATATAAATGAAGTTATTAAGTAAAGCAAACTACCTAAGAAAGAGGAATGGAATAGTTTTCAGTCTGCTTGGTTAAGGAAATTTCTGCTTTTAATGACCTCAAGAGTAATAAAAATGAGAGGATTTAATACATTTGATCGATGATTAGAGACTCTTATCGATACGGTTTTATTTATATTCCCTCAGCCTTGAACTGGTTTTCCACATTAGTTCCACAGGATATGGACCTAATTTGTTTGAGGAGCAGGGATCTGTGGAGAGGGCCATGAACTACATCATTCCCTTGACATTATTTCTTTTTACGCAACCTATTTATGATGACTTTACTAGGTTCTTTTGAAACCCTTGCGGGAGAAGCAATCTCACTTCGATGCTTGTCGAGACAGGTTAAATGTATACCCCTTGACGAATTTTCGAGAGTATGGCGAACTGGTAAACAATTGAAGGGGACCTAGATGCAAGTTGAGGATTTGAAAATTGGAGAAAGGGCATTGGTTGCGGGAGGCAATGAATCAAGCGAGGAGCATAAAGATGAGGCATCAGATGCCTACTTGGTCAGTTTCCTTGCTGATATCCCTGCCCCATTGCAAGCTGCTATGACCACTTTTATTGAACGTCATCCAAATTGGGACCAATACCGATTAATTCAGGCGGCTATATCTGGCTTCCTTGTCCAGAATGGAGTTGAATCTAGGAAAGTCACACGCCTCTATTTGGATAACATGTTTTGCAGCAAATCCTTTGGCTAGAACTTCCTAAAGATATATAGTTGTATTCTATCTCTGAAATCAGTTTGATTTAATTCTCTTTGTACTACAAAATAAGTAGACCATTTATCTTGATTCTTTTTCAAGTTTAATTTGGAACTTACTTCATAATATTAGCAATGAAACTAATAGATAAAATCTTGGGATATAAGAGTTTGCCTACTAATCCAGATATAATTGCTGTGAAAAAAAAGGTTGTAATTTGTCCTAATGACCCGGCTATATAGACTTTGGAATTCAATAATGGCAAATCAATTAGGGAACCGACTGTTCCCCAAATAATTACCCATAGAGATACGTAGGAAATGCCAAAGAAAACCTTTTTTGTCATTTAAATTGATTACCTGATTAATGTCTTCCTAGCTAATAATATATTAATAACATTAGGTTGGTCACTCTTTTGTCTTAGAAGTAGCGTTTTCTATTGAATTTAGGATTAGGACAAGAAAATACCACCTTCTCCTAAAGCCCTAAAGAACCTTTTGTTTGAGTCGGCAATCCTCCCATTAGGGTCTTTGGACTTGCCTAAATTCAGAGTTTCTTTTGAGGAGGCGGGGGGAGGCTCCGGCCAAAACTTCGAAATCAGTGATCTACTTCTGGCCCAGGCGTAAGCAGCCATAGGACAATAATCGAATTAACCTAGTCTTAATAAGTAATTTGTTTACTTCAATTTTTTACCACTTTTACTTTGGGATCATTAGTGATTCAGTTTGGAAATCAACACGTAGTATTAATAGGTTGATCTTTAAAATGTAGCAATTCAATTCCTTTTAATTATTGTTAGGTATATCTGCCTGTAATTTTCTAGTCTTTGTGGGTTACATAAAAGTTTTTAATGTATCTTGCAGGCACTGCGATTTCACCTTCTCTTAATAATTGAAGTTTGTCTTGATCCTGGTATCAATTGAATTTAGATAGATGATATTTGTAGTAATTGCTACATAATCTTCACCTCTCCTGAAGGTGAGGTGAAGATCGCTCCAAGCCAAAGAGCGGAGACTTGGACCCTATATAAAGAACAAAGAGTAGAAATCACACTTCTTTGTTGTGGGAATGGCTATATACAACACAAGAAAATCGTTTCTAAAAGACTTTTAGAGTTGAGTTGTCGCTGAAATGTCTACACAACGAGAAAAGTAGAAGCTACAACAACTCATCCAATTTCTACTTTTGGTGGAGTGTAATTTATAAAGTTGAATGAAGTTGAAAAATGAATCTTCTATATATTATTGTTTTTCGGAGTTTTTTAAGAGGGCCTAATTTTATCTATAAATATTTATAGTATTTTAAATTTAAGGTGATTTTTGATTTAATTGCTAATCACATAGAATTTTCATCGTGCACAACTTTATGATATTAGTAGTTGAATATATAACAATTAAAGAGAAATATATATTTCATATTATATAAGAACGCTTTAGTCTTATTTTATTCGCTTAAATCATTAAAGCCTTAGGATCTATTAGACCAGAAATAATTCCTATCACTATTGAAAAGACCAGAATAACTAAAATCGCTCCTGGCCAAATTACCTTCCATTGACTTCCCATGAATAGTGTGCAACTATTCAATTCTTAGCAGAAATTTGAAGTAAATACAATTTTCTACAGTACTTTCAACATAAGGGTTAACCTTTATGTTTTGAAAGCTGTTGAATTACTTTTATCTGACCATTGCGGCAGGATTCCCTCCATCTATTGTAATTAATGCACCTGTAGTTTTAGACATTTTTGAGAGAGCAACAAAAGCCTTTGCTACATCTTCAGCTTTAACTTCAGTTTTTAATAAGTTTCCCTGCATATATTCTTCTTCGGATAGACCTCTAGCAATTGATCTTGACCTAATCATTTGGTCATTTAGAAGACCTGAACGAATACGGTCAGCATTGATTCCATTACATCTGATCTTAAATTCTCCTTCTTCAATTGCATATTGTTTCATAAGAGATAATAATGCTGATTTAGAAATTCCATAGGATCCAAATCCAGGACCAGGATTAATTGCTTGTTTACTAATATTAAAGAGTATTTGGCCTCCTATTATATACTGTTTCTCCTCCTCTGAATAATCTTGCTCTTTGAATATTTTAACGGCTTGCTGTGCAACATAATTATGAGAATATAGATTTATAGCGATACTTCTGTCTAATATTGATTGCTCCATAGAGGATATATTTCCAGGCAAAGCCGATCCAGCATTAGAGACAATAATATCTATTCCACCAAAATTTAGTTTTATTAACTTAAAAGCTTCTTTAACTTCACTAGGTACTGTTAAGTCACATTGTATAGAAAATGCATATTTTCCACAGGCTTTTGCTGTTTGTTGTGCAGCATCGCCATTGATGTCTAGTGCAACTATTTCTGCTCCTTGTCTAGAAAATTCCTTTGCAATCGAAGAGCCTATAATTCCACCCGCTCCAGTAACTAATACAATATTTCCGGCTAAACTTTTTTCCTTACTTTTACCTAGCTTTGCCTGTTCTAAACTCCAATATTCAAGATCAAAACAATCTGATGAATTAACAGGTCTATATTCACCTAATGACTCAGCAGATCTAATAGTAGTCAACCAAACCTGCCCGATATCGGCGGCTATAGAAGCTGCTTTTTTAGTTCTACCAATGCCAATTAGCCCTATGCCTGGAAAAGCAATTAATCTTGGTATAGGATCCAATTGTTTTTTGTTACCATTAAACCTTTTGTTATTTGATTCGAAATATTCAATGTATTCTTTTACATATTGCTTAAGTGAAATTTCTAAGGAAAGGAACCAGTTTTTAATTTGATTACTCTGTCCTTTGGATTTTATAGTTTGTTCAATTGAATCAATCACCCATGGTCTTACCTTTGTTCTAATGACATGATCTGGTGTTGCCACACCTCTTTTTGCAAGTTCTTTTAGGTTTGAACTATTTATGAATTCTACTATTTCTTTATTAGAGCGTATTTCAAAAATCCATTTATTTGAGTACCCATATTTAGAAGCTACTCTTCCTATTAATCCTCTAATAAATGGCAGATAAATTTCGGCACTTGAATTATTGTCTATATATACTTTCTTTGATTTCAAATTTAATTCTATTTTAGTAGGTAAGGCTTTCTCTGCTTCCTTTACTAATCCTATCATTCTTTTATAACTTTCTTTCCCTGATTTACCAAAACTAAATAGTCCATGCTTAAGAAGTATCATTCCTTCAATCTCGGAATTATCCTTTTTATTGTCTTTTGTGGCTAATTCGTATGCATTAGCAGCCGCTTTTGCTAAATCAAAACCTGGCATAACATAAGGTACAATAACAACTCTATCTCCATAAATTTTCCTGCATACAACTTCAGCATCAGGTTGGTCGGCCAAAGCTAATAGAGCAATAGAGTGTGTATGATCTACAAATTTATGTGGTAAGAATGCATGCAATAATGTTTCTACAGAAGGGTTAGGTGAATTAGGATTAATTAAGTTGCTACGTTGTATAGAAACCATTTCTTCGTCAGATAAGGTGGCAATTTTTCTGAGAGCTTTTAGAGCTTCTAAATCTATTGCTGGATGACCTTCAGGTTCAATCGTCTCCAGGTCCCAACCTGACCCCTTTACACATAAAACTGGTACAATTTCTCCGAAAATATTCTGTGTAATGGTTTTCACTGAAGTATTGCCACCACCATGAAGAACAAGCTCTGGATCAGATCCTAACAGCCTTGCTGAGTATGTACGTATTGCTAAATCTTCATTTATTCCTTCATCCTTATATTTTATAATTGCCTTTTTAGCATTTGCATCTGACCACAAATCAAGACAAGACATATTAAATTTGGTTGAATGCTCTTCTTCTAAATCTAGTATCTCTTGTAAGGAAAAATGAAATATATATGTAAAAGTTATAAATATTTATCCCCACCATATGTGGAATTAGTAATATTATTTCGCGTTATTTTAATTGTATAGACGACGCAGACTTTCATAGTTTGCCTTAGAAACACCTTTTTCAGTTATTAATGCTGTTATCAACTTTGCAGGTGTTATATCAAAGCCTGGATTGTAGCTATTAGAATCATCAGGAATTAACTGAACCTTTTCTATTGAGCCCGCTTTATTTTTTCCACTGATGTATTTGACTTCATCAGAGGATCTTACCTCTATTGGAATTTCATTAAAACCATTAGATATATTCCAATCAATTGTAGAAAATGGAAGAGCAACATAAAAAGGGATATTATTATCTTTTGCTGCTAAAGCTTTTAAATAGGTACCAATCTTATTACAAACATCACCTTCCCTAGTAGTTCGGTCACTTCCGACAATTACCAAATCTACTTTTCTTTCTTGCATTAAATGACCTCCAGCATTGTCAACTATTACCGTATGAGCTATTCGCTCTTGAGAAAGTTCGAAGGAAGTTAAGCTTGCCCCTTGGTTCCTGGGCCTCGTTTCATCTACCCATACATGTATGTCAATTCCAGCTCTATGAGCCTTGTAAATAGGAGCTAACGCAGTCCCCCAATCAACAGTGGCAAGCCATCCTGCATTGCAATGTGTCAGGATATTTAGAGTTTGATCATTATTATGTTGCTTATTTTTAGAAATCTCTTCTAAAACATTTTTACCATTGTCGCCAATTAATGAGCACATATTAATATCCTCCTTTTCTATTTCTCTAGCTTCTATTTGAGCAACTTTGCATCTTAATTTTGATTCTAATCTGATTACTTTGCTAAGCATTCTTTCTAAACTCCATTGTAGGTTTACAGCAGTGGGCCTAGCAGATATAAGAAGTTCAAAGCACTTTCTCATACCTTTATCGCTAGGATCGTCCATAAGGCCTAACATAAAACCATAAGCGCCAGTAACTCCTATGAGAGGCGCACCTCTGACTTGCATATTTTTAATTGCATCTCTAGCCTCAATAAATGTTCTGATTTCTAATGTTTCTAATCTATGTGGCAACTTAGTTTGATCTATAATATGAAATGAGCAACCCTTTTTGTCTAACCAAATAGTTGTCCATGGCTCTGAATTGATTAGCACAGTGGAATAAAAAATTGATAATATTTTATATTGAAAAGTTATGGAAAATTAACTGCTGATATAACTTGACACTTCAATTTTGATTTTCCCTGTAAATCATCCAATTCGACAACAACGCATAGTCCAGTGATTATCTTTTTTTCTGAAAGTATCATTTCTTCTATAGCGGATGCAGTTCCTCCTGTTGCCAGTAAATCATCAACTATGCAAAATGAATTGTATTTGTTAATTGCTTTCTTTTGAAGATAAAGTGAATTTTTACCATATTCTAATTCGTAGGAATTACTAATAAGCTCCCCTGGCAATTTTCCTTCTTTTCTGGCTGTTATTAAAGGTTTTTGACAAGCCAAAGCAATTGCTGACCCAAAAATAAACCCTCTAGCATCAATAGCTATGATTGCATCGGCATCAGTTATTATTTTTTGTATGCTTAGGAAAGCTGTCAGCTCTCTAAAAAGATCGTTATCTTCAAGGATAGGTAATACATCCTTAAATAAAATACCCTTTTTGGGAAAGTCTGGATAGCTTTCTATGCATTTGGCAAGTTTCTGTTCAAGCATATTGAAAAAATCTAATATTCATACTTTAATCAAGGTAGTTGCGAATAGGATATATCTATTAAGTAAAAATTTTAAATTAATTTAGCGTAGACAATTTGGCTAGTCATTTTTGTGGTAATTAATAACACACTTATCAAAATATTTAATTTTAATATTTTGGAATCTAAAAGTCACTAATCTTTTACTTTACTTGTAATTATATGCATTTGTATAGTTGAAATGAGGAAAATCAATGCCATTAGTAAATAACCAACTGACCAAGTCCTTCCAACTCCCCAACCAATATTAAGTACAACATCAGATTGATTAAATTTCCAGGCATGAATGATGCCTATCCAAGATGAAAAAGCTGCTATGAGAGATATAAAGGTAGCTGCTAGAAACTTTTGTTCAATTATATATACCAATATTGACGCTAAAAACATTGCTGTAATTATTTGACCTTGCTCTAGAGCAAATGCTCCGCTAGCCCATACATCTGAAAGCTTTAGAGACTCTAATAGTTCAGGTGTAAATGCATTGGATTCATTGCTTGCGCTACCAGCACGAACACCAGCTTTGATAAGCAATGCTCCCCAACCAGCTAGGCCTGGAAGTAATCCAAGCGCAACTGCAGGAGCATGTAATTTTGGTGTTGCTTGAAAAGCTTGTGCTGCAATTACAAGGCCGATATAGAGAACAATTGCCATTCCTGCTTCTATGGGGATTAGCTCTGCGATTAAACCGAAGAGGCCTAATAAGCAAGCACTGCACATGAATAAACCGTTTAGCCAGGAATAACCAATACGTGCTCCCATTTCTTTCCAAGCAGGATGGCCTATATAGAGTGTTGTTGGGAAACAAGATCCAAGTCCTGCAGCAGTAATACTCCCTATACCATTTATAAGAAGTGAACTTTTTACTGGATAAATATCTCCTGCTGCAGCTGCGCTTTCTATATTCTGTAGTGAGCCAAGCAGATTAAATATTCCCATGGGGATAATTACGTTTAACCAAGGTAATAGTTCTCTCCTAGCTAGCCAAAGATTGGATAATTCAATATGTGGAAGACGGAGCCCTATTTGATTGAATTCCTGTCCCCACTTGACAGTATCTATTGTTATTAAACCTGTGCTCCAGGCTAGTCCTATCCCTACCAGGACTGCTAATAAACCTCCTGGCACAGGTAAGTTTAAATGACCATAATAAGTAACTAAAATAATAGCTAAAACTGTTAGTCCTACTATTGGATGAGTATATGTTCTAAGTAAAAATCCCAGAGCTATATAACCCAATGCAATTCCAGCCAATGTTGACAATAAAGCAGCACGTGGGAGCCAGCGTCTAAGTAAGTTTGCACAAAAGGCTCCTCCAGATTCAATCAAACCAGAACCTAAGCAAGCAACCATGCCTGCTTTCCAAGAAAGTGTGATAGCACTCTGTTCATCTAGTCCTTGATCTAATGCGGTTAGTTTTACAGGTAGCATTACAAGAAAAATATATGCAAAAAGACTTACAGTATTTATTCCGTACGGAAGCGCTGTTCGATCATTACGATTTTCTTTGATTGCGAGTTGATGTGCTTGTTGCGCATATGCGAAATTACCAATTAGAAGACTTAACCCTGTTGCAGGTAAGATTTTTCCGAAAATTAAATCATCATTGTATCCAAGTACTGAACGACAAAGCCCAATTATCAGAAGAATTTGAATTAAGTTGTCGAGTGCAAGACCAAGAAAACCATCAATGTCTCCACCTACGAACCAACTGGGTTTATTGGTATGCTTTGATAAGTTTAGAAACATAAGATAAAATCTTCACAATATTCATTTTGCTAGTTGATTCGGCTAAAAAAAATTAATTTAAATGAAATAGTAAAAAACTTAACTAATCACTCAGTAGTGCTTGATATCAACTTTGAACTAAACAATAAGATCTATATGATTAGGCTGACAGGGAGGGGTAATTGGCTAAAAGATATAGCAAGTTTCTTATAGTAGTTTATAATTTATTTAGTTAATAGGTTAAATGTAATATGAGAAAGTAAACAGTCATTAATATGATCATTATGAATCCTATATTTGTATATTTAGTAGTTTTATATCCAATCCCCTCAAAGCTTTTAAGGCATCTTCGGTTTTCATTGAGATTATTCTCTATAAGTAATCATTATTCATCCAACTTATCCAATCTGCTGAGATTTCTTTAGGGCAAACAGCTTCACAATCAAGATTATTACTACAGCTGCCGAAGCCCTCTTCACGCATTTGTTTATTCATCAATTTTGCCCTATTAGATCTGCCGTCTTTTCCCTGTGGTAATTGTCCTAAATGTGCAAGCTTTGCTGCTACAAATAAGTTTGCAGAGGCATTCCTGCAACTTGCAATACAAGCTCCACAACCAATGCAAGTTGCTGATTGAAAGGAAGTAAAGGCTTTACTAGGACTTATTAGATATTTATTCGCATCTGGTATTTCTTCGGTTTGGCAGGAAACGTATCCACCTGAGGCAATTAATCTGTCAAGAGATGAACGATTGACAGATAGATCTTGAATTACTTTAAATGCCTTTACTCTCCATGGTTCAAGTACTAATGTATCATTATCCTTGAAATGACGAAGGTATAACTGACAAATGGTGGTTGCACTTTTTGGGCCATGAGCTAAACCATTTACAAGGAATCCACAACTTCCGCAAATTCCTTCTCGGCAATCATGATCATAATTTATTGGCCTATCTCCATTAATTATTAATTTTTCATTGAGTTGATCAAGAACTTCTAATATTGATAAGTCAGGAGAGAGTCCTTTCATGATGTATTCCTTGAAATTTCCGTCAGTTGTGTTTGACTTCTGACGCCAAATAAGTAATTTTAATGAAAGTCTTTTCTTCATTGGTAACTTCGCGTAGTTGGGGAGAATTCGGTGAATATAAGTGGCTCTATATGTTTTACTGACTTAGTATTATCAATATATTCCCATGCCGAAATATGGGAAAACTTCTCATCATTTCTCTTGGCCTCACCTTTTGATGTTTGATGCTCTTCTCGAAAATGAGCTCCACACGACTCCTCTCTAGTTAGGGCATCTGTGAGCATCAACTGAGCAAGTTCGAAAAAATCTGCAACCTTTAAAGCTTTCTCAAGTTCAGAATTTGGGCAATCAATTTCAGTTGGTATTCGTACTTGTTGATGAAATTTAGTTTGTAATTCTTTTACTTCTTTTAAACCATTCTTTAATCCACTCTTATTTCTGCTTATACCACATCTTTCTATCATTATTTCTCCAAGCTGGCGATGAAAGATGTCAACAGGAATAGAACCTTTAGCTGTAATTAATGCATCTATACGTTTTCTGACCTTGGCAAGAGCTTCTTTGCATGCGGTGTTGATTTTTTGAGGTGAACTAGAGCAAATGTTATTTTCTAACCATGAAGTAATAGAAAACGGGACAATATTATATCCATCTGCTAAACATTGTAAAAGTGCATTCGCTCCTAATCTATTTGCACCGTGAACTGTACAATTAGCCTCACCAATTACAAATAATCCAGGGATTGTACTCATTAAATTATAATCTACCCATAGTCCTCCCATTGTATAGTGGGGAGCAGGATAGATACGCATTGGCATAGATAATGGATCTTCACCAACTATTCTTTCGTACATATCAATTAAATTCCCGTATTTAGATTTAATCACATCTGCACCTTTTTTAATAATTGCATCACCAAGATCAAGATAAACAGATCTCCCATCATTTCCAACGCCAAAGCCAGCGTCACATAGTTCCTTGGCCCTACGAGATGCAACATCTCTTGGGACCATATTCCCATATGCCGGATATATACGTTCTAGGAAATAATCTCTTTGAGATTCAGGTATCTCTGATGGGAGACGTCTATCCTGAATTTGTTTTGGTAGCCATATCCTTCCGTCATTACGTAAGCTTTCACTCATTAATGTTAATTTACTTTGATAAGCATCTCCAGCAGGAATGCAAGTAGGGTGAATTTGAGTAAAACAAGGGTTTGCAAAAAAAGCACCTTGTTTATGTGCCCTCCATATGGCACTGGCATTTGACTTCATTGAGTTAGTAGAAAGGAAATAGATATTGCTATACCCACCTGTTGCAAGTATTACCGCTTGTGCTAAATAAATTTCTAGTTTTCCATCAATTAAATTGCGAGTAATTACTCCATTGATTACACCATCTACCTTAATTAATTCAAGTACATCTCTACGTGTTAGAAGTCTAACTCTGTGATTTGAGACCTGACACATCAGTGCCTGATAGGCTCCATAAAGTAGTTGTTGCCCTGTCTGTCCACGTGCATAAAAGGTTCTACTGATTAATGCTCCACCAAAACGACGAGTCGCCAGTTTTCCATTGTATTCTCTAGCAAAAGGAACACCTTGGGCTACACATTTATCGATTATTGAGCTGCTTATTTCTGCTAGCCTTTGACATTCTGCTTCCCTCGCACGGTAATCACCACCGCGTAATGTATCTGCAAATAACTCTTTAATTACATCCACGTCGTCTCCTTTTTTTGCTTTTGCAGCATTAATTCCACCTTGTGCAGCAACTGAGTGTGCACGACGAGGACTATCGTTATATGTTATTAGACTTACTTGGTATCCTTGTTCTGCAAGAGTTGCAGCTGCCGATGCGCCAGAAAGTCCGCCTCCAACAACAATAATGGATTTCTGATTCTTGCTTTCAGAGTTAATAGATGGGAAATTATTTTTTATTTTTTCCCAAGCACCATCTAGTTGACCTAATGGTAGATTTGAAGAAGGTAGAGGACTCATCTTAACCAACCTTGAAAAGGTATACCGCTTAGAGCAATAGTGACAAAAATAAATCCACCTCCAATTAGTAAAGATAAGATGCGTCCAATAGCTCTTATTAATGAAGCATTATTTGATGATAAAGAACCAAGACTTCTTTGAGAAGATTCAATGCCATGAAATAGATGAAGAAATAAGGAGATTGATCCCAATAAATACAATATTAATATTGTAGGAGAATCAAGAATAATACGAAGAGTGGAAATTTCGCTACCTTCTATCGGACGAGGAAAACGAAGTTGTTTAAGATGTATTGATAGAAAACAAATGAGAAAAATTCCACCAATAGGTTGAAAACGTGATGCTAAAACGGCTAAAAAGTCCTTACGTCGACTAGATAATCTTGCAGTGTTACCGACCTTAGAATTATTAATAACTTTAATAATTGAAAGAGATATGTGACCTAAAGCAATGATAAATAAAGCAAATTCAGCAATTTTCAACCAAGATGCTGAGTGTAAGGCTATTGAGTACATCTCAAATTTGATCGGTGCTATGACAGCAAGAAACATTCCCAATAGATGGATGATGATGAACAATGTCAAAAGCAAGCCCGAACCAGCTAAAATTAGTCGTTCCAAAATTTCTTCTCTTAAACTATCGAAGTTTTATTTTATTGAAAGAAGTAGATGGATTGGACATTAAATTTCTAAGGACTAATTACATAATAGATAACTTCTTAGAAGATGCATCCTATATTGAGAACAACTTTTGATCTGCGATATTAGAATTTATTATTCGACTATTTTAGTCTAAGCACTCTTAAGAGAGATTAACCTTTTTAAGGTCTAGTCTGTAACCTTAGCAGTAAGGTCTTTCTATTTTTTAAAGCTATTTGAAAACAATACATTTTTCAAATGATTTAATTTGGTGCTTAAGATGGCTTTACTGTGATAAATATTTTATATTATTTAATTTTCAATATTAAAGAAATTTAATGGAAAAGGGCCAAATGTGTAAGTTTCTTTCTGCTCCTCATTATGTTGACAACTAATCAAAATACCTTCTCCTAGGCCATGTTCAATGCGTACATATATATCTCCAGTTGTTTGATTGGCCTTAAGAAATACAGGACCATTTTGGCTGGGTTCTTTTACTACTTTCATTGCTTGCCAACTATAGTAAGCTTCTACTTGTCTTAGGATTTTTATGGCTATGCTGGAGGAAGGAGCCATTATTCCAATAGTGAACCAATCTGCTTTTTCGGTATAAATTTGAAGCTCTCTTTTCAAATCTCTAGACTGCCCTTGATTTAGTTCTGGAGCACTCCTAAAATTATTAAGATCATTTAATGAGTGAATTTTAGAATTTAGCATTTGATTCCCTGATTTTGAACTTGGCTATTAACTATTATGATTAGTTTTAGTCTAATTGGTGAATAGAAGATTTAGGCATATTATCTTGATATTTTAAAAACTTATTATATAGTGTGTTTGTAGTCAAAGTTGCAAATAAAACAATAAAGCTTCCCGCAGCTTCATTATAATAATAACTTGCAACCTTATTGTTTACTAATAGACTAATGGAAGAATAATCCATCTCTTATTTAAAGGCATAGAGATCCCTTGCTTTTACGATTGACCTTATCCTTATTGCTATGGCCAAAACTGACACAGGAAGTAAACGATTAAATTTTGAAATCAATTCTTCTGCTTTTGCAGTATTGGTTTTAGGAGTTTGTTTGGGTAGTATTAGTCTAACTTTAATCAGCGCACGCCTAGGTCCTATTTCTCGCCAGGCATCAATTTGGAATGATTGCGTAGATACAACTCAGACCTTCCTTTCTGGCCTGCAAAGTTTTTATGACACCGAACCCAAAGAACTAAATGCTATGTCAGTAAACTTATGTAATGGATCTACTCCACAAAAAGTAGAACAGTAGAATAAATACCTCAATAATTTGTAAGTCCCAATACTAATAAGCTAAATTAGCTTCTTGAAGGAATTCTGTATTTTTGAGTATTCTATTAGAGTGCTATGGCGACATGGCAATTCTTATTGCATTATTTGAGTATTAATTTTATAATTGAAATTGAGATTTAAAAAAGCATTTTCTTATGGCCTATTTTCTATAAGCCTCTTTAGTATTAAAGTAGCTTCCGTAAAAGCTGATGTTGTTACTTATAAACTTTTAAATGGCGACTCCATTTCTGGAGAATTATTAGAGGAGGAAAGTACTGATACATTAAAAGTTTTAATTCATCCACAACTAGGACGTGTTCAGATAAAAAAATCATCTATTGCTTTAGAACCAATTAACCAGGAATGGGAAACCAATTTAGAGATAGGTATAGATGGAACAACCAGTAGATCTTATGGTTCATTTGGTTCTTCTTTAGATTTGGAAACGAATTTTGTGAATAAAGTTAGGGAATTTAACTTCGTTACTTCGTATGATTTTGAAAAATCTTCTAAGAATGGAGATAGGGAAATCATAGCAATTAATAAAGTTTCTACTATATTTCGTTATGACCAGTTACTAGACAAAATATGGGCAACATATTTTTCAACAGATTACGAATATAATGCTTTAAATAAAATAGGAACTAATGATTTAAGCACATCTATTGGATTAGCCTTGAAATTAATAGATAATACAAAAACAAATCTTAGGGTCTCAGTAGGTCCCTCATTTGAATTTATAGATGGAGGTGAAGACTGTTCTAGTGATGCTAATTGCGGATCAATAATACCTGGTGGTTTATTTGGAATTAAATATAATTGGTTTATAAATGAAAAATTACGATTCTTTGTAGAAAATAAATATGGGACTCAAATTGCAAAAGACTTTCTATCCAGTAATAGTTTTTCAACTGTCCTAAAATATTTCCCTATTAGGGAAAATAATTTGTATACATCTTTAAGCTATGAAAATTTATATGTTGAAATGAAAGAACCAAGTAGAGAAAATAGTTATAAAATAAGGTTAGGGACAACTTTCTAAACAAAGTACGGGCAAATAATTTCCTGCATGAAATGTAGTTTTAAATGTGAACAGAATATTTGTACGTAATGTAAATCAGCCCACAGTGTCACACCCCGGGTCGAAATAACTTAGTTTTGCAATTTGGGTTTGGATTATTGCTGCCTTAGCTGCTTTTTTGTTACTAGTTGCATTGCTACCTATTGCAGCAAGAGGAAGACCTGTCCCCAAGAAACCTGCTACAGCAAAAAAGGCTCTTTTATCTGCCGTTTGGTATGAAATTGCTAAAGCTATAATAGTTCCGAAGATGGCACTAAAAGAACCAACCCATTTACATATTTCACCAGAAATAGATTTAGCGACTTTGGCTTGTTCTATTTCTTTCTCAATGGTTTGTAGCTTTTCTTCCATGTTTGGATCACGCATGTCAGGCTCCATATTCTTTGCTCATAGCGTAGATCTAATCTGCTCGTTTTCTAAAAATATGGTTCATATGTCATTCAGAGTTATCAAATCATTTATGAATCCAATAATTATATAATTAATGCTTATAGTTTTCTTTCAAGAGGGGAGTCTTTTTTAGAGAGAGAGCAAGAAGGACCTAAATTTTCCTTTTGACAAGAATTTATATGGGCTTGGAATTGTGCTGCTTGCCAGCGACCATCTGATGAATATTGACTTTTAACCTTGGCCTGAGAGCGTCTTCTCAATATTTGCAAGGGTTTTCTTCCCAGCATTCAACTATTGATCATAATTTACTTCTGTGAACTTATTAAGATATAGTAGTTGTGGCATCGGCATAAATACCTTTAAATTGTCTTTCAACACATTTCAAACAAATTTACTTAAGCCTCTTGCTTAGTTGAATTGTTTTATTGAAGGTAAGATTATAAATCATCAATTTATAATATAAAACAATCCTAAGCCTAATTTAAATCTTATCTTCAATTAGGCTTAGACAAAGCTATAAAATCAATTTACGAGAGTAAGCATGAATATGCTAGCCAAAGATTAAAGTTTTTAAATTTAATTTAAAGCTAAGATATATGTTAGTTAACGCCAATTAATCTTGAACTGTACTCTTTTTTTTACAAATGTAGGAATCTTTGCTTCTTTTGCAAACTTTTCAAACTGATCACTTACTTGTTGGTTGATTAACCTTCTTAATAATCTGATTAATTCCCAAAGAATTATAATTGCAATAGTAATTGCGAGGGCTATTGAAATTAAAAAAAAATTATTATTGCTATCAGAAAATAAAAAATGCATTTTAGTTAATGTTATATTTTCTTTTTTGAATTAGTTTCGGGGCGAACCCATTTCTTTCTCTTCTTTTTAGGCTTAGAGATTTGATTCATAAGTTGATTAGCAAAGAAGCCAATGACTAATACTCCTAGGAAAGGTAAAATAAGATCATTCATTTTAGTCTTTCATAAATAAAAAACGGCCTGTATGAAATCAGACCGTCTTTAGGTATCTCACAACCTAGACATATATAACCATTTCTAGAAGCTAAACGCTCTCGTAAGGAATACCCATTGACCATCTTTATTTGGATTCTAAGGAACATATTGGGTTAGATATGAAATGTAGGTCTTATAAAGAATGATTAGATTTTTGTAATGAAATTATTCATAATTCAGTTTTCTTTACATAGATGGAAGGTGGAGTAAGGCTATGGGTTGAGATTTCGTTGTTGTTTTTAGATTTAATTGATGTTCTCAGCCAAACAAACAAATTCGTTTATTTTCTTTCCCTCTTCTTCTGGTATAGGCATAACTGCTAAAAAGCCATGAATCTAATGAAGTGGGAATGGAATGCTCTAAACCATCTGCAGATCTGTAAACCCTTTCTATACCAAACTCTCTTTCGATAATCTTGACGGCGAAATTCATTTTCCTCCTTGAATTTTCTTTTTTTTAGCTTCTAAAAAAAAACTAGGCAATAAGCAAAAAGCGCAGTTGACACTGACATGTCAATTAGAGACTTAAATCTGAATGGTCTTAAAAGAAACTTAGGTTTTTTTGTGTTTTCCAGAGGAGTTTGAAAATTAGGTTCAAATAATGGGGTGCTAGTTCCATCACCTTCATCATCAAAATTTGAAAATAGTACTTTTATTCCTCCAAGGCTAAAGAGCTTGAAACACCAAATCTGATTCATTCGGAATATAAATTTGTTTTAAAAATTCAAAAGAAAATATTAGAAAATATAAAAACGAACATAATTTAATATTTTTGAGTATTGTTTAGGCCCTAGGCTTCAATGTCACTGTCTTCATAAGGTATTAGCTGATTTCTCTTCGTAACAAGGAATATTATAAAAGAAAGGACAACTCCAACATGTACAAGGGTTATCCGCGGCGCTTTAGTTTTCCAATATGTTCTATCAAAAGTTTAGTGATCAGTGATGCGATGTATCCAGCAACGAGGGAGGAAACCAAAATACCTATTTGGTTTCCAAGAATAATTAATGCGACTGCAATTCCCATTGCTGAAGGGGCAAGAGCTTGAATAATTTTTAAATCTAGCTTTTTCTTTTTAAGCTTTGACATGGATATATTTTGTCAAGGGGTAGAAAACATTAAAAGTTTTGCCTATGGATTCTTGTAAGATATCTTTCTTATTTTAAGATACCAAATGATCAAGCTTTAACTAGTTTTTTATTGGTCGAAAGTGTTCAAATCTTTCAAGGAAATCTTTTTCACCTCTTCCGAAATTCTTGAAAAAGTTGGCTATTCGCAACTTCAAATCAATTGAAATCAATAGGTTTTCTTGGCTAAGAGATTCTTTTTCTGTCCTTTAAGTGAGGAATAGCACATCTCGTCCACCATAAAGTCAGAAATCAAATATTTTTAAATATCACCTCCATAGCTGTGATGGATATAATCAAAGTTTTAACTGATTATTTGGCTCAACCGCCAATTGCTCAAACTAAAAGCTTTATCTGGCTGGCTACACCTATGGGAATAGCAGCTTTATGCAGATCACACAATCTCACTGCTTCCCCCCCCTTTGAAGAAGCTGTAAAGGAAGGTGTTGAAGTGGCAATTGATCTCAGTAGAGAAGAAAGGGAATTTCATCAAACAGAGCAAGGATTAGTTCTTCTTTTTTATTCCTAGGGCATCAATCACAAACGCGGTCTAAGTTCAAAGCTTTGGTGAAGGGCTTGATTTGGACAATATTATTGATTTTCATAAAAATTTTAGATTTCAACAGTAAATTCACTTTTTAAGCTTTAACCATTTGTATAGATCGAAGACTTTCAAAAAAAGGCTTTATTGCTTATTGCTTAAGTCTTCTGATTCGTTATTAAAGGGCCAGTTCTTTGGATGGGGATTCAATGACTCAAACACAAAAGATCAGAGCAAATATGCCAAGGGGCATAATTGAAATGCAAGTAATAGAAAGGGAATGGGGAATTGAAAGATGCTTTAAAACACGGGATGGCAAGTTGCAATGTATCCCCGCTTCTTTTGATTACTGGCTTTTTTCCTGATCGACCTTAAAGCCAATAAAAATTTGATCTCACTCAAATATTTCAGGGAAGTTGACTAAAGAAGACTTTGTAGCTTTTACGTGATTTTACTATTTTGAATATATTTATATAGACTTGAAACTTAGTTCACAGTCTCATCTTTTGTTCGAAATAAGATGAGTTTATAAAAAAAACCTCTGCTATGATTGAGCTTTATGCTTTTAAATCCTTGAATTTATTGTCTTGTTAATTGTAGTTATCCAAATAAAAAGTTTGATTTTAATAGCATAAAATATAGATATGAAAAATATTTATATAATTTATATTTGAAACTTCTCTTTAGAATTGCTGCAAGATATAACAGAAAGAATGATTAATTAGTAGGTGCTCAAAAGTAGAAATTTAGAAGTTGTCAATCACTCTTTTTGCAGTAGTCTTTTATTATGCATAGCATTAAATCTAACAATGGTTAAGGGGACTAATGCCTAAGCAGATTTGGCAAGCAAAAGATGGAGAGCTTTTCAATTCTGAAGAAGAGTGCCTTTTACATGAAAGGGCAAGTCTCTTTTTAGCAGATATGGATCAAGAAGAATTCGAAAGGAATGAGAAACGTTGGGGTATGCAGAAAGGCTTTAGCAGACAATTCCTTAAGGGTTTTCAAAAGAAAGATGATTTTTGGAAGTATGCAGATAGTTTTAGGACATTGGCAGACATACTAGATGGCCAACGTCTTGACCTCCCAAGAAATAATCCTCCTAACTAATTATTGTTTTCTTGATGACTTCTTAACTATTTGAATTTTCTAAATCAAATTGGCGTTTAAAACGTCTATTCCTAGTTGGCTATACTAACTAAATATTTTATTTCTAATAGTTGATTGAAGGTCTAATACTATAAAAGGTTAAACACTAAGAAATTTATCTACTACTGCTTGGCTAAGATCCTCGGTCTGACCAGTCGCGACAATTCCACCACGTTGCATTGCGTAGTATCGGTCAGCTTGTCGTACGAAATGAAGATGTTGCTCGACTAGTAAAACTCCAATGCCTTTTTCCAAAATGATTCTTTTAACAGCAGTTTCGATGTCTTGAACTATGTTTGGTTGAATTCCTTCAGTAGGCTCATCAAGTAAAAGTAGTTTTGGAGAACCAAGTAAGGCTCTTGCTATTGCGAGTTGTTGTTGTTGACCTCCACTTAAATCACCTCCTCTTCGAGCTAAGAATTTGTGTAAAATTGGGAAAAGTTCATAGATAAATGAATCTATTTTTTTGTTTTGATTTAAACCACCTGGTAAGGCTTCCATACCTAACAAAAGATTCTCTTCAACTGATAAATGAGAAATAATTTCACGACCTTGAGGGACATAACCAATACCTAATCGAGCACGTTGATGAGGTGGTTTTCGTTCTAGAGGATTACCTTCTAGGAAGATTCCACCACTTCGTGGCGTTAATAAACCTATTAATGACTTCAGAAAGGTTGTTTTCCCAACACCATTTCGGCCGATCAAACAAACCATTTCATTATGTCGGACTGATAGGTCGACATCTCGAAGAATATGACTTTCTCCGTAGTAGGTGTTTAGGTTACGAGCCTCTAGGAGCGTCACAAATTACCTCCCTCTGGTCGACCTAAGTAAACCTCTATTACTTCAGGGTTTTGTTGGATTTCTTGCATGGAACCTTCGCATAAAACATTGCCTTGATGTAATACCGTGACTGGGCTGTTTAGACGACGTATGAATTCCATGTCGTGATCTATTACTAAAACTGTGTGATCACCAGCAAGTGATTTTAGTAGATCTGCAGTTAGTTCTGTTTCTTCATCAGTGAGTCCAGCAACTGGCTCATCAACTAGCAGCATGTCAGGATCTTGTCCGACTAACATAGCAATTTCTAGCCACTGCTTTTGACCATGTGAAAGTGATCCAGCAGTTGTACTTGCTCGAGCTTGTAAGTTAACAATGCTCATTAAATGATGAATTTGGTCGGAATATCGATTGATATTTCTTCCCAAAAGTAATGGAAGGGGTCTTTTGGGTTTGCTCACAGCTAGAGCTAGGTTTTCAAATACCGTTAAATTCTCAAAAACTCGTGGACTTTGAAATTTTCTTCCTATGCCAAGTCTCGCAATGTGATGTTCATTTTTTCTAAGCAAGGAGAAACCTTTAAATAACACTTCCCCGGACGTTGGACTTACTTTCCCAGTAATAACATCTAGAAAAGTTGTTTTTCCTGCGCCATTAGGCCCAATAACAGCTCTTAGTTCTCCAGGTTGAAGAGAAATGCTCAAATTATTAAGCGCAAGAAAACCATCGAAACTTACAAATATTTGACGTAATTCTAGTAGAGGCTTACTCATGGTTTCACTTCTTCCTTACCATCAATTTCAAGGCTTGGATAAGTACTAATCGGTCGTGCAATTCCTAATCTAGAAAGTAGATTTTTAGGCCCATCATTTTGGAACCATCCCAATACGCCTTCAGGTAAGGCGGTGACCACAAGAATAAATAAGCCACCTTGAATAAACATCCAACTTGCAGGTAGTGCCTCGCTCACTAGACTCTTGGTGTAGTTGATAACAACTGCTCCAAGAATTGCTCCAAGTAAGGTCCCGCGACCCCCGACAGCAACCCAAATAACCATTTCAATTGAGAAAGGTACTGTCATAAATTGTGGAGAAACTATCCCTGATTGAACTGTATAGAGAGCTCCTGAAATACCAGCTAGTCCACCTGCTATTGAAAAAACGATTGTTTTGAAGAACGTAGGATTGTATCCAGTGAAACGTAATCTTGGTTCATCGTCTCGTATTGCTATTAGGACATTTCCAAAACGATCTCTGACTATCCATCGAGCAAAAATCCATGCTAATACAACCAATAAAGCTGTAATCCAAAAGAAATATCTTTGCATAGAATCAGATCCCACCATTTGTCCAAAGAGTTCAGTGACATCTGTTTTTAAACCGTTTGTACCGTTTATCAGTTTTTGTTGTCCATTGAAAAAATTAAAAAATACTAAAAGAGCTGCTTGGGTAAGAATTGAGAAATAAACACCTTTAATACGATTGCGGAAAACGAGAAAGCCAAGCAACCCAGCTACTAATGCAGGGATCAACCAAATAGCGATTAGGGTGAAAAATGATGATTTAAATGGTTCCCAGAAGAAAGGTAATTTCTGTACCCCATATAGTCCAAAGAATTCAGGTATTCCATTAGGCAGCTCGGCTGAACTATTGAGTTGCAGATACATAGCAGCGCAATAGCCCCCAAGGGTGAAAAAAATTCCTTGTCCTAGACTTAATAAACCTGCAAACCCCCAAATTAAATCAACACCAAGTGCCACTATTGCTAATGAAAGGTATCGACCAAGCAGGTTAAGCCTGAAGACAGGAAGTATTGCAGGAGCTGAAATTATTGAGGCAGTGATTATTAAACCTATAGCCAACTTAAACAAACGTCTATTATTTTGAGATAATTTCATAGGTTTAAGCCTCCACCATGCGTCCTTTTTGAGGGAATAAACCAGCCGGACGGAATTGAAGGAAAATTACTATTAACGCAAAGACCAATACTCTTGCCATGCTAGTTGTCGCGAAGAAGTCTATGGCTGATGCCAATGGAGCTGGCATTTGAGGCCAGATTGTCAGTAACCGACCAGCACCAATTAAATCAGTAATAATACCGATACAAAAGGAGGCAATTATCGTTCCCATTAGATTTCCTACACCTCCTAGCACTACAACCATGAAACAGCCAACGATATAACTTCCACCAACATTTGGTCCTACTGAACCTAAAAGAGAAATTGCAACACCAGCTACCCCTGCAAGTCCCGAACCAATTCCAAAAGTAAGAACATCAACAGTTTCTGTTGATATTCCCAGGCAATCACTCATAGATCTGTTCTGAGTAACAGCACGTATTCGAATTCCCCAGACACTGCGATTAAGGAACCACGTGACAGATAAAACTGCAATTCCTGTTATCACAATTATCACTAGACGTGTCATAGGAAAGGTTATTCCCCATAGCTCAAATCCTCCTCGCATCCAAGCAGGTGCAGTTACATCAACATTTCTTGCACTTGCCCGACCTAGTTTACTGATAGTTGCTGATAATCCACTAGATGATATGACTCCTATTAAAGCTGATACAGACCAAGTTCCAAATTTTACTAAATGAGCTCGATTTTTTTTATACAAATTTTTGGGTAATAGAATTGGAAGAATTAGACCTGTTAATAAAGCTATTGCAATACCAGTGCCATAAGCCAAAGGTACGCTCCTAACAAATTGTTGAAGTATTAGGCTTACTCCCCAAGTCGCCAGCAGAGTTTCTAAAGGATTGCCATATAAACGTCTAATTACTGAACGCTCTAATAAGATTCCTACTACAGCACTAACTAAGAAAGCTACTCCTATAGCAACAATCACATATGCGTTATAAATAGGTTTAAGCGCCGGCAACTTAAAAATCAGTTGTGTTACATATGTTGAGTAGGCGCCTAGCATCATCAACTCTCCATGAGCGAGATTGATCACACCCATAAGACCAAATACAATTGCTAAGCCGAGAGCTGCAATTAGAAGCACGGAGCCAATGGCTACTCCATTGAATAGGCTTTCAATAATTAATTGCACTAGTAGAAGTGAATGTCTGAATAGAGTAAGGAAGGGCTACTAATATTTTGCCCTTCCTGATTTCAATAGATTTTGACTATTTCAGATCAGAGACGATATTTTCTTCCTTTTTGAGAATCTGTCCAATCACAAGCATATCCTTTAGAACTTGGTTCGTATTGGTTCCATGCTTGAGGTGCTATTGGAGTATCAGTTGATTGGAGGATCTTAAATTGCCCATTAGAGGTGATTTGCCCAATTCGAACTGTTTGTGAAAGGTGATGATTTGGCATTACTTCAACTGGACCTTGTGGGGCATCAAACTTGACTCCGATTAATGCTTTACGAACAGCATTGTCATTAAATGTACCTGCTTTTTCTACAGCTGCTTTCCAAAGGTAGACCATGTTGTATGCAGATTCTTGAGGATCAGCAACAACTCTGTCGTTGCCCCATCTTTTCTTGAAGTTGCGCGCAAACTTCTTGGAAGCAGGAGTATTGATAGACATCATATAGTTCCAGGCACCATAATGTCCTTCCAAGAAGTCCGCTCCGATAGTGCTTATTTCTTCTTCAGCGATTGAATAACTCATTACGTAATATCCATTACGAGGAGTGATTCCTACATCTTGAATCTGCTTAAAGAAAGCAACATTTTGATCACCGTTCAGAGTATTTATGATCACACCTCCATTAGGAAGGGCCTTCTTGATTTTTGCAATTATTGGTGCAACTTCTGTATTACCTAAAGGTAGATAATCCTCTCCAACCACTTTCCCCCCAAGAGCTTTGAGTTGTTCTTTAGTTATGGTGTTTGAGGTACGAGGAAATACGTAATCGGAACCAACAAGGAAGAAAGGTTTGCCAGCAGCAGGTGAGAGCTTAAACATGAACTCAGTAGCTGGCTCTGATTGTTGGTTGGGAGTGGCACCTGTGTAGAAAATATTATTTGAACATTCCTGACCCTCATATTGGATTGGATAATAAAGGAAGGCATCTTTCGTTTCATAGACGGGAAGCATGGCCTTACGACTAGCCGATGTCCAACCGCCAAAGACCACAGGAACTTTGTCTTGATCTATTAGTTTCTTTGATTTCTCAGCGAAAGTTGGCCAGTCTGAAGCTCCGTCTTCGACGATGTATTTGATTTCGTATTTCTTTCCGTTTATTTGAATACCACCTGCTTTATTAATTTCTTCGATTGCCATCTTCTCAGTGTCCACGAGTGTCGACTCTGAAATGGCCATGGTTCCACTTAAAGAATGCAGAATTCCAACAGTTACTTGATCATCGCAATCAGGACAATTTGAAGCTTGATTGTTGCTTCCACATGCTGTTATTGATGCACCAAGGGCTATTGACGTCAGGCCTAAAAAAATTCGATTAGGAGTAGACATGGTTAAAAAATGTTTTGTTTTGCATTTAACCTATAAATGTAATTACTGTTTCAGCTCATGTTTTGTATCAAGTGAAACTTTTTTCAGGAATGCAGTTGTTTTATTTGGAAATTAGTATCTGTTGAGACAAAAAACTCACTATTTGCTCTAACCCTTCATCATTATGGAGATTGGTAAAACACCAGGGTTTGTCTCCTCGCATTCGGACAGTGTCCTGTTGCATTAAATCTAGATTAGCTCCAACCATATGAGCTAGATCAATTTTGTTGATCACAAGTAAATCTGATCGAGTGATACCAGGTCCACCCTTACGTGGAATTTTGTCTCCTGCAGCTACGTCTATAACGTAGATACACATATCAACTAATTCTGGACTAAAGCTTGCTGCGAGGTTGTCGCCTCCACTTTCAACGAAAACAATATCGAGATCAGGGAAAAGCTGTTCAAGATCTTCAACAGCAGCTCGATTGATTGAGCAATCCTCTCGGATTGCAGTATGTGGACAACCTCCTGTTTCAACTCCTCTAATACGCTCAGGTTCTAAAGCTCCTACCTTGGTAAGGAATTTTGCATCTTCTTGTGTATATATATCGTTTGTGACCACAGCCAACTTCCATTTATCTCGTAAGCGTTTACATAAAGCTTCGACAAGCGCTGTCTTACCAGATCCTACTGGACCTGCGACACCAACGCGAAATGCACTAGTCATTAACTTCGGAAGAGTCGTGAATAAAGTTCAGAATGAGAAAGTTGAGCAAATGTTGCACCTACATCTCCAGTCCAGATTTGATGTGGATCTTTCTCTAGCAGGAGTTTGGCCTGTTTAGTGATTAATGGAAATAGATTGCATTGCAAATATTGAGCTTTTGTTGGGCCAAGGGGTATTAATCGGACTGCTGCACTGAGTTGATTCGAAACCCAGCTATAGAGATAACCTTCTATTACTTCGAGTTTTGACAAACGCCAAGCTAGGCCTCCCCATGCCCAAGCTACGGGCCAGGTTAGATTTTTACCTCGATCTGGTAATGGGTGTCCTAAATCGTCAAGTAGTTGTATTAGCGACTGACCCATCTGACGTTGCTGCATTCGAATTTCAGAGGCGTCTCGCAGAGCTAATAACCAGTCATTCCATTCATAAACAATTTTTTTGTCATCAGAAGATTTTGATTTGTCCCAGTTTTCTAGAGCTTGTCGAATAGGTGTTTGAGCGGCAGCCTCTAGCCTCAGTTGCCCTCTTAGAAGCTCTGCTTCCAACCAATCAAACATGTTTGATTCATTTGAAATTTTCCCCTTTTGTATAAGCCATTCAAGTCCTTCCGAATAACTAAAAGCGCCAACTGGTAAAGCTGGGCTTACAAGCTGAAGCATTCCCAATGAAGTCATAGAATAGTTTAGCTCTTGTGACCTAATTGGGAATATGCCCCTAATTCTGGGAAAAAAGGTTTTTTAACCTTTTCAACTTCAAGACCTCTTATTAGTAATAAATTTTCCAAGACAGGATCTTCTAATAAATAAATCTCATTAGAGTGCAATTCAAGATTTACATGACGATTACCTAAATGATAAGAAGCTCTGGTTAATTCCAAGATTGAAGTAGATCGAATGACAAGTAAATCTTCGATAGCGGCTTTTACTAAAACAATAGTGTGTGATTTTGCGTCACTTAATAAGTCTCCATGCATTAAAACTCCTTCTCTAGGTAGTTGAAGAAGTACTTCTTGTCCACAAGTAGTCTGGCGACGACCACGTAAGTAGTTCCTCTCATCCGCAGACATTGAGAGAATTAAAGCCTTTTTATGGCTTTTTGTCTTAAGCCTATGCGTTAAGACGATAGTTGATCCTGACAAGGCTTAGATTTTTATAGGTTGTTTAGCTATGAAAAAATATTAGGTCTTTTTTTCTGTAAATAGTCCATTACTGGAAAGGTTTCATCATGACTTTATGAAAACAAAAGACGTTGCTTGGCATGGCATTTGTGAACTTAGATTGCTCAAGAAATCCATTCATCCAGGCTTATTGAAATCATTTACCACGCATCAGAGTAGATGTAGTGCTCCTTTCAAACTGATGAGGGGTAGCAATGATGTTGATGGACGTTTTGAGATCCCAATTCTTCATACTGCTGGGGGACTAGTTGGAGGGGACCAGCTGACGTTGAAAGTAATTGCAGATCCTGGGACAAGTGGCTTGTTGACAACAGCAGCAGCTCAGAAAGTATATGGTTCTGTTGGCCTCTCAAGGCTTCATCCAGAAGGGAAATGGGCTAAACAAAATTGCCACTTTCAAATTGAAAAAGACGCTGATTTGGAATGGTTACCTCAGGAGGTTGTCATGTTTGGGGAAAGTCTTTTTGAACAAAAGATGCGTGTTGACCTCTATCCTGATTCAAGTTTCTTTGGGGCTGAGGTGGTTCGTTTAGGGCGAACTTCCGCGGGGGAAAATTTAGGGGCGGGTTGTTGGCGTTCTCGCCTTGAGATTTGTAGAAATCAACTAAGTAAAACGCAATGGGAGTTTGTTGATCAACTGGAACTTGGTGGTAAGGCTCTTTCTTCAGATCATGGTATGGCAAACAAACCGGTTTTCGGATCACTTGTTTGGATTGCACCTACTTGGGTTTCAAAAGAAAGTTTGGAAAACCTTGTTCAATCTTGTCTTGCAGAACGTGTTGAATTGGAAGGACTAATGAGCTGTAGCGCACTCGATCATGGCCTTTCAGCTCGCTATCTAGGAGCATCAAGTCAGGCAGCAAGATTTTGGTTTTTTCGGATTTGGGTTCTTACTCGTAAGTTACGCAAATTAAGCAGCCCCTTGAACTTAAGAGTTTGGCCTATTCAAGAAAACCCATCATCGAAACTATGTGCAATAAGAACTGACTGAACACTATTGATTTGTCAAACTGGATTTGTTCAATTAAGTTCATGAATTTAAGTCCACAGGAAAAAGACAAGTTACTCGTCGTGACAGCTGCTCTTCTTTCTGAACGCAGATTAAAACGAGGCTTGAAACTAAATCATCCTGAAGCCATTGCTTGGCTTAGTTTTCAGATCCTTGAAGGTGCTCGCGATGGTAAAACTGTTTCAGAATTGATGGCTGAAGGTGCATCTTGGCTTTGTCGAGAGCAAGTAATGGAAGGGGTTCCAGAATTAATTGAAGAAGTGCAAATAGAGGCGGTCTTCCCAGATGGGAGCAAACTCGTCACTCTCCATGATCCAATTCGCTAAAAATTATTATGACTCCTTTAGTCCCCGGTGAATTAATTCCTGAGCCAGGAGAGATAGAACTAAATGTAGGACGTCAAGTAACTACTTTAGTTGTTTCAAACAATGGAGATAGACCAATTCAAGTTGGTTCGCATTTTCATTTCTATGAATCAAATCAAGCTCTAAATTTTGAAAGAAAAGCTGCTCTAGGAAAAAGATTAGATATTCCAGCAGGGACAGCTATTCGTTTCGAACCGGGTGACCTTCGCGAAGTGAATCTTGTACCTTTTGCTGGTTCGCGTTGTGTTTATGGTTTTAATGGCCTAATAAACGGATCCTTGGATTGAGATTGCTATGTCTTACCTGATTTCTAGGCGTGCCTATGCAGAAACGTATGGCCCAACGATAGGTGATCGATTGCGCTTGGCTGATACTGATTTAATTCTTGAAGTAGAGAATGATTACACAATTTATGGTGATGAGGTCAAGTTTGGTGGCGGGAAGGTCATTAGAGATGGGATGGGACAATCTCAACGTACTAGAAGTGAAGGGGCTGTAGATACAGTAATAACTAATGCCTTGATTATGGATTGGTGGGGAATTGTTAAAGCTGATATAGGTATTAAAGATGGGAAGATTGATGGGATTGGAAAGGCGGGAAATCCTGATATTCAAGAAGGAGTAACTATAGTTATTGGCCCTTGCACTGAAGCGATAGCAGGAGAAGGTTTAATCCTTACGGCTGGAGGCATTGATACGCACATCCATTTCATATGCCCTCAACAAATAGAAACAGCTATAGCTAGTGGAATAACCACAATGCTTGGTGGTGGAACGGGCCCAGCAACGGGAACAAATGCTACTACCTGCACACCTGGTTCTTTTCATATTGCAAGGATGCTAAAAGCAGCAGAGGGACTACCTGTAAATCTTGGTTTTTTTGGGAAAGGAAATAGCAGCTCATCAAATGCATTAAAAGAACAGGTTCGTGCTGGTGCTTGTGGTTTAAAACTTCATGAGGACTGGGGCACTACACCTGCATCTATTAATTGCTGTTTAGAAGTTGCTGATTTAATGGATGTTCAGGTTTGTATTCATACAGATACTTTAAATGAGGCAGGTTTTGTAGAAGACACTATTAGAGCAATAGATGGTCGAACAATTCACACATTTCATACAGAAGGCGCTGGTGGTGGTCATGCTCCAGACATTATAAAAATTTGTGGTGAGCTGAACGTACTTCCAAGTAGCACCAATCCAACAAGACCATACACACGCAATACCCTTGAAGAGCACTTAGATATGCTCATGGTATGTCATCATTTAGATCCAAAAATTCCTGAGGATGTTGCTTTTGCCGAATCACGTATAAGACGGGAGACAATTGCTGCAGAAGATATTTTGCATGATCTAGGAGCTTTTTCGATCATTGCTAGTGATTCCCAAGCTATGGGGAGAGTAGGTGAAGTAATTAGTCGAACTTTTCAAACTGCACACAAAATGAAGGTGCAAAGAGGCACGCTTTCCGAAGACTCAAGTCGTAATGACAACAATCGTTTGAAACGGTATATCGCAAAGGTGACAATAAACCCTGCTATTGCTCATGGAATGAGTGATTACATTGGTTCAATAGAGGTTGGGAAGCTTGCAGATTTGGTGTTATGGAAGCCAGGTTTTTTTGGAGTAAAGCCAGAGCTTGTCATAAAAGGGGGCTCAATAGCCTGGGCTCAGATGGGTGATGCCAATGCATCAATTCCAACCCCTCAGCCAGTTTATGGAAGACCAATGTTTGGAACTCTTGGTACATCTATTGCCTCTAGTTGTTTAAATTTTCTTAGTAATGCATCAATAGATGATGACATTCCTACTTCACTTGGTCTACAAAGAAAATGTGTGGCAGTAAAAAATACCCGTAATATATCCAAGAAAAATATGCAGGCTAATGATGCTTTGCCATCTATTAAGGTTGACCCCCAGACATATGAAGTTTTTGCCGATGGAGAATTGCTCACATGTGAGCCTTCAGAGGTACTCCCCTTGGCACAAAGGTATCTTCTGATTTGATACTTATTTTTACTAGAAATAGAAAATGAATGGGAGATTTCAAAGGTATAATGATTTAATTAATATCAATATAAGATACTCGTTTAATATTTAATGCTTTCTCTTCGTAGCTATTAACCAATATACTCAATGATATAGATCTAAATATCTTGAAGATTATTTTACCCTATCGATAAGAAACTATAGTTATAAGTGTAATTAAATAGAGATATCAATAGACCTCTTCAAGTTTATTTATGACTTATAATAAAGAAAAAGTCTATAAATTAAAACCAACTTGATCTTTATATTTAAGATCTTATTTCGCTATATTTATAATCATATTCCCTTCTGATTTTTTAAGGCCATTTCATCGTTGGCAATGATTTCTATGAACCTCCAAACCGCTCTATGCTTCCAGTGTGAATCATTAATGAGGGCTCTTTCTTCTATGATTGATAGATAGTTGCTGCCAAAATGATCCTCCAGAGTAACTTTGATTTCATCTGAATATTTATCAAAAAACTTTTCGTCTTCTGATATTTGCAAATGAGCATGTGCCTTTCCGGAAAGGCAACCTCGTTCAGATATGATTTTTAATGTTTTAAAGTCGTAGGTTTTAAGAATGTGTTGACGAGCTTTTTTTTGAGAATTTAAAGTATGAGATTCTTTTTTTGCTTTAATTAATTCTGTACTAAATAAGTCTAATCTACATGTAGCTGTTCCATCTTTATTAAAAGTACCATAACCTGCTTCAATACATAGACTATCTCCGTTATCATTGCCTATGCTTTGGTGAACTTCTATATAGTCAAGAAGTTCACTTCCTTTAAGCCTTTTGGGCATAGTTTCTTCATCATTGTCATGGCAAAGGTTTAATTCAGAGTCACTTTTGGAAGTTGAGCTAGTAGAATTACTCATGATCTAAGATCGACAAAACCTAAGGTTGGTTCGTGTGGATTTATTTGCATTGCTTTTTGGTAATTTGCTCATAAGAGAAGTATATTATATTTCTGAATTGCAATTTTACCAAGAAAGATTAATTTCTATCAATCACTATGAATTATAGAATTGAATTGGATACCTTCATAACGAACATACCTTAAATTCCAAATTTCATTGCAAATTCCTTTTAGCTTTGATAAGAATAATCTAGTATCTCCATTTTCGATCCACATAGCTTTTAAACCAGGAAGTTCATTTTGCATGGCTTGCATGGGTATTAGTAGAATCAATATACTTTTGTCACCATTAACTTTTTGGATTGCTGATTCAGCACTTCGATCGATAATTCGCAACAAAAGCTCTAACGCGATTGTCTCAATGTTGTCTAAGCTTATATTATTTTTACTAATAGGCTCTTTTAATGACTTCCCGCCAATTGGCATGAATCGTTTACTATTTTGTTCAATTAGGCCTATCGCAACTAAATATTGTGCATCATTACTGTAAAAAGCTGTCATCTGAAATATTTTAGTAAAGTAGTTATTTTTTACTTTAAGGCATTTCCTTGTTTGTTAAAACGAATATAAGATATATTAATCTTAATATATATAAGAGATTTTAGAATTTATATTTAGATAAATAGGTTCTAATATTAGAAGTATCTATAAACTAAGAGATAAAAATGTAGTAATTAAAAATAACCTTATGAAATATGGAAGATAGTTGATATAATGTTAATGCTTAAATGCAGGTTTGTATGGGCATCACAAAGTCTCAAGATCTTAAGCTTAAAATTGGTAATTTTACATTAGCAGCTATATTTGCATTGGTCCCAACAGCTATGACCATAGCCTTTTTGACTGTTCATGGAATGATTCTTTGCAGGACTCTTGAAGATAATGTTGAGAAATTAGAATTAAACCTGAACAATAGAGAAATAAAGGATATGTGTAAAAAATCTAATTTTGATACAAATTATTATTATGTAATTTGGGTATGGTTGTTTACTATGATACCAACATGGCGTTGGTTTTATATTGGCCATTATCGAAGAGAGATTGAATTAAAAAAAGAAGATTAATTTATTTTTACTTTATTTGGAATGGTTTATATGTAATTTAATTTATATAACTAACAAGTATAAATTTCATAATTAACATCAAATAAATTATTAATCATGAATAAATTATATCTATTTTAATTTTTCTAGATTAACTTCTTTTTCTATTAGATAGTTGATTCTTTTTCCCATCTTATCAGGTACCGTTATTCTACAACCCTTATCCTTATTAATATTGCAATTTGAGTTTGCTTTTTTAGTTTTCCATGTGCATGGAATACTGCTTTCTTCGATATTAACAATATTCCAACCTTCGTCTTTATATTTTTGTATATCTTCTCTGCCACAAGATATAGATATTGTTTTTTGTTCTGTTAGTTTTTTCTCAATGGAATTAAATGATGGTCTTATTACATTATCAAACTTATTTTTCAAGGAGCATCCACTGTTTATTGAGCTTAAGGCTATTAGAGAGAATGAAAACATAAAAGTTAATTTCATTTCGCTGATTTTTGATTTACTTATATTCTACTTGGTCATATGAATTCAATCTATTTGAAGTACAAACAAAAATTAACGGTGGTTTTTCAGCTATATTCATAATATTCTATGCCACTTTTTAATTTTGTTTTAATCATATTTAATGAAAATTATAAAAATTAAATTTTTTAATGGGAAATAATTGGCTATTGTTATATTAGCTATACTCAGTTCTAAGTATAGACTTGACTTTAATGGTAAAATCAGTTACATACCAACAAGAATTAAAAAGATCTCCCTACGATAAAAATTAATTGACCTTCTTACTAAATTCAAATGATGCGCCACGCCTTGGCTCTGTTGTTTTTTATACTGTTAGTAACCTCTCAATGTCAAGATATCTTTGCGCAAGACTCTCAATTAGGTTTTACTGAATATATGCTTGAATGGAGAGAAAAGAGTGAAATTGCACAAGACTATTTAAGACGCGGTGAAGAAGAACTTAAAAAAGGACAAAAATATAAAGCATGTGTAAATCAAAAATTGGCAAGTAAATATGGTGTTGAAGCTTTCAATGCATTAATTAATGCACAGCAATATACGGATACTGATAAGGAATTTGAGAATATAGAGGAAAACTTAAGTCGTTGGAAGAAGTTATCTAATTGTAATACAGCCAATTCATTATTTTATTCAATTGACTAATGAAAATAACATCTGGATACAGAATTAAACCAATTCTTCGCAAAACAATTATATCAACGTCTGTTATATTTCTATTCTATCTTTATATAACACCCTATCTTTCAATATTAAATTTTAAATCAGCTATTGAAAAAAATGATAACAAGAAAGTAAGAAACTATATTGATTTTCCCTCTGTTAGAAAAAGCCTTAAGTCCCAACTTAAGGAATATGTCTTTCAAGCTTTATCTAGTAAGGTTCAAAAAAATGAACTTTCATTACTAGGAATGTATTTTATGGATCCAATTTTAAATACAATAGTAGATTCGACAATAAACTCTAAAGGACTTGAGTTTTTGTTAAATCAAGGCCAACTTACAATTTCAGACAGTAAATCTATAAATAAAAATCTTAAGCAATTAAATGAAAATCAAACGCAATTGATTAAGAAACCTAAAATAAAACTTTATTATATTTCACCTTCTCGCTTTGTATTATCTAGCAAAATAGAACATACAGCAGAGCCAATACAGGCTTATTGGTCAAGATATAGAATTTTTGGATGGAAATTATATTCTCTTCAAATTCCAAAAAGCATACTAAAATTTTATTAAAAAATTATCCATTTCTAATTGTTTTTTTCGTTGACCAATTTATGTAAATAAATCTTTATTTCTTTTTGGGTTTTGTTTTTCTTGCGGCCTTTTTGGGTTCCACGACTTGAAGTAGTTCTTCCATTTGAGCCATCGCCTTTTTTACTTCAGATGGCTCTGGCAGACTAAGCTCTTCTGTCACAGTCAGATGCATTTTCCTAAGGTCGGCACGTAATTTTTTGAGATGAGCTTTTACTTCCGCCTTTTTTTCTTTTGCTGTAGCCATTTAGGTCTTTTATTTAGCTAACTGAAATCATAGGACTAGACTTTAAAATTTTAACGGCAAATGTTGAGTTTATAACTGTCTGAATTAGAATTTTGCTAATAATCGCAAATGGCCTCTGTAAAAATATCGTAAACAGCACTTATTATTCAATACATTACTCAAGGAATATATTTTTAGCACGCTGCCTTATACTTAATATTGTTCTTTTATTCCTAAATCTTTTTTATTTTTATTTAATAAATATTTCATTAATAGAATTATTATTTAGAGAACTTTTAAATAGTAATATTAAATAGAGTTTGTTGCTTGTTTAGGATCTCTATGAAATTTGGTTATTACATCTCATGATTAATTTTATACCCTCATAATAATCTAGTGAAAACAATTTGCATTAATGCACTTTTAAAACATATTTTTAACAGCCATATACCCCTAGTTTCAACCAGATAGAGTGAAAATTATGTGAAATTGTATATTGTGAGATATTTGTTTTAATAGCCAGAGAGGACAAGCCTATTACTGAATAGCCGAACATTGCAACACGCCCATTGATAATATCCACGATTCTCATTTTCTTTAACGGCATAATAAAAGGCCCACTATTAAACATATAGCAGCTAAGGGTAAATACCTAAATGTTTTCAGGACAGATAAGGTATTGGCGTATGGTTTTGGCGGTCAAGTCCCTTGGTTTCTCCTTGATAAGGGTTGCAGCCTTTTTTATGTATTTCTTCTGAACTTTTAGATTAATATCTCGTTGCGAGTTACCTTGCCCTATCTCCGGTTACGCAAGTCCACCGACTATCAAATTGCCAGACGGGCTTATAAATATCCTTAGAGATCTTTTCACCGGCCTTTTGGCATTGTTCTAGACTCTCCATTGGTATTGCATATACAGTTGGACTAGTGATACCACTAACCTCAGGTCTCCCTCCTGGGCCTTGTCGATAGCTTCCTATTACTAGCCAGTAAGCTCCTCCTGCAAATAATGGAAGGGATACTCCACTAGACAAAATGAGCATCAATTGTGAGAGAAATAAATTGCGCATAGTATCTAAGTCCTTTAATGGCATTAAGTATGGGTTATTAGTGTCTTTTTATCAGAGAATTGCTTGGTTCACTCAGTGTTTTGCAACTAATTTGAGAATAACTAAGATTTGCTAAGAACCCTTTAGTGTGACAGTTGTTTTTTCTAATCTCTAAAGATATCCAAATCCCTTTTTCTCAAGAGATGCTAAATGTTTTGATCTACTTCAATCAATAAAATCTTTTACTTTTCATAAACCTTTTGTACTATCCCTTCCTTATTCAATAAATTGACTGCATTTCCTATAGCTGTCTCTTTTGGCGAGCTGGATATTTCACCAGTTGTCATTGGAATACTTGTTGCCCTCTCGGCTTTTACATTTGTTGCAGTTGGTCTCAGCTCAATCAAGTTGGTTCAGTCTTTGATGAAAGATGAGCATGAAGTTTGATGGCTCTTCTTAGAACTCTACCTTTAAGGGATATCAGGTTTTAGTAAATATAGGTTGAGTCTTCTTTGAAGAAAGAACACTCATAGAGTTTAGATATCTCTTTCTGAAAACTCACTGATGAATTTGGCTTTTTTATAAAGTACCTTTAGATCACTTTAGAGTTTTAAAATCTTATAAAATGATTTTCAAGAAACTAAATTTCAAGATTCATAGCCCTTCTACTGGAGCTGGATTAATAATTTTGGCTTTGACTCAATTTCCTTTTGCAATTAATGAAAGCCTAAAGCTCGCATGCTTTGCAACTACTTGGGCTGATTATGCTGTATTTTGGAGCTGGAAAGAAATTCCTCTCGATTCAAGACTTCGTCATTGTAATGGTGCGAATATTCCTTCTGAATTTGCAAATGAAAATCATTTAAAGAGTAAACCACCAAATTCACTTTAAATTATCTTTCTCAATATATATCTGTCAAAATTACTTACAAAATATTTGCATAAGCCCTATGAGGCAGTATTCATAATTTATTCACTCTCCTGAAATTTCTCTTGACAAAATCCTTTGATTTAATCGTAGTTGGTGCTGGATCAGGTGGTTTAGCAGCAGCTAAAAGGGCTGCAGCTCATGGTGCAAAAGTTGCAATTATTGAAGGGGATCGAGTTGGGGGCACTTGTGTTATTAGAGGTTGTGTCCCTAAAAAGTTATTACTCTATGGATCACTTTATAAGGAATATATAGCTAATGCTGAAAGCTTTGGGGTTAAATTTAAGGATGCCTATATTGATTCAAGCATACTTTTGTCAAATGTAAGAAAGGAAGTTGATCGTTTAAATTCAATTCATATTAATCTGCTTCATAAAAGCGGTGTTGAACTAATTAATGGTTGGGCACATTTTATCAATGCTCATTCTTTAATTGTTGAAAGTAATTGTGATAATAAGAGGTTTAGAGAAGTTAAAGGAGAAAGAATTCTTATAGCTGTGGGAGGTTACGCAACTCGACCATCAATCACTGGATCAGAATTAGGTTGGGTTAGTGATGATATTTTCTTGCAAAATAAATTACCAAAGAAGATGGTGGTTCTTGGTGCGGGATATATTGCATGTGAATTTTCTTGCATTCTTAATAGCCTTGGTGTAAGTGTTACACAATATGTTAGGGGTCATAGTCTTTTAAGAGGTTTTGATATGGATCTTTCCAAGGTTCTTGAAGAGAATATGCAGGTCAATGGAATAAATCTAAATTTTCAACAAAGTATAATTTCCATTAAAGGCAATATAGGGAATCTAAATATTAAATCGAACTTAGGAGAAGAGTCTATTACTGGTGCTGTTCTATTTGCAATAGGTAGGAAACCACGTATAAATGATCTTAAACTATTTAATTCAGGAGTGATATCAAAGGAAGGTAGAATTATTGTTGATGAAGGCTATCAAACTAATATACCACATATTTATGCGGTTGGGGATGTAACAAATCTAGTGAATTTAACACCTGTTGCTATAGATGAAGGAAGAGTATTGGCTGATAATATATTTAGTAATAGTTCACGTAAAGTCAACTACAAATTAATAGCTAAAGCAATTTTCAGTCAACCAGAGGTTTCTACTATTGGATTGACTGAAGATCAAGCAGTTGCAGATTATGGACAAGACAATATCCAAATATATAAATCAAAATTTAACTCTATGGCAACAGCACTTCCTAAGAGAGGTTCCCCTTGCCTGCTTAAATTGATTGTTGAAACAAGCTCGCAAAAAGTAATAGGCTGCCATATGGTAGGTGAACATGCTTCAGAGATAATTCAAATGGCAGCAATAGCTATAGGTATGGGTGCAACAAAATATGATTTCGACAAAACAATGGCATTACATCCAACTATTGCTGAAGAGTTTGTTACTATGAGATAATTAATTTATTATCATTCAACTTGAAAAGATAAATTATTTTAACAATTAATGATTATTTAATAGAACTCTTTAAATTTATCCAATAATTTATAGTTTGATAGGCTATTATTATCATTACTAATGGAAGTACAACACATAATATTATTAATCTAAACTCTTCTTGCCAGCTAGGCATGGTTTTTGGAAGGACTTGATCAATTAGATAGAAAAAATATAGTACTAATAAAATGCCACCTTCTTGTCTACTTATACGCCCATTTGTCCAAAAAATTGGCATGCAGGCCAATGACGTAAGAATCATAAGAGGAAAGTCTCTTTGAATTAAAATTTCCTCTACTAGTAACCCACTTTCCCTTGAGAAAATAGCTGCACTTCCTAAAACAAGAAGTTGGTTGAGTAAACTACTTCCAACAACGTTACCTATGGCCAAGTCAGTTTGCCCTCTAAGGGCAGCTACTAGTGAAGTTATTAACTCTGGCATTGAGGTGCCTGCAGAGACTATTGTCAAACCAATAACGGCTTCACTAACTCCAAGAAGTAAAGCAGCAGAACTGGCACCATTTACTAATAGATTTGAGCCAAAAGACAATAAAAAGATGCCAACTAAGAGGTAGATAGATGCCTTAATCCATCCATTAGAGGAGACTTTGACATCTATATCAGGTTCGGCATTCTCAGTGCCTTCGGGCTCCTCTCTAATAGTTCTAATTTCCCAAATAGTGTTGATAGCTAGGGCTATCAAAAGTGCTAAGCCTGCTTGCCAAGTAACTTTTCCGGCTGAAGCCATACCCCAAACGGCGGTCGAAACAGCAATGAGTAAAGGGACATCTCTTCTCACTAGTCGACTTTCAACCTTGAGAGGGAGAACTATTGCACTGCCACCAAGAACTACTAATATGTTAAAGATGTTGCTCCCAACAACATTGCTTATAGCAAGTGAATCAGATCCCCTTATAACGGAGCTTACACTCACGAATAACTCAGGAGCACTTGTTCCAAGGGATACAACTGTTAGTCCAATTACAAGTTGAGGAATGCCAAGAATTAGTGCTAAGGCAACAGAACCTTTGACGAAAAGCTCTCCTCCACTAAATAACAAACCTATTCCAATCAGCACTTCAAAAGCTGAGAGCAAGAATGTTGGCATAGGATTCAAATCCAGGTTGAAATGCTTGTACCTTTTTCCTAGGCTTGATGGAAATATTTTGACGTTAGGAGGAAACTATCATATTTACAAATCTAATTTCTTTGCTTAAAATTCATTACTATAATCATTTGTATTGTTTATAGGAATTCTGTTTGTCTTAAATTTCAATATATTCAATATATATGATCAACTTACTTTTATATTTTGATAAAAGCTTACTTTACAAGCTTAATGAAATGTTTGTCCAGGTTTCATGAAAAGGTTGAGTATTGTAATTATTTCTAATCAAACTCTTAATTTACTCCTTGCCCTTGTTAAAGTTTTTTATAGATGAAATCCCTTTTCTTTTTGTGCTATTAAGTATTTTGAGAAACATTTAATGTAGTGGAATATGGAATATATGCCTCCTACTCAGAATAGTTTGTTATGAATGCTTTGATTGAAAAAATTACATTACGTCAACCTGATGATTGGCATTTACATTTACGAGATGGTGCTTTAATGCATTCGATTATTGCTTCCACTTCAAGAGTATTCCGACGTGCAGTTGTAATGCCTAACCTTTCTCCACCTATTACAAGTGTTGAGGCTGCAATTACATATAAAAAAAACATTGTTGAAGCAATTCCTAAAGGACATTCATTTACTCCTTTAATGACTATTTACCTGAAAGAGGATCTTTCTCCAGAAGTCTTGGAGATTGGTCATGATGAGGGTGTTTTTTTTGCGGCTAAACTATATCCAGCCCATTCAACAACTAACTCGTCTGAAGGTGTTTCTGATTTAAATGCAATTCATTCTCTTTTGAAGACTATGGAGAGCATTGGATTACCCTTATT
This sequence comes from Prochlorococcus sp. AG-363-C20, assembly GCA_003280295.1. GTDB lineage: Bacteria > Cyanobacteriota > Cyanobacteriia > PCC-6307 > Cyanobiaceae > AG-363-K07. The sequence continues at coordinate 469 of QCFI01000008.1, read as the reverse complement.
GATACATGGAGAAGTAACTGATTCAAACGTTGATATCTTTGATAGAGAAGCGATTTTTATTGAGCGATGTCTTAAACCTCTTTTATCTCGTTACCCTTCTCTTAAGATTGTTTTAGAGCACATCACAACTGAACAAGCGGTTGATTTTGTAGAAAGTTGTAGTTCGAACCTAGCGGCAACAATTACTCCTCATCATTTACATATAAATCGCAATGCTATGTTTGATGGTGGCTTGCGAAGTGATTTTTATTGTTTGCCAGTAGCTAAACGAGAAAAACACCGTCTTGCTTTAAGAAGAGCTGCCATTAGTGGTAAACCCTGTTTCTTTCTTGGAACTGATTCTGCCCCCCATGTACGAACTTTAAAAGAGAGCGCTTGTGGATGTGCTGGTATTTTTAATGCCTCAGTGGCCCTAGAAAGTTATGCAGAAGTTTTTGATGAGGAAGGTGCACTTGATCGACTAGAAGGC
>QCFI01000007.1 GCA_003280295.1 Prochlorococcus sp. AG-363-C20 | reverse complement strand
AGACACTTTCTATTTTGGCTAGAAAGCATCTAGGAATAATTACTTATAGATATAAAGACTAACTCCCTTTAGCCGTCGAAGATCCTCGATTAAACAATGCAAAGGATAGAAGCAGTCTTTATTTATCTAAAGCCTCAAAACTAAATAGAGGCTAAAAGTATCCGCAAAGTTTATCAAGATTGTGCTTCTATATAGAACTATATTTTAGCGAATTAGATGAGATTATATCCCAATAATTTATAGGCAGTTTTAAAATACACAATTTATACTTAACTTATTTAATTTCATCTAAACATCACTTCTTGCAAAAAAGTCATAAGAGAAAACTAAATTTTTTTTATAGCAGATGCAATAAATTGAGCAGCAGGAGAAGGCCAATAGGCTTCAAAGCCTCGAAAAGACTGATCATTAACCTCAAGGACTAATTGAAGACTCCAAGTATCTTTATCTCCATCAAGACAAACCCACCAAGGTGCTCTTTCCATTTCCAAACAAATTGTCTCCTCAGGCATTAGCTGATTCTCTAGTTTCTTATGTTGAAAAATTAAATCATCAATAATAATTCTCAAGGAAATCAACTCTCCCTCAGTCAATTCAATCGCCCAACCCTCACCACCAATAATCACAGGAAAATTAGGACGTGAATTATCCCTTGCTAGACGCCACCCAGAACCTTCTTGCTGGATCACCCTTTAACCAGGGAGCAAATCAGGCTGATCTTGTTCGTCACTTAGTTCAACTATTGCCCTATGAACAGGCTTGACACTAGATTCCTCTAAAAGACCATCAAAATCATCAAAGCGCCTTTGCTTGGCACGAAAAGCTATCCGAACTGTTGTTAAGTATCGGTTAGTGGATTGACGAATGAGACTTTCTCCTCGTTTGGCAAGATCTTTGGGATCCAAACCGGCTTTAATCACTGAACCCAATCAAATATAAAGCCACTCTACGCGAAGGTTGTTCCTGATTAATCCAAATGCATTTAAATTAGAGTTTTTAATTCATCAAGATTCTCAAAATTTTCTTTTTGCCTACCAGAATAAAAAGAGGGCATGTAAAGCAGGTAGTGAATTGAATAAAATCATTTTTCAGATCTAAAAGCTTTAGAAATATCTTCAATGCAACAAGAAGAATGCCTTGCCTAAAAACCTGTAATTATTTAATTTGAAGCTTGAAACCTTTAAAAGCTATAAATTGCCATTCATCCAATTGTTGTCTTTAAGACTTTTTTATAACAAAGTCAATCAAAGCTATGGAGAAGACCTATCTAAAGGAACCACAAACTGAAGAAACGCAAAGGTTTGGCACTCTTGCAATAGACCTAGGCAATTCATCAACAGTAGTAGCTTTCCAAGAGGAAAAGAATGGGAGCCCAAAACTTTTAAAACTGCCACCAATAACAAGAGAAGAAGGCGTAGTACCAAGCCTTGTTGCATATAGCGACCAGCTTGATCCAAATATTCTGATAGGACAGCAAGTAGCTGTTCTCGACCCAAAGGATCAAGAACAGCTAAGTATTTATACTGACTTCAAGCGTTGGATAGGTGCTGCGCATCCTCCTCTATTGGGGAAAGCTGAGCTTTCCTCTGAGAAAGCAGGTGAACTTTTGATTCAACAGATTTGGCAGAGACTTCCTCCTCAATTAACAATCAAACGGCTTGTTTTAACTGTTCCTATAGAGACATATCGTGCTTACAGAGCTTGGCTTAACGAAGTCTGTCAACTCCTTCCAGTAGAAGAAATTGCAATAGTCGATGAGCCTACTGCTGCAGCTATGGGTGCTGGCCTACCTTCTGGAGCCAAGCTGTTAGTAATCGATATTGGTGGATGCACAATTGATCTATCATTAGTTGCATTAGAAGGAGGGCAAGGACACGCTGAGCCAATAGCCCAATTACTTAGATTTGCAGGGGAAGATCTTGAGAACAAAAGCAGCCAAACCCTTCGCTCAGCAAAGGTTCTTGGCAAAGCAGGACAGCGTCTTGGGGGAAGAGACTTTGATCAGTGGATAGCAACTTATCTATGTCCAAAGGAACCGTTAACAAAAAAACTTCTAAATACAGCGGAAAGACTCAAGTGTAGATTAAGTCAAAATGAACTTCAAAGAACAAAAGTTCTTGAAGAGACTTATCAAGAATCACCTACCTCTAACAAAAAGCATCTAAGACTAAGCAAAGTTCAATTAGAGGAATTACTTATTCAGCATGGACTTCTAAAAAGTCTAACAAAACTATTATCAAAAACCCTTGAAATGGGGCGTGCAAATAATTGCACTCTTAAGGATATTCATAGTGCCGTTTTAGTTGGTGGAGGCGCAAGAATTCCTTTAGTGCGTAAATGGTTGCATAAAGAATGTCAACCAGTGCCATTGTTAACACCACCCCCCATAGAAGCTGTTGCAAAAGGAGCATTGAGCTTGACTCCAGGTGTAACAATCCGCGATGTACTTCGACGAGGAGCATCTCTACGTTGCTGGGACAAAAAGAGTAACAAACATATTTGGCATCCTCTTTTCCTATGTGGACAGACTTGGCCAACTACAAAGGGACTGGAATTAATTCTCTCAACGAGCAGGGAGAATCAAATGGAAATTGATCTAATTATTGGTGAGCCTGAAGTTATGGGTCATGAAATTATTTTTATAGATGGAATCCCAACCATTAAGGAAGAATCAACACAACCCAAAATGACCCCTTGGGACAATCCTTCAAAATCATTTCAACTCAACCCACCAGGTCAACTTGGCGAAGATTGTTTAAAGTTAAACTTCACTATTAATGCTTCAAGTCATCTTCTAGTTGAAGCAACAGATCTACGGACTGGAACAAATCTACAAAAAATAACTCTTGGTCTAATTCGATAATTTAATTAAAGGATTCTTTCGAAAAAATTAAAAATCACCTCAATGCTCCTAACGCAGAAACACTCCTTCTTCTCCATCTACGGCTCTCAGACGTAATTCTATTGTCTCTGTTCTACGAGTGGGAACTTGACGACCAAAGAAATCCGGCTGAATAGGCAATTCCCTATGTCCCCTATCAACCATAACTAAAAGCATTACTCTTTCAGGCCTTCCCCAAGCCTGAAGAGCTTCAAGAGCCGCACGAACTGTTCTACCAGTAAAAATTACATCGTCCACTAAAACCACTTGACGACCTTCCACGCTTGCGGGGAGATTTGTTGGTTGTACCATCCTTGTTCCTATACGAACAAGATCATCTCTATGGAAAGTGGGATCAAGGCTCCCATGATCTATAGGATGACCCACTTTCTGCTCTAATTCCTTAGTTAAAACGTTAGAAAGTTGAATTCCTCTAGTCGGTATACCTAGTAAAAACAGAGATTTGCTATCGGAAACTGTTTCTAAAACTTGAGAAGCAAGCCGGGAAATAGTAAGCCCAAGGTCTCTTTCCGAAAGTATCTCCACCCTTTCATCGTTGCGAGAGTCGGTCATTTAATTTTGTGTGAAGGATAGATTTTATGACGTACCACTGAATCAGATACTTAATTGCATTCACAAAAGCTGACGGAACTCGACAGAAAAGCAAGGAGTGACCATCGAGGAAGTAATTTGATCTTTGGGCGTATTAGAAGTAAAAATTATCCCGGTCACAATCCCCAAACGTATTTCCCGAGAACCCGGGCGATCTAATCAAGTAGCGCCTGTTGTGCTGGCCATTCTCGATGGGTGGGGACACCGTCAAGAAGAAGAGAACAATGCGATTAAAAGTGCTGATACACCAGTTATGGATGCACTTTTGAAGGCATATCCAAATACTTTAATAGAAGCAAGTGGTGCTGATGTTGGTTTGCCAGATAATCAAATGGGCAACTCCGAAGTAGGGCATTTAACCATCGGAGCAGGACGAATAATTCAGCAAGAGCTAGTACGCATTAGCAATACCGTAAAGAATAAAAAGCTTGCACAAATACCTGCACTTTTAGAACTTGCTTCAAAACTTCAAAAAGAAGATAAAACGCTCCACCTAATTGGACTTTGTTCAGATGGTGGAGTACATAGTCACGTTGAGCATCTGCGTGGACTTCTGACTTGGGCCTCGTCCATTGGTTTAAAAAAAGTAGCAATTCACGTCTTTACCGATGGAAGAGATACGCCAACTCAAAGCGCAAGGCATTATTTAGAAATCATTGAAGATTCCATCAAAGACAATGGGGTAGGGGAAATAGCCAGTCTCTGTGGAAGATATTGGGCAATGGATCGTGATAATCGCTGGGAAAGGACTTTAAGAACTTATGAATTATTAACCAACCCCGATCTTCCTATCAGTGAATTATCTGCTCACAAAAGTCTGCAAAATAGTTATGCCGCTGGTACTACAGATGAATTCCTTGAACCAATAAGGCTTTCAACTTCTTATTTAAAAGAAGGAGACGGATTGATCATGTTCAACTTCCGTCCAGATCGAGCTAGACAATTAATGCGTGCACTAACAATGGATAACTTTCAAGGGTTCAAAAGAAACCAATACCTAAAACTAAATACTGTTACCTTTACTCAATACGAAGCAGAGTTACCTGTTGCAGTTGCATTTCCCCCTGAATCACTAGATAATCTCCTAGGCCAAGTAGTTGCTGAGCACGGCCTACGCCAATACCGCACTGCAGAAACAGAGAAATATCCCCATGTAACTTATTTTTTAAATGGAGGAATAGAAAAACCTTTATCTGGTGAAGAGCGTCACCTAGTTCCTTCACCAAGAGTAGCTACATATGATTTATCCCCATTTATGTCTGCAGATCTACTTACAAACAGTTGTACCGAAGCAATAGAAAAAGGCATCTATTCATTTGTGGTGATCAACTTCGCAAATCCAGATATGGTTGGGCATACAGGTGTAATGGAAGCAGCAAAAGCAGCAATTCACAAAGTAGACAACTGTTTAGGAAAATTAATTGCATCTACAGGAAAAATGGGTGGGACCCTACTAATAACAGCAGATCATGGGAATGCGGAACTGATGCAAGGCCCTGATGGTCAACCATGGACAGCTCACACAACCAATCCTGTTCCTGTAATTCTTATAGAGGGTGAAAAAAGAAAATTATCTGGTTTTGGAAATGCTATCCAACTAAGGGAAAGAGGAGGTCTGGCTGATATAGCTCCTACAATTCTTCAACTGCTTGGATTACCTAAACCTAATGCGATGACTGGATCATCATTAATAGAAACTATAGAGACTTCATCCACCTCTTCTCGGTTACCTCAAACTGTTTAGTAATTCAGTCTTTTAAAAAACATCTCTCTCCAAATAATGACTAAAATCAAACAATGACTACTTCTTTTCTTTCCTGGGTCTGGATAGGTTCTGGTATCGCATTGATTTTGTTAGTGCTTCTGCATAGTCCCAAAGGGGATGGTATGGGAGGTTTAGCCGCAAGCGGTAGTTCCATGTTTACAAGTGCTAGCAGTGCCGAAGCAACACTGAAAAAAACTACATGGGTTTTCCTCGCAATTTTTCTAAGCCTTGCAATTATCCTTAGTGCAGGCTGGCTAAATTAAAGAAGTCAAAATATAACGCAAATTCTTTTGCGTATTAAAAAAAGAGAAAGGTCTACCCTTTTTTAGTTTTTTTGAGAATTAATTGATTCTGAAAGTTTTAATAGTCAAATCCCCCCCTACTAAACATATTCTCAATAAATCTTTTCTTATTGATGCATTTTATGAATTCCTAGATTTTTCTAAGTAAATATTAAAAAAAGGGAGAAGGTGAAAGCCTTCTCCCTAAATGATTTTGATAAATAAGTGATTTCTGAAAACAAACAGTAGTCAACGTCTATTCATCAATAATCAAAGTCACCTCCCATTCCTCCACCTGCTCCTGCAGGAGCAGCCTCCTTCTTCTCTGGTAAGTCAGCAACTATGCATTCAGTAGTTAAAACCATTCCTGCAATTGAAGCTGCATTCTGAAGGCCAGATCGTGTGACTTTTGCAGGATCAACAATTCCTGCGGTAAGCATGTCTACATATTCTCCAGTAGCAGCGTTATAGCCTTGGCTAGTTGGCTTGCTTTTCACATTTTCCGCAACCACAGCACCATTGGCACCTGCATTCTCTGCAATACGCATCAAAGGAGATGTAAGTGCAGCCTCAACAATATTGGCACCAATCAACTCTTCCCCAGCAAGGCTGCCAGAAGACCACTTATTCAAATCAGAAGTGAGGTGAGCGAGAGTTGTTCCACCTCCAGGAACAATGCCTTCCTCTACTGCCGCTTTAGTTGCATTAATAGCATCTTCAAGCCGAAGTTTTTTGTCTTTCATCTCAGTTTCAGTTGCAGCTCCAACCTTGACAACAGCTACACCTCCTGCAAGTTTTGCCAGTCTTTCCTGGAGCTTCTCCTGGTCGTAGGTGGAGTCTGTCTCGTCCATCTGTTTTTTGATCTGCTCACAACGAGCCTTAACAGCAACCTCATTGCCTTCTGCAACAATAGTACTAGTGTCTTTATTGATGGTCACACGGCGAGCAGTCCCAAGCATTTCCAACTTTGCATTTTCAAGCTTTAGGCCTGCATCTTCAGTTATTAATTGTCCATTTGTTAGGACAGCCATATCCTCAAGCATTGCTTTTCTACGATCTCCAAAACCTGGAGCCTTAACGGCAGCTACATTAAGTACTCCTCTAAGGCGATTAACTACAAGAGTTGCCAAAGCTTCTTTCTCAATATCTTCAGCGATGATCAAAAGTGGTTTCCCTGTCCGAGCTATTTGTTCAAGCACTGGAACAAGATCTTGAACTAAAGCAATTTTCTTATCTGTTAGAAGGATATAAGGCTCATCCAGGACAGCCTCCATTCTCTCTGTATCTGTAGCGAAATATGGAGAGATATAACCTTTATCAAAGCGCATACCTTCAGTGACCTCTAACTCAGTGGTCATTGATTTGCCTTCCTCAAGGGAAATCACTCCTTCTTTTCCAACCTTATCCATTGCATCAGCAATCATCTTTCCTACTTCCTCATCATTGCCAGCAGCGATAGTGCCACACTGTGCAATTGCATTGCTATCGCTAATTGGTTTTGCACTCTCTTCAATCTTCTTTACGAGGAAATCAGTTGCTTTATCAATTCCCCTTTTGAGAGTGATGGCATTGGCACCTGCAGCAACATTCCGCAAACCTGCCTTTACCATTGCATGGGCGAGAATTGTTGCAGTTGTTGTGCCATCCCCTGCTGCATCATTAGTTTTCGAAGCAGCCTGACGAATTAGTGCTACACCCGTATTTTCAATGTGATCCTCAAGCTCAATCTCCTTTGCGATGGTGACACCATCATTAATAATTTGAGGAGCTCCGAACTTTTTCTCAAGAACGACATTGCGACCTTTGGGTCCAAGTGTTACAGCAACAGATTCAGCAAGTATGTCAATACCACGCTCAAGTGCGCGACGTGCTTGCTCGTTGTAAATAATGCGCTTAGCCATAGGAGGCGTTTTCCTTAAAAGAGAAAAGTTGTTAGTAAATTAAGAATTAGTAGTTAGGTAAAACTGAAAAATCTCAGTTAACGACTGCCAAAATGTCCTTTTCAGACAAAAGTACATATTCATCGCCACCAAGTTTTATATCAGTGCCGGCGTACTTGCTGTATAAAACTTTGTCACCAACACCTACTTCTGGAGATTGGCGAGAACCATCATCATTGCGCTTGCCAGGACCTACTTGGGCCACTTCTCCAACTTGAGGTTTTTCTTTTGCGGTATCTGGGAGAAGAATCCCACCCGCGGTCTTCTCTTCTGATTCAGAGACTTTGACAAAAATACGGTCTCCGAGGGGCTTAACGGTGGAGACACTAAGAGAAACAGCTGCCATAGATTAATGCAGGAGCAAGAACAGAGCGCCGAAAGGCACGAAAAGGACCGAATTAGCACTCGAAGTCCATGACTGCCAACCTATTCGGATTAGTGACGTATCTGCCACAGTGCACCTGTGCGGTTGACCGAACCCTTAAGTCAATTTGCAGGCAAAGTGGTAATGTTGCGCGGCTATAGAAGGGTGTGCATTTTTGCAACCCATTGATTTTTTTTAATTTCTTATGGCTGCTGCTGCTCCCGCCTCCTCAGGAACCAAGGGCGTTGTTCGTCAGGTAATTGGTCCGGTTTTGGATGTGGAATTTCCTGCGGGCAAGCTACCAAAAATACTCAATGCACTTCGCATTGAAGGTAAAAACCCTGCTGGACAGGAGGTTGCCCTGACTGCAGAAGTTCAACAATTATTAGGTGACCACAGAGTACGTGCTGTAGCAATGAGTGGAACAGATGGTCTTGTGCGAGGGATGGAAGCCCAAGACACTGGTGCCCCAATCTCTGTACCAGTGGGAGAAGCAACACTTGGAAGAATCTTCAACGTTCTTGGAGAACCTGTCGATGAGCAGGGTCCTGTAACAACTCCAACCACATCACCAATCCATAGACAAGCCCCAAAACTCACTGATTTAGAAACAAAGCCAAAAGTCTTTGAGACAGGCATCAAAGTTATCGACCTATTGGCGCCATACCGACAAGGAGGAAAAGTAGGTTTATTTGGAGGAGCAGGAGTTGGTAAAACAGTTCTTATACAAGAACTAATCAACAATATTGCTAAAGAACATGGTGGAGTTTCGGTTTTTGGTGGTGTAGGAGAGAGAACAAGAGAAGGAAACGATTTATACGAGGAATTCAAAGAATCTGGGGTGATCAATCCAAACGATTTACCTAAATCAAAGGTTGCTCTTTGTTTTGGACAAATGAATGAGCCACCTGGAGCACGTATGAGAGTGGGCTTATCAGCTTTAACAATGGCTGAACATTTTCGTGATGTTAATAAGCAAGATGTGCTTCTATTTATCGATAATATTTTTCGATTTGTTCAAGCTGGTTCAGAAGTTTCTGCCCTACTAGGCAGAATGCCTTCTGCTGTTGGTTACCAGCCAACATTAGGCACTGATGTAGGAGAACTACAGGAGCGCATTACTTCAACTTTGGAAGGCTCCATTACCTCTATTCAAGCCGTTTATGTACCAGCGGACGACCTCACAGACCCTGCCCCAGCGACTACTTTTGCTCACCTAGATGCAACAACAGTGCTGGCAAGAGCTTTGGCAGCAAAAGGAATCTATCCAGCAGTAGACCCACTTGATTCCACAAGCACAATGCTTCAACCATCGGTTGTAGGAGAAGAGCACTATGCAACTGCTCGAGCCGTGCAATCGACTCTTCAGCGTTATAAGGAATTACAAGACATTATTGCCATTCTTGGATTAGACGAGTTATCTGAAGAAGATCGCAAAACTGTAGATAGAGCTCGCAAAATCGAAAAGTTCCTTTCTCAGCCATTTTTTGTAGCCGAGATTTTCACTGGAATGTCAGGGAAATATGTGAAATTAGAAGAAACAATTGCAGGCTTTAACATGATCCTCAGTGGAGAACTCGATGATTTGCCTGAACAAGCTTTCTACCTTGTAGGCAACATTGATGAAGTTAAGGCCAAAGCTGAAAAAATAGCTTCAGAAGCTAAATCGTAAATTCCATTAGGAGGGGGTTAAAAAAATCTCCTCCTAATGGGAAAAGGCTTTAGCTTGCCCTACTCTGTCTCCAACTCAATTAACATTCTCAACACTCTCTCCTAAATGTCCCTCACCCTCCGAGTGCTGGCGCCTGACCAGAGCGTGTTTGATGGCACAGCCGAAGAAGTAATCCTTCCAAGTACAACAGGCTTACTAGGCATTCTCCCTGGTCATATTTCCATGGTTACTGCCCTTGATATTGGCGTTCTTAGGGTCCTCACCAATGGAAATTGGAATTCCATAGCCCTAATGGGGGGATTTGCAGAAGTAGAAGATGACGAAGTAACAGTTTTGGTGAATGGTGCTGAATTAGGTAGCACAATCGATGCCACTACAGCAGAAGCAGAATTAGAACAAGCAAAAAGTGATTTCACTCAAGTAGAAAATGAAGTTAATTCCACAGAAAAAATAAAAGCAAAACAAAACCTCAATCGCGCTAGAGCAAGACTACAAGCAACCAAATCGACCATCTGAACTTTTCACTCAAACTAATTGAATTTGAGTGAGCCTTACTCTCCTTCTTGATAGTGCTGATCCGACCATCTGGACCAAATGGTTTAGATCAGGAATCTTTCATGGAATCACAACCAACCCAACTTTGCTAAGAAAAGCAGGGCAACCATGCACCTTCCCTAATTTAAAACAATTGACCCAAAGAGCTAAGGACATTGGCTGCAATGAAATGCATATTCAGGCCTGGGGAAATAGTTTCAAAGAAATAAAAAATTGCGGCATCACTTTAGGAAAACTTTCAAGTCCTGAAATGCCAGTTCATGTAAAAATACCAATTACGAAAACAGGAAGTGAAGCTGCAAAAGAACTAATTGCAGCCAAAATCTCTGTAACTTTTACTGCTTGCTTTGAAAGCAAACAAGTACTACTTGCGGCAGCAATTGGTGCTAATTATGTAGCCCCGTATTTAGGACGCATAAATGACCAAGGAAGAAATGGGCAAGCAGAATTAATAACTATGAAAAAAATTCTTGATAGAACATGCAGCCATTGCAAAATATTAGTAGCGAGCATCCGCGATAGTGATGAAATTTGCAATTTAGCGTCTCATGGAATTCAAATATTCACTATTAGTGATCAATTAGCTGAAGATTTTTTCAACAATGAGACGACTCTAAAAGCTGCTCAAAGGTTTGAAATAGACACACAATTGTAATTCCTAAAAGAATTTTTAAAGTAGGTTTTCATTTCAAGCTGTTCCACAAAAAGTTACATCAGGAAATTTGAGTTTTGCATCTTCAAGGCTTTTACCTTTCCCTTCTTCTTGCCAATAGTTAATTACTTCCGTGGCTTTATTTAATACTTCAACTCGTTCATTGTCTGTAATCCAGCTCTTACCCTCTAACTCTCCCTTGAGAGTTTCCCAAGCATCTTCTCGAGGCCAAAAGAAATACGCTGTAAGAGGACTAGGTCCTCCACCAACTATCTGATCAACAGCCAATGCCACATTTTCAGGAAGCCAAAGAATCTTAAGCAAAAATCGACCTTCATCCGCCTTAGGCGTATGACCTGAAGGAACTCCATCAGCATCTATGGTCGCTGATGCAAGAGCTGCAGAAGCCCCAAGCATTGAGCGACCTGCCTTTGATTCTTCATTGACTTCTTTGCCCTGTGATGTTGTTTCATCAGCTCCCTCAGGAGAACTATTAACCTCTTGATCAGAAGCAGAGCTTTCAGAAACAGTCATGTTGACAGTTAACAAAGAAGTAAACAAACAACTAACCTAACAGCCCTAGATCACAAATTATTATCTGAACTTGAGAGGTTTTCTTCTATTCGACATCGATGGAGTGATTCGCGACGTAGCAAGCAGCTACCGTCTAGCGATACAAGAAACTGTAAATCACTTCTGCAACTGGCGTCCAACGCTTAAAAGTATCGACAACCTTAAAGCAGAAGGAAGCTGGAATAATGACTGGAAAGCTAGCCAGGAGCTTATAAAACGCCATGAAGATACTTCAAGGCGTTGTAACTCAATACCAACCCTTAAAGAAATTGAGAAAATCTTTAGTAATTTTTATTTTGGGGGAGACCCTAATGGTAACAATCATGAATGGGAAGGGTTCATAAGAAATGAAAGCCTGCTGGTAGACCAAAAATTTTTCCAAGAACTAACTCTTCAAGGGTTCGAATGGGGTTTTGTAAGTGGAGCGGAGACTCCTTCTGCCAAATTTGTTCTAGAAACACGACTAGGTCTTAAAGCGCCCCCTTTGATTGCAATGGGAGACGCACCAGACAAACCAAATCCAAAAGGTCTTCTTAAACTCGCAAGAGACATTGCAGGTTGCCCTTTAGGTTTAGGGGTTCCAACTATTTTCTATCTAGGAGACACTGTTGCCGATGTACTAACGATCCATCAAGCCAGAAAAAAGATACCGAATCAGAAGTTTGTCAGTCTTGCAATAGCACCACCTCATCTACATGGTCAAGAAAATCAAAACGCCCGCCTCGAATATGAAAACTCACTCAAGGAAGCAGGTGCTGACAGGATCCTAAAATGTACAACTGAAGTATTACAACTTGCAGAGCAGTCCACAAAAAGCTTCAAGCAAGTATAAAAACTAAATATATCAAAATAGAACTAGATTATGATTACTCATTTTCATCTTCGCAAGATGAATTTTTACTTTTAACTTTTTGGAATAATCTAATATAATGAAAATATATTTATATATGAACTGATTAAGTATTCCGGAATTGCATTGCATCAACAGATTTTTCCGCATCACAACTAAGAACTTCGGGATACTTTTCTCCAACTAAAACATCATCCTCAATTCGAATGCCAATACCTTTCCACCTATCATCTATTGAAGGTTGTCCTTCTGGAACAGGAAATCTATCGCTAATATAGATACCAGGCTCCACTGTCAAGACCATGCCTTCTTGAAGATTCACAGGATAATCACCCAACCTATAAGCACCCACATCATGTACATCTAAACCAAGCCAATGTCCGGTGCGATGCATATAGATATGGCGATATAAGCCATGTTCAATCAAACAATCAATTGACCCTTCAAGCAGGCCAAGTTCTAATAAGCCTTCGACAATAATTCTTACTGCAATTTTATGCACCTCCTCAGCATTATTACCTGGGACTACTGATTCCACCGCAGCCTGCTGAGCCTCCAAAACAATCTCATATAAAGCCTTCTGCTCCCCAGTAAAACGACCATTTATGGGGAAAGTTCTTGTTATGTCACCGTTGTAATAGTCAGACAAGCAACAACCCGCATCAATAAGAAGCAATTCCCCATCATTAAGCAGAGCATTATTAGCCGTGTAATGGAGTATGCAAGCATTATCTCCTCCTGCAACAATAGATCCATAGGCCGGTCCTCGAGCTCCTTGTTCGAGAAAATATTGCTCTATCAAACCCTGCAAATAACGCTCATTCATCCCAGGGCGAACAACATTTCGAGCCAATTCATGAGCCTTTGCAGAAATGCGCGAAGCCTCTCTCATTCTTTCTAATTCCCAAGATTCTTTATAAAGCCGCAACTGATGGAGTATTGGGCAAGGTGCAACTAAAGAGAATGCAGAAGAACCATTTCGCTGAACATTATCAAGTTGTGTAGCTAAAGCCTTAAGAACTATTGGCTCGATTGTTGGATGTTTACCAATTCGAAAGGCAATACCTTGTGCACCTTTTAGATAATCACCTAAACGCTTGGGTAACTCCTCTAGTGGATGTGCAATATCTGCTCCAAAATGAATAACAGCTCCCTCAGTTCCATATCGAAAACCATTCCAAGCCTCTGTTACTGAATCTTTAGGCAAAACAAACAATACAAACCGCTCCTCCAAGGGCCGATAAGGCATAAAAAGAGCAACTGCGTCGGGCTCATCGAAACCAGTGAGATACCAAAAATCACTATTTTGGCGAAAAGGATATTCGCAGTCAGCGTGATGAGTTACCAAGGGTGCTGCAGGAATAATCGCAGCCATTCCTTCTAATTGACCCAAAAAGTGATCACGTCGCTTAGCAAAACAATGCTGATCGCCCATAGAAGAGACATCAGTGAAGAACTTTAGGATGGCAGAAGAAGAACAATTTTGAAATGCAAGACGCTGTGAGTTTTTTTCTAGCAAGCTTTAAGTAATTTTTAAATGGATGCTGGACATCAAAGTGGTTACTAGTAAGGATTAGTTCATGCTTCCCAAATCAAGGATTATTAATTCATTTGTCTCATGGCTTCTCAAAATTAATTTGGACTCCAATGCAAAACAATTCATGAGTTGGCAACACATCAAATTCACCAAAGTCAATCAGACATGAGTGAGTCCCTTCTGCAATTAGCATTTCTTGTACTAGTTGTATTAATTGGATCTGCCTTATGTTCAGGCGTAGAAGCGGCCCTATTAGCTGTCAACCCCTTGCATGTTTATGAATTATCAGCTAGATCAAAGCCAGTTACAGGCGCAAGACGCTTAGCAAAGCTTAGGCAACGGTTAGGAAGAACACTCACTGTTCTTGTAATCGCTAACAACGGATTCAATATCTTTGGCAGCTTGATGCTGGGAAGCTACGCCACCTTCGTATTTGAACAAAACAACATAGGTGGTGTAGCTCTACCACTATTTTCAATATGTCTAACAGTTCTAGTCATCATTTTAGGTGAAATACTTCCTAAATCCATTGGGAGTCGTCGAGCCATAGAAGTCTCGTTAATAAGCGCACCATTACTTCATTTCCTAGGTCTGATAATGCGCCCTTTATTACTTCTACTTGAATGGTTACTACCAGTGATCACAGCCGAGAACAAGATAAGTACCGACGAAGAGGAGATTCGTCAAATGGCCAGACTTGGGTCTCAACAAGGTCAAATCGAAGCTGATGAAGCCGCCATGATCTCCAAAGTGTTCCAACTAAATGATCTTCAAGCGAGAGATCTAATGACACCAAGAGTTTCTGCTCCAACACTTAATGGTGCGACAAGCTTGAATGAATTAAGAACAACTTTATTGAAAAACAATGCTCAATGGTGGGTAGTACTTGGTGAAGAAGTGGATAAGGTTTTAGGTGTGGCAAATCGTGAAAACCTTCTCACAGCATTACTCGAAGGGGAGGGACACTTAACTTCTGCAGCTCTTTGCGAAACAGTTGAATTTGTTCCGGAAATGATTCGAGTTGATCGGCTACTAACAAGCTTTGATGATGACAAAAGAGGTGTCAGAGTAGTAGTTGATGAATTCGGAGGATTTGTAGGTTTAATAGGTGCGGAGGCTGTATTAGCGGTATTAGCAGGTTGGTGGCGGAAATCCAGCTCATGAACTCTGCCCCAAGCACAGCCAAACGTTGTCAATTACTCCTCAATGAATGGCGTAATCAATTAAAACTTACCCCACGTGAAAGAACACAATTAACCGGAGAGCTCAAAACACTAGATCGACAAATAAGTCGATTAAATAAAAAACATATACGTATAGCAGCCTTTGGCAGGGTTGGAGTAGGAAAATCTAGTCTTCTCAATGCCTTATTAGAAGAGAACATCTTCGCCACTGATGTGGCTCATGGCTGTACCCGCTTTACCAAAGCTCATCTCTGGAATCTCTCCATTAACAACCTAAAAAGGATTGAATTAGTGGACACCCCAGGAATCGATGAAATTGCAGCTGAAGCCAGAGCTCGCCTAGCAGCACGATTAGCCCTTCAAGTTGATTTAGTCCTTCTTGTAATAGACGGTGACCTCACAAGAATTGAATTAGAAGCGCTTGAGATACTTTTGAGCAGTGGCAAACCTGTTTTACTTACTCTCAATCGCTGCGATCAATGGCAGCCAAATGAGTTGGAAGATGTGATCCAGAGTATTCGCAAACGCTTGCCAAATAATGCCCGCAACCTAATCATCAAAGTAGTAGCAGCAGCACCACGAAAGGCTCAACTAAAATCAAATGGTCGAGTCAGAAGTCAACCTTGCCTCCCCAAAGTCAACTCTCTTCTCAATTATTTAAAGTTTTATTTATCAGAACAAGGAGAACTTCTGTTAGCTATTAATACACTTCGACAAGCAGATCATTTTCATCAAGCAATTACTGTTGGTCGATTAAAACGTAGTAAGGCAGTCGCACAGAATCTAATTGGAAGGTGCGCTGCTCTAAAAGCCTCTTGTGTTGCAGTAAATCCACTAATAATGCTTGATCTGGCTGGTGGACTCGTCTTTGATACAGCGCTTGTTATACAACTAAGCAAATTATATGGATTACAAATGAAAGGACATGCTGCAAGAAAATTACTAAAGCGTTTATCTATTTACAATGCATTTCTTGGCGGAGCACAATTAAGCATTCAACTAATTCTCAGCGCTTTGCGGCAGTTCCTAATCTTAGCGACTCCAATCACAGGTGGATTAAGCCTTGCATCAACAGCTCCTGTAGCCATTGCACAAGCCGCCTTGGCAGTCCACACGACAAAAATCACAGGTCGTCTTGCCGCAGGAGCATTAATCCAAGGAAGTAACCACAGATGTATCCCGCCAGAAGCAATGTTGCAACGACTTGTAAAACAAGATCCTCAAGTGAAACATTGGCTTAGGAATTGGCCAAGAAGCGAAACAAATCCCAAAAGTGAACAACAGCTTTTCCTCCCATGAATTCTCCTAGAGGACCTATCGCCTTACTAGGAACAAGCGCGGACCCTCCTACTTATGGTCATAAAGCTCTTTTAGAAGGGTTACTCAAAATCTTCCCGAAAGTAGTCACCTGGGCAAGTGACAATCCAATGAAAAAGCATGGTGCTTCACTTCAACATCGTCATGCATTGCTAAGTGCCTTAGTGGATGAGATCGCAAACCCTCATCTTCAACTACTTCAAGACCTTAGTAGTCCATGGACGATAAAAACCTTAGAAAAAGCTTCTAAAAAATGGCCAAAAGAAGAATTAATCTTTGTTATCGGCAGTGATCTTGCAGGACAAATCCCATACTGGGCAAATCCAAAAGCTGTTTTAAAAAAAGCTCGGATTGGAATTGCCCCCCGCGAAGGATGGCCAATTGAAAAAAATCATCTAATAAGTTTGAAGTCTCTTGGAGGACAAGTCGATTTACTGCCGTTACAAATACCACACTCAGCAAGTTCACTTGTACGTCACAATCCAAAATCTTCTCAAATCCCAGACTCAATTTTGCCAATGGTTTTAGCGCGAAACCTTTATGGCCTAAACAGTAAATAATGAAAATTGCTCTAGCCCAAATAAACCCATTTGTAGGAGATCTCGAAGGAAATTCAGAAATCATTTTGAATGCCTGCCGCAAGGCTGCTAAACAAGGGGCAAACCTTTTGCTCACTCCAGAGCTATCTCTTTGGGGTTACCCCCCTAGAGATCTGCTTCTGAATTCTCTACTCCTTGAAGAGCAACATAAAATTCTTAACAAAATCTCTAAATCAATTGCGTTAGATACACCAAAATTGATGGCTCTCATAGGCATAGCTGAGCCAACACAAGATCCTCAACTCCCAAAGTTGTTTAATTCAATAGTTCTCGTAAAAGAATCAGGCTGGGAAGTTGTAGCTCGCAAACAATTACTACCTACATATGACGTCTTCGATGAGAAGCGCTACTTCCGTACAGGCGAACCACTAGGGACACTCCATATAGAGATCGAAAAAAAGACTTGGCATGTAGGGTTAACAATTTGCGAAGACCTATGGGTCGAAGAAGAATTACAAATTCATCGCATAGCAGGACCAGATCCAATTGCGCAACTTGAATCCAAAAACATCGATCTACTCATAAATCTTTCCGCCTCACCATTTAGTCATGACAAAACATCCCTTAGACAAAGATTGGCAGCAAAAGCAGTAAAAAGACTCCAATGCCCAGTGATATATCTCAACCAAGTTGGTGGCAATGATGAACTAATCTTTGATGGCTCAAGTTTTGTACTTAATTCGAAAGCTGAATTAACTCTGACACTACCAAGCTGTCGTCAATCATTAGTTATATGGGAAACAACCCAAACAAACACCTCAAAACTTATATCTACAGTTACACCACAAGAACAACTTTTCAAAGCATTAGTTCTAGGCTTGAGCGACTATGCAAAGAAATGCAATTTTAATTCAACTCTAATTGGTTTGAGTGGAGGGATTGATTCTGCACTAGTCACAATCATTGCGGTAGCCGCTTTAGGACCTAAGAACGTCACCGCTGTATTGATGCCTTCGCCCTGGAGCTCCGTTGAATCAATTAAAGATGCCTTAGACCTCGCCAGGCGTCTTGACATTCTTACCCTAACTGTCCCAATTGAAGCCCTAATGAATAGCTATAACTTGACTCTGGAAACTCCACTAGGCAAACCACCCGAGGGGGTCACAGCTGAAAACCTCCAATCTCGAATTAGAGGAACTCTTCTTATGGCTATAGCAAATCAAGAAGGACACCTACTTCTATCAACTGGAAACAAATCCGAACTAGCTGTTGGTTATTGCACACTCTATGGGGATTTAAACGGAGGCCTATCAGTTATAGGCGACTTATATAAAACGTCTGTATTTGAACTATGTAAATGGCTAGATAGTTCAGCTTCTCTCCAATGCAAGTCAACCTTAGGGCTGTCTAATAACAAAGAAATTATAGGAAAAGCAATCCTTAATAAGCCCCCTAGTGCTGAATTAAGACCCGGTCAACTAGATAGTGATTCATTGCCTGACTATAAAATTCTTGACACTGTTCTTCAAGCTTTCATTGAAGAACATCTCACCATTCAAGAACTTATAGATTCTGGATATTGTCCAACTTTAATTAAACAAATAGAAAATATGTTAAAGAAAGCAGAATTCAAAAGAAGGCAAGCACCTCCTTTACTAAAAGTAAGTACTCAAGCCTTCGGTGACGGATGGAGATTACCGATCGCTGCCAAATAATCAAAACAATACTGGCAACACTGTCCTTACTTGTGCACCCTAAGAGAAGTCAAAGCCGTTTATGACCTCCTCAGTTCTCTCGGCTCCGCTGGCCAGCATCGGTGTCCCAACAGAAATCAAACCTGATGAATTACGTGTAGCTCTTACACCAGACGGGGCAAGAGAGCTTGTCACTCAAGGTTTAGAGGTGCTTGTGCAATCAGGCGCGGGAACAGGAGCAGGCATTGGAGATAAAGCTTTTGCTCATGCAGGAGCAAAAATTGTCTCTCGAGAAGAAGCTTGGGCGGCACATCTAATCGTGAAAGTTAAAGAACCGCAAGAAGAAGAGTTTAAGTTCCTGCGAAAAGACATGATTTTATTCACTTACTTACATCTAGCTGCTTATCCAAAAGTTGGTGAAGCCTTAATAACTACAGGGACAACAGGGATTGCCTATGAGACTGTCCAAATGGAGGACAGCAGTTTACCTTTACTCGCCCCAATGAGTGAGATTGCTGGTCGACTGGCAGCACAAGTGGGTGCCCATTTGCTTGAGCGTCCACATGGTGGTAGCGGTGTTCTAATAGGAGGGTGCACTGGTATTAGACCTGCCAGAGTAATTGTGCTTGGAGCAGGCACCGTTGGATGGAATGCGGCAAGACTGGCAGCTGCCATGGATGCAGAAGTCATGCTATTAGATAGATCCCCAGAAAGGTTGCGCAACATCGAAGCGCACCGAAGAGGACGGTTCATGAGCGTTGTAAGCAATCAAGCCTTACTTGAAAGACTTATTCCCACTGCAGACCTTCTTATAGGCGCAGTACTTACTCCAGGAGGACGGGCGCCAACACTTGTAAACGAACACATGGTGAAAGGAATGAAGCCAAACTCAGTGATAGTTGATGTCGCAATAGATCAAGGAGGTTGTGTCGCTACAAGCGTTGAAACTACTCATACAAATCCAACTGTAAATATTCACGGTGTACAACATTACGCAGTTGGGAATATGCCTGGTGCAGTGCCTTTTACTTCCACAGAAGCACTTGTTAGCGTTACCCTTCCATACATTCTTGGAATGGCAGGGCGAGGTCTAGAAGAAGCAGTTGCCGACCGTCCCGAACTACTTTCCGGCCTGAATACGGTTGGAGGTTCTGTATGTCATCCTGGGGTAGCAAAAGCCTTAGGTATATCTCCAAGACATCCAATGGCATGTTTACGCTAAAGAAGAAGCTACCTTAAATATATGCAAATAAAAATAATTTAATCCATACACTTATCAAATATAGAAATTATTTTTTTTACTTGACTTCACGAATATGAGTAATAGGCCTATAAAGCGAATCGGCAGATATACCTTCTCTTAAAAGAACAATTAAACCGGCTGCCTCTACATAATTGCTTGCATGTAAAACTACAATATTCTTATTAGAGATGACATCGTTATTAAGCCCCAAAGAATGAGATGTGATATTAAGCAAGTTTGGATTAGATACAATAATTAGAGGAATTTTTCTTTCCAAACAAGCCAATACCGCCTCACCTCCAAGTGCTCCCTGAGGAGCGACCACTGCTCCTAATTGATCAACATGCAAAGAGCCTGGGATTCGAGAACTTTCCCAGAAAGATTCTTTATTTATTGGTAAGAGATCTGGCGCTCTGCTCAAGCCTACCAAAACACAAGGTAAGAAGGTATGTCCTAGTTCCTCAGCTGCCGCTCTTGGGTCTACTCCTTCATCAAGCGGTAACGAAGACAAAGCAGGTGCATGCGCGCAAGGTAAGCCAAAATGTTTTACCAATAGATGACTAACAACTGCCTCAGCACCTGCAAGAGGATCAACACCTCTTCCTTGACGATATTCAGATAAAACTGCACTACCAACATCATCTGGGAACCGTGTAACAACAGCTATTGCTGTAGCACCAGCCTTCTTTAATTTTTCAGCCGACTTAAGTAAAGCATCTACTTGTACAAGTTCTCCCCAACTCGCCCCACTACTTCCTTTCTGCAATTTAATTTCTAACGGAACCTCTGTAATTACAACAGGTCCGATATTCAATCCAAGACTCGCTCTGCAAGCTTCTGCGACCTGCAAATGTCTCTGTCTCAAGTCAGGCTCAATGCCTGCATCTAATAGCAAACCAACTTTCTGTTGTCTAACTGGACGCAAAGCCAATTCACCAATAACAAATCGATCTAACCCATACCCCTCAACGTATTGAATCCGAGAATCACTCCAATAAAGAGCCGCTCCATTCATCACATTTGGATGTGTTATCAAACACCCTGAAGCAGAAGCTAATAAACGAGCAGTAGGAATTGCATCTCCCGCATACCCCCCTATAGAGCAACCAATCCCAGTAGGAATGAGTAAAAGGGTGGGCAGTTCTATAGCCAAAGAGAAGTTTTTATAATTTGGAGAGTTAAAATTCCAATAATATCAATTGAAAGACTAAGGAATAATTACCACAGCTTCAACCACTAATTGGTTAGATGTTTCATTGGATTCTAAAGATTTAATACTGGAAATAGACCAGCGCAAAGGATCTCCAAGTTTAATTAGCTCTTTAACAATCCAAGGTCGAAGTCCTTCAATGGGAATTTCTTTAGGCAATTTCAATTTCACTTCAAGGAGTTTTAATTTCAATTCAAATATAGCCCTAACTTTAAATTTTTCGCAATCATATTTATGCAGAAATAGTTGATGGAGACCTCATTAAATCTAGTCATCAATACAGTTTTAGATTTAGTCTTTTCCAATAAAAGCAACTATATTTTAAAGAGGACTTCTTAGAATAGAGTCGCAATATATTTTCAAAATTATATTACTAATCCTATCAAGTGAAAGTCTAAGCACAGGCTCCTCCAACCACTTCTAAAATCTCTTGCGTAATTGCAGCCTGACGAGCTTTGTTGTAATCAAGAGTAAGGGTCTTAGCTAGTTCCTTAGCATTATCACTAGCATTATTCATTGCAGTCATTCTACTTGCCAGCTCTGAAGCAGCTGATTCCTGTAAGGCACGAAGCAATTGATTCTGCAAATAAAGCGGCAAAAGTGCATTTAAAAGTTGATCAGGACTCTGCTCGAAAATAATGTCAGAAGGCAGAGAGGGTTGATCATTAGTTGGAGCAACATCTTTCTCAATAGTAAGACGACTGTCCTTTGTTGTGAGTCTAAAAATCTCATCATCATCCTCTGAAATCCCTTGAGGATCTAAGGGTAAAAGGGTCTGCACTACTGGATTACAACTAACAAGATTGATGAACTTGGTATAAATCACCTCAATTCTATCTGTACTTTCCGACATAAATTCTGCCAAAACCTCACTGGTTATTGACTCTGCATCTTGAGCTGTAGGCACTTGCTCAAGTTCCTTAAAAGTTGCACGAATAGAATATTGACTAGATCTATTCTGGAAATAAGTAATCGCTTTACGGCCAATCAATACCAAATCAGGCTGAAATCCTTTAGCTTGCAACTCGGCATAACGTTGCTCTGTTCGCTTAATAATATTGGAGTTATAACCACCACATAATCCTCTATCACCTGTAACGGCAAGAAGGGTAATTTTCTGAACATTCCGTACTTTTAATAATGGTGCATCAGCCGCCTCAAACTTCATACGAGTTTGAATATTTTCAAGCACACGTGCCAAACGATCAGCGAAGGGACGGCTTCTCAAAACCTGTTCTTGAGCACGACGGACCTTTGCAGCAGCAACAAGTCGCATAGCCTCGGTGATCTTTCGAGTATTCTTAACAGAAACAATTCTGTCTCGAATGTCCTTAAGGTTCGCCATAGATTAAAGTCCTCCTAAAATAACCTTAAGAATCAAACTGCTGCCATCATCGAGGTTGTCACCTCGTTGATGGCAGCTTTAAGAATTGATTCTGCATCTTCCGAGAGAACTTTCTCGGTCAGTACCTTCTTAATGAAATCAGGTTTATTTGTCTTCAAATAATCACGGAGTTCACCGGCAAACTGAGTTACCAGATCTTCAGGAACTTCATCAATTAATCCTTTAACACCCGCATAAACAATTGCCACCTGCTCAGCGAGATTAAGTGGTGCAAACTGCGGCTGTTTAAGAAGTTCTCTCAAACGCTTGCCTCGCCCTAGTTGCTTTTGAGTCGCTTCATCAAGATCAGAAGCAAACTGAGAAAAAGCAGCGAGCTCGTCAAACTGAGCAAGCTCAAGCTTCAAGGTACCAGCAATCTTTTTAATAGCCTTAGTCTGGGCTGCCCCACCTACACGACTAACTGAAATACCAACATTAATTGCAGGGCGCAATCCTGAGTTAAACAAATCAGAACTAAGGAAAATCTGCCCGTCTGTAATTGAAATAACATTAGTAGGTATATAAGCCGAAACATCTCCTGCCTGAGTTTCAATAATCGGAAGAGCAGTCATTGAACCCTTACCCATTGCATCAGAAAGTTTGGCAGCCCTTTCGAGGAGTCGGCTATGGCAATAGAAAACATCTCCAGGATATGCCTCACGTCCTGGTGGACGACGCAATAGCAAAGACATCTGACGATAAGCCTGTGCCTGTTTGGTTAAATCGTCATAAATAACCAAAGTAGCTTTTCCTTTGTACATGAAGTACTCAGCAATTGCCGCTCCGGTATAAGGGGCCAAATATTGCAATGCAGCAGCATCCGATGCACTTGCATTAACAACAACTGTGTAATCAAGCGCTCCCTTTTCACGAAGCACTTCAACAACATTGGCCACAGATGCAGACTTTTGACCAATAGCTACGTAAACACAAACAACATCTTCACCTTTTTGATTAATGATGGTATCGATAGCAATAGCAGTTTTACCAGTCTGACGATCTCCAATAATTAACTCACGTTGACCACGACCAATTGGAATCATCGCGTCAATTGATGTGATACCAGTCTGCATTGGTTCATGTACAGACTTCCTTTTAATAATTCCAGGTGCTATTGCCTCAATAAGACGAGAATCAGAAGTAGATATTTCTCCATTCCCATCAACAGGCTGACCTAAAGGGCTAACTACTCGCCCCAACATTGAATCACCAACCGGAACTGATGCAATCTTTCCAGTTGCTTTAACAGTACTTCCCTCCTGAATACCAATTCCCTCCCCCATTAGCACCACACCAACATTGTCGTCTTCCAGGTTTAAGGCGATCCCTTCAGTGCCATCCTCAAATTCAACCAATTCACCAGCCATAACCTTCTCAAGGCCATAAACGCGAGCAATACCGTCTCCTATTTGCAGAACAGTTCCAACATTGCTAACAGATACTGATTTGTCGTAGTCGGCAATTTGCTGCTTGAGAATCGAACTGATCTCGTCGGGGCGTATGGAAACCATGAGAAGAGGTTGGGGTTAAAAGAGGGGAGGGGGAAGAAAAAAAAGGAGTAGAGAGAGGACCTTAGATGAGCTAGCTCACCTTCGCCAAAGCAAGTCCTAAACGGCGAACCTGACCAGACAAACTTGCGTCAATAACCTTAGAACCAACATTGACTACAAAGCCACCAATCAAATCAGGATCTACCTTAAGGTTAATCTCAAGATTATCTGTACCGGCTACATATTGAATCTTCTTGAGTAGATCAGATTGTTGGTCTTCACTTAGTGTCGATGCAGAAGTGACAGTAGCTAGCGCAATATTTCGCTGTTCTCTATAAAGCTCAAGCATCCGCTCAAGCACAGCATCTAAAAGACCTATTCGTTGACGGTCTGCTAACAGCTTCAGAAGGTTGAGGAAAGAAGGTGTGACCTGATCAGTAAAGAGCTTTTCTAGAGCCGCTTTCTTTGAATCAACCTCCAACACTGGTGATGCCATTGCCTCACTAAATGCTGGACATTCATTCCACAGATTCAATACTGACTTTGCCTGATCGACTACTTTGTCCACTTCCTTCCGGGTTGTTGCCACTTGAAGGAAAGCTTCTGCATAAGGAGTAGTGATGGTATTTAGAAGTGGCATCAATCTTTACCCATATTTTGTATTGATTGGCTTAAAAACTTTTCCTGAGCTCTTTCATCAAGTTTCCCAGGGAGAGTTGCCAATGCTTTTTCTATAGCCAAACGAGCTGCTTCACGCCGCAACTGAGAGGTTACTCTCGAAGCCTCTGCATTGAGATCAGCCACAGCTCCTTGCTTTAAGCGAGCCATTTCCTCAATAGTTCGCTTTTCACTTTCTAAGCGGATAGATTCTGCACGAGTCTTGCAATCAGTACGAATTTGAACAGCTTTCTGTTCAGCAGATGCAAGTTCTTTTTTAGCCTTTGTAAGTGATTTTGTAGCTTCCGAAAGACGGTCCTCCGCATCTTTCAAATCAGAAAGAATTGCTAAACGCCGTCTTTCAAGCATTCCACCTAAAAAGTTAGGGAGAAATTTATAAAGCCCGAAAATTACAACAGCCAAATTAATGACATTTGTCTCAAACACATTGAGATTGAGACCAAAGCCTTCAGAAGCAAGAATTAAATTAAAAATCATTTTGCTGCCAATAAGCGATCGACAATGAGATTGCCCAATTGTTCAGCCTCTTCCTTTAATTGAGTCAAGGCAGAATCCCGCTGAGAATCAATTTCACGCCTGGCTGATTCACGAGAAGCATTTGCCTCTGCAGTGGCTAAAGCCAAAGCCTCTTTATAGAGCTTTTCAGAATCTTGCTCAGCATCAGTTATGACCTTTTGAGCTGCCTGACGGGCAGCCTTAAGCTGATCTTTTAGCTCGGATTCTAGTCTTTGAACCTCAGCAAGTTTTTGCTTCGCTTCAGCTCGACTAGTAGTTATATAGCCTTCTCTTTCCTCAACGACCCGGCCTACGGGTTTGAAGAAAAGAGCATTAAGGATGAAGGTGAGGAGGACCACCTGAACCGCCATAAGTGGAAGGGTGGCATCGAAGTCAAAAAGACCTCCCTCAGTAGCACCGAACAGAAACAAACTTGTCATGTGACAAAGGTGCGAGCGAAAAAAGCAAGCAACAAGATGAGAAAGGAACTAAAGCAAGGACAAAGAAATCAACATGAGGTTGATCTCTAACTACATCAGTTTTGGTTGTTTATGTAGTTAGAGGTCAAATCCCACTTTCTTTTAAATCAACCCGCAAAAGGATTGGCGAAAAGAAGCACCAATGCGACCACAAGGCCATAAATGGTGAGTGATTCCATGAAAGCGAATGAGAGCAGCAAGGTGCCCCTTATCTTGCCTTCTGCTTCAGGCTGGCGAGCAATACCCTCAACTGCACCCTGTGCAGCACTGCCCTGACCGATGCCGGGGCCGATAGCGCCAAGGCCAACAGCTAGGCCAGCGGCGACAACGGAAGCTGCGGTGGTAATGGAATCCATGATTGAGGTAAGGATGTGAAGCGCCTTATGAGCGCGAATAGTAGGGACCGGGAGTTTATACCTGCGGGAGGGACATCTCAAAGTTCATGAGATGGGCCCTAACAAAAAAGGACCTGACCGCAAGGGTTTTTGCCAGATCTTCAATTCAAATCTGACAAAAAAATCTATTAATGATGTTCTTCGACAGCTTCACCGATGTAGTAAGCGGCAAGAGTGGCGAAGATGAGAGCTTGAATAGCACTTGTAAAAAGGCCAAGGAACATTACCGGAACTGGAAGAACCAAAGGAACCAAAAAAACCAAAACTGCAACCACTAACTCATCTGCCAGGATGTTCCCAAACAAACGAAAGGAAAGTGATAATGGTTTGGTGAAGTCCTCAACAATCTTGAAAGGAAGCATTATCGGCGTCGGATGCACGTAATACTCGAAGTAACGCAATCCTTTATTGCTCAAGCCTGCATAGAAATATGAAAGTGATACCAAAAGGGCCAAGGCCACAGTTGTATTGATATCAGCAGTTGGCGCGCCAAGCTCTCCACTTGGAAGGTGAATCAGCCTCCATGGGACCAAAGCACCTCCCCAGTTACTAACAAAAATAAACAAGAAAAGAGTGCCTATAAAAGGCATCCAATCTCGATAAACCTTCTCACCAATTTGAGTCCGAGCTAAATCACGGATGTAATCCCACAAAAACTCCAAAAGATTTTGTACACCACGAGGATCTCGCTCCATCTTTTTAGTTCCTGCAACTACAAGAGCAAGCAATGCACCTATAACAATCCACGAAGTCATAAAAACCTGACCGTGAATCCTTAGGCCTCCTAACTGCCAATAAAGGTGTTGACCAACCTCTAATTCAGCAAAGGGGAGAAAAAATGGAAAGGAACCCATTGGGCGTGAAGTTCGGTGTCGCTGATACGACGGAAGGGAAAAAAGCCGAAAATCGGCTATTAGGAATGATCAGGTGAAACTCTTGAACGAGACTCAAGCAAGATCTGAAAAATTAGTGAGGGTTTATAGAGCAGAAAACCCAAAATTGCCGGTAATAACTCAAGCTGAGACAGTTTTGACACTGCGAGCACAAGAACTACTGGTACAAGAAGCTGAATCTTGCTGACTGTCTTTGAACTTGTCCCAAGCTTTCCAATACTTCGGGCAAGGAGCCTTAGGTAAAGGATTCCTGATAAAGCACCTATCAGAAGGCTGATAGAAACATATAAGCCAAAGAAAAAAGCCGTAATCGTCCCTGCTAGAGCAGAGACAATCAAAGCCGCCCTATATATGCGCCGCTGTAGCTGCACATATTCTCCAGAAGAAGCATCAGAAGAATCTTCTGGAAGGCCAAGATTCAGATTGCTCTCGGTGCTTTGACCAGAATCCTCTAATTTTTCCAGCAGTAAGTCACCCCCTTTTGGAGGGTCATTTTCAGGCTGGAGCAGCGGGGATGCCAGCAAGGGCTCCGAGGCTCTCTACGTAAAGGCTCGCGGAATCTATCATGCAGTGAAAACTACAAGGGATAAATCAACAGCAATTGCTGTTTCTGCAGATCCCTTGCAGTAGAGGCAATCATGGATTGATCCCAGTTCAAAGGCAATAAACCAAAAGGTATCCCAGGAGAAATCTCAATAGCTTTTAAAAATGTTAAACAATCAGCATTAATTTCTATTCGGTTCATTTCAGAATCATGCAAAGTTTGACTTGGCCAACCCCAAATGCACTTATTAAGTTTTCCTGTAGTAGAAAGTAACTCATCATCATTGTTCCATTGATATTTTTCAAGTGCACCTTTAGACAAGAAAAACTCAAAATGGCTGATTTGAGGATCTAAATATTCCACCAAAAGCATTTGCTCTTTATATGACAATTTTTTTGCTCTTTCTAAAAGTTCACCATTGAAAAAACGTTCCAAAAACCATATATTAGGATTGGAGAAATTTACAAATTGAAGATTTGAATTGTCTATCATTTGCCAAAGGCTCTGGAGATCATAATTGAGCTCTCTTGGATGCAGATACATATCTGCAAAATTTACATCAGATTGACATTCAAGAGCCCATCTCTCTTCATAATCCTTTCTGATAGAATTCTTTTCAGGAAGATTTTCAAAAAATTGTCTCGCTAGTTTTAAGTCATTTTTTGCATCCACTAATCCCAATATCTTCATGGCTTTTCTAGCATTATTTATTTCCAAACGACCTCTTTTTGCATATATAAATAAATGTAATATACCTCTATATTTAAGTAGTGAAGCTAATTTTTTCAAGCCCAAGTCAGGATCCAATAGATGATGTAAAACACCTACAGAGTTAATAAAATCGAATTTGCCATCATCTCCTAGTTCAAAAAGACTCTTATTCTCAAAGCGTAAGTTCGCTTTTTTGTCTCCTCCCGATCTACGCAGTCGCTCAATCGCCACTGCAAGCGCCCCTTTTGATATATCTACAGCAAGAATTTCTGAACCAGGATTTAAATGCGCAAGATAATCTGTACTGACACCACTACCACAACCAGCATCCAAAATCCTCCAATATCCAATATCCTCAGCTTTTCTAGGAAGTGCACCAGTGCAAAATGAAAAAACATTATCTACAGACCACCTCCAATTAAAGCCTGGTGGAGGCCCATCTTTCAAAGAATCATCTGGGTATGGAAATCGATCATAAAAAGCAGCAACCAATGACGAGTCATCATCACCAAGTAATTCCCCTAAAGATGTCATATAAAAGGAGATCAGACCTAAAGGATAGAAAGAAAAGTTAAGCACTCTACTAGTCTGTGGGCATTCAGCTAATAGAATAAAGAAAAATACTTCTTCACTCTAAATGCTTTGCCAAATATAGGCAATAAAATAAGACTTTATAGAAAAAACTTTAAATCTAAAGTTCATCAAAATTCATACTAGTTACTACAAGAAACTAAAAATTAGTTAAAGCTTACAAAAAATATTATTGTAATTGACTTGGCAAATATCCTTATAGGCGGCTCAATAGGGATAGTTAATCTTCGAATTCACCTTGAAATTAGTTCCTTCATAATGGCTACCTGTAAAACTCAAACAAGAAAATCAAATAACAATTCTTTGCCCTTAAAGAAGGCAGAAAAAATCTCTTTCTGGCAAGCTCTCCTCCCACTCCCTTGGGAGGCTTGGTCAGCAGAGGGGCGCTTATTGATCGCATTGATAGCTTTTTGGAGTCTTGCAGGGCTTTTTGTTCTTGGCTCGGCTAGTTGGTGGGTGGCCACTAAAGAGATGGGGGATGGAGCGTATTACATAAAACGACAGCTGATCTGGCTAATAGCAAGCTGGGGGCTTTTATACGTTGTGATTTCTACCAGCCTAAGAAATTGGTTGAAATTTTCAGGCCCTTTACTTTTAGTTTCATTACTTCTTTTATTAGCAACACATTTTGTAGGGACAACCATCAATGGATCTACAAGATGGTTAGTAATTGGTCCATTCCAAATTCAACCCTCAGAACTTCTTAAGCCCTTTTTAATTCTTCAAGCTGCAAACCTATTCGCACAATGGAAACGGCTCAACATAGATCAAAAAATGTTCTGGTTAATAATCTTTAGCGCTCTTTTATTGTTAATACTTTTTCAGCCTAATTTAAGTACTGCAGCCCTGATAGGTATTCTCCTTTGGTTAATAGCGCTAGCAGCAGGAATTAGATTCCGCACCCTTTTTGGAGTGGCCTCTCTAGGTGTCCTTTTAGGAGCTGTAAGTATCTTTTTAAAGGAATACCAAAGAATTCGAGTTGTGTCATTCCTTGATCCTTGGCAAGACCCTCAAGGGACTGGATACCAATTAGTTCAAAGTCTATTGGCTATAGGTTCAGGAGGATGGTTTGGTGAAGGATTTGGCCTTTCTACACAAAAGCTTCAATACTTACCTTTTAGAAGTACTGATTTTATTTTTTCGGTTTTTGCAGAAGAGTTTGGATTCTTTGGTTCAGTGATGTTATTACTCTTCTTAATGTTAATAGCTTTTCTTGGATTACGTGTCGCTCTCTATTGCAAAACAAATCAATCAAAGCTAGTTGCAATTGGCTGCAGCACGATTCTTGTTGGACAGTCATTGATGAATATTGCAGTAGCATCTGGAGTAATGCCAACAACAGGTTTGCCATTACCAATGATCAGTTATGGGGGTAGTTCTCTTCTGTCAAGCTTACTAATAGGAGGCCTTCTTATTAGATGTTCCTTAGAATCGACTAATATCATTGTTGGATCTACAATAAATAGAAGAGTTAAATAGATATCTTTAAAAACCTAATTTAATTAAAAACTGCCATTTCCTCCAATTTCTTCTCTAGATCTGACATTATCCGATCTAGCTCGCAATAGTGAGCATCTGTTGAGCCAGGGGCTTATTCACCCAGGTCCATTAACACTATTTATTGTATTTTTTTGTGGGCTGCTTACAAGTCTTGGAGCATGTTCCTTATCTCTACTACCCATAACAGTTGCCTTTCTAGCGGGATTTAAAGATCGTCAAGGCCCAATTAAGAGCAGTTTTAACTTCTGTAGCGGTATCGTCCTCTCACTAATCATTTTAGGTTGTATTAGCGGCTTCTTAGGGAAAATATATGGTCAAATACCTCTTTTAATACCGACATTAGTAGGTCTTTTAGCAGTAATTATGGGTCTAAATCTTTTAGGAGTTGTCAAATTTCCATTACCAAAAGGTCCAGATCCAACAATTTGGGAGCGAAATGTTCCTGCTCCATTAGCACCAATTGCAGCAGGTTTAGCATTCGGGTTTGCATCATCCCCATGCACAACGCCTGTTTTAGCGGTTTTACTAGGCTGGATTGCTAAAAGTGGAAACCCTGTAATAGGAATTTTATTACTAACATTTTTTGGGTTTGGGCAAATACTCCCGCTTTTTGTTGCAGGAACTGCTGCTGCAAGCATTCCTAATCTGTTAGCACTTCGTCCATTCGTGCATTGGATCTCACCATTAAGTGGAACCATATTGCTTACAACCGGTCTGTTAACTCTTATGGCACGTTGGGGCTAAGTGATGTTCATTTTACGAAGAATAATTACCTGGATATCCAGCCTCAAAGTTGCAATCTTCTTACTACTTATTATTGCGTTTTCAAGCGCAATAGGAACTGCAATTCCACAAGGAGAATCTATTGAAAAATATATAGAGATTTATGGAAAGCACCCTTTACTTGGATTCCTTAGTGGAGAAACTCTTATTGCTTTCCAATTAGATCATGTTTATTCGAGTGATTGGTTTCTAGGCCTACTTAGTTGGTTGGCATTGTCACTAATGATATGCAGTTGGAGAAGACAATGGCCAATTCTTCAAGCAGCCTTGCGTTGGATTGACTATACAAAACCCGAACAATTAAGCAAACTCGCAATAGCTGAAACTATCCCAGCCAAAAAAGGAAGCCTAGATAATCTTGCAGAACAACTCAAAAAAAAAGGGTGGCAAATTAAAAAGAAATCAAGCCGGATAGCTGCAAGGAAAGGAGCAATAGGACGCATAGGTCCTCCACTTATACACCTAGGACTGGTGTTTCTTTTGTTTGGAGCGGCATGGGGAGCTGTCAAAGGTCAACGAGTAGAAAGATTTCTCGCCCCTGGAAGATCATTTGAGCTTGTTAATAGAGAAGGATTCAATCAATTAACTCTTACGCTAAAAAACTTCGAGATCGAAAGAGACCCCGCAGGAAGGCCTGAGCAGTTTCAATCAAGTATTGAACTCATTGAACCAGGAAAAAGTCATGGCGTAATCAAACAAATCAGTGTGAATCATCCTTTACGTTTCAAGGGTATAACTATTTATCAAGCAGACTGGTCTCTGGCAGCCATTACACTTCAACTCGCTAAAGGACCTAAACTGCAACTTCCTTTACAAAATTTTCCTCAGTTAGGTGAACAAATATGGGGACTAGTACTTCCAACCAATCCAAATGGGACAGATCCTGTCCTGATTAGTGCTTCAACCGAAATTGGTCCTGTTCAGGTTTTTGATGAAAACGGCCAATTCATATCCGGACTAAGTCCAGGAGGAGAGGCAAAAGAAATAAAAGGGATGCCTTTACGTGTAATCGAGGTGTTACCGGCAAGTGGTCTATTACTTAAACGTGATCCTGGAGTTCCTCTTGTCTATGCAGGTTTTGCCATTACCTTAATAGGTGGTTTTCTAAGCATGATTACCACAAATCAATTATGGGCAGTCTCAGATAATGGGAGGGACCTTTTATATATTGGAGGGTTGAGTAATAGAAACTTACCTGGCTTAGCAAACGAAATGCCTAATCTTCTAGAGGCTGTTCTCAACAAATAATTAACAAGCTTTTCTGCTCCCATGGGCAACACGAACGACCGTGTGAACATTGCCACGAGGATTAAAATCAGCTTCTAACTGCATCCACAAAGGGCTACAGGCTTCCAACAAATCATCAATAATTTCATTGGCTACCTGCTCATGAGAAACTTTGCGATCGCGATAGCTATTTATATAAAGCTTAATTGCTTTTAATTCCAAAACCTTTTGATCTGGTTGATATAGCAAACGAAGCCTGGCAAAATCTGGATAACCAGAGAAAGGGCATAAACAGGTAAATTCAGGCAGTTCTATAGAAATTTCGTAAGGACGCTTTTTATTAGGGTTTTCAAAACAAATTAGCTCTCCCTCAGCGATGGCACGTTCTCCATAAAATGGAGTCTTTGTTTTTGCGTCATGGTTACTCACTTAAGACCTCCCCTCTTAGGAAAATTGATCAATTGTTTTAGAGCTTATTAATGAAAACAAAGATTTCAGTTGAGTTGAGCTAAGCCAAAACAAATATGAAAAGAAATCCTTTTCAAGCTCACCATGAAAATGTCTAATGGATACTCAAAAGCTAAATCCGTAGCAACAATGACAAATTCATGCAGCTTTATACCCCCTAATAGTACTTAGCAAATCTCTTTTTATGGATATTTGGTTGATCGATACAGAGGAAGGAACACATCTAAGACCCGAAACCATCCTAGGAATGCTTTGGCTACAAACTCATTTTGAGGATATTCATTGGGAAGCAATAGCCTCAAAACAGGTCAGACTTCCTCTTGAAGATGCTAAAGCGCTTTCAAATGATGCAAAAGAAGCAGGCTTAAGCATTAATCGCCTCCCAGCTCTATCAATTTCAGGGAAATTCTAAAAAAGTTAATTAGTCTTTTAATTATCCCTCAAAGTGCTCATGAAAAAAGTTGAAGCCATTATCCGCCCATTCAAACTAGAAGATGTAAAGCTTGCATTGGTCAATTCAGGAATAGTGGGCATGACAGTCACTGAAGTTCGTGGATTTGGCCGCCAAAAAGGACAAGTAGAGCGTTATAGGGGCTCTGAATTCACAGTTGAGTTTCTTCAAAAGCTAAAAGTAGAAGTGGTAGTAGCTGATGAAAATGTTGATGCAGTTTTACAAGCAATTGCTACAGCAGCCAAAACCGGAGAAATTGGAGATGGAAAAATTTTCATTTCTCCAGTTGAATCTGTCATTCGTATTCGGACTGGTGATACTGATGGCTTAGCCCTTTAAGCGATAGTCAAAGTTTTTGCTACTAGATCCTCAACATTTAGCAAATTAGAACCAGCATCAATACCTAACCACAAAAGATATTCATGATTTCCTGCAGGTCCAGTAATAGGAGATGAAACAATCCCTTTTGGTCCCCATTTCAAATTAGAAGCAGAACAAATTACTGACTGCAAAGCATAAACATGCGCAGCAGCATCACGAACCACTCCTCCTTTACCTACTCGTTCGCGACCA
Source organism: Prochlorococcus sp. AG-363-C20 (assembly GCA_003280295.1). GTDB lineage: Bacteria > Cyanobacteriota > Cyanobacteriia > PCC-6307 > Cyanobiaceae > AG-363-K07. The sequence goes on along the minus strand of QCFI01000007.1, from coordinate 30,675 downwards.
ACCTCAAACTGTGGTTTAACTAAAAGTAATGCCTCTGCATCTTCTGGATGAAGCAATGATCTAATCATAGGCAAAACAAGTCTTAAAGAAATAAAAGACAAGTCTGCTACTGCAAAACTAGGCCAAGGATCTTGAGGACCATATAACTGATCTGGAGTAAGAGTTCTGAGATTAGTACGCTCCTTCAATACAACTCTTTTGTCATTACGAATTTTCCAAGCAGTCTGCCCATACCCAACATCAATTCCATAAATCTTTGACGCGCCATGCTTCAAGAGGCAATCAGTAAAACCACCTGTGGAAATACCAGCATCAAGACAAACCTTTCCATCTACGTTTATTGAAAATTGCCGCAAACCCTCAATCAGTTTCTCTCCACCTCGAGATACAAATCGTGGAGATTGCTTTATTTGAATCTCAAGTCCCTCTGAGACCTCCTGTCCAGGCTTATCTAATAACCTTCCATTTAGATCTCGAACCTTGCCAGCCCGGATCAATCGCTGAGCATTTTGACGAGAAGAAACTAAGCCTTTAGTTAGGAGGTGAAGATCAAGTCGCAATTTTCGGGTCATTTAGTAATAAAAGCAGACAGGAAACGGAATAAAAACAGCAGAAGTTACCCAATTAGACAAATTTGTGGAGAGGATCTACCGATCAGCTCTCAAAGGAAGTGTCTGACAAATTCCTAACGTCAGCCCCAAAAAGCACTTACAGCAGATGCAAGCGTATTCATCTGGTGTCAGGCTTTAAAAGAGCTACTGTGCTTGAACTACTTCGACCAGGAAGCTTTGTAACACTTGAAAATCAACCTAAAGACCTACCCCCATTCCAAGTAATTAATTGCAAAGGAGGACGTTGTTGGGTTAGGCAACAGTCCTGGGGAAGACACATTCATTGGGAAGTTGAGCATCGTCGACTGAAGTCAGCATGAGCTCAAGGACTTAAGTTCAAAGCTTCTAGCAAATTTACGATACGTTGATCGAACGATACACACTGCCCGAAATGGGCAATCTTTGGACCGACAAAGCCAAATTTCAAAGTTGGTTAGATGTCGAAATAGCTGCTTGCGAAGCAAACTACGAGCTTGGCAAGATTCCCAAGAATGCAATGCGAGAAATTCGCCAAAAAGCCGCCTTCGACCCTGAACGAATCCTCGAAATCGAATCCGAAGTCAGACATGACGTCATTGCATTCCTCACAAATATCAATGAAAATGTAGGTGATGCCGGACGATTTATTCACGTTGGGATGACCAGTAGCGACGTGCTTGATACTGGACTCGCCTTGCAATTAAAAGCTTCAGTAAAGCTGCTTCAAAAAGAAATACAAAGCCTGGAAGATGTAATCCGATTTCAAGCTAAAGCCCATAAGGGAACTGTCATGATTGGACGCTCACATGCAATCCACGGTGAGCCGATTACTTTTGGCTTTAAATTGGCTGGCTGGTTAGCAGAGACAAATAGAAATAGCGATCGATTAAAGCGATTAGGAACTGATATTTCTGTAGGGCAAATCAGTGGAGCCATGGGGACTTATGCAAATACAGACCCTGAAGTCGAAAAACTAACTTGCAAAAAACTTAACCTCACTCCTGATACTGCTAGTACACAAGTAATTTCTCGAGATAGACATGCTGATTACATTCAAACACTTGCGCTGATTGGCACTTCTTTAGATCGCTTCGCTACAGAAATTAGGAACCTACAGAGAACTGATGTTCTCGAAGTTGAAGAAAGCTTTGCAAAAGGCCAAAAAGGTAGTTCAGCTATGCCTCACAAACGCAATCCCATTCGCAGTGAGCGAATAAGCGGGCTGGCAAGGGTACTGCGCAGTTATGTAGTCGCAGCGCTAGAGAATATGGCCCTCTGGCACGAAAGGGATATAAGCCACAGCTCAATAGAAAGAATGATGCTGCCAGATTGCTCAGTAACTCTCCATTTCATGTTGAGGGAAATGACTGAAATAATCAAAGGCCTGGGGATATATCCCAAAAATATGCTCCGCAACATGAATATTTATGGAGGTGTTGTCTTTAGTCAAAGGGTTTTGTTAGCCCTTGTTGAAAATGGCATGAGTAGAGAAGAAGCCTACAGAGTTGTTCAGAAAAATGCACACTTAGCATGGAATCAAGATGGAGGAGATTTCAAAAGGAATCTTGAATCAGACCAAAAAGTCATGGAAAAACTAACGTCTAATCAGCTGATTAATTGTTTCAACACAGAGATACATCAATCAAATCTAGATGTGATCTGGGACCGTCTTGAGATCTAAAAAGCCATTAATGAGAGGCCAAACTTTGCTTGATTTTTGAGTAATTAATCTTGAAAGATTAATTCCCATCCGCTAGAGAGCTATCAAGTCCCTTTAGTCTTCTGAAATTTTTCAAAAACTTAATTCAAACTACTTCTACCCACATCAAAGAATAGATGTCTGAACATTATCGAATAGAACATGACAGCCTAGGTGTCGTTGAGGTCCCTTCAAAGGCGCTTTGGGGCTCCCAAACTCAACGGTCTCTCTTAAACTTCTGCATTAGCGAAGACCGCATTCCAATCGAGCTAATCTATGCATTAGCTAAAATCAAAAAAGCTGCTGCGACGGTTAATAATCGCCTAAAAGTACTTGATAAAAAAAAGCGAGATTTAATCATCAATGCGGCAAATGAAATATCACAAGGACTGCATAACGACCAGTTCCCATTAAAAGTTTGGCAAACCGGTAGTGGCACACAAACGAACATGAATGTCAACGAAGTAATTAGCAATATCGCATCCAAAATAAGTGGCGAGCCCTTAGGAAGTTACAAGCCTCTTCACCCAAATGATCATGTAAATAGATCACAGTCTACTAACGACACTTTCCCTGCTGCAATCCATATAGCTGCTGTGGAAGGAATCACCAAGAAACTACTACCTGAGTTAGCAATCTTAATTGAAATCTTTTCTCAAAAAAGCAATGATTGGAAAGAAATAGTCAAAATTGGCAGAACTCATCTGCAAGATGCTGTCCCAATCACTCTTGGTCAAGAAGCTTCTGCTTGGCAAGAACAAGTTTCAACTGCCTATAAACGTATAGAGGAATCATTAAAAGAACTCTACCCACTTCCATTAGGAGGTACTGCAATAGGAACAGGTTTGAATTCACCAACCAACTTTGACGTTGAAATTGTCGCAGAAATTTCAGAATTAACTAGGCTTCCTTTCAAGGTCGCAGACAACAAATTCGCCATCATGGCTAGCCATGATGGATTAGTGAATACAATGTCTCAACTAAAACTATTAGCCGTATCTCTTCTAAAAATTGTTAATGATCTTCGCCTGTTATCTTCTGGACCAAGAGCAGGTCTAGGAGAACTAAAATTACCTGAAAATGAGCCAGGCAGCTCGATAATGCCCGGCAAAGTTAATCCAACACAATGCGAAGCAATGGCGATGGTTTGTACGCAAATAATGGGATTAGATTTGGCCGTGGCCATGGCGGGCAGTGGTGGACACCTGCAGATGAATGCCTATAAGCCATTAATTGGATTCAATCTTTTACATAGCATTGAATTACTTCATGACGCCTCAAGGAGTTGCAGAACATCAATGCTAGAAGGAATAAAACCAAACCAAGAAAAAATCCAAGAGTACTTAGACCAATCACTCATGTTGGTTACCGCCTTAACTCCCTCAATCGGATACAAAAAAGCAAGTGAAATCGCCCAACTTGCCAACAAGCAAAAAATTAGTCTTCGACAAGCTGCTTTAGAGCTTGGCTACATAAGTGAAGTCGACTTTGATCGTATTATCAATCCAAATTCTATGCTAACCCCTACGTAATCAAACCACTCTTTCAGTAGAAGGGTTCAATGACTCCTCAGGAGATAAAGAAGCCTCTATAAGATCCTCTGCTTCACAAATTGGGAAGCGATTGATTCTTTTCAAAGCTAAGCGTGCATTAATTCTCAATTTTTCACTGATTGCTTCGCAATAGGGAACTTGTGAAAGAAGGTCAACTGTTCTTCTCATTATTCGTACTACATCTCCTTCATCTAAGGAGGTGTTCAAAATTAATTCACTCCAGGATGTTCCACGTGCCCAAGCTTCTACAAGCCCCATCAGATCCAATTCCCACCAAACTGGAATATCAATTTTGAATCGATCTTGAGCACGTAATAACTCTCGGCGAATTCCTGAAAGATTATTTAATGCTTCTTCTCCCTTAGGAGGAGCAGAATAGTTACTCCAAAGATCAGGACGATTTACTTCTAAAGCAATCGCCTCGAATACCGCGGCCAAATCCGGAGGTTCTAACTCATCTAAATGACCACTCATTAATGCTAGCCCTAGCCAAAGTTCATTATCGCCACGCAAAGCAGCAACCGTTCTACCTATCTCAGTAGGTACAAGGTTTTCAAGGCAACCAAAATATCTTAAAACTTCTATTAAAGCTAAAAAAGTTTCCCAATGACGGTTTGCACGATGATGAAATAACTGTTGGCGCTCTCTAATCTCTAACTCCAACTCCTCCATTCGTCGTCGATGTTTCTTAAGCTTTTTACGATCACCCCAACGATGCACTGACTGTTGTTCCAAATCTTTTTCGAATGCCTTGACTCGTTCAACTTGAGCTAAAACTTCAGCGGCAAGATCATACTGAGGGATTTCCATTGAATGACGTTTTGCGATGTGTGTAATAGCAATAGCCAAACTTCCACTTTGCTTATCACCATGTTGTAGTCCACCCATTCGCTTGAGCTCAGGCTTATTGATATTGTTTATTTCCATGCAACTCAGCTCAGCATGCAAACTAACTACTGACTGACAAGACACTAACAGCCAAATATTTTGATCTGTCAAACAAAGCAACAAAGGAAACTGTCCCGGACCTTCTAACTTGTCGACAATGACTGCAGGTGTTATTCGTCCATGAAGCTGAGGAGCTTTTAAACTCACCAAAGTTCCAATACTTGCAAACTGCAACGCCATGGTGAGCTCATTAGCTAAAGTTTCAGCAGCTTGTTGTTGAAGAATACGCAATAAACGTCTTTCTTCTTTAAGGCGACCTCGACGCTTCTCATAATCTTCAAAGTCATCCCAAGAGACATCCCCAACAACTTGTTGCAGATTGACTAATTTTAATTTCAGTTGTTCTAATAAATCTTCCTCTTCTACCAAATCAAGACTTGCCAAATAATGTCCAAAACTACGTTCTATAAGCTGTTTGGCCTTATCCAGTTCATATCGTTGCAAAAGGTTCAGAACCATTCCATAACTAGGAGTGAATTGGCTCATCAAAGGGTCAGCTGAGCTTGTGGCTAATTTGCCAGCTTCTCTGACCCCTTCAAAACGACTCTGAACGGTAACCACAAAACCCTGAGTATCAAGACCTCTACGCCCTGCTCTTCCTGCCATTTGCAGAAACTCGCTACCCATAAGTGGCCTATGTCCACGCTCAGTCCGCTTAGACAATGTCGAAATCACGGTACTTCTAGCAGGCATATTGATACCAGCCGCCAAAGTCTCTGTAGCAAAAACCACCTTAACTAGGCCGGCTTGAAACAAACCCTCAATTAGCTCCTTCCAAGCAGGTAACACTCCTGCGTGATGGGCTGCAATACCCCGCATCAAAGCATCAACATGTATTGCATCACGAACAGCTTCCGCATTCTTTTCCTCATATTTCAATAGACAATTTCGAATCAACTCCTGTTCTTGAGATGTAACTAAACACAGAGGACCTAGATCCCTTACAGCTTTATCACAACCACGACGGCTGAAAATAAAATAAATAGTAGGAAGCATATCGCGATCTGCCATCTGAGAAATGACAAAGCGAATATGAGGAGACTCTGGCTGCAGAGGTTTAGAAGGTCGACCCTTTCGTTTATGACCCTTTGGAGCTCGCCAAACTTTGCAATTCGGATGTAAGCCTTTCCCCTGATCATTCAACAAAGGGTGCATACCCTTTGCACTACAAAAATAATAATTAAGTGGAACTGGACGGAAATCACTATTCACTAAATGAGTGGGACCATGTACTCGTTGGATCCATTCAGTGAGCTGTCCAGCATTAGCAACAGTTGCAGACAGAGCCACAATTTGCACTGATGAAGGGCAATGAATAATTGATTCTTCCCAAACCGTACCTCGTTGAGAATCGTTCATGTAATGACACTCATCTAAAACTACTGCCTCCACTTGAGCTAAAGGATCATCATGCTCATCAACCTCCGCATAAAGCATGTTTCGGAAGATTTCAGTAGTCATAACAACGATTGAAGCTTCTCTATTTACACTCAGGTCTCCTGTCATTAATCCAACTTGTTCTGGACCGAACTGCTTTTGAAAATCTCTCAGCTTCTGATTTGAGAGCGCTTTCAAAGGTGTTGTATAAAAAACCTTTTGTTTATGTGCAATAGCTCGATAAATGGCATACTCACCTACCAGTGTCTTACCAGAACCTGTTGGAGCACCTACAACAACTGAATACCCATGATTTAAAGCATCAATAGCTTCCAGTTGAAAATCGTCCAGTAAAAAAGGAAAGATCGCTTCAGGATCCAACTCAACATTAACGACATCTTTAGCAGTCGTAACGTTCGCCCTTGAACTCATCAACTAAATCTTATAGAGATTTGCAAGACATCTCATGAAATATCTTCACTAGTAGAAAGATCATTTCATTCAAACAAATATCCCATTCAAAAAGCCTTTGCAATCAATTAAATCACAGACGAAAAACATGCCAAACATTCTTCCATCAAGACGCCGCAAATTAAAGATATGGATTCATGGCGACGAACCTGCCGAAATGAAAGGTACTGGAAAGCTTGGTCAATCAATATCCCTCTTAGATCTAGCCAGCAATGATTACCTAGGCCTAAGCAAACATCCAAACCTTATAGAAGCTGCTCAAACAGCCTTGTATACAAATGGAGTCGGTGCTGGTGCTTCACCTTTAGTAACTGGGCATCGACCAATTCACAAAGAACTGGAAGAAGCTTTAGCACACTGGCTCGGAAAAGAAAGTGTTTTACTGTTCCCTAGTGGTTTTCAAGCAAATTTAGCTGCCGTAATTGCACTAGCAGATAGACATACTACTGTTCTTGCAGACAAACTAATTCACCATTCCCTGTTGGTAGGTATAAAAGCAAGTGGTGCCAAGTTGAAACGATATGCTCACAATGACCTAGATGATCTGGAAAAACATTTAAAGCTGCACAGCAACAATAAATCAACCCACAGGCCTCTTGTGATAACTGAGAGCCTGTTCAGCATGGAAGGTACCAGTCCAGAGATCAATAAGATGGCATCTCTATGTGACAAATATGGGGCGCAACTCTTAGTAGATGAAGCACATTCACTTGGAATAATGGGGTCTCAAGGGCGAGGTCTTTGTTATGAACTTTCAACACCTATAACCATATTAAGTGGAACATTTGGAAAAGCTTTCGGAAGTGGTGGGGCTTTCTTAGCTTGCAGCAACAGAATGAGCGAGTATCTGCTCCAAGCCAGCGGGGGCTTTCGTTACAGCACAGCCCTCGCTCCTCCTCTAGCTGCAGCTGCATTGGCCGCCTTGAAATTAATTAAAAGCAATTGTGATTGGGGGCAAAAGCTACAAAAACGTGCAGAGGATTGGCGTTTTCGACTCTCAGCAGAGGGCTGGAGCCGCCCACCTGGAAAAGGTCCAATACTCCCTCTAGTTTTAGGAACCGACCAACAAGCTCTTTTGTACCAAGCTCAATTAGAGAATGCAGGCCTACTAAGCGTGGCAATTCGGCCACCTACAATTCCAGAAGGGACATCACGCCTACGGTTAGTGCTTCGTAGAGATCTGCCAAAAGGAACGTTTGACAGACTAATTAATGCACTTAAAACCCTATGAAAGAAGTAATAGCCATGCACGGATGGAGTGGCGATAGCAATACATGGAAAATGTGGGCTGAGCTATTTCAAAACAATGGATGGATATGGCAAAGCGTAGAGCGTGGTTATGGGGACATCCCACCTTTTCATCCCATTTGGAAAGATCTTTCCACTAAGAATTGTTTTCAGCGTCGTGTTGTTGTAGCGCATTCACTGGGCTCACACCTGATAAAAAAGGATGTATTAGAAAAAGCAACAGATGTCGTTTTGCTTTGTAGCTTCAGTCGTTTTATCCCCTTAGGGAACGACAGTCGTTTTGTAAAAGCTGCCCTACGTGGTATGCAACAACAACTTGGGACAGTAAAGGAAGCAACTATGCTCAATAACTTCCTCAAAAAAGCCTGCCATCCAAGTCCAATTAGCTCAGTACCTCCTGGGCCTATAACAAAAGGTCTCTCATGTGAAGGACGCAAAAAGCTTCAAGCCGATCTTGAATTACTGATCAAAACGCACAAAATACCCAATGGACTACCAGCACAATCGAGAGTATTAATTGTTCAAGGAGAAAAAGACTCCATAATTGTTCCTTCCACTAGCAGCGCCCTGAAAAAGGATCTCAATAAGTATCTAAATGATGCACCCACCCATTGGAATATTCCTGAAGCAGGTCATTTGCTTCTAGTCCCAGGGCTAATCAACCGTATTAGAGATTGGTTAAATTCATACCCATGATCAGCAATTGGCAAAGGTTAATTCTGAAAAACTTTGGGAAAGCAGCCCCTAATTACAACAAAGAAGCTCAACTTCAAAGGGCATTTGCTTGGCGATTGGCAAAAATATGTTCAAAAGAATCAATTCCAGAAGGGGTTTGGATAGATCTTGGATCCGGTACAGGCCTCCTAGCTGAAGCTTTGGAAACACTCCATCCCAATAAATCTGTATTCAGAGTAGATGGCAGCAAAGAAATGCTTGCTCAACACCCAGTTGAAAAACAAACTCAACTTTGGGATCTCAATTGCGGATTACCTTCTTGGCCAAAACAACCAAGTTTAATTGCCTCAAGCTTTACTTTGCATTGGCTGAATGATCCAACAAATCGTATTGAAGAATGGTTCTCTGCTTTATCACCTGGTGGCTTGCTAGCTATAGCCCTTCCTGTGCAAGGAAGCTTCCAAGAATGGCGTCTTGCAGCGCAATCAAGTCATGTCCCATTCAGCGCAATCCCTCTACCTTCTCAAGAGTCTCTTCTTAAAGGTTTAAACAAAAAATATATTCGGTATCAAAAATTGCACAGCTTTACACAAGAAGCTTCTGGGATCAATTCTCTTTTAAAGCCAATGGTCAAAGTTGGAGCTCAAGCCAGTCCACAGGTTGGGATGAGTGTCAGTGACTGGCGAAGATTAAAACAAGCTTGGCCCGACTCCATAAAAGATGGCACAGTAAAGCTCACCTGGTTAATTCAAATACTCTTAGCAAAACGATGAAATCGCAACCTTCTGGTTTGATCGTATGCGGTACAGATACAGATGTAGGCAAAACAATTGTGAGCGCTTTAGTTGTCCAGGGTCTCAATGCAATCTATTGGAAACCAATACAAAGTGGCATAACAAATGGAGGAGATACAATTCAAATTTGCAAACTTCTCCAACTTTCAAAGGAACGTTGGATAAAAGAAGCCTACAGGTTTCAAGCTCCAGTATCTCCTCATTGGGCAGCAGAGAAAGAAAACAAATTAATAAATCCTGCCAACCTGCAACTACCTTCAGTCACAAAACCTATCGTTATAGAAACTGCTGGTGGCCTTTTAGTTCCTCTCAATCGACAACTACTTCAAATTGATCAACTCAACTCTTGGAAACTGCCTGTTCTTCTTGTCTCAAGGACAGGGCTAGGGACCCTTAATCACACCTTGCTAAGTATTGAGGCATTGAGGAAGAGAAAGATTCCTCTTCTAGGCCTCATACTTAATGGTCCTCCCCATCAGGATAATCTCAAAACACTAGAGCAAATCGGCAAGGTTCAAGTGATTGGTCAACTACCTCCATTAAAAGAGGTCAATGCAAAGACACTTGCAGAACAATGGGAAAAGCAATGTCTTGGCACTACCTTCAAACGACTACTTCAAAAATAAGTTTGTTCAATCTAAATACCTCAAGCATGAATTTTGACTCTAAGGAATGGAACCCAAACCTTTGGCCTCCATTTACCCAAATTGCCTCCTCAAGCCCACCACAAAGTGTCTGGGCTGGTAAAGGAGCCTTATTACTCCGTCAAAGTGCTCCACCTTTAATTGACGCCATCAGTAGTTGGTGGGTTACTCTTCATGGCCACTCACACCCTTATATAGCAACTGCTATAGCAGAACAGGCTCAAGAATTAGAGCAAGTTATTTTTGCAGATTTTACTCATCCGCAAGCGGAAAAACTTGCAAAGCGGCTCAGCCAATTTACCGGCCTTCAACGTCTATTCTTTTCAGATAATGGCTCTACGGCTGTAGAAGTCGCCCTGAAAATTGCATATCAATGGTGGCAGAATAAATGCGAACCAAGGCATCAACTAATTGCCTTTGAAGGGGCTTACCACGGCGACACTTTTGGAGCAATGTCTTTAGGGGAAAGAAATCTCTTTAATGCACCTTTTGAAAAAATGTTATTTCCGGTGTGCAGAATTCCTTGGCCTGCTACATGGCGGGAAGACCAAAAAGTAGAACAAAAAGAAGAATTTGTTTTAAATCAACTAGAGCAGAAGCTTGAGACAGCAACTGCTGCAGTCATTCTTGAACCTCTGGTTCAAGGTGCAGGAGGAATGTCTATGGTGCGACCAAAATTCCTTCAAAAAGTCGCAGATAGAGTCAAACAAGCTGGAGCGCTTCTAATTGCCGATGAAGTTTTAACCGGGTTCGGGCGATGTGGAACCTTATTCGCATTTAAGCAAGCGGATATTCAACCAGATTTACTTGCACTATCAAAGGGATTAACTGGTGGTTTTCTACCGATGGGAGTAACTATGGCTAGTGAGGAAATTTTTTCGGCGTTCATAGGAGATGATCCCCAATTAACTCTCTGGCATGGTCATAGTTTCACAGGCAATCCCTTAGGCTGCGCGGCGGCAAATGCAAGCTTAGACCTACTCCAACAAAATCCTCAGCAGTATCAACAGTTTGAAGCACGTCATCTCTTACATCTCAAAACACTTGAGAAGCATCCAAAAGTAAAGCAAACAAGGGTTACTGGAACAATCGCAGCCTTTAATTTGGAAGTAGATGGACCTCAGGGATATCTAAATCTTGCAGGTAAAACTCTTAAGGCATATGCCATGGAGAGTGGTGTATTCCTAAGACCACTCGGTAATGTTGTTTACTTACTACCTCCACTCTGCATAAACGACTCTCAACTAGAACAATGCTATTCAACTATTAAGAAGGGACTAGAAGTACTGTAATCAATTCATTGTTCAGCGAACGGTAATCCCGAACAAGATTTCTTGGATGAATATCAACTGAGTGAGAGTTTTATTTAGGAGTACCTTCACGTAATCTTCTCTAGCCTTTTTACAGACAATCAACTAAAACGAAATCAATTAAGCTAACAAGGAGAGTTAGTACTCTCTTGTATTATTAATTAGTCGTAATAGGTAAGTAGTGATGAAGTGAAGCAATTACGTTGATAGCTCTCTCTTCATAAATGAGCCAACTGGGTTGAATTTGTAATGCACGACCCTGAATATATGCAAACCCTATCGCCAACAACAAACTGATCAAAAGCGTTCCTACTAACAACAAAAGTGAAAACATTTCACCCCCAGAAAAAGAACGACGAACTTCCATTGCCTTAAAGTTTGTAGAGATGTTTTTTGATAGATCTAAAAGCTCATCAGTAGGAGCCTGCTTTCTCATATTTACTGATTTCAGTCTCTCGTCATAAGCGACTCTCTGCAAAGGATCAGTAAGCAGTTCATAGGCTTCACAAATCTGTTGAAATCTATATGCTGCTTCTTCAGCAGGTAAAGACGTGGTATCTGGATGTAATGTTTTACTCAAACTATGAAATGCTCTGCGAAGAGTTTTGGAGTCAGCCGACTGAGGCACTCCCAACAATTCATAGTGACTTTTTGGCAAAGTCAAACTATCAAAGAACCATTAGCTAAAAACAGTCTAAGAACAGCAGAAGCTTTTAACATGTCTCTTCAAAGCTGCTTCAACAAACCAAATGATTCTTTATGGGAAGTGCTGCACTGGCATCCATCTCCAAGCCAACTTGAGCAATTTGTTACTCTGCAAAAACTGTTAAATCAATTCAATGAACAAGTTAATTTGACCCGCCTATTAAAAAAGGATGACTATTGGGTTGGACAGATTATCGATAGCCTATGGCCTCTAAAAAACGAACTAAATAGCCCAGAAAAGGTGCTTAATTGCATCGACGTAGGAACAGGTTGCGGATTCCCTGGATTAGCTGTAGCCATATCACTTCCGAAAGCACAGCTGACACTTGTTGATTCGACCAGAAAAAAAACTTCAATCTTAAAAACAATTTCAACAGAGCTTGGACTTAATTCACGAATCAATATCCTTACTCAACGAATAGAAGCGACAGGTCACAATCTTACTTATAGAGGAAAGTTTGATCTAGCAATGGCTCGTGCAGTTGCTGATGCACCAGTCACAGCAGAATATTTAATCCCACTAATAAAGCCTAGTGGAAAAGCTTTTTTATTTAAAGGGAGATGGAATCAAATTGATGAAAAAGAACTTCTAAAAGCACTAGCACCGCTCAAAGCCAAGATCAATAGAGTTCAACGATTTGAACTACCTTTAAATAGAGGAACAAGGCACTTGATTTGCCTTGAAGCGAGATCGCCATGTCCCACGACCTATCCAAGACCAATAGGTATACCAAACAAAAGGCCTTTAGGTTTTCAAGAAGTAGATAACCTTTTCTGAACTTTGCCTCCTATACGATTTTTCAATTTGCGTAGCAAGCTAGGTATTTCAGTACACCAAGGACTATTTACAAGAGCTTTTTGCAATACCTCTTCACTGATTTCCCTATCTAGGCAATCAGCGTTCTCACCAGGGAACCAGTGATTAGCACTACCAAGTAAACTATAACGAGCTTGTGCAAAACCTTCCATTCCCCAGGCTTCTACAAGATTATGAAGCCAGAGTAGAATTGGAATATTAATTTCCCCTGGTGTTTCATTCCAAGTTGGCAATCCGATATGCCAAGTAGTCAACCAATTTTCGCCAAGAGCGATAAGAGCTTCATCATATAGCTTCTTCTGAATATCAGGTACATAAATATCTGCACTATCAAGTAGACGTATGGCCTGTAGATGAAGATCTAAGTCCTCTGGTCTTGCTGCTCCAACACTTATAGTGTGAACTCTTGGATCTCTTAAGCAAAAAAGGTCATTGAATACAATTGGATGTAATGGTGAACACAACTCAAGAAGCTTTAAAGAAGGTGTATGCAAATGCCCACCCTTATCTGTAGGACTAATTATGAAAACCCCAAGGTCCAACTTCTCTGCAGCATCTAAGGCAGGTTCGTTATCCTGACGAATGAAATACCAATGAAGATTAACGTAATCAAATTCATCCGTATTTATAGCGCGAACAATTAATTCTGTTGAACCATGAGTAGAAAATCCCACATTCCCAATTAGACCTTTATCTTGCCAACGTCTAACCACCTCTAAACAACCCCCAGGCCTAAGAGTCTGATCCAAATGTTCTGGAAGATTCAGGCCATGAATAGCAAGGAGATTTAATTTCTTACAGCCAAGCTTTTCAAAACTAAGCTCGAGTTCCGCCTCAAAATGATGAGCATCTTCTCTAGGTGGAACTTTTGTCTGAAGCACTCTATTCTGATCAGGCAGAATCTTAAAGGCCTTTCCAAGCTGCAGCTCAGAACTGCCATAATGTCTTGCTGTTTCGACATGCATTAACCCACAATCCTTTGCTTTAAGCAGAGTCCTTTCTAGTTGCTGTTGACTTTGAAGTGTTACTTCATCTGAAGTCAGATCTTTCCAACTCTGCTGAAAGCGCATACCTCCAAGCGACAAGACAGGCATTTCAATGCCTGTACGGCCAAAACGACGAAATGGCATTGAAGCAATTGAAGTCAAAGCTTATAGGTCAACTCTTTTGACGATTAATCCTCCTAGATACTTGTGGAAGCTTCCCTAAGTCTTGAAGGTTCATTCCGTCTAACTGAGCACGTAATTCATCAAGTTGTTCAAAAGGAACCCAATGAATGCAATTAACTGGACAGGTACCAATAGCTTCCTGAATTAGCTGAGTACTATCTCCATCTTGTCTGATTACCCTTGAACGCCCTAAATGCGGCTCTATTACAAAGGTATTGGTGGCAACATGCGCGCAATAACGACATCCTATACATATAGATTCATCCACCCAAACAGCCTGTTCTCTCAGTTGCCCCCCTAGACATGGCTCTTTACCATTAACCTCGGAGTCAAATGTTGACTTGGATTGAAAAGCTACAGAAAGATCAATAGTCAATAGTCTGAATCATGAGTCCCAGCGTGTAACCACTAATTCAATCGATCCATCACTCAAGTTTCTTGTCTCTTCAGCCACTTCAAAGCCTTCCTCAGCAGCTGCAGAAACAACAGTATTCAAAGCATATCTTTGTGTGAGCTGTGCCAAAAAACGTTCTAAAGGAACTTGGCCTTCCCAAAGATCTAAATCAGTGACTAATTCATAAACCTGGTTAGTCTCATTCCAACGAAAACCTATATCTCCTCCCTTTTTCATTGGGACTGCTACTTCAGCTTTAACGGTTTGTCCTCTATAACCACGAACGAGTTTTTCTCCCTCCTGAGGAACATATCCCAAATCATGAAGTGCTTGTAAAAGCGGCTTCCGCTTACGTAACTGTGTTTTAACTGTGCTGAAATGGGACATTAGTAAAGTTGTTCCGCTGAAATTGACTGAGGCTGAACCACATCAGAAAGATAAGTCTCCGAAGTAGGTTCTTGATGTTGCACTACCCCCAAAGCTTTTTCAAGCTTTTCAGTCAATTGAAAACATGACTGACCAGTAACTCCCTCCACAGACTCTTCAACAAGTCCATCCTGACGAATTTTGAACCGCAGAGTGCGTTGGGGCATACATGGGTAATTTTAATAAATGATGTTATAGAAAAAAAACTGAATTTTTTGTGCAGTTGTTACAAGGATGTGTTTTAAAACAAAACTTCAAGCTAAGAAACCCTGATCTATTAGACGCTTGAGTCTCTGCTCAAGAGGAGGATTATCAATTTGCTCAAGGACAGTACGAGCTTCATATCGAACTGAAGGTTCTGCATCATTCAAGAGCACATTTAACAAAGCCTCTTCAATCTGATCCCTAGTAAGTAGCTCCAAAGCATCATAAAGCCGTCCCAAAGCCCAAATACAGTTGCTTCGTACTAAAGGCTCATTGTCAATTTCCAAACTTATTAACAATTGATCAACAACAAGGGAAGTGTTTTTAACGGAGCTAGCCCCTGCTTCTGCTAATGAACCTGAGGCCCAAAGACGAACGGCAGCTACGTCATTCTGCAGAGAATGAATCAAAGGCTTAATGACAGGTGCATCCGGATAATTACCCAGGCTCCAGGCGGTCGCCTTGCGAACATAAGTATTGCTGTCAGTACGTAAAAGCTTAAGGAGAATTTTGACAGCACGAGGACAAGGATTCCTGCCAAGTGCATAAACAGCACTCATCCTTTCTACTGGGCAAGGCTCCTGCAAAAGAGGAACCAACAATGGAAGCGCTCTTGGATCTCTGTGCTCACAAAAAACTCTCAAACCCTGTAAACGCTCTTCATGGCCTTGTTTCAACCACTGCAAGCCCAAGTCACACTCTCGAGAGATCTTTAATGCATCGGAATCAAACTCCGCTATATCAATTTCATCCAATGGGTCTCCAACAAGTTCTGCCTCTAGCTCTCTAGCTAGCAAGTCAGGATCTATGGCCAGACTCGCTAGGCCCTCATCTACTGGATGTCCTTGGGCATCATTCATAAACAGATATTAACCAGGTTTAAGCTCAACTAATTTGTTGGAGCTGGTGCAAGCATGTCACCTGGGATCCAAATACGGGCACTCACTACAAATAAGGCAGCGCCAAATAAAGCAACTATCAAAATTGGGAAAAGAGTAGAACGTAAGAAGCTCAAAGTTCACATTTATTTTCAGTCATTCTGCTCCTATACGTGAACTCAAGAGACAATAGAACTATCAAATAACTTTTTTTTACGCATAAGAAATAAACAAAGCACTGCAATTACAAGACCTATCCAGCCAGAACGCTCCTGATGAATAAGGAAAGCACCACCACTCAACAACCCTGCAAAAAGAGCAGCCGAACCAAGCAGAAAACGAGTCAACAAGCAACTTAAAGAATCTACTGGTTCTACCCCAAGCCGCTCTCTCAACGTCCGCCAACCTGGACCAGGAGGACGTACTTTTAAAACAAATTGATCTAAAACATCTTGAGATTCAGCAGGAGTGAATAGCAAAACCAACAACCAAACAACTGCAGTCGCAACAGTTGTGACTATTAGTCTCAACCCATAATCATCAATGCGAATAATTGGAATAACAGATGTTGTAATTCCCACTAGAAAGCCACAAACCATTGCAGACAGCTCAGCTGCAGCATTAATTCTCCACCAAAACCATCGAAGAACAAGTACAACACCTGGTCCTGTTCCTATCGCTATTACCAGACGAAATACTGTACCTATGCTGTCGGTAACAAGAGCAGTCAAAATTCCCATCACAAGAAGTAACACACTTGAAAATTGACCAATCAGAAGCAATTCCTTTTTCCCTGCAGAAGGCCTGAAAAATCTCTGATAAAGATCATGGGTCAGATAACTTGCTCCCCAATTCAAAGAGGTGCTCACAGTACTCATAAAGGCCGCCACTAATGAAACAACGACAACACCTAGTGCTATAGGAGGTAAGTATCGAACAGCAAGGATGGGATAACTGAGCTCCCAATCTTGTTGAGAAGGAAGCAACACAAGAGCTGAAAGTGCAACCAATATCCATAACCAACTTCTTAATAGGTAGTTAACGACAAGAAACACTAAACCTGCCAACTTGGCTTCTCTCTCATCTCGAGTTGCAAGCATTCGTTGAATAAATTCACCACCACCATCACTTCGTCGAAAACTCCACCACTGCAATGTGAGGAATGAAATAAAAGTAGCAAGACTTATACCTGCACTATCAATCCACTCAAAACCATCCTCTGTCCAAGTCCAAGGGAAGAATGAAAGCAGCTCAGGACGATCTAAAGCATCAAGCCGGTCAAGCAATTCTGTCGTACCTCCTACTGCATACACAACAGCCACAGCAACAAATAAAGCACCTAATAAAGCTAAAACTAATTGAACTAGATCATTAACAACAACAGCCCACAACCCACCCACAACTGTATAAACAAGCATCAAAGCAGCAACAGATGTTAGCAACAACAAACTGTCACTAATGACCCCAAAAAAAAGATGGCCATTGACAATCCCTAGTGCCTCAGCAACTTTACGCATTGCTAAGAACGCATACCCAATTCCAATACAATTAACTGGTATAGCAAGAAGGAATGCCTTAATAGCCCGAAGCCAAGCAGCTGTAGCTCCCCCATAGCGCAATTCTGTAAATGCTGCATCTGTCAGCACACCACTCCGTCTCCACATAGGAGCAAAAACAACCGTCATCGCAACGTGCGCGAATCCAAAACTCCACCATTCCCAGTTACCAGCAAGACCCCGAGTAGCAACGATTCCTGCAACATATAAAGGGGTATCTATTGAAAAGGTAGTTGCAGCCATTGAGGCACCAGCTAACCAGCCACTAAGACGTCTCCCGGCAACAAAATAATCATCATTATCTCTATTTCGACGAGCCAGTAAAAGCCCAAGAACTAAAGATAGCAATAAGTAACTAGCAAGAATAAACCAATCGACTGGCGCCATATCCCTAGTGACTTATAGATAAGGTCCCCCTCATTAAAACTCTTCTTCAAGTATTCGCATACTGACGGCGTAATTGACCACATGCAGCACTTTGATCAAGCCCTCTGCTAGGACGAAAACTTACCGCCACCCCTCTTCTCTCTAATACATGTTGAAAACGCCTGATTGTTCGCAATGTTGGCCGCTGAAATTGCTCTTCTTGAATAGGGTTGTAGGCAATCAAATTGACATGACTCTGGAATCCTCCAACAAGATCAGCTAACTGCTCAGCATGCTCAAGCCGATCATTTAATTCACCTAAAAGAATATATTCAAAGCTTATACGCCTACCTGTAATTGAAAAATAATGCCTACAATCTTGAAGTAATGAATGAATTGGATAAGATTTTGCTGTAGGGATAAGTACTTCTCTCAATTCTTGGTTTGGTGCATGAAGGCTCACTGCCAAAGTAAATTGTACGCGACCAAGATGTTGTAATGCTAACTTCGCTAAACCTGGGAGAGCATGAGGGATTCCAACAGTGCTAACTGTAATACGACGCTGACTAATGCCTAAGTCATTATTAAAGCAACGAATAGCCGAAAGAACAGCCTCAAAATTCAGCAAGGGTTCTCCCATGCCCATAAAAACCACATGAGAAGGACGTCTATCCATTGCTTCGCGGACACTTATTAACTGGTCAACAATCTCATTTGTAGTCAAGGAGCGTTGAAGTCCTCCCTTCCCTGTTGCACAAAAGCGACATCCCATAGAACATCCAATTTGACTGGAGATGCAAACCGTAAGACGATGCTCAGTAGGGATCCCAACTGTCTCTATATTTTCACCATCTTCGGTACCTAATAATAGTTTTGTTGTTTGATCCAAAGCGACTAAACGTCTAACTTCTTTAAGCCTTCCAACTTTCGCACCTCTCTGCTGCAAATAAGCTCGCCAAGTCTTGGGTAAAACTGTTATTGAATCTATTTCCTTGACTCCTTTTTTATAAAGCCAATCATAGATTTGACGACCACGAAAAGCAGGTTGTCCTAAAGAAATAGCAAGCTCCTCAAGCTCACTTTCACTGAGGCCTAGTAGGACAAGGTTTTTATCTACTAGAGAGGAGGCATTCACCAAACCAAGATGCCATGTCCAAGACTCATCTCCAGGATCACTAGTGCAATAAAGCCAATCATCGCAAGTCTTCCATTGAAATTTTCCGTATGGGTGTGAAATCCGTAACGAGGCAATTTTCTTTTCGGAACAATTTTGGGTTCAAGCATATAAATCAA
This sequence comes from Prochlorococcus sp. AG-363-C20, assembly GCA_003280295.1. Classification (GTDB taxonomy): domain Bacteria; phylum Cyanobacteriota; class Cyanobacteriia; order PCC-6307; family Cyanobiaceae; genus AG-363-K07. The sequence continues at coordinate 11,558 of QCFI01000007.1, read as the reverse complement.
CCTCAAATAATCCAACAAAATGATGAATGTAAAATTTTGGTCTAAAAAGGAGATTATTCATCAGAGAGTAATCCCTCCTCTTGCAATCCTTCAAGTGCCGCCGGGTCAGGCATCTGATCCTCTTGAAGTTCATCTTCACCGGTTGGCCTAGCAAAAGCTGCAAAATTACTTACGGAAGGATCAATACCATGCCTACTCCTTGTAGCCTCTAGATCCTCATCGCTGGGATCATCCAAGACCGCAGTAGAGCTTGCTGTCACTGTTGATACAGGCATCTCGACTGTATAATCTGGGCGAAGGTTTTGCATACGTCTATACCCTGCAGGGTCTTCTGCCAAGATGTCTGGGTGAGGTCCAGCCTCTGCACGGAGCTCTTCAACGAAACCACTAAAACCTGTACCAGCAGGGATAAGGCGACCAATAATGACGTTCTCTTTAAGACCACGCAGCCAGTCAGATTTACCTTCAATGGCAGCTTCTGTAAGAACTCGTGTTGTCTCCTGGAAAGAAGCAGCAGAAATGAAACTATCAGTATTCAATGATGCTTTAGTAATACCAAGCAAAACGGGTGTGAATTCAGCAGGAGCACCACCTGTTATAGACATTGCCTGATTGGTATCCTCCACCTGTCGAAGCTCAATCAACTCTCCAGGCAAAAGAGTGGTATCTCCAGCATCTTCAATACGCACTTTACTTGTCATCTGACGGACAATCACTTCAATATGTTTGTCATCAATAGAAACCCCTTGAGATTTGTAGACATTCTGTACTTCAGTTACCAAGCGATGCTGAAGCTTAGCGATAGCTTCTTGCGCAGCCTCCATTAGAGGTTTTCTATCTCGCAAGTCAGAGAAGAAACAATCAAGCAACTCATGTGGATTAATCGGTCCATCAGTTAATAATTCACCTGCTAGAACATTTTGTCCATTACTTACCATGGCATTCCTGCCTAAGAGGATTGGATATTCTGAAACAGAGTCATCACTTTCAATCACAGTAACAGTAATAGATTCATCATCTTCTTCCTTCTTAATCTCAACAGTGCCTGGCTTCTTTGCAAGAACTGCTGAATCCCGAGGACGACGTGCTTCAAGCAACTCCTCAATCCTTGGGAGGCCCTGAACAATATCACCTGTTTTTTGTCTTTCAAAGACCAATAAGGCCAAACCATCCCCTCTTTGAACTAAGTCTCCATTGCGAACATGAAGTACAGAGTCAGGAGAAACCATATAAGGCCTACCAAGACGCAAAGTTATCTTGTCGTCAATTACAGATTCAACTTCCCCACAAAAAGTTGATGGCTCCCCTTCTGCAAGTAATTCACCATCTACAACACGCTGTCCAACCTTAACGATAGGCTTCCCTTTAGGAGTAATGGTAGTTGTATCTTCTTCCCTCTCCACAATTAAGCGGCGAATAGGATCACCTTCTTGAATATCAGGCAACTGAGCAATTCCAACTTGTTTACAAAGGATTTGAGTAGTAGCTATAACATCACCTGCCTGAACCTCTTGCTTATCCTCTATTTGCAACTCAGTATGAGTTGAACCATGACTAGAGTCTGAAGTCGTATCACGACGCACAAGTATGCTCTCAAGAATAACCAATCGCAACCTTTCAATAGTCTTAGCCCGCTTATCTTTTACTGCTTCCACATCAACAGTCATTTGAGGAGTGGTTTCAAATGTCTCAAGGCTTAATTGGGTTTTCAGTAACTCAACACCCTCAACAGATTTTATGAGTTCACCATCCTTGAAAGAGAGCCTTTGCGTAGCCTTTAGTCCTAAATGAGGCCCCTTAGGTTGTTTTACATGAGATAACTCAGGTAATTGCGCCTGATCAGGAATTGTATATTCTTCTACTGGCCTAAGTAAAAGACCCTTACCTTCTGGTGATTCAACGGTCTGAACAAATACCATACCTTCTGCCTTGATCCCTTTTGCGATCGTCTCCCCAGGATTAACTGTTTGACCCTCTCCTTCAAAACGCTCTAAAGCTTTTGTCTCATTACACAAGTGGAAGTTGCCACTTCGAACGATAATTTCTCTCAGAATATCGTTCTTCTGCGTAACGGTAACGATTCCTGCTGTTTGACTAAAAATATCCTTAACAACCTCAGTACCTGCTTCTATCCATTGTCGGTCTTTAATCATTAACAGAGATATATCCTTGTTAATCTCATGAGTCTCTTGCGGAATCCAAAGCAAAGTACCTCCTTTGCTTACCTCATACCCATTTTTTGCTGAGCGAGCTTTTTTAATAGCTAAGCCAGGAGCAAATTTTGCAAGACCACCTGTCTGAGTACGAAAACGATCGTCAGCAAGTTCCGCTATAACTTCACCATTACCAATTTTGCTACCAGGGATTGTATTTAATCGATAATGCGTAGCATCCTTAGATTCTAGATGCCATATCTCTCCTGAATGAGTTGATTCTCCAAGTAATTTAAAATCCTTGAGGGTCATAGAGGTGGTAACTATTTGAACCTCTCGAGAGTCACCAATCGAGTCACGCAAACGAACCTCACCACCAAACTCACTCGCCTGACTTGCCTCTGCTAAAACTTGGCCTTCCGTAACTTTGACGTTGCCTTTGACAACTGGTTTGGCATTTGGAGGGAGGTTATAAACATCACCAGCCAAAACCCACATACGACCTAAACGTTGAGCCTTGAGTGTGATATTCCCCTGCCTATCAGTAACTTCCTTAGGCTGAATAGCCGTCTCATATCGCACTTGTCCAGCTAAATCACAAATAACATCCTTAGTAGCTTTTTCAACACTTTTGATTACTGCACCAGCAGAAATTTGAGCAAGTGTTACGTCTGATTCAATTTCTTGACCATCTTCAACAAACAACAAAGAACCATTTGTTATCTCAATCTTTTGAACTCTCGCCTTACCTGAGGGTTTCACAGTCAAAGTGAAATTAACCTCAGCTTGCTGAGCTTCAACTCCATGAGGAGTTCGATATCCACGTAATCGAGCCTTTGGACCAAACTCTACTGTCCCAGCGACAATAGAACGAACTACTCCGGTCTCAGCAGTAGAGACACCTCCAGTATGAAAGGTTCTCATAGTGAGTTGAGTACCAGGTTCACCAATTGACTGAGCTGCAATGATTCCTACTGCTTCACCCAAGTCAACTAATTCGTTATGGGCTAAAGCCCATCCATAACACTTCCTACATACTGAACGAGTCGCCTCACAGGTAAGTGGAGAACGAACCATTACTCCACTAAGTTTGGCTTTTTCTAAACGAGAAGAAAGGACTGGATCTATCGCAGTATCGCGCTCAGCTATAACTTCTCCATCCGTTCCTAAGATTTGTTCCGAGGTCAAACGACCTACCAATCTATTACCAAACTTCCCATCCTCTGCCTGCACCAAGATAGCTCTAGTGGTTCCACAATCTTCCTCTCGAACAATCACATCTTGTGCAACGTCTACTAAACGTCGCGTTAAATAACCTGAATCAGCAGTTCTCAAAGCTGTATCAACAAGACCTTTCCGAGCCCCATAAGAAGAGATCACATACTCAGTAACTGTTAAACCTTCTCTAAAATTTGTGCGGATTGGCAAATCAATAATCTCTCCTTGTGGATTTGCCATAAGACCTCGCATACCAACAAGCTGACGCACCTGAGACATATTGCCCCTGGCACCAGAGTTAGCCATCATCCAAACAGAATTAAGAGGATCGTTTTGATTAAAATTCTTCTTGACCGCATCTACTAATCTCTCGTTTGTCTCAGTCCATGTATCGATAACTTTGGTATGTCTTTCAACCTCCGTTATCTCTCCAAGCCGATAACACTCTTCTGTAGCAGTAATTTGTTCCTCTGCTTGACCTAATAAATCTTGCTTTGCTTCTGGGACCTTTAAGTCGTCAACAGAAATTGATACAGCCGCCTGTGTTGCATATCGAAAACCTAAATCCTTGAGATTATCTGCCATTGCTGCAGTGGCAGCAGTCCCATGATGCTTGTAAGCCCAAGCAACAAGTTGTTTAAGTCCTTTTTTATCAACCACCCGATTTCGAAAAGGAGGTGGTGTTCTAGGTAAAGCTGGAGCAATACTTACCTGTACAGATTTCTTAGAACCCCGAGCACCCTTTTTAGAGCCCTTAGCAGCTTTTGCAGAAGATTTTTTGCGTGGTTTAGATGAAGAGGAAGTCATTAATAAATTCTAGTTAAATGGAATAAATAGGAACGAAAAGTGTTTAAAGGCTCAAGCTGCAGCAACTGCATCAATAATCGTGTGATTCATAACAACACGGCCAACAGTGGTAAGGATATAGCGACTTATCAAGGCACCATCTTCGTCCAAACGATCACGACGATAAGTCCATTGTTCGAAACGAGTTCCATCTTCAAGAGTGCTTGCCTTAGTGGGCTTCTCAAGTTCATCTTCATCCTCTACCTCACCATTAAATCGAACCCAAATCCAATCGTGCAAACCAATTCTCTTATCATCAAAAGCATGAATTACATCTTCTAGACCTGAAAAAGTTTTAGCACGATTGCCAAACTCAGGTTTAGAAGCTTCTGGCTGTAAAGCAGTCAAATAATAAGATCCAAGAACCATATCTTGAGAAGGTGTGATAATTGGGTCTCCAGTTGCAGGAGAAAGAATGTTATTACTAGCTAACATCAACATTCTTGCCTCTGTCTGAGCTTCAATAGCCAATGGCACATGTACTGCCATCTGATCTCCATCAAAGTCAGCGTTAAAAGCAGGGCAAACCAAAGGGTGCAACTGAATTGCTCGACCAGCAACAAGCTTTGGTTCAAAAGCCTGAATGCCTAAGCGATGCAAAGTAGGAGCTCGATTTAAAAGAATTGGATGGCCCTCTATAACCTCTTGTAAGACCTGCATCACTTCATCGTCTGCACGTTGAATCAACTTTTTAGCAGCTTTGATGTTATTAACTATGTTCTGACGAATCAATCTGTGAATAACAAAGGGTTGAAAAAGTTCTATGGCCATTTCTTTAGGTAATCCACATTGATGCATTTTCAGTTTTGGACCAACAACTATCACTGAGCGACCTGAGTAATCAACTCTCTTCCCAAGAAGATTTTGACGGAAACGACCCTGCTTACCCTCAATAATGTCACTAAGAGACTTAAGTGGTCTGCTATTAGCACCAACTACAGTCCTCCCTCGCCGTCCATTATCTATAAGTGCATCAACAGCCTCCTGAAGCATCCTCTTTTCATTGCGCACGATAATTTCAGGTGCAAGGATTTCCTGAAGACGAGCCAGGCGATTATTCCGATTGATCACCCTTCTATAAAGATCATTTAAGTCTGAGGTAGCAAAACGTCCCCCATCTAATTGGACCATGGGGCGTAAATCTGGAGGTATTACCGGTATCGCATCTAACACCATCCACTCAGGACTAGCATTAGTAGCAATAAAATTATCTATAACCCTCAAACGTTTAATCAATTTTGCTCGTTTCTGACCTTTGCTGCTAGAAATTTCTTCTCGTAGTTGTTCGGCAGCCTGAGGCAATTCGAGATCTTCTAAAAGTTGTTTTAATGCCTCTGCACCAATACCAACTACTGGTTCATTTTCAATTGTAGAATCTTCAGCATAAATCTCATCTTCAATTTCAAGCCATTCATCTTCAGTCAACAATTGTTTATATTTAAGGTCTTTATGATCACCCGGGTCCAAAACCACATAACAGTTAAAATAAACAATTTGTTCGACATCCCTTAATGGCATATCAAGCAATATTGCTACATAGCTAGGTATACCTTTTAAATACCAAACATGTGATACAGGTGCCGCTAATTTTATAAAACCCATTCTATGTCGACGTACTCTACTTTCAGTTACTTCAACCCCACATCTCTCACAAACAATTCCACGGTGACGTACTCTTTTATATTTTCCACAATGACATTCCCAATCTTTTGAAGGGCCAAAAATCTTCTCACAAAAAAGTCCATCCATCTCAGGCTTAAGTGTGCGGTAATTAATCGTTTCTGGCTTAGTAACTTCACCAACAACCTGCCCATTTGGGAGTGTGCGCTGGCCCCACTCCATAACTCTATCTGGAGAAGCGAGTGTGATTTTGACGTAATCAAAATGATTCTCAGTGCGTAGATTGCTGTTAGTCATGAACGAGTAGCAAAAGAGTTAGGGACGAAAACAAAAAGGAATAAAGAGAGCGGCTAATCTTCGTCGTAGTCTGAGACTCCTAATGATTCATAAGTAGGTCTACTTGGTGTGCTGCGCCTTGGATTTACATCTTGCATCAAATCAACCTCTTTACCCTCATCTGTATAGACAGCAATATCAAGTCCTAAAGATTGAAGCTCTCGCATTAATACCTTGAAGGACTCTGGGGTCCCAGGTCTAGGTATTGGTTTACCTTTCACAATCGCATTGAGAGCCTCATTGCGACCTTGCATATCATCTGACTTAACTGTTAATAGCTCTTGCAAAGTATAAGCAGCCCCATACGCCTCTAGAGCCCAAACCTCCATTTCACCCAAGCGCTGTCCTCCTTGCTGAGCCTTGCCTCCCAATGGTTGCTGTGTCACTAAAGAATATGGACCTGTGGAGCGAGCATGAATTTTGTCATCAACAAGGTGAACTAATTTAAGTATCTGAGCATATCCAACAGTTACTGGTTGATCAAAAGGCTCACCAGTACGGCCGTCTATTAATTGCAGTTTACCTGGACTCTCTGGGTTATATACCCATTCTTTGCCCGGCTGTTTAGCTGCCTTCTGCAAATATGCTTCAACAGTTTGCTGGGACTTTTCAGCACCATACATTTCATCAAAGGGAACAACTTTGACCCGACAATCCAAATTTGCCGCCGCCCATCCCATCAAACATTCAAAAACCTGACCAACATTCATGCGACTTGGAACACCAAGGGGGTTTAAAACAATGTCGACTGGCGTGCCATCAGGCAAATAGGGCATATCTTCTCTTGGAAGAATGCGACTAATGATCCCTTTATTGCCATGGCGTCCAGCCATTTTGTCTCCTACCTGAATTTTTCGTCTTTGCGCCACATATACCCTGACCACCATATTTGCACCAGGCGGCAATTCATCCCCTTGCTCTCTTGTATAAATTCGAACGTCAACAACACGACCTCTTTCAGTACTAGGCACTCTTAATGAATTATCTCTAACATCACGTGCTTTTTCTCCAAAAATAGCCCTTAGTAGCTTCTCTTCTGGAGGCTGATCAGACTCTCCTTTAGGTGTAACTTTTCCTACCAGGATATCGCCACTCTCTACAAAAGCTCCTGTACGAATAATTCCCATTTCATCAAGATTACCTAAATTTTCTTCAGCAACATTTGGGATTTCTCTAGTAATTTCTTCTGGGCCTAATTTAGTCTGACGAGCTTCAATTTCATACTTCTCAATATGAACAGAGGTATAAAGATCGTCCTTAACTAAACGTTCACTTACAAGAATTGCATCTTCATAGTTATAACCTTCCCAAGGCATATAAGCGACTAAGACATTCTGGCCAAGTGCAATTTCTCCACCTTCACATGCTGATCCATCTGCAAGAACCTGTCCAACCAGAACTGAATCTCCTTGATTCACAATAGGCCTTTGGTTTAAGCATGTATCTTGATTGGAACGTTGATATTTCTGAAGATAGTGTGTGTGATCATTCCCATCCTCATCACAAACAACAATTGCAGTAGCATCGACAAATGTAACAGTCCCATTAACTTTGGAAATAGGGACCATACCTGAATCTCTTGCAACTTGAGTCTCAAGACCTGTGCCAACTAATGGGCGTTCAGGACGCAATAAAGGAACTGCTTGTCTTTGCATATTTGACCCCATAAGTGCTCTATTAGCATCGTCATGCTCAAGAAAGGGTATTAAAGAAGTTGCGACGGAAATAACTTGAACAGGAGATAGCTGAACATAATCGACTTGCTCAGGTGGAACTTTTTCAAAATCCTGTCGATATCTAACAGGTATCAATTCAGCTAAAATTTGCCCATCACTATTTGTGGCAACATCGCCTGGAGCTACACGACACTCATCCTCTAAATCCGCAGAAAGATAAATAGGATCTCCTTCCCTTATTACACGGCCATTCTCAACCTTCCAAAATGGAGTCTCTATAAATCCATATTGATTCACCCTTGCATGAGTAGCAAGAGAATTGATCAATCCTGCATTAGGGCCTTCAGGTGTCTCAATTGGACACAAACGTCCGTAATGAGAGGGATGAATATCACGAACAGCAAAACCAGCACGCTCTCTAGTCAGACCACCTGGGCCTAATGCAGAGATACGACGTTTATGAGTCAATTCAGCCAAAGGATTTGTCTGATCCATGAATTGACTTAATTGACTAGACCCAAAGAACTCTTTAATAGCTGCTACCAAAGGTTTTGGATTGACTAATTGAGCTGGAGTTAAAGAGTCAGTCTCTCCCACCGTCATTCTTTCTTTAATTATTCTCTCCAGACGATTTAATCCAACACGTACTTGGTTCTGTAAAAGTTCTCCAACAGAACGAACTCTACGATTACCTAAATGGTCTATATCATCAAGACTTGCCCCACCCACATCTAGCTCTAAATTAATTAGATAATCAAGAGTTGATAAAACATCTTCATGAGTCAGTGTTCTAACAGTATCTGGGATAGTCAACCTCAACTTTTTATTTATCTTGTAACGACCTACTCTCCCCAAATCATAACGTTTTGGATCAAAGAATCTAGTTTGTAAGAGTTGCTGACCACCACTTACTGAGGGTGGTTCCCCAGGACGTAATTTCTTATAAAGTTCAAGCAGTGCCTGATCTTCTGAGCTAATTCCTTCTTCATTGGCAGCCTCAATCGAATTCTTGTAAAATTCAGGGTGACGCAATTTATCAACCACATCATTATCTGAAAGGCCCATAGCCCTCATCAGAACATGTGCATTTATTTTTCTTGTCTTATCAACACGTACGTGCAATAAATCATTCTTATCAGTTTCAAACTTTAGCCATGCCCCCCGATTAGGAATAACACTCGCATTATAAGTTCTTCTTCCATTCTTATCCTGTTCATCCTTAAAATAAACCCCTGGGCTCCGAACAATCTGATTAACAATTACTCTCTCAGCTCCATTAATAATAAAAGTGCCACGTTCAGTCATTAGTGGTAATTCACCAATAAAAACTTCCTGTTCTTTTATTTCACCAGTTTCCTTATTAAGGAGTCTACAAGTCACATACATTTGAGAGGCAAAGGTCGCATCTCTTCGTTTGGCCTCTTCAACATCATGACGAGGACGCTTAAGACGATACTCACTTCCAACAAAATGTAATTCCAGTTTCCCCGTATAGTCAGTAATAGGAGAAAAACTCTCCAACTCTTCTATCAAGCCTTTTTCTAAGAACCATTTAAAACTTGCTCTCTGTACCTCAACTAGATCGGGCAAATAAGTAGCCGTCTTTGCAACTTGAAGTGCGCTTCTGCTCATGCGTAAACCTGCAGTTGAAGAAGTTGATAATGGTGAGCCTGAGCTTGCGACTTTGAATTAAAAACCGAATTAAAGAGACATCATCAGCGTCACTAGGTCCCCTCAATGGAGCCTACTTGCCGCTCAAAAGGCTCAATGAACTCAGGTCAGAACTGCTGCGTCGACAACGCACGAGAAGGGGATGGACTCTTCAGGCGGTAGAGACAAGGCATAACCCCGTCGCAACCAGGCCAATCATTAATATTACACATTCAAGGCCAATTTATCTAGGCTTATTTGAGAATCATGGCAAGCCAAACAATCTCCTTGCATTAGCGGTAGTGCGATTCGCAACCACTGACAATGTTTGTCCTCGGAGTTGAGCTATCCGAGCAGCTACCGCCTCAACATAAGCAGGCTCATTTCGCTTCCCTCTGCGGGGAACTGGAGCAAGGAAAGGACAATCAGTCTCAACTAAATATCTATCCTCCGGCACCTCTCGAGCACATATGTGGATTGTCTCAGCCTTAGGGAAAGTCACGGTCCCACTAAAACTGATGTAAAACCCAAGATCAAGAAAAGCATTCATTTCTTCTTTTGTTCCGCCCCAACAGTGCATAACACCTCTTGGACAACAACCGAGTTGTTGTAATCGACGAAGTTCCTTCAACATCGGCTCTGCCGCTTCACGACAGTGAATAATCACTGGAAGATCCAACTCAACAGCAAGAGATAACTGTGGCCTAAGCACAGCCAATTGCACATCTAGATTTGAATCTCTAAAGAGATCAAGTCCAAGTTCACCAATAGCCAATACTCGAGAATCCTGTTTTGCAGCACAACGTAAAACTGAGAGCGTATCCTCTTGCCAATGTTGAGTATCTAGAGGATGAACACCAACTGAATAGCGCAATTCCGAGAAGCGATCTGCTAATGAACGAATTGCTGGAATTTCTGAAGGTTCTACGCAGGCATGCAATAAACTCTTAACCCCAACCTCCCGCCATCGAGCTGCCACCTCATCTAAATCTTCATTAAAATTCCGAAAGACAATATGACAATGACTATCTATAAGCGAGTAAGAGGACACTGGCAAAATAAATATATTGAGAACTATTTTGCTATCAAATATATCTTTTTAGGCAAATCAAAGCAGGCAAGTAGATTTCTTATCCAATGTCAAGCTATTTAGCGACTGGCTCAATTGCTTTCTTCACTGCTGAACTCAGGCGAGATTTTTGATTCGAACCATTATTTCGATGGATAACTCCACGCTTTACTGCTTTATCTATCTGACTAAAAGCATGATTCATGTTTTTCTGAAGATCAGATTTAGCGTCTTCATTAGGTTCTTGCATATAAGCACCACAAGCATTCAAACAACGCTTCATTAATGTTCGCATAGCTGACTTATATGATTTGTTCTGTAAACGATTGCGCTCAGCAATCTGGATGCGCTTCTTAGCTGAAGTGTTATTTGCCACTGAGGCCTGGACTTTTTAAAGGGAGTTAAGACTACCGCAGAACCGATTCAGTAGAACACTTTGGATCAATCGCAAGACAACTAAGTAGGGCAGGCTATAGCTTGAATAAAGAATTCAAATAAAAATCTTGGCTGAAAAAAGCCAGAGCAATTCAGAAGAATGCAGGTCAATCATGCGCTGCATTACTGGTTTTCATGAAGCCAGCATTGCATTAGAACAGATTTCAAACCGCACTTCTGGAGAAGCACAAGAACAAGCTAGAAGCGTCGTAGAACAAATTCTGCAAGACATCAAACAAAAAGGGGATCAAGCTCTTATCCAATACACAGAACAATTTGATGGCTTCAAACCAGAACCACTTGCAGTAAGGCCAGAAATACTTGCAAATGCTTGGCAAGAAATCCCCAAAGGACTACAAAAAGCTCTTCACCTTGCTCATAAGCGAATAAAAGACTTTCATCAAAATCAAAAACCAAATGATTTATTAATAAAAGGCATCCATGGCGAAAAACTTGGTCGTAGATGGCGTCCAGTTAAAAAAGCAGGTATTTACATTCCTGGAGGACGAGCCTCTTATCCCAGCACAGTTTTAATGAATGCTATTCCTGCAAAAG
>QCFI01000006.1 GCA_003280295.1 Prochlorococcus sp. AG-363-C20 | reverse complement strand
AATCACTTAAGAATTCTCGTGCTTGATCAGCGCCTGGTTCGTGAAAACCCCAATTTGATAGCTCGTGAACTAAGCCGAAGAGGGGTAAAAGTGGATTTGACTCCACTGCAAAAAATTGCTCAACAACAAAGAGACATTGAAGAAGAACGCAGCAATCTTCAAGCTGAAGGCAATCTCATAGGAAAAACTGTTGGACAAAAAATCAAAAGCGGTATCGACCCTAAATCAGATGCCATTGCAGAATTACGGATACAGGGGAACAAAATCAAAAAGAAAGTTTCACTTTTAGAGGAGCAAGAGAAAAGCATTTCTGAGAAACTAAAAGAGAAGTTACTTAGTTTTCCAAACATTCCTTCCGAAAATTGTCCTGACGGAAACAGCGAAGAAAACAATCAAGAAAAGTGGTGTTGGGGTAATCCTCGTAAAGAAGAAAATCTCCTAGAACATTGGGAGATTGCTGATCGACTCAATCTTTTCGACACAGAACGATCCACGAAAATCGCCCAGAGTCGCTTCGTAACACTGCTCAATCAAGGGGCTCGATTAGAACGGGCCTTAATAAACTTCATGCTCGATCTTCATACTGAAAAAGGTTATAAAGAAGTTTTACCTCCTGTTCTGGTTAACACAGCTAGCCTTATTGGTTCAGGCCAACTCCCAAAATTTGCAGAGGAAAGCTTTCGTTGCTCTGAGGATGATCTATGGCTAACCCCAACAGCAGAAGTTCCTCTAACATCACTCCACCGAGAAGAGATAATTCCTAGTGATCAACTACCTCTTCGCTATGTTGCATATAGTCCTTGCTTTCGAAGAGAAGCCGGGAGTTATGGTAGAGACACTAGAGGTCTAATAAGGCTTCATCAATTCAACAAAGTAGAACTTTATTGGTTTGTTCATCCAGAGGAGTCAAAAACCGCTCATATCCAATTAACAAAAGATGCAGAAGCCGTACTACAAAAACTTGAACTTCCTTATCGTGTTATTGAACTCTGCACGGGTGATCTTGGATTCTCTGCTTCGCGTACCTTTGACCTTGAAGTCTGGCTACCAGGAGCAAAAACATTCAGAGAAATCTCCAGCTGTAGCATCTGTGATGATTTTCAAGCAAGACGTTCCTCTATTCGTGTCAAGGAAGGGAAAACTACGCGACTAATCCATACTCTTAATGGAAGTGGTTTAGCAGTAGGAAGAACAATGGCTGCTTTATTAGAGAATGGTCAACAATCAGATGGGAGTATCGCCATTCCAAAAGCTCTAGTGCCTTATTTCGGTTCCAGTCATTTACATCCAAAATGCAACAACTAATTCGTTTAAATGCAGGTTCTTGAATCTTTAATAGTTCTAGGTCTACTGATTTTTTTTCATGAAGCAGGCCATTTTCTTGCAGCAAGATTGCAAGGTATTCGAGTTAATGAATTTTCAATTGGCTTTGGTCCAGCGCTTTTTAAAAAACAATTCTCAGGAATCACCTACTCATTAAGGGCACTTCCTCTTGGAGGATTTGTTTCTTTCCCAGATGATGAAAAAGAAAGCAATAGCAATATCCCAGAGAATGATCCAAACCTTCTTCGCAATCGTCCAATAATTCAAAGAGCCTTTGTAATTTCAGCTGGAGTTATTGCAAACTTACTTCTTGCGTGGTTAGTTCTAATTGGCCAAGCAGCTTTAGTGGGATTACCAAGTCAACCAGAGTCTGGGATTTTGGTAATGACAGTTCAACCTAATCAACCCGCTGAAACTTCTGGTCTTATTTCAGGTGACAAAATCCTAAATATAGACGGTATTGAATTAGGGCAAGGCCAAGAAGCCGTTCAATTGTTTGTAAATAAGATCCAAAATGCACCAGGGCAAACAGTTAAAATTGAACGCTTAAGAAGCACTGAAAAGAAAATCATAAAGCTTACGCCCAATGACTATAAAGGCAGTGGAAGAATTGGAGCCCAGTTACAACCAAACATAAGTGAAAGGATTAGATCTGCTAAAAATCTAAATGAAATTCTTAGCCATTCTGGTGCCCAATTCACCGATTTACTCAATCGCACAATCAAAGGCTATCAAGGATTAATTACAGACTTTGGGGCTACCGCTAAACAAATAAGTGGTCCTGTAAAGATTGTCGAAATAGGAGCAGAGCTATCCCAAGAAGGAAGTTCAGGATTAGTACTTTTTGCAGCACTAGTCTCAATAAATTTGGCCGTTTTAAATTCTTTGCCACTACCTCTTTTAGATGGAGGACAAATGGCACTTCTATTAATTGAAGGCATTCGTGGCAGGCCAATTCCAGAGAAAATTCAAACCGCATTTCTTCAAACAGGATTTCTTCTATTAGTTGGGCTGAGTGTTGTACTCATCATTCGTGATACAACCCAACTCTCAATAGTACAAAAGCTAATAAATCGCTAAATCACAACATAAAAAATTCATTTCATTCTTTCCAACAAAGGTAGTTCCTTTTAACCACTAAAAAGCAAGGCAATCAAAGAGCTTCGAAATGCACCATCTCCTACTGAAAACAATTTAATTCAGACGAAGAGTTAATATCGTTTTTGGATTTCCCTTACTGCAATCCACCGCATGGCCAAAAAGTCAATGATTGCGCGCGATGTAAAGCGCAAAAAACTAGTTGAAAGATACGCGAGCAAGCGCATGGCTCTGCTAAAAGCTTTCCATTCGGCTAAGGATCCTATGGAGCGTCTAGAGATACATCGTAAAATCCAGGCACTCCCAAGGAATAGTGCTCCAAGTCGAATGAGGAACCGTTGCTGGGCAACAGGTAAATCCCGCGGCGTCTATCGAGATTTTGGGCTTTGTCGCAACCAACTTCGACAACGCGCTCATAAAGGTGAGCTCCCAGGCGTAGTGAAATCAAGCTGGTAAAAAGAGTACTTAAGAAATTAAGTCTCACTTAAGTCTTTTATAAAATAACCTTTATGTAAGCTTTGCTTTCTCAAAATTGATTAATTGGGTTCAAATCCAGTTTTCTGCTTAAGGGGTGCCTATCAGATGCAAGAATATAGAAAGACAATAAAGACATAAGCAAAAGTGCAAGGTCAGACAAAGTCAATCTCCTTTGATGGTCGGGAGATAAGACTGACTACAGGACGATATGCGCCTCAGGCCGGTGGATCAGTAATGGTGGAATGCGGTGACACCGCCGTTCTAGTTACTGCAACAAGCTCTACAGGTCGAGAAGGGGTCGATTTCCTTCCATTGATATGCGATTACGAGGAACGACTTTATGCAGCTGGTCGTATTCCAGGAAGCTTTATGCGCCGAGAAGGTCGCCCACCAGAAAGAGCAACTCTTATCTGCAGGCTCATAGATCGCCCAATGAGGCCATTATTTCCTGCATGGATGAGAGATGACATTCAAATAGTTGCTAGTTGCCTCTCTTTAGATGAAAGAGTGCCTGCAGATGTCCTTGCAGTTACAGGTGCTTCCATGGCAACTTTAATTGCTGGAATCCCCTTCAATGGCCCAATGGCAGCAGTTCGAGTAGGTCTTCTGGGAGATGATTTTGTTTTAAATCCTAGCTTCCGAGAAATGGAACGAGGTGACCTTGATCTAGTTGTAGCAGGGACCCCAGATGGAGTAGTAATGGTAGAAGCTGGTGCTAATCAGCTAACAGAACAAGACGTTATAGAAGCTATCGATTTTGGGTATGAAGCTGTCTGCGAACTGATAAAGGCTCAAGAATCAATTCTAAAAGAAGAAGGAATTAAACAAGTAAAACCAGAAGAGCCTGCATCTGATAGCACACTACCTACCTATTTAGAAAAGAATTGCAGCAAGTCCATTGGTGAAGTCCTTAAACATTTTGATCAAACTAAAGATGAGCGAGACAAAAAACTTGACGAAATTAAAGCAGATACAGCAGAGGCAATTGACGGGCTAAAAGACGATAATGCAGTAAAAAAAGCAATTTCTTCAAATAGCAAATTACTTGGAACCAGTTTCAAAGCATTAACTAAGAAATTAATGCGTGAGCAAATAATTAAACAAGGGAAGCGAGTAGATGGAAGAGGTCTTGACGAAGTAAGAAAGATCGATTCTGCAGCAGGAGTCTTACCAAAACGAGTTCATGGCTCAGGGCTTTTCCAGAGAGGGCTTACTCAGATCCTTTCAACAGCAACATTAGGTACCCCTAGTGATGCTCAAGAGATGGATGATTTAAACCCAAGTACTGAAAAAACATATATTCACCACTACAACTTCCCTCCATATTCTGTTGGAGAGACTCGACCTATGCGAACTCCCGGTCGCCGTGAAGTAGGTCATGGAGCACTGGCCGAAAGAGCATTGATTCCTGTATTGCCTGCAAAAGACACTTTCCCTTATGTACTAAGAGTTGTTAGTGAAGTACTTAGTTCTAATGGCTCAACATCAATGGGTTCTGTTTGTGGAAGCACACTGGCACTAATGGATGCAGGTGTCCCCTTAAAAGCACCAGTTAGTGGTGCAGCCATGGGGCTTATCAAAGAAGGGAAAGAAGTAAGAATTTTAACTGATATTCAAGGGATAGAAGATTTTCTTGGGGACATGGACTTCAAGGTTGCTGGTTCTGAAAAGGGTATAACTGCTCTTCAAATGGATATGAAAATAACTGGCCTATCAGTTGCCACAATTGCTGAAGCAGTGAACCAAGCACGGCCAGCTAGGCTTCACATTCTAGAAAAGATGATGGAGGCAATTGCTCAACCTAGAGAAACTCTTTCACCTCATGCTCCTCGCCTACTAAGTTTCCGAATAGATCCAGAGCTAATAGGAACAGTAATCGGACCTGGTGGAAGAACAATCAAAGGCATTACTGAAAGAACCAACACCAAGATAGATATAGAAGATGGAGGCATTGTCACGATTGCATCACATGACGGAACCGCAGCAGAAGAAGCTCAACGGATCATCGAAGGTCTAACTAGGAAAGTTCATGAGGGTGAAGTCTTTACAGGTGCCATAACTAGAATCATTCCTATAGGTGCATTCGTTGAAATCCTCCCAGGGAAAGAAGGGATGATCCACATTTCCCAACTTTCAGAAGCACGCGTAGAAAAAGTTGATGATGTAGTAAAGGTTGGAGACGTAGTAACTGTTCGTGTAAGAGAAATTGACAACCGTGGTCGAATCAATCTCACTTTGAGAGGCGTACCTCAAAGTGGCGACCAAGCCCATCCGGAACCAACCCCTACACCAGTAGCCCCATTGACCTAAACATCAAATAATAGACTCTTAAACCAAAAATCCAGGGTCAATCAATTTCATAGTCTGAGATGTCTTACGACAAAGCAAGTCATGGTTTAGACCATGGCTTGCTATCAAACATCCTTCTTGGCGAAGATCACCAGTGTTATAGAGCATAGGCCTCCCATTGGCGTGGGTAAATTCTCCTCCTGCAGCCCTAATTAGCACTTCTGGAGCAGCCATATCCCAATCTTTAGGTGCCGTTTTCCCCGAGAGAGAAATATAAAAATCAGTTTCTCCACGCAATATCGAAGCGACCTTACATCCAACACTTCCAACTGTTTTTGAATCTCTAATACACAGTTGATCAATCAACTGCTCAAGTCTTTTATCACGATGATTCCTACTGGCTACAAGAATTAAATCATTTAAATCACTTCTAGTACTAAAGAAAAAAGATTTTTTCTTGCTATTTCGATCCTCGCACCAAGCATCTATCCCTAAAACACCGAACCAAAGTTCATCAAGCTCAGGAATAACAACTACACCCAAAACAGGTCTTTGGTTATGAACTAAGGCTAGATGAACAGCATATTCACCAGTACCAGCAAGGAAATCCTTAGTTCCGTCAAGAGGGTCAAGAATCCAAAGCCATTCAGAATCTAAAGTTGAGTCTTCGATAAATTGATCCTTTGCAGTCTCTTCACTGAGCAATTTCCAACCTGCTAAAGGGAATCCAGCCTCCAATCCATCCAGCAACCAACGATTTACGGAAAGATCGGCAGCAGATACAGGCCCATCCCCAGAATCTTCTACATTCAACTCATTTGGAAATCCATGTGGGGGTTGCAAACCTCTCGCATAAGCCATCAAGATGTCTGCAGCGCCCCAACTAAGTCCCCTAAGTAGACCTAAAAGGTTATCCAAATCAACACCTTTAGGAAGTTTGGGTGTTTTTGGCATCACAATTTTGTAGAAAAGGTCATTTTGAGACAACGTCTTGAACCATCACCAGGAGTGCTCTACGTAGTAGGAACACCAATAGGGAATCTTGAAGATCTCTCTCCAAGGGCAAAATCATTGCTCAAAAAAGTTTCCGCAATCGCATGTGAGGATACCCGCCATAGTGGACAAATGCTTAAAAATGTTGGAGCCAAAGCAACTCTTTTCAGTTTTTACGAGCACAACACAAAAACCCGACTACCTCAACTATTAAAACTGTTAAAAAATGGACAAAGTCTTGCTCTAATAAGTGATGCAGGCCTCCCTGGGATAAGCGATCCAGGAGAAGAGCTGGTTTCACTAGCTAGGAATGCAGGTCATGATGTGATCTGCATTCCAGGCCCATGCGCAGCTACAACAGCATTAGTAAGCAGTGGCTTGCCATCCGATAGATTTTGTTTTGAAGGATTCCTCCCCCAAAAAAACAAAACAAGAAAAAAAATACTTTCAATTATTGCGGAAGAAACTCGAACTACTGTTATTTATGAAGCACCACATAAATTAGTGCGTCTACTACAAGAACTTTGCCATTTATGTGGAGCAGATCGCCCTTTACAGGTTGCCCGTGAACTCACCAAGATTCATGAACAACAAATAGGTCCAACAATAGGCGCTGCACTTGAATATTTCTTAGTAAACAAACCACTTGGAGAATGCACTCTTGTATTAGGGGGTGCGCGTATACAGACAAATATTCAATTAACGCGGTCAGAGCTATTAATAGAAATGGAAGCCTTAATAAAAAATGGAGCCAGTGCTAGTGAAGCAGCTAGAGCGTTAGCTACTAAAACTGGCCAACCCAAAAGATTCCTGTATAATCTTCTACACGAAGAGAAGAAGTCAAAGATGAAAATTAATTTTTAGATCAAGACAAATGAATAAGGAGTTTATTAGCAACATTCAATGTTTTTAAGAATCCGCTATCTAGCAATCAGTCTTTCCAGTGCATTAGCCCTATTACTAATGCTTTGTCTTGGAGCACAAAATCTAAATAATCGACATGCGCTAAAAATTGGCACTTCAACAATTGCTCCTTTACCTTCAGGCTTTCTTATAGGAGTATCAATCGTTCTTGGCGTTATAAGTGGAGGAAGCACGGCAGCTTTAATAATCCCTCCACCCCGCTCTTGAAATCAAAATCATATTTAACTATTTGTAAGTCCTTAATCTAGAGCTATTAATGATCCTTCCAGAACCAATCTTGTTATGCCTCTTGCTAACAAATAGGGTGTAGAGATTCCAAACACATCTGTATTAGGAACCTTAATAACTCGTTGACTACGACCACAATTACGTTTTGCAGATCTTTGATTGGAAAACAAATAAAGTGCTTGACGATCTTGATCAATTTTAGGGATCAATCCAAGTTCAGTAAATTCTTTAAGAGGTCGAGCATCTAATTCTACCGATCTATCGACCAACATATAAACAACACTAG
Source organism: Prochlorococcus sp. AG-363-C20 (assembly GCA_003280295.1). Taxonomy (GTDB): domain Bacteria; phylum Cyanobacteriota; class Cyanobacteriia; order PCC-6307; family Cyanobiaceae; genus AG-363-K07. The sequence continues at coordinate 59,742 of QCFI01000006.1, read as the reverse complement.
GCAAAATTCCAGGCCCTAGTCTTGTACAATCAACTTCCTTACTCTGAATTTCTTGAAAGTCTGATACAAGTGGAGTAACTTCCTGAAATAGATCTATCGATGAAGATTCTTCAACATTTAATTTCGAAACTTCTAACCCTTTAGCCTCTTCCTGTAGATCTTCATCAAAGTCATCAGAATCATCTAATGCCAAAATGCCTGATACTTGTTCTCCTACAAAGAGATCATATTCTTCAACTGTTTGATTAGAATCCTTTCTAATTTGATTAGAATCTCTTGCATCATCTTGACCCTTCTGAACAAAACCTTCTTTTGGCTTTGTTTGTTTTTGATTAAAGGAACTTGTTTTTTCTTCAAAACTTGAATTTGTTAATACACTCCCTCCTTTAAACCTTGCATTTTTAAGGGCATTGTATTCATCTGAAGACAAAGAGGTTTTTACAGTTCTAATAACTGTGTTTTGACTACACCCATACTTCGCAGCCAGACTAGTGGTCGAATCCCCTAAACGGTATCCTTCCACAAGATGTTGCTTTTGGCTTTCAGTGAGCCTCCTTGCCACAATGGATGCAATTTCACAGCATCCAACCATAAACGTTGAAGTTACACTTTGACTGACAAAATACAAATGTGCTCCCTTAGCTCAGCTGGATAGAGCAGCTGCCTTCTAAGCAGCTTGTCGCTGGTTCGAATCCAGCAGGGAGCGTTTCCAAAACAAAAGGTTCTATAAATCCAGTCTCCGAGAGAAACGCAAGGAAACGCCTAGTTGCATTTGGCGTTTATAGATATTTTTAGGCTTTAAGGATCCAGCAAAGCAAGATCTTTAAAGGAACTTTCCTGACTTTCTTTTTAGGGTTGAATAGCTTCTCCTGAATAAAGAAAGTCTTAAAAAATGGTTTTTTTTAAAGGGCGCACTGATGATTTTCCTTTTCTGATTACGATTTCTTGCCTGATCTAAATTTCCCATTATGAATTCTCAAATTCAAAAATGGATTAATTAGAAGAGCCGACCATCATCATTCGCATAAAAGTAAAAAGTTGTTCAGCTTCTAAGCACCCACACACCCAAATAAAAACATCTTTTCCACAGCATTAACGAATCCAGAAGGATTTAGTACTTACGTATTTGCCATGATTATTATTGCCGTCTGGTCCTGCTCCTCTAGATAATCTATCTCTCATTAAATTGGGATGCAATTGATTCTCGGAGTGCTAAGAAGAGATTTTTACATTCAACGTATGTCATGGGAAATCTGGGCATCAAACGAACACTCAACAAGACAAATTCTAGTCTTTGCAACAAATTACATCACTTCAAGCCCCATCAGGAGCTGCATTGAATCATCTCTAAGGGGGACACCAAATCATATAAGGGCAGCGATAGGGAGATGTTCAAACAACCTCATTTTAAAATTTGCTAAGCAAGAACCATAGGACAAGATGAGATTCCTGGCGGTAATTAAATAGTCTTATCAATGGATAGTTTTGACGCGTTTAGCCAAATCGCTAAAGGTTATCCACATCTTTTCCACAGACTTTACATTTATTTTATTTGAGCAACAGAACCATGTGGAAAAGCCTAAATCCTGCACATTTTTACTTGACATAAGTAGCCTCATCGCAAATTTTTCCAAACTGACAAGCTTAATTCGACTGAAAGCTCATATCTAAAGCGAGTCTTAGTGTAAGAAAGGCTAAGACAAAAAGAGTCAGTCCTCCTTGACGAATGCCAACAAATTCTTGGAAAGTAGAGTTAGTTTTGAGAAAGAAGTAATGAAAGCTCAAGATCTAGAGTCATTAGAACAATCGCTTTTAAAACAAGAAACCACACCCTTTTGGAATACTGCTGATGAAATTGTTCATACTTGTTCAAGCACTTCTATACGTTTAGAGACGGAGTTGCCAGAAGAGCTTTATAAAGAAATGATGGGCTTTATCGGATCAAATCCCAATTGGGACCAATACAGCTTATTTAACTCTGCATTGGCTAACTTTCTATTTCGAAATGGAGCAAAGGATAGAGGTATCAGGGAAACATTTCTAAACGATCTTTTTAGTCAATCTGATCTCAAAATCTTCAGAGATTGATAATCTAAGAATCAAATAATATTCGAACTCAAACGTTTTTAAATACTTAAACTCTCTAAATATATTGATTAGGTCTTCTTGAAATTTCTACGTACTGAGAAAAGGTATACATTATTTTTCCTTACCGAAGTAACCATAAAGGCTATTCAAAAGGCAAAAGGTGCTAAAAAGAGGGAAAGAGAGTTCGCAAACTGTTCAAATGCAGTTGTACAAAAGAAAAAGTAGAGTTTTAGAGGAGTCTCTTATCCAAGCATTGGCAAGCCCTTATGATAGTGAACAAAGAACAAGGTATATAAAAAGATTAATCTATGGAGAAGCTAAAGTATCTAAAGAAGATAAATCATTAGGAGCTAGAATACGTCAGATGCTAAAATGATAGGGTTTATTTTCTGATTTATTAATTAAAATTAAATTGGTTAAAATGGTAAATTGGTAAATATTTTTTATTTCTTATCTAAGAAAAGAAATAGTATTTTTTAAAATTATTATTTTCGTGTCTATAAATACTTTATAATTTTCTTGACCCTTATCTTATTTAAAGCCAAAAAATAAAATTCACTAATAAACATCTTTCAAAGAGAAAAGGATCCACCTAAAGAAATTCACTGGATTCATTAAGTCTAAAATTCCTTTACCAATAAGATTTGATCTATCAAAAGTTTCATTCTGTATATTATTTTTATTATTCGATAAAAGAATCAATTTATCGTCAAGTTTATCCTGATTTGTTTCATTATTCTGAAATGAAAGAGCTGCTTTTAGTAATTCACCATTCTTCAACTCATCTTCAAAAAACCAACTAGTGGAACCATCACTTAAGATCAAAACGACTCCTATTCCTTTCCCATCAGTCATTTTGTAATCAACAATAGTACCGACTGGATCAATAATTAACAAATCAGACAATCTTTTAGGGATTCGATCTCTAACCTTATAAAGATCCACGGTGGCCTTTGAACCTATATCAAAAATAGAAAGAGCTTGAGACATAGCCTTTAAGCTCTTTGAAATTGAGCTTCTGAGAAAGGAGATTTTGACAGACTCTAAACTTTATAGTTTAAGAAGAAATACCTAATCACCAGGTTTTATTATTGTCATCTTCAAAATAAAATTGAGTCAAAGGAAGCCATGCAAAGTAGCAATTACCTAAAAGGACTCAGGGAAAGTCATTCTTCCTCCAACCCAATGAATAACAATTTCGATAAAGGCAAGAATTTGTACAAATTCAATTTATACGCACTGTGCACGAAGCAAGGGAGCGATCCACCAGTATAGCTAATCTAGATTATTTAGTTTTAAACAGGCTGTCATAGATTATATTTGCTTTATAGAAGCTATTACTCTATTCATGCTAAGAGATGATTATTTTCCCTTGCCATACTTTTTCAATGATAATTAATCTCAATTTTTTGGCATGTCATTTACTAATAATAGAAGAGTATATTGAAAGAATTTTAAAAAATAGATTTTATATAATGCACAAAATTATACTTTATAATAATCACGATACCATTTTATAAATTTCCGGATTCCATCTTCAATTGATGTCTCAGGTCGAAACCCAACCCAGGATTCCAACGCTTTTGTCTCAGCAGCTGTAGCTATAACATCACCAGGAGGCAATGGTTGAAAACTTTTTAAGGCCTTTATTCCTAAAGTGTTTTCAATAACTTCGATAAATTGCAATAAATCTATTGGCTGACTATTGCCAATATTAAATATTCGGTGTGGTGCAGAAGAAGTTGCTGGGTCTGGATGTAATGAATCAAAAGCATCATTTTTAGTGGCGGGTTTATAACAACAACGAAAAAGACCTTCTACAATATCATCTATATACGTAAAGTCCCTTTGCATATGACCATAATTATTAACCTGAATAGGCGTACCCGAAAGAATGGATTTGGTAAAAATCATTGGTGCCATATCAGGTCTTCCCCATGGACCATACACAGTAAAGAAGCGTAATGCAGTGGCTGGAAGTTTATAAATATGACTATATGTATGTGCCATTAATTCATTCGCCTTTTTTGTTGCTGCATATAGACTTACTGGATGGTTTACAGACTGATTCTCACTAAAAGGCAAATTAATGTTTCCTCCATATACAGAGCTGCTTGAAGCATAGACAAGATGTTCGATATTATGATTTTTACACTCTTCAAGAATATTTCCAAAGCCAACTAAATTACTTTGTACATAAGCTGAAGGGTTCTCTAAGGAATATCTAACACCTGCTTGAGCAGCTAAATTTACAACAATTTCAGGAGATTCCTCTTTAAAAAGTTTTTTAATAGAACTACTATCCTCAATTGAAATTTCATGAAAAATCCAATTTTCTAAAGAGGAGCCTGTTATTCTTTTGATCTGTTCAAGGCGCGCTCTTTTGAGGCTTTGATCATAATATGAATTTAAATTATCAATACCAACAACTCTCTCTCCTTGTTTCAAAAATCTTGGAACCAAAGCAGCACCTATAAAACCAGCAACGCCAGTGACAAGAATAGTTCTCTTCTTTCTATCCATTTAATGCCTCACATCCAAAGTAAGATATTCATGACACAAGTGAGTATTTGATTGTACTAAGCAAAGTTGATTAAAAAACATCAGCCTTAGAGTTAAATAATTCGTCCTGGAAAAACTCAATTGTCTTATCTAATCCTTCTTCGAGTGAAATTTTGGGTTCCCAATTTAACTCTTTTATTGCTAAATCTATGACAGGTTGACGTTGAAGTGGGTCATCTTGAGGTAATGACTTTGAGACAAAGTCTAGTTTTGGATTTATCTTTGACCGTACTAATTCAGCAAGCTGACGAATAGAAGATTGCCTCGGATTACCGAGATTTATCGGCCCTGGTTGTGAAGAATTCATTAATCTAATAAGACCTTCTACTAAATCATCAACATAACAAAAAGATCGTATTTGTTTGCCTTCGCCGTAAAGAGTTATTGAACTATTATTCAGTGCTTGAACCACAAAATTACTAATAACTCTTCCATCATCTGGAACCATACGAGGCCCATAAGTATTAAAAATCCTAGCAACACGTATATCCAATCCGTGCATACGGTAATAATCAAAACATAAAGATTCGGCAATTCTCTTACCCTCGTCATAACAACTACGTACACCAGTTGTACTTACACATCCTCGATAAGATTCTGGCTGTGGATGCACTTCTGGGTTACCATAAACTTCACTAGTTGAGGCCAATAAAAACCGGGCTTTTACTCTTCTTGCCAAACCAAGCATATTGTAAGTACCTAAAAAACTTGTCTTAGAGGTTTTGATAGGGTTGTATTGATAGCTAACTGGGGAAGCAGGACATGCTAAGTGCCAAATTCTATCTACCTCAAGCTGAATTGGCTCAGTAACATCATGTCTAATCAATTCAAATCGAGGGTTTGTTATCCACTTAATTAGATTTTTCTTCCTACCAGTATAGTAATTATCTAGAGAAATAACCTCTTCTCCTGCCTCCATTAAGCGATCAACAAGGTGTGAACCTAAAAAACCTGCGCCACCAGTAACTAAATTGCGAAGTGCTGTTGGCATTGAAAAATTAATTTAGGAATAAAAAATTTGTTAGAAGGATTTTAGATCTATATTTTTTAAATTGCTGAAAAATTGATATGGTGTACATAGTATACTATCTTTTTTTTAGGTGTTTCATTCCTCATACTGGATTTGAACTGATCCTTTGATTTTATCTTAATGGAAAAGAGTCTCACTACAGAAAACTTGATGCGATTTGTCTTAGATTGCATAAAGGCTATAAGATAGTATTATTCTTCATTCCATCATCTAATCTCATTTAAATTTAGTTCTTATCAAACTAAGTCGACTTAATCAGACACATTATTCTTCGCTCTTAAAAGACACTCACTATATAAGCAACTAAATACTATAGGATTTTACTCATAATTACTGTATCAATATTTAGAGACAATCTCATTTCCTTTATCTCAATAAATTAGATTTTAATTAATATATCATTAGATAAGAGCTTACGAAAAAGTTTGCACTCCTATAAACCTATAAATGCTATATTAGGAACTAATTTATTATCATTTATAATGAGAGGCCTTTTGTTCAAGAAAAGTAATCTAATTCAGAAACCATTCTTGATAAATAACCATGTCAATCTTTTCTGATCTTCTCTTATGCAGCAATGCTAAAACAATCGAAGCTATAGCAATAATAAACAATAGTAGTTCAAGAGCATATATTGCATTAATAATCGATGAATCAAATAAGCTTGTAGGAACAGTAACTGATGGAGATATTAGAAGAGGTCTATTAAGTGGAAAGTCACTTGAGTCTAATGTCAAAGAATTTATGAATTCAAATTTTACAAGCATTTATTACCATGAATTATCCGATTCAAAAATAAGAGAAGAGTTCAAAAAAAGTGGCGTAAATATTATACCTATACTTGACAAGTCTGGAGCAGTAATAGATATTGCAATACAAAATAAACCATTATCAATAGTAAATCCTACAAAAAACAATCCTGTAGTCATTATGGCTGGAGGTAAAGGATCTAGATTAGGTTCATATACAAAAGATTGTCCAAAACCAATGCTTCCTATAGGTGGTAAACCTATACTGCATATAATCTTAGAGAACTGTATTAATTATGGATTAAAAGATTTCTACATATCAGTAAACTATTTGAAAAATCAAATCATAGATTATTTTGGTGATGGTTCCGAATGGGGCGTTAGTATCCAATATTTACATGAACTAAAGCCTTTAGGAACTGCAGGTTCACTTCAGCTTCTACCTGAAAGCATACAAGAATCAATTCTTGTCATAAATGGAGACATCCTTACACATTTAGATTTCGATAATTTATTTAAGTTTCACTATAAGAATAATGCTCAAATAACCGTTTGTACAAGACAAGAAAGAAAAGACATCCCCTATGGGGTTATCAATCTAAAGGGTATATATATCGAAAACATAATAGAAAAGCCAACCTATTCATTTCTTGTCAATGCAGGAATTTATTTAGTCAAACCAAGCCTACTAAAAGAATACATAAAAGAAAATACTTTTCTAGATATGCCTTCATTAATAATAAGAGTCAAAGAAAAGTATAAAAATATTTTCGCCTTTCCAATACATGAATACTGGATAGACATAGGGAAGCCAGAGTCTTTACATAAAGCACATAAAGAATGGATTTCACCCAAGCCTAAAAAGAATTAACTTGTCATAAACTATTTAGATCTTTGCTTGATAAGATTGTTTCTTTTACGAGTTTATGAGCAAAGTATAGGGCTAATTAACTCTGCAAATATCAACTTTATGTATGATTTAATTCTCTATCTCCAACCTATTGCTCATTAGAATAAGAAGTTAACAACAAAGAACCTGTTATTACTTTTCTTTGAGATTAATTATGATGAGGCTTCTTGTATATCTATCAGGATGTAAAGTTGCGAAGGCGTAACATAACTCTTTAATTAAATCTGATGTTGAACATTTGCAATGTCAATAAATAGTAAACAAGTTTTTCATTTTTAATAAATCACATGCTTCTTTTTGTTAATCACTTTAATGATATAATGTTTCAGAAAGAATGAAAGGCGCCCAAAAATATGGGTCTCAAAAAGACATTTGAAAACAAAAAAGTCCTAATTACTGGACACACTGGTTTTAAAGGTTCCTGGCTGACAATATGGCTTTTAACACTTGGGGCAAAAGTTTATGGATTAGCATTAGATCCACCCACCAAACCCTCAATATTTGAGGAATCAATTCTAGCAAATAAAATTATTGATATTAGAGTAAATGTCCAGAATCATTTAGAAGTCAGAAAACTGATTAAGGAAATAAAGCCAGACTTTATCTTTCATCTTGCTGCTCAACCAATTGTCAAGCAATCCTATATAGATCCAATTGAAACATGGAATACGAATGTTATTGGAACAATTAATATTCTTGATGCTATTAGAGTTAATAAGCAGCAATGTAAAGCTGTTTTTATTACAAGCGATAAGTGTTATGACAATCTTGAATGGCATTGGGGTTATCGAGAAAATGACAAACTAGGTGGAGCAGATCCTTATAGTGCTTCTAAGGGCTCAGCCGAAATTGCAATCAGCTCCTTTTACCGCTCATATTTCTATAAAGATGAAAGCAACATAATGATTGCCTCAGCAAGAGCAGGAAATGTTATAGGTGGAGGGGATTGGGCAAAGGACAGAATTGTGCCAGATTGCATTCGTGCATGGACAAATCAAGAAACAGTTTTGATACGTTCTCAAAGTTCAACTAGGCCATGGCAACATGTTCTCGAGCCTTTAAGTGGATATTTATGTTTAGCTCAAAATCTAAATAATAATCTAAATGGCCATTCTTTTAATTTCGGGCCTAATTCAGATAATACACATAATGTTCTTGATATTGTAAAGGAACTTTCCACAGAATGGGAAAATGCATCATGGAAAATTGAGGAAGTTAATAATAAAAAAATGAAAGAATCTAGATTGCTAAAATTAAATTGTGACAAAGCATTGTCCCTATTGAATTGGAAAGCTGTATTAAATTTCCAGGAAACAATGCAATTTACTAAGAAATGGTATTCTAAGTTTTATTATTCAAAGAGATTTGATACCTATGATCTTTGCAAAGAACAAATTAAAGAATACACAATAGCCTCCCGAATAAGAGGTAACACATGGATTTAAATAAGAACAAAACTATTCATATCTCCCCTCTTAGAAGAATTAATGTTGAGGGAGGTGATGTATTACATGTTATAAGAAATACCGATCATATGTTTAACGGTTTTGGTGAGGCATATTTTTCTATTGTTCAGCCTGGTTATGTAAAGGCTTGGAAAAGACACCTAAAGATGACCATGAATCTAATTGTTCCAATTGGATCAGTAAAGTTTATTTTTTATGATGAAAGTAAAGAATTAATCATGAAGATTGAAATTGGAGAGAAAAACTATAGAAAAGTATCTGTTCCTCCAGGGATTTGGTTCGGATTTGTTGGCTTATCAAAGCATGATAGTTATATACTTAATATTGCTGATATTCTTCACGACCCTAGCGAGGTTGAGAGGAAGCCAGTGAGCTACCTCCCATTAGTTTAATTTCAAATGAAGGTTGTTATCCTAGCAGGCGGTTTCGGCACAAGACTATCAGAATTTACATCCATAGTTCCAAAGCCAATGATAACAATTGGCAACAAGCCAATTATTGAACACATAATGAATATTTATGCAAAATATGGCCATAATGATTTCTACTTAGCTTTGGGTTATAAAGCAGAAGTGATAAAAGATTATTTTTATAAATATCAAATACTTAATTCAGACTTCTGTATAAATCTATCAACAGGCTCTATCAAGTTCTATGAAACTAAAGCTCCTAATTGGACAGTTAGTCTTATTGACACTGGTAATGATTCTATGACTGGAGGTAGGTTATTAAGATTAAAGGATTATCTTTCAGATGGAACATTCCTACTAACTTATGGAGATGCTGTAACCTCTCTAGATATTAATAAAGTGATTGAATTTCACAAGTCTCATGGAAAACTATTAACCGTTACAGCCGTAAGGCCTTCAGCTAGGTTTGGAGAAATGAAAATATCTGATGAGAATTCTATTACCAGCTTCAAAGAAAAGCCTCAATTACAAGAGGGATGGATAAATGGTGGTTTTTTTGTTGCAGAACCGGGTATATTTGACTATATCATTAATGATAGTTCAATATTAGAAAGAGAACCATTAGAAAAAATGAGTTATGATAATCAATTAATGGCATATAAGTTTGATGGCTTTTGGCAATGTGTTGACACCAAAAGAGATAAAGACAATATGGATAATCTCATAAAGTTAAAAGGAGAATTATGGTAAAAGGAAAGGTTTTAATAGCCGGTGGAACTGGTTTTATAGGTTCTAATATTGCAAGATTGTGTATAGATAAAGGTTTTGAAGTGATTTCTATTTCAATAAATCCGCCAAAGACTTATAGGAAAGTAGATTTAGTGAAGTACATACAACATAATTTAATTAATCCTATACCTAGTAAGGTTTTAGAGAGTCTTGGGAGTACAGATTATATAATCAATTGCTCTGGCTATATAGATCACAAGCAATTCTACAATGGCGGATTAGAAATATTTAATCAACATTTTATCTCTACCAAAAACTTAGTAGAATATGCTTCTGAAATTGGAATAAAGACTTTTATAAATATTGGAAGCAGTGATGAATATGGAAATCAGACGTCTCCTATTAAAGAGTCATGTAGAGAGGCTCCAATATCGCCATACTCTTTGGGTAAGTTGTGCTCAACACAGCTAATGCAACTTCTTTACAGGCAAAACCAATTCCCTTCAGTAGTGATTAGGCCTTTCTTGGTTTTTGGAGAGGGCCAGAGTACAAACAGGTTTTTACCACATGTAATTAGAAATTGTTTGAATAACAATAGTTTTCCTGTATCTGAAGGAAAACAACTTAGAGACTTTTGTTATATAAGAGATTTTTCTGAAGGTATAATAAGTTGTTTTGACAACCCCTACTCATTTGGGAAAATAATTAATCTTGCCTCTGGAAATCCTATCTCTGTGCTAAAAGTTACAGAGCTTGTAAAAGATATTATAGGGAAAGGGCAACCAATCTTTGGAGCGATACCTTATAGGGTTGATGAAAGCATGGAGCTCTTTGCAGATATAAAACTTGCAAGGGAAATTCTTAATTGGACTCCAGATTCTGAGCTTATAGATTCTCTAAAAAATACTATATCATGGTATGTAGAAAATTATGATTTATAAGAAAGTAAGTATATTAATGAATTGCTACAATGCAGGTAATTATTTATCTGAATCAATTGAAAGTGTATTAGCTCAAACATACAAAAACTGGGAAATTATCTTATGGGATAATCAATCTGTTGATGACTCTAAATCGATTGCCTTGTCATATGCTGATGAAAGAATTAAATATTATCTGGCAGACAATCATTCTGATTTAGGTACAGCAAGAGCAAGGGCATTTCAAAAAGTTACTGGAGACTATATAGCATTTCTTGATGTAGATGATATATGGATGCCACAGAAACTTGAAAAACAAATAAAAGTTTTTGAAAACGAAGAAATAGGAATATGTTTCTCTAATACAATATTTTTTAATCAGAAGAGAAAGGAGATTTTATATTCAAAAGGATTACAAAAAATTCCTACTACAAATTCACTGATCACTAATTATAGTCTAACATTAGTTTCTATAGTAATAGATAAAAAAAAACTTTTGCAATTACCGTATGCATTTGATCCCAATTATAGTCATACATCAGATTTCGATATAATCGTTAGACTCTCAACAATTAGCAAGGTTGCATATATAAATGAGGTCTTATCCGGCTGGAGAGTTCATAGGTCTAGTGAAACGTTTAAAAATAGTTCAAAGTTTATCGCTGAGAAGCGTCGATGGTGTGAATATCACCTTAAAAATGAATACATGGTTAATTATAGAAAATATATCAAGGAGTTGGAAATTTTACTGCTAGCACAAAAAAGAATGCTATGCCTTTCGTATACAGAGATTCCTAAGAAGAAGGAACTTCTTTTTAAATATAGTAGTTTACGTAATCTCGCCTACGTGATTTTTAGTTATATGCCAATCTTACCAGCTATATTGATTAATTTTAAAAGAATTATTTTTTCTAATAAATGGTTTTGATTATAATATTCTTTCGGAACCCTATTTTAGTTTAGATAAATTCTTGCTAAATGAATAGGATGGTTTTATAATATAAGAAATGCATTTTAAAGTTGATAATAAATAGTATTAAATTAAGCGCTGCAAAATTATGTAGTTATCAATTTGCTATAGAGCCAATACAATATTTTATAATCACAAGAATTGGCTTCTTGCCAAGTCTTTATTTGGGAAGAGTTATAACAATTTTGTTTATTCTTCGTCTAATATTTCTAGGCAAATCTGGGATACTGATTAAGTCACTGAATATTAGCTTATCTAAATATCCTTTTGCACCTTTCCTTCTCTATAATATTATCTGTGGAGTCTATCCAATATTTTACTATTCAAGTTTGGTAGAAAAGATTAGATTTGGTATTGTAGAACCCTTAATTTATATAACCTATATAATTGTTTTTATAATCCTTCCAAAGTTAGTTTTAGATGAATCTACATTGCGAAAATTACCTAGGATTATACTAACTGTATTTAATTGGATTTTAATTATTGGTTTCATTGATATAATTTTCTCCTCCTTAGGGAAAACTTTCCTAGGCAGATCAATTTTTGATCGCATATATATAGGAACAAGATTCCACTCCATAACCAATGAGCCTAGGGATTATGTTGTGGCAGGTTTATATTACTTAATTTGTTTATCAATATTTTCTATATCTCCATTAGTTTCTGAAAATTTTAAAAAGTACAAGAAACTTTTTACTAAAATTATTTTACCGATTGGATTATTCTCAATAATCTTGACAAAATCAGCCACCTCAATATTAACGATAATACTATATATATCAATCAAAATATCATCAGTCATTTTAACCTTATTTAATTCATTGATTTCATTTAAAATTAAAAAATCTACTATATTTATATTTTCCGTTATTGCTTTTATTATTTACGGGTTAATATATATCCTTTTGCAACCAGATATACTTGAATTAATTGGTGCGGCTAGACTAAATATTTATGTATTGTCTATTACTGAACTTCTAGATATATTCAATGAAAAAGCAATAGACATTACTGAAGTTATTCTTGGTGCACATGTACTTAATGCTCAATTATCAGTATGGTATCCACTATATATTGCTCTTACTCCAAATGATTTGAGTGACTTTATTAATCTAATTATTGGTCATGGTCATGGTAGTGTTAGTTTTCTAATATCTTCATTTAAAGGAGATTATGGTGCACTATATAACTCTTTTTCCTCGCTGACTAGATTAATATATGAAAATGGGGTTATTGGTTTAGGTTCATTTCTATATATTTACTGGTGGATCACTTCAAATGTTGTTTTTGATAAAAAATCTAATTTATTTGATAGATCTCTCTATTATACTCTTTCATTGTTGCTCCTATGTGCATTCTTGGTTCATAGACGGCAAGAGTATTTTTTATTTATTGGACTTACTTATTTATATTTGATACCAAATAGAACTCAAAGCAGGGTAGACCCATAAATAGAGTTATTTTGCTCTGGCACCATGAAGTGATGAGTTAATATACGCTCTAATAAAAGCAAATTGAGTAAGAGTAAAAATTTGGAGGCTTTGTTTGAAATTTGTTCGAATTATCCGTTTGTGCTATAGTTTATATATACTAATTTAACATTTCAGTGTCGCATAGTAAATATTTATCATGGCTTAGGAGAAGGCTAAGGTGAGCTCAATACTAACTCATGGCTATATATTTGCTATGCCAGTCAAAACCATAATATGCCCAGATTTACAACAACTTGCAAAATCTCAACACTGCAATAATAATAAATTAGTTTTTATTGTTTTATTAATCGGCTTTAAGCCTTCTTCCCTGTTAAATAGATTACTAATAACTTATAATTTCAATAACCCTTTTGTTTTTTTATCGATTAAAGCTAAGCCTATTAATTATTTTAGATAAGAATAATCATGTCATTCAACTATCTTTCTAGAGTAATAACATTAAGATCCGCCTATAGAAGAGCTATATTAATTTTATTAGACACATTAATAGTAATTAATGCATCAAAGTTCACTCTTTGGCTAAGTGGTAGCGACTCTAAAAATGGTGAAATAGTTAGCATAGTTTGCGCTGTCTTATTATCTTATATAATTACTGGTCAATACAAAAGTCTGACTAAATACCTATCTAGTAAAGATATATACCTTATTGGAGGCAGAAACTTAACAGTTGTATTCATACTTTTGATTTATTCATCTATAAACTCTAAACATATATTTAGTCTAAAAGAATCAATTCTTTTCTGGATCATATTAACTCTGATAATTTGCTTTGTAAGGTTTATTCTAAGGGACTTACTTCTATCCATAGGGGGTATATCCCAAAAACCTATTCTTAAAGTAGCAATTTATGGTTCAGGTGAAGCTGGTGCTCAACTTGCAGCTTCTCTTAAAATGGACAAAAATTATATAATCAAAACATTCATAGATGACTCTTCTGCACTTTGGAGTAGGACTTTAGATGGAATTCCTATCAATCCGCCAAGTAAGCTTATTAAAGTAAAAGATCAAATTGATCAAGTCTTATTGGCAATCCCTAGCCTAGATAGAAAAAGAAGAAAAGAAATAGTCAACTTTATCCAAAAACAAGAATTAAAGATTTTGCAGATGCCATCACTGAGTGATCTCACATCTGGTAGAGCCAATGTAAATGCACTAAGACCAATACTAATAGAAGATCTACTAGGTCGAGAAAGTGTTCCTCCATTACAAACTTTGCTAGGTCCTAGCATAAAAAATAGTATCATTTGTGTTACGGGGGCTGGAGGTTCAATTGGATCAGAACTTTGTCGCCAAATTATTAAGCTAAGTCCACAAAAACTAATCTTATTTGATTGGTGTGAATCAAATTTATATACAATACTCAAAGAATTGAAGATATTAGATCTTACTAATATAGAAATAGTAGCAGTCTTAGGAGATTCTTGTGATGAAATTTTATTGACAAATTTATTTTGTAAGAATCAAGTCGAATTAGTTTTTCATGCTGCTGCTTATAAACATGTACCTTTAGTTCAGGCAAATCCTTTACAAGGATTACGAAATAATATCTTCTCTACATTTGCTATTTGTAATGCTGCCAATAGAGCAATGGTGAAAAAATTGCTACTGATTTCTACTGACAAAGCAGTGCGTCCGAGCAATGTAATGGGCGCATCAAAGCGTTTTGCAGAAATGATTGTTCAAGGATTCGCTGATTTAAATCGTTCTAAACAAGGTGAACCTGAAGAAAAATCCACCTGCTTCTCAATGGTTCGTTTTGGTAATGTCTTAAATTCTTCTGGATCAGTAGTTCCTCTTTTTAAAGAACAAATCACCTCTGGTGGACCTATTACTATTACTCATCAAAACATAATTAGATACTTTATGACTATTCCGGAAGCAGCCCAATTGTTAATACAAGCTTCTGTAATCGCAGAGGGAGGTGAAGTATTCCTGCTTGACATGGGAGAACCTGTAAAAATTATGGATCTTGCAAAACAAATGATCCACCTTACTGGATTAACAGAAAAGACTGAAGAAAATCCTGCAGGAGATATTCAAATAATAGTTACTGGATTACGATCAGGTGAAAAGCTATATGAAGAGTTGCTAGTAGATACTGAAGCTGAACCTACCTTGCATCCATTGATTTTTAGAGCTAAAGAAAAATTTATTGCTCTAGATAAACTTAAGGAAAGTATTAATATCATTGAAAAACATATCAAAGATAATAATACAAGAAAAGCATTAGAAGAATTGGCAATGATAGTGCCAGAATGGACTAATCATTCCTAAATCCCAAAAGATTACTCTTTTAAGATTTTATGAGCCAAGATTCTTCTTTAAAAAAATGGATAGAAATTTCGATTCCTGATTTGTCGGGCAAGGAGAAGTACTATTTAGATCAATGTATTAAGACAAACTATCTTTCTTCAATAGGTCCACTTATTGAAAAATTCGAAGATGAGATATCTTCTTCAGTTGGCTTAGCTAATGGTTCTACAACTACTACTTCCTCGGGAACATCTGCATTACATTTATCTATGTTAGTTGCAGGAGTGAATAAAGGAGATTTAGTAATAATTCCATCATATACATTTATAGCTACTGCGAATGCTATCTCCCATGCAGGTGCTTTCCCATGGCTTTTAGATATTGATTCTAAATCACTTACTATAGATCCTATAATTCTTTATGATGAACTAGCTAAAAATGTAGTCGTTAACGCTAATCATTGTATTCATAAAGAAACAGGGCAACGCGTAGCAGCATTAGTTCCTGTTTTTTCTTTTGGACATCCAGCTAATATGGACAAACTAGGTGAAATCGCAAAAGAATTTAAAATCCCTTTAATAACAGATGCAGCTGCTGCCATTGGATCAAAGTATAAAAATTTAGACATTGGTCCCTTCTCAGATCTGACCTGCTTTTCATTTAATGGAAATAAATCAATTACTTGCGGAGGTGGAGGTGCGATTTGCTCTCCTAATAAGGATTTAGTAAATAAAGCAAAGCATTTAGGTTCTACTGCCAAAACAGGACCAAACTATGTACATGATCAAATTGGATATAATTATCGTATGATTAATACCCAAGCTGCCATTGGATTAGCACAAATTGAAAGGCTAACAGAAATAATCTATAAGAAAAGAGAAATCGCAAAAAAATATTCATTAAGACTAAAAATTGAAAAAGTCTTAGACCCATTACCAGAAATGGATTGGGCTACAAGCTCATGTTGGCTTTCAGGATTTGTCATAAATGAAAGCTCTCTAATAAAGCCAAAGCAACTTATTAATCATCTTAATAAAAAATTTATACGTGCAAAAGAATTCTGGAGACCCATACATATACAACAGCCCTACAAAGATGCATTAAGGGGTAACCTCAAAGTAACAAATAATTTATGGGAGAGAATTATCATTTTACCTTCATCATTTAGTCTTACTTTTGAAGAGCAGGAGTATGTAATAACAACTATTTTAGATTATATAAACTAATTAAATAAATTAAATTTAGGTTCTCCTTACTAAGCCCTGAGGAAAATTGTTTCTATTAAAAATCAATTTTAGAAGGCAAGCACCTAAATTGACGTATCAATCTCCTCAAATAAGGATCCTTCTTTTACCCTTATTAAGCGATTGCAACTTCTTAATGTATTTACTCTATGTGTGACAGTTATGATAGTTAGTTCTTCATTTAGTTGATTAATTGATTCCAATATCGACGCCTCGGTATTAATATCAAGGGCACTTGTTGCTTCGTCCAGAATAAGTATATTTGTTTTGTTGAAAAGTGCTCTTGCTATACCTATTCTTTGTCTCTGACCTCCACTCAATCTAATTCCACGTTCACCAACATATGTATCAAACCCATACTTTGTTTTATTTATAAAATCAAGTAATTTTGCTTTCCTTGCGGCTTCTATAATTTCATCAAAATCTATTTCAACATGTGATTTACCAAAAGCAATGTTTTGAGCAATAGTCCCTTCTGTTAAAAAAATATGTTGCGGTACATGTGAGATAGAGTATCTCCAACGGTAAACATTAAGTGGATTATTATCACAATATAAATCAGCCCCATCAATCAAAAATTGTCCACCAGTAGGCTTAAGTAATCCCATTAATATATCAAGGAGAGTACTTTTTCCACTTCCTGTCTCCCCTATAATTCCTAACCTATCGCCTTTCTTTATCTTTAGATTTATATTTTTCAAAACAGCATAGTCATTTCCAGAAGAATAAGAAAAGTTCAAATCATTAAAATGTATTTCCTTATTCAAAGGTAATGGAGGTATTTTGCTTCTGTCGACTTCTATTGAAAAAGGTTTTTCCAACTCTTTTAGTAAAAGTTTCACGCCTGCGTATTTCCATTTATAAGCTGCCCATCCTGAATATAATTGTTGAAAAGTAGGCAATAGCTTTTGAGAAGCTAGCGCGTACGTTCCTAATAAAGGTATAAAAGAGATAACTTTATTATTCGAATTAGACAAAAGCAGTGCGAAAATAGCTATTGATATTAAACAAAGTGCTTCAATGGCATATCTTGGAAAAGAAGAAAGGTATGAAGATTCAGCAAGTTTAATTTTTAATTTTCTTTGATACTTCTCAAAAGATGATAAATAAACATCTTGTGTCCCATTTATAAGTAAATCACGAAAGCCTCCAAGACCTTCCTGCAAGGATCTAATCTTCTCACGGTCTAAAGAAGCCTCTAGTTTTCCATTAAATTCAAGTTTTCTTCTTACTGTTTTACTTATTGTTAAATAGAAAAATGAAAATATGCCTATACATGTAAATGCCATCTTCCAATTAAATAAAATCAATGAAATTAAAATTGACAGCGCCAAAAGTGTTGCCGATGTTATTCTCAACAAAGCATCTATTGCACTAACTGCTGCTGCTGAATAACTCATAACTGTTGCAAGAATATCTGAGGAGTTCTTTTTTGTATACTCGCTATATGTTTGATAAAGGTTTCTCTTGTATACAAGATAACTTAAATCAATTTCCAGCCTTGCGGTAAGTTGGCCAATACACCATATATTAAGCAGCCTGATTGATGAAGATATTATGACTAAAGTGCAAAAAATTATTGTTATAGGTAATAGCAATTGACTACTATTAGTTATACCTAATAAAGTTGAGATTTTATAAACTAGTTCTAAATTATAAAATGATTCATGATTGGTCAATATCGATATAAAAGGGATAAAAGAGGCTAAAGAAATAGCTTCTGCTATTCCATTGATTACCATTAAAATTATCAATCCTATTAATTGAAGTCTTCTCCGTGGTGTCATTATGATAATTATTTTATACAAATAATTATTTTTCAATAAATTATTTAAGTTGAGAGCTCCAAGTTTCCACATTACTAATATCTAGATATCAATAGATCTTGAACCACTATTGTATCAAAAAAGATTTTCGTCAATCATTCAGTGAATTCCTCTCAAGGGTAGATAGAGCTTTTCGAGGGTCAATTCCTCGTATGAATTATATGTTTTTAGGGACTATATACGGTTACAGCTCCCAATAATTAGGTCAACCAATAGTCAATATAGGGATACTAGGCAATTCGTGTGAGAAAAAAGCAAAGGGGATGGATTCAATACTAATTGAACTTATTAGTAAAAAGGGTTTAATCAATGGAGCCAAGGAGACTCGAACTCCTGACCCCCTGCATGCCATGCAGGTGCTCTACCAGCTGAGCTATGGCCCCATAAAACTAGCTATAGACCTCCTCCTAAAGGGTCAACCAAGAATTACTAATACAGTTTACACTTCAAATTCCTCATACCTGGCGCCAAACAGCTAGCAACTTTCCCTGTATTTGCACCTGCTCTGCATTCAATTCAATAGGTTCATACAAAGGATTTGCTGCTTCCAATCTAATCAATTCACCATTTCGATGAAAATGCTTAAGAGTAGTTCCGCTACCTGGAACCATGGCACTAACAACAGTCCCATTCCTCAATCTAAATGGCTCAAGAACTGGTTCCATGAGGACTACATCCCCATCTGCTATGTGTGCATCAACCATTGAATCACCATTCACAGTCAAAGCAAATAAACCTTGCCTCTCAAGTACTGAATTCAAATCCAATCTTTCATGGACGTCATCAAAAGTCTCTACTAAACCTCCTGCTGCAACTGCTCCAAGGACGGGAATTCCAGAAACTAAGCCACCTAAAAGCTGTAAAGTTCTCGCCTGCCCTTCTTGCCATGTTATCCATCCTTTTTCTTGCAAGTGTCTTAACCTACTTTGGATAGGCGCAGGGGAACGTAGGCTCATAGCCTTCATCATCTGCCTAATAGAAGGGCTGTGATGATGAGTACCTATGTAATCAGCTAACCAGTCATATAATTCTTGCTGGGCAGAGGTGAGTGAACTATTAGGTGACATAGCTACGAAGTGCATTGACCTATCAATACATTTGTACCTGCCAAAGAGGTTAGTGGCAAGTCTTAAAGCCCGCCAAGAAGAGCTGCCAAAAGTGCTTGTTGAACATGAAGTCGATTCTCAGCCTGGTCAAAGATGCGACTAGATTCACTTTCCATTACTTCATTGCTAATTTCTTCTCCTCGATGAGCAGGGAGGCAATGAAGAACAATTGCATTAGGACTTGCTTCTGAAAACAATTTTTTATCAAGGCAAAACTTTTTAAAAGCTTTCTCTCTAAGTTCCTTCTCTTTTTCCTGCCCCATAGAAGCCCATACATCGGTATAAACTGCATCTGCCCCTTTAACTGACTCTATAGGGTCATTTGTTAATACAATTTTAGCTCCATCTACAGATAATTTACGGGCTTTTTCTACAACTTCAGGAAGAGGCTCAAACCCTTTTGGTGAGGCAACTCGTACATTAACTCCTAAAAGCCCACCACAAATCATTAAAGAATTTGCCACATTATTTCCATCACCTACATAAGCAAGAGTATGTCCCTTAATTCTCCCAAAAGCCTCCTTCATGGTAAAGAAGTCAGCAAGTGCCTGGCAAGGATGTTCTAAATCAGTCAAAGCATTAATTACTGGTATAGAAGCCCAATTTGCATAATCTAAAATCTCATTCTGTTCATAGGTACGAACAGCTAAAGCATCACAAAAACGACTTAAAACTCTTGCTGTGTCTTGCAATACTTCTCCTCTACCCAGCTGAGTATTTTGAGGATTTAAATCTACTATCTGCCCTCCAAGCCTAGCCATAGCGACTTGAAAACTTACACGTGTTCGTGTGGAGGATTTTGTAAAAATCAAACCTAAAGTACGATTTCCAAGATCTATCCGACGTTCTCCTTTTTTAAGTTGACTTGCTAACTCAAACAAAGCAGAAATTTGCTCAGAGGTTAAGTCGGATGATGATAGGAAGTCCCCGCCTTTAATAGTAGAAAGAATGGCAGCGACACCATGGGCATTAAAAACCATGGAGGAAGCCTTAAAAAGTTGTTATCGGAGAAAAAGGTTGTTTAGTCAAGTGTTTTTTAAAGATGTGAGTTCTTTAGGCATAAAGCTTTGATCAAGCATCTCCTTTAAAACATCTCCTTCGATTACTTCTTTTTCAAGAATTTGTTGAGATATCTTTTCAAGCAAAGGCAGGTTTTGTCTAAGAATCATCAATGCATTTTCATGGCCCTTGTCTACAAGGCTTCTTACTTCCTTATCAATTGCCTGCGCTGTGGCATCACTTACAACTCTTCGGGGATTGTTGTTGCCTCCTAAGAATGTTCCCCCTCCTTGTTTGTCATAAGCAAGTGGACCTAAAATATCGCTCATTCCATAAGTACCAACCATTTGCTCAGCCAAGTCAGTAGCTCGCTGCAAATCGTTGGAAGCTCCAGTAGTGATTTTGCCAAAGACTATTTCTTCAGCAGATCGGCCACCCAACAATGTTGCTATCTGCCCTTGTAAATCCTCCTTTGAATTTAAGAATCTCTCTTCTGTAGGAAGTTGCAAAGTATATCCAAGAGCACTCATCCCTCTTGGCACTATAGAAATTTTGGCAACCTTGCTTCCTCCAGGCATTAAGTGACCAACGATAGCGTGACCAACTTCGTGATATGCAACCACTTTCTTCTCATCATCTTGAAGAACTCTGCTCTTCTTTTCTAGGCCAGCCACAACTCTCTCAATCGCTTCATTCAGATCCCTTTGCTCAACTTCAGTACGTTTATTTCTAGCGGCAAGCAAAGCAGCCTCGTTAACCATATTTGCTAAATCAGCACCTGCAAATCCACTAGTAGCTTGAGCTATTTTCTCCAAATCCACACCTTTAGCCAATTTGACCTTGTTTACGTAAATATCAAGAATGGTTTTCCTTCCAGAAAGATCTGGTCTATCTACCAAAACCTGACGATCAAATCGGCCTGGTCGCAAAAGAGCAGCATCAAGAACCTCTGGTTGGTTAGTTGCAGCTAAAACAATTACTGGCTTATCTGTAGAAGAGAAACCATCCATTTCAGTTAAGAGTTGATTGAGTGTTTGTTCTCTTTCATCGTTACCTCCTACAACCCCCATAGAACCTGATCTACTTTTGCCAATGGCATCAAGTTCATCAATAAAAATTATGCAAGGAGCCTTCTTTTTCGCCTGCTCAAAAAGATCTCTAACACGCGCCGCCCCTGCTCCAACAAATAACTCGACAAATTCCGATCCGGATATTATGAAAAAAGGGACACTTGCCTCTCCTGCAACAGCTTTAGACAATAAAGTCTTTCCTGTTCCTGGTGGACCTACTAAAAGCACACCCTTTGGAATTCGAGCACCAATATCTGTATATCGCTCAGGGATTTTCAAAAAATCAACAATTTCAGTTAATTCATCCTTTGCTTCATCAACTCCTGCAACATCTTGAAAGGTCACACGAGACTCTTCATCTGGTACATAGACCTTTGCCTTGCTTTTGGTAAAGCTTAGAGCTCCTTGTGCTCCCCCTCCACCCATACTTCTTCGGGCAAAAAATTGAAGGACAAGTATAAAAATCAGTGGGGGAACAACCCAGCTAAGAATGGTTGTAAAAATATTTGGTTTCTTTGGAGGAGCTGCTGCAAACTCAACCCCTTTTGATTCCAATCTCTGAGGTAAATCCATATCGAAAATTGGCGTAGTAGCCAATACTGTTGGAGCACCTTCTTCAGCCGCTGAAAGCTCATATCTAATTTGATCCTGAGTGATATAAGCCCTCTTAACATCGCCATCATTCACCTGATCAATAAATAAGGAATAAGGAACACGAGGTACCTGCATATTCGGATTCGGAAAGAAACTGCTTATAAGCAAAAGGGATCCAAATCCAATTAACAAAAAGTTGACAATCCCGAAACGGCGATTCGGTTGATTTTCATCCTGACGAATCGCCATGGCAATAAAGAAATTAATTAGGTACTAAATTAAGCATGACGGGTATAAAGCGTTTGCTTCATCTGGCGAAAGAACCGAACGTAGTGAAAGATTCTCAAACTTCCAACTGAGGCAAAAGCATCTTAAAAAGCCAATCTTGGCCAATTGTCTTTACAGAACAATCGCTAACAAATAACACTTGATTCATAGCGGTATAGCCTAAGTTCGCTAATGGTGTCATAGCAGGAACTCCGCCTAATAACTTTGGAGCCATAAATATTGCTAGCTCCTGGACACAACCCATTTCAATAGCAGAAGCTGCTAGTGCAGGCCCACATTCCCAAAGAACACGATTACAATTTTTTTTGGCCAGGGCATTAAGCAATTCAAGAGGGTCTGTTGAATCCAGGGCCAGATGCTCAGGACCTGGAGGGAATTTTGCAAGAAGGTCTTTCAATGCATCCGGACCATATGCAATTAGGGTTTTTGCTACTTTTACATCCCAAAGTTGAGCATCAAAAGGCAAATTGAGACTTCTTGTTAGAGCTACTCGTAAAGGTTCTGGTTCAGAAATGCCTCTACTTGTTAGCAAGGGGTTATCTGCACGAATAGTTCCACTTCCAACTATCACAGCATCACAAGTAGCACGCAATTTATGGACCCAACTACGTGCTCTAGAGCCACTGATCCACTTACTTTCTCCACTTGGGAGCCCTGTTCTTCCATCCAAGCTCATTGCCCACTTAAGGATCCCCCACGGGCGTCCCGTACGGACTCTAAAAATATAAGCTCTATTCTGAAAAGCCGCTTCTTTCTCCAATAATCCAGTCAAGACTTCAACTCCAGCCTCACGTAGCCTAGAAATCCCTAAACCAGAAACACGAGGATCTGGATCTTGCATCGCAACAACAACCCTCGAGACCCCAGATCTCAAAATTTTTTCTGTACATGGGGCAGTCCGTCCCTGATGGCAACAAGGTTCAAGAGTTACAACTAGAGTTCCGCCTTTAGCTTTAACACCTGCTTGGTCCAAGGCCTCCACCTCTGCATGAGGAAACCCTGCACGAGCATGGAATCCCTCTCCAACTAATTTTCCCGCGACATCAAGAGCAACCGCACCTACTAAAGGGTTAGGGCTGGTAGAACCATCCGCGAGATAAGCAAGCTGAAGAGCACGGTGCATCCAATGTGCCCAAAAGGAAAGATCGGGTTCAGTTTTGTTCATCCACCAATTTCTCTTTAAGAAAAGAACGCCACTCGGCCACTACATAAGGGGGAATAGGTAAATCAGTAAAAACGCCAGGCAATTCGAAACGCAAAGGACGGTTATTGGTTAAATCATTAATCAAAGGAGATAATTCAAACTCTGCAGCTGCTTCCCGAGGATCATTGGCCAATTTTGGATTGAGCAAGGTTATATCTTCTAGTACCCAATCCTTTAGCCCCGCGTGCACCTTTAGTGATATTGGATGATCTATGCGCAAAGTACCTGGATAGCCAACTATCCGCAAAACTAAATTCTCTTCTGCTTGATCCAAGGGATATACAACTATTTGCCAGCTTTGATAATCGAGATCCCGAAGAGTCTCCAAACTTCGCGAGAAGGAAGTTCCATCTTCACTAAACTTGAGCTTTGCCTTAGCTTTTGCTGGACTTAAAAACAAAAAGACCAACACTAAAAAAAAGCAAGCCAAGGTCCTCTTTATATGTTTAATGTTCAGTATTTCTTCCAGTTTCAAATTGTTCGGAATCAATTAAATCATCCAAAGTTATTGCAGACCGTACCAAAGACTGATAGTTCTGAAGAATACGCCTGTTACGTTCCAACCAAAGTGCGGGGTCCTCAGTGGTTTTAAAACAGCTGCTTCTCCCATCGAAGCTTGGGGCTTCAGCATCCACAAGTTCCAACTCTTGTTGCTGACCTATTAACGCAATCACCAGTTCGTGCAATCGTCTTCGTCTTTCAGAACTTTGAGTTCTCAAATAGTTTGTCTTTTCCACTAATCGTTGCGATCAAAGAAAAGATTATGACTATTCCAGTAAAGATCCATTAAATGTTCTCGAAAAGATTTTTAAATGCAATCAAAAAAGAGTCCACAAAATAAAATTGAAAATCCGATACACGTCATTGGCACAGATGCTGCCGGTTTGATAACGCTTCCATTGTTTCTTCAGGAGCTAATTCTTTCATCGCAAAAAATAGCTGCCCCTGAGAGGATTTTATCGACTATTCCTCAATGGTGGGCCGATACAAAAAGCAGGAAAGCACTTCCTGAAATGTTCGCCAGTGACAAGCCACAAGAACTAATTATTTGGCTCAAAAGTCAAAACACAAAAACTATCGTGCTAGCCAGTGGAGATCCTCTTTGGTTTGGCATCGGAAGATGCCTAATTGAATCTTTACCACCAAGTAGGCTGAGGTTCCACCCTTGTACAACTTCTCTTCAACTAGCATTCGCTCGTTTAGGACGAACATGGCAAGATGCAAGTTGGATCAGCCTTCATGGTCGAGATTCTTCTCATTTAGCTAAGGTTTTACAAAAAAGGCCAAAAGCCCTAGCAATACTTACTGACCCTTCTAGAGGGGGTGCTGAAGAAGTTAGGACATACCTTCGTGCATCTGGATTAGAAAAAAGTTATGCATTCTGGGTTTGCGAGCAATTAGGGCATCCACAAGAACGAGTACAAAAGATAATGCCTGTAGAGGAATTACCAATTGAGCTTCACCCTCTTCATCTTGTTGTACTTCTTGCGGAAAAAGCATCTACATCTTCGACTGAAGTCCTTCCCTTATTTGGAATAGATGATGGTTTCTATTTGCAACATGATGATCAGCCTGGTCTAATGACTAAGCGTGAAATTAGAGTTCAATTAATTGCTGATCTTGAATTACCAGCACAAGGAGTACTTTGGGATATTGGAGCAGGTGTTGGAAGCGTAGGTCTTGAAGCACTTCGATTAAGACCAAAACTAAGACTATTAGCAATAGAAAAACGTATAGGTGCATGTGCCTTGATTTCAGCTAATGCAAAACGGTTATTCGTCAATCCCTCTGCAATCATCGAAGCCGAAGCTCTTGAAGTATTAAGTGATCACAATTTCTCCAAAAATCTTTCTAAACCAGATAGAGCAATACTTGGAGGTGGTGGAAAATATCGAAAAAAACTCTTGGAAATAATTGTCAAAAGATTGAAGCCTGGCGGGATTGTAGTTATCCCTGTTGTGACATTGGAAGCCGCTTCAGAATTAATCGTAATCTTGAAAAAATCACATTGTAAATTAAACATTAGTCAACATCAACCATGGAGAGGAGTCCCTCTTGCTAATGGCACCAGATTGGCACCTATTAATCCCGTCTTTATTATTAAAGGAAAGGTCTTATAGTACCTTTTATTTGACTATGAAAATTCTTATTTTGATGATATTTCTTTATTGATTTGTACAAAATCACCAACTTTAATTTTCAATTTATCTACTGTTCCTGCCGGCAGTTCGATGACACTATCAATACTTTGACTAGGCCCATAGCTAGGGCATGGAAGTAAAGGACAAGGCTGCACATTAGCATTTATAGATACTATATAGCCTTCTAGAATAAAAACCATATCTAGAGGAATTAATGTTTTATACATCCAAAAGTTTACTCGTTGTGAGGTAGAGAAATGAAACCACATTCCTGTCCCATCAATAAGAGATAATCTATGCATTAATCCTATTTTCTTTTCATGGTTTCTATCTGCAACTTCTAGCAATAGGCAATATCCATTAGAGAAACACCATTCCGCTTCTAAAGGTAAAAATTGAGGCGAAATAAATTCCGATGAATTAACTACTCCGCCAAAAAGTCTATTAAAGATCACTAATCCGATGCCGAAAAAAACGAGAAAAGTATATTTAGTCTTAAAAAGATTTAACAGCAAATTTTATTGCCGGTCAGGCTTGGCTACATGAGGTAAACCCCAACCCAACTTATTTCGCAATACCTGGAAAAACTCATGATCTCTCAATCGCACAAATTTCACAGGATGGTCACTACGACGTATCAAAACCCTATCTTCTGGCCATACATAACATCCTGCGCTCCCATCAACAACCATCATCAATCTTTCAGGTGTAGCAGGAAAAACAGTCACAGGTTCCCGATCACTAAAAACAAGAGCTCTTGAAGCAAGTGAATGGGGAGCAATAGGTGTCAACTGCAATACAGGGCAATCTGGACTAATTACTGGACCACCTGCACTCAAGGAATAAGCTGTAGAACCAGTAGGTGTAGAAAGGATTACACCATCCGCAGAAATATCAACAGGTGCATGACGACCTATAGAAACTTCAAAGTGACACATACTTGTAAGAGGCTCACGATGCAATGCCATCTCATTTAGACAAAGAGCCTCCCAACGACGTTGATCGCCACGCATAACACTAACCACAAGACTATTGCGTTCTTCAAGCATCCATTGCATTGATAAAAGCTGCTCAAGCGCTCTATCTAAATCAGTCAAATAAGCTTCTGCCAAAAAGCCCATGTGACCAGTATTAATAGTAAGAATAGGTACATTTACAGGCGCAGTCTGACGGGCCGCTGAAAGGACCGTGCCATCCCCACCAAGAACAATTGCAAAAGGCATAGAGGCATCAAAACCCTCTGGCACGCATGCGTTGTAACCCAACATCCGCATCTGTTGGTCGGGATTAGCAAAGCCCACCATCCCTCCAGAGCTACTTACTCGAACAACCTGGTGACCTTCCTTCTCCAGTCTCTGCTGAATTATTAAGGCAGTCTCAACAGCAAGATCCTTGCCATCATTCACGATCAGTCCGACTCGGGGCACCGATCGAATTAGACGAACAACACTTTAAGTTTAAATGAAAGGTTTACTTTTTTGAACTAAGCGTCACTGTCATCAATTCATATGACTTCAAGGCTTAATCAAAATTGCTCCAAAAAGCGTAGATCACTTGTGTAAAGCCTCCTAATGTCATCAATTCCATGACGAACCATACAAAAACGTTCCACTCCAAGACCTGCAGCAAAACCACTCCATCGATCAGGATCAAGGCCTAGACCCTGCAGGACAGCAGGATCAACCATGCCGCATCCCATTACTTCAAGCCAACGTCCACGCCATTGAACATCAACTTCTGCTGAGGGTTCTGTGAAAGGGAAATAACTTGCACGAAAACGCACAGGTAGGTCTCCAAAGAAAGCCTTGAGAAAAGCCATTACAGTGCCCCGAAGATGGCTGAAATCGAGATTTTCATCTATAGCAAGTACTTCAACCTGATGAAAAACGGGTGAATGAGTCGAATCGACTGAATCTCGTCGATAAACCCTTCCAGGAGAAACGATTCTGACAGGAGGGGGATTTTGCTCTAAGTAACGTATCTGAACAGGAGAAGTATGAGTCCTTAAAAGAAGGTTTTCACCAAGATAAAAAGTATCCTGCATATCCCTTGCAGGATGGTTCTCAGGAATATTTAATGCAGAGAAATTGTAATGATCATTTTCCACCTCAGGTCCTTCAGCAACTGTGTAACCCAAGCCACAAAACAGATCAACAATCTCCTCAGTAGTCCTAATTAATGGGTGACGTTTACCTAAAGGAGTGCCAATTGGAGGGGCCGTTACATCTATGGTCTCTTTATCAACTAAATCAGCTAATAATTTCGTTTTTAGAAGCTGTGAACGCTCTGCAATCAAACCTTGCAATTGTTTTTTAAGCACATTGGCCCTTTGCCCAACTAATGGGCGCTCAGGGCCTGGGAGATTCCCCATAGCACCAAGCACGGAAGAAAGACGACCTTTCTTACCGAGCAGGTTTACCCTCAATTTTTCAAGGGAGTCTGCATCAATCGCGTTCTCAATTTCTTTTTCAGCTTCTACCTCCAGAAGCTCAAGCTCTACTTTGAGTTGATTAAAGGAGATTGAAGTTCCCACGTCAGAAGGATATGGACTAAAGACTTTAGGCACCCATGACGATTAAGTTCTAAATAGTGCAACCTTCGCAATGCATCCTCTAAGAATTCTAATTAGCAATGACGATGGTGTTTTTGCAGAAGGTATAAGAACTCTTGCTCATGCAGCAACAAGAAGAGGGCACAAAGTCACAGTAGTTTGCCCAGATCAAGAAAGGTCAGCGACTGGACATGGTCTCACTCTCCAATCACCAATTCGTGTAGAAAGAGCAGACGAATTATTCGCAGAAAATGTAACCGCTTGGGGCTGTAATGGCACTCCTGCAGATTGCGTCAAATTAGCTCTCTGTGAGCTTCTCCAAGAAAAGCCAGATCTAGTTCTATCTGGTATTAATCATGGTCCAAATCTAGGAACGGACATCTTCTGCTCTGGGACTATCGCAGCCGCCCTAGAAGGGACCCTTGAAGGGATACCCGCTATGGCAATTAGCATTGCCTGCTTTCAATGGCGAAAGTTCAAATTAGCAGGAGAACTGACAATGGATATTGTAGAAAACATTCTTGAGAATGAATGGCCTGAAAGCCTTCTACTCAACTTGAATATTCCTCCATGTCAGTTTAAAGAAATGGGGCCTCTTCGTTGGACCAGACTTTCTATTCGTCATTACGAAGAACAATTCACTCGCAGAAAAGATCCTCGAGGGGACACCTACTATTGGTTAGCAGGAAAAGCAGTAAAAGATCTCAAAACAGCCGGTGATGGACCATCTGAATGGCCTAGCGACGTTGCACAAATAAGCGACTCTTCGCCTTCTCTGACTCCAATTCAGCCTGATCTTTTTTGGCGAGGGAAGCTTTCAGACTTGCCTAAAATAGAACTTCAGAATCAATTAGTTCTATAAATTCGCTGCAGCAACCAAAGAGAAAAAATCACTCCAATGACATGTGCAAATAAAACTTGCGTATTGCTTAACACAGAAAGCATTTCCAAAGAAGTAATTGGATAGTTTTCCATGGCCCTCATCCCAGCCCCTATTGAAATCCCAGGGGCTTGCATCGAGGCCTGAACAAACAATGCTCCAGCTAATGTTTGATAACCAACGGATGCAAAAACCAATCCCAAAAGATCTGCGATTAGACCTCTTTTCAACAAACGACTTGTTTCGCCCCGACTTGGCCTTGCAGCACTATCAAGAGCTCTGCCAGTGCGTACTATCAACCAACCCTGCCAAAGCCCATATAGCAAGAAAAAAAACGCCAAAGTTGTTAGAGACAAACCTGGGCCTAATCCCAAAGCTCGCTCTGAGTTACGTGCAAGACTGCTCCCAACATTATTAAAGAGCAAAACTCCTACAACTACTATTCCAAGAACTGTCTGAACCCAAAAACGAATCCAGCCGATGCGACGCATACCTAAAGAAAGAAGCTGGAAGTCAAGTTTGTCAGCCATGCCTATACGTGCTGCGCTCGTTCAAACTTGCCATCAAAACGCACAATTTGCACGCACCTCTTGATTCCTCTCTGCTCTCCTAAGCAGGCATTACTTCCTACAGCTCTAGCAGTAGGGAGTTTCGACGGCCTTCATGCCGGCCATCGCCGTGTGATTGAAATAATCACAAAGAATCAACTTGGAGTGCCTACAGTCCTTAGCTTCTGGCCCCATCCACGCGAAGTTCTCTATGGGGAAACAAGATTAAGGCTAGATCTCCCTTCTGAAAAAACTTCTCTCCTTAAACCAATTGGCGTAAAACAACTTGTATTAGTCCCCTTTGATCATTCTTTAGCAGCCCTAAGCCCCGAAGAATTTGTTAATCAAATACTTCTCAAAACATTACAAGCAAAGCATATTGCTGTAGGGGCAAATTTCAGATTCGGATGTAATCGTGAAGGAGATGCATTAACCCTGCAAAAAATAGCTTCAAGCTCAGGGATAAAAGTTTCAGTCGTCCCAATATTAAAAGATATAGAAGGCCGGATGAGTAGTAGCCGCATACGTTCTGCCCTTAAAGAAGGACACCTAAACATAGCCAAAAAGCTTATGGGGAGAGCCTATCGCTTTCGAGGAAATGTTGTTCCAGGGAAAGGTCTAGGAAAAGGATTGGGTTGGCCAACTGCAAACTTACAGGTGGACGGACGCAAATTTCTTCCTGGCCAAGGCGTCTATGCCGCTTGGGCCTGGACAAATATAAATGGATCTCCATCTGCAGCTGTTATGAATCTAGGCCCTCAACCAACTGTTGATCCCACTTCACCTTCAGCTGTAGAAGTCCACCTCATTGACCAGCAAATTGACTTGACAGGAAAAGAATTAATTATCGAACCTGTTCAAAAGCTAAGAGATCAAAAACGATTTGAGAATTTAAAAGCACTTAGTGTTCAAATTGGCCTAGATGCCAATTTAGCTAAAACAAAATTACAGCGTTTCTGCCACAATTAATTGGATTCATATATTTCCTGGATAAGCATTAGCCAATCCCCAAACAACAAATACACCAATACTGCCTAAGAGAACAACTCCCCAAATCAGCACATTCATGCTGCTCTCAGAACCACTATTCTCCATCAATCGAAGGGCATGCGATTCTGCCAAGACTGACATGAAATGGATGTCAATAGTTTTAAACGCAAACTCTTGTGTGGCACAGCTGATAGATGCCAATCTTGACAGGGCCCGTGAGGGACTACGAGTAATTGAGGATTGGTGCAGGTTCGGACTTAACCGAAAAGACCTTGTTGTAACTCTCAAAGATTGGAGGCACCAACTTGGCGCCCATCATCACGAAATCTATAAGAAAGCAAGGGCCACAAAAAAAGATCCAGGGATCGGCCTAAATCACTCTTCTCAGGAGAATCGACATTCCGCCGAACAAATCATCGCAGCTAACTGCTCCAGAGTGCAGGAAGCCTTAAGGGTTTTAGAAGAGTTCACTCGATCAATCGATCCTGAATTAGCGGCTTGTGCTTCCAAAATTCGATATGAGCTTTATGAGCTTGAATCAACAATACTGACCTCAACAATTAAAAGTCATCGATTTCAGAAACTTCAATATTGCAATTTATGCCTAATCACATCACCTCAAAGAGAACTATCAAAGACCGTCGCAAAAGCTCTTGAGGCTGGAATACGGATGGTGCAATATCGCTGCAAAAATGGTAGTGATTTCGAAAGAATTATCGAGGCACAAGAACTTGCATCTTTATGTAAAAAACATGAAGCTCTTTTCATTGTCAATGATCGTATAGACCTTGCCCTTGCTGTAGACGCTGATGGTGTCCATCTTGGACAAGATGACATGCCAACTCGAATAGCTCGAAATCTCCTAGGCACAGAAAAATTAATTGGACGAAGTACACATTGTTCAAAACAAATCCAAGCAGCTGAAGATGAAGGATGTGATTATCTTGGCGTTGGTCCTGTTTACCCAACAAGAACCAAGCCCCAGGACAAGCCTTCTGGCATTACCTATGTTAACGAGGCATCTAAAGCATCAAAGCTACCTTGGTTTGCCATTGGTGGTATCAACTGCTCAAATTTAAGCGAGGTACTCTCTGCTGGAGCAAAAAGGGTCGCCCTATCTGAGGCGATAATGCATACAAATAACACTGCTAAAACAATCCTTGAACTACTAGAACAAATGCCATGAAGCTAACAATAAACGGCTTAGAAAAAACTATTTCTCCAAAACAAAAAAATCTAACTTTAGCAAGTTTAATTGAACTATTAGGGCATCATCCGCGCTTAGTTGTTGTTGAATTCAATGGAGTAATCATGCCCCCCACAGACTGGGAGAAACAAAAAGTACAGGATGGTGATTCCCTTGAAATTGTGACGATTGTTGGAGGGGGTTCCTAAAGTCAAGTCAATCGCCAATCTTCTATTGGCCAAACTCTCGTATCACAAGACAAATACCCCTGCTAGGCGCTGGATAGTGTCCTTGATTCTCACAGCCTTCATAGCAGTGCTATTTCTTGGACAGCCAAAACCAAGTTTTGCAGCTAGTGGCGGAAGGATAGGAGGAGGCAATTTCCGTGCACCTTCAATTCCCAGAGGAGGTGGTTATGGAGGAAGTGGGTATGGAGGGGGATATAGAAGTGGTTATAGAGGAGGGGGCATGGGCTTCCCGTTTATTCTCCCCATTTTTGGATTTGGAGGAGGGGGACTATTTGGTTTTTTAATCCTTATGTCAATCGCAGGTGTAATAGTTAATTCTTTTAGAGGAAACAATTCACAAACAATAGAAGGCGCAAGGGGGCTTAGTGAACGTCTCCCAGGCCCCGTGACAATGATCCAACTTCAAATAGGCCTTTTGGCAAATGCAAAAGGACTCCAGGCAGACCTTAGAGAATTAGCAGCTTCTGCGAATACAGATACATCAAGTGGATTACAAAAAGTTTTGCAGGAAACAACTTTGTCGCTCCTGAGGCAGCCAAATCTCTGGGTTTATGCAAATTTAGAAAAAGGCCAAGTGCCCTTTAGCTCAGCAGAATCAACATTCAATAGACTTTCATTGACTGAACGAAGCAAATTAACTGCAGAGGTGACCTCCAACTTTTCAGGAAAGCTCCTATCAGAAAAAAACTCTGGCATCAGCCCTGGGGAGGCTGATGCCACCAATGAATACATCGCTGTAACGTTATTAGTCGCCTCAAGAAGCCGAATAAACCTAAATGAATCAATTTCAGGCGAACAACTAAGAGATAGCCTTAGAATTCTTGGCTCTATTTCTTCAACGGAACTAATTGCCCTGGAAGTGATTTGGCAACCAGAAGGAAAAGGAGATGTACTTAGCGCTGAGGACCTCCTAACAGCTTATCCAAACTTAAAGCACATTTAATCCCCCCCCAATTAGGGCAAAAAAGAAATTCTTCACAATTTCTTTCGCCAAAAATGTGCAATAAGAACCAAATCAGGGCTTCAACACAATTACATTCGAATGCATTAATTGATATACAGCAGTGTCTGCCTCATCCAGCCAAGGTCCACGAGCAATGAAATGGGAAAACAATGGGGAGTTAGCCCAGCGCGACCTATCAGAATTGGTCAGGCGTTTGCTTGATGTAGAAGCAACAAATCATAGTGATGAATTGTCAAGACTTAGTTCAAAGTGCAACGAACAGGAATAAATATTGGGTTTAGCTCTTGCATCAAGGGCATAGATAACTCACCTTCAGTTCAATCATCTGAATTGAATGAGAGAAAGAAAACTACATTGGATAAATAGTCCAGTACTTTTTGAAGCAATCCTTAGGTATGAAGAAGGACGATTGCCTCGTTCAATGAGTCTTTGGGTAGAACAGCTTCTTGATTTGGAGGCCCATAAAAATTCAAAGCTTCTTCCTAACAGTCCTCATTCCTAGCTATGAATAAATCCTTTAGAAGAAGTTTTAAGCTTTAAGGATTCTCAAAGCAGCCATTGCTGCACCATAACCGTTATCAATATTCACAACTACTAGCCCTGGAGCACAACTTGCAAGCATTCCTTCAAGAGCAGTTCTTCCAAGTGCACTGACTCCATATCCAACAGAAACTGGTACTCCAATAACAGGCTGAGGAACCAAGCCAGCCAGCACAGTGGGCAAAGCTCCCTCCATACCCGCACAAGCAATCAAAACCTTAGTTCTTTTTAATCTCTCCAACTTATGCAAAAGGCGATGCAAACCAGCTACACCAACATCCAGCAGAAGCTCAACCTTAACTCCATGCCACCGCAAAGCTAGTTCAGCTTCGGAAGCTACAACCAGATCACTCATTCCACCAGTAAGTACCACAACCTCTCCAAGAGAAGGTTTTAGCTCTGCAGGTTTTCCAACTGTTATGCAACGAGCTTGCGAATGAAATTCAGCCATTTCAAAAGAGCTCTTTAATTCTTCAGCCTTTTCTGGAGCAACTCTCGTAACCAATGCCAATTCTCCAGCCACTTCAAGTTTCTTCAAAACTTCAACAATTTGTTCAGTCGTTTTATGTTCACCCCAAACTGCCTCGACCATACCGAGTCGTTCCCTTCTTTGAAGGTCCAACCTTGCATGAAGATCATTCACTGGGGTAACAATTCACCTTCAAAGATAAGAGGGAAAGGATTACCAGAATCCATACCAGTAGCCTTAAGAGCTAACTTTTCAAAACGTTCTTGCACAGCATCTATTTCTCCCTGTGGAATAGATTTCCACTGAGAATAACTAGCCCAAGTAATCATTACAGTCGCTTCCTCTCTTAGAGGATCCCAAAAGAGTTTTCTCCCTAGAAAACCTCTCTTTTGGGCTAACCATGGCTCCCAACTTCCTCTTTCTGCATCCAACCAAGCTTGTTTATTATGATCATCAACATGTAATCGTAAATATTCAATAACTATTTGGTCAGATTCACTAGAGATAGTTGTCATTGTAGAATAAGCCTCTTGCACATTAATAGTATTTAGCATCAAAACTCCAAGTAATAAAACCAAAAATTTAACAACCAATCTTGAACCACTTCTAATCAAAAACATTTTCATAATCTTTCTAATAAAGCAACTGCATAGCTACTAATACCTTCTTCACGACCTTCAGGTCCCATCTTCTCATTAGTCGTTGCCTTAACACCTACTGATTGCAATTCCACTCCTAATCTCTTAGCTAAATTGTTTCTCATTTGTTCTATATAAGGCTTTAGCTTAGGTCGTTCTGCAATAATCACTGCGTCAACATTAACAACTCTCCACCCATTATCTCTCACAAGAGTTACAACTTTTTCAAGTAAAAACAAACTATCAGAACCTTTCCATTGAGGATCCTCTGGAGGGAAATACTTACCAATATCTCCTAACGCAAGCGCTCCAAGCAACGAGTCGGCAATGGCATGTGCCAGAACATCTGCATCGCTATGGCCTTCTAAACCTAAACCCTCTGGATGAGGAATCATTGCACCTCCAAGAATTAATGCCCTCCCAGTGACTAATCGATGAATGTCATAACCGTTGCCAATACGTATATTCATAGATTTAGCAAAAAGTCCATCTATTTTCGACTGTGATGATTGTTGCTTAAAAAGCCATCTCGCGTAAAGGTCTGGCCGACGTTGTTTTGTTCTGAGTTGACGCTGTTCCTCTCTCCAAATTGAAATAGCAGCATGATTGCCACTCCTCAAAACAGTTGGTACTTTCATACCATGAAAATCTGCTGGCCTTGTGTATTGAGGATGCTCAAGGAGTAAATCATTATGACTCTCTTCCAATAACGACTCCTCAGTTCCAACTGTTCCTGGAAGCAAACGAACCACACCATTAATAACAACCATGGCAGGCAACTCCCCTCCAGCAAGTACAAAATCTCCTATAGAGACTTCTTCATCTGCAATTGTTCTAATCCTTTCATCAAACCCTTCATAATGCCCACAAAGAAGTATCAACTGATCTTGCTCTTTTGACCAACGTTGCAGATCATCTTGTTCTAGCGGCTTCCCCTGAGGAGTCATCAACAAAACCCTTCTTCTGCCGCAAACAGGAATTGATTCAAACGCCGCAAATATTGGCTCTGGCTTAAGAACCATTCCTACACCACCACCATATGGCTCATCATCAACTTTTCGATAACGATCAGTTGTGAAGTCACGGGGATTATGAATTTTCAACACAGATATTTTTGATAAAAATGCCCTCCCAATAACTCCCAAATCCTCTAACTTATCAAAAGAGTTTGGAGCTAAACTTATAACATCAAAGCGGTAAGGAGCCACTTAATAAACCTCATATCCCAATTCAGACAAACGAGCAGGTTTACATCGCCAATCAGGAACTACTTTAACAAATAATTCTAAATAAATAGGACCATCAATTAAATTTTGCATCTGTAGTCTTGCACCTTGACCAATGGTTCTCAACATCGAGCCACCTTTACCAATCAATATTCCTTTTTGACTTTTTCGCTCAACAAGTACCGTGGCTAAAATAGCTGTACAATTTTTTTTCACTTTTCTGCTGGAATCTGAAGTTATCTCCTCCAATCGATCTATTGTTACCGCGACACTATGTGGAATCTCCTCTCTTGTTTGAATCAATACTTGCTCTCGAATTAACTCAGCGAGAATAACTCTTTCAGGCTGATCAGAAACCATATCAGCAGGGAAAAGCTTAGGACCTACTGGCAAATAATCTACTAAGTCTTCAATCAATACACTACATCCTTCTCCATTGGCAGCACTACAACGATAAATAGGCCACTTATCATCTGAAATTAATTCTCTATAAGCACTTTCTTTTTGCAAATAATCCTCTTCTCTTACTAAATCGGATTTATTCAAAACAACCAAAACAGGTATCTTTTGCTGCCTAAGCAATTTGACGATGAAAGAATCTCCTCTCCCGGGCAAATAACAAGCTTCTAACAAAAGCAACACAACATCCACTTCCCCTATCGTTGACTTAGCGCTCTGCACAAGTCTTTTCCCTAATAAATGCTTTGGCTTATGAATCCCAGGAGTATCAACCATTACTAACTGTGCACTAGGAGTAGTCAGAATTGCTCTCAAGCGATTACGAGTTGTTTGTGCAACTGGTGAAGTAATTGCAACTTTCTCGCCGACAAGTTGATTAATCAATGTTGACTTCCCAACATTGGGCCTTCCAATTAAAGCTACAAATCCTGACCGATAGTCCCTTGGTGTGGGCTCTAGCAAAGGCATCGCCTAAAAGGATTGTTGTCTACTCATAGCCTGACGCTAAAAATGCATGAAAGCCATGAACATAAAAGAACCAACTTTTGAACAAGCAATAAATGCATCAATGCTTTGGTGTGAGGCTTGGGAAAAAGCAGAACTTAGCGATGAAGTTCTTGCAGATAGAATTTCTGAACTTTTAGCCAGTAGAAACGGAGCAAGGGGTTTCTTTGTAATAAGTCTTGCAAGTGATTGTCCACTAATGGATCGCCTTCCGGAACCTATTGTCCTAAAGCTAAGAGAAGCTGGCGAAAGCGTTATTGACCTAACTGTAAGAAACTTGGCAATGAGTACAGCTATGTCGCTTCATCATCAACGTCAAGAAGATATAAACCAACAGGCACGTTCTAAACGCGTCACTGCAAGATGCTTAGATCTTTTACGCTTACTAGAACCAAACAAAGTGAAAAGGCGGCTGGAAAAACTTCTTGCTGGAACTAAAGGCGAGGGTGATGATGTCGCCTTCCTTGAACGATGGGGGTATGACGATGAACAAAAAAGAGAAATTATTTCAAGTATTCATGCTGTAGCCGAAAATTAAATCAAAGGGCCAATTTCTCGACCCTTTGGCTAAAACTCTTTTTAAAAAGCAGTTAACAAATAAATAATCAATCTCTTCGTCCTCCACCCTGAAGGGCAATAATCAAACGCAATATAAAAACAAATAGGTTTATATAGGTCAAATACATGCCCAATGCTCCAGCTAAATACTGTTCGTCGTTATACCTTCGAGGCATCACATAAAAATCAACAAAGGACATTCCCACAAAAAGGACTGTTCCAAAACCTGCAATCATTAGTTCGAAACCACTCCCTCCAAACATTCCCGGAACGAAAAGGCCACCAATAATTTGAACAACCATGGCGATGATCAGACCCATCAGACCTAAACCAACCACGCCACTTAAAGCTTGTCCCACACTGTCGCTCATGCGACTACCAACCACTGATGCAATTACAAAAGTAATGCCTGTTGCAAAAACAGCAGTCCCTATAGAACCCATGCCTGCTGTTGCAATTGCAATACCGACAATGCCACTAAGTGTGAATCCAGTAAGAAGGCTAAAAGCAGTCAGCAAAGGCAATGCTTTGCTGTTGTTAGCATTATTGGCCGCACTAGAGGCCATAAAAAACAAAATCAGTTCACCAATAAACGCTGCTATAAAAAGAGGTTGGAAAAGGCCAGGATTGGTAATTTGAAGTGACAAACCTCCAATCACCCCTCCTGCTGTAAGGAGCATTCCTCCCCCAACATATGGGAGAGCCTTATTTACTACATTGGGGCCTATAAGAGCACTTGATTGTGCCTCCCGAATGGCCTGCTGGAAATTACTACTTGCTGGCATAGTTAACCAGATTATTTAATGCATTTACTTTGACAGTAAAACCAAAGTATTAGTTGAATTTGTTAGTGCGGATCTCCCTATCTATAATTATCTTTACGCGCATAAGCATCTACTACGCGTTGTACCAATGGATGCCGCAAAACATCTGCTGAGGTCAAGCGGCAGACTGCAACTCCTTCTACCTTTTCCAGCAATTCAGAAGCCTCTACTAATCCACTTGGCTGGCCAGGTGGTAGATCAACCTGAGTAATGTCGCCAGTAACAACCATTCGTGAACTCTGACCCAACCTTGTTAAGACCATTCGCATTTGAGCAGAAGTTGTGTTTTGAGCCTCGTCAAGTATCACAAATGCTTCTTCGAGTGTCCTTCCTCGCATATAGGCAAGTGGAGCTACTTCAATAACACCCTTTTCAAGCAAGGTTGTTGTTTTCTCATTTCCTAACAACGAATGAAGTGCATCGTAAAGAGGGCGTAAATAGGGATCAACTTTCTGCTGTAAATCTCCAGGCAGGAAACCAAGTCTTTCTCCAGCCTCTATGGCAGGTCTTGTAAGCACAAGCCTCTCTATCTTTCGTTCACTTAACATTCGCACTGCAAGAACTGTGGCCAAAAAAGTCTTGCCAGTACCAGCAGGTCCTAAAGCAAAGGTCAGGTCATGTCGTTCCATTGCTTCTACATAAGCCTTTTGACGAAGCGTCCTTGGACGTAAAAGCTTTCCCCTTTGATTTCGCGCAATCACCAAACCACCCAACTCAGCATGAGCTGCACCCCGACCAGTATCCAAAGAAGTAAGTGCAGCTTGCAAATCCACTTGAGATACAGCCTCACCTTCCTGCCATAAAGGACGCATTAGCTCTACTAAGGCTGTTGCTCGTTCGACTTGTGTCGCACGACCAATTATTTCAAGTTGAAGTCCCCTAATGACCAACGAAGCACCGGTTAGAGCTTCTAAGCGGTGCAATGTTTTTTGCCCTAATCCAGATAATGCAATAGCTGCATTGGAATCAGGAAGATCAATCACGAAGCGACCAGAGGAGGTTGCTTCAGCCATCAGTATTTTCAGGTTTCTGTAAGTTCAGTTGATGAAGATTTAGCTTCTTTTTGCTTTGCTGTTTTTGCTGCTAATTTCCTAGCCTCTTCTTGCTTTGCTTTACCCACAACTTCAGCTTGTCGAACTCTTTTTTCTAAAAGGCCACCTTTCTCAAGGAGAGAGCGAACTGCATCTGTTGGTTGTGCCCCTTGACTAAGTCGCAACCTTAAGGCCTCAGTATCTAACCTTGTTTCTTTAGTCCTAGGGTTATAAAAACCTAATTCTTGAAGTGGACGTCCGTCTCGGCGAGAGGTGCTATTGCAAACAACCAAGCGGAAACTTGCTTCTCTCTTCTTACCGAACCGCTTTAGGCGGAGCTTAATCATCTTGACTTGACTTTTTAAGTTAGTTGTTTGTTTAGGGAAGTAATGAAGTCTTACCCAATCCCACATTAACCTGCTAAGGGTCAAAGATCTCCAAAACCCTTTTTTTTCTTGAGAGGTCGCTGACGGCGTGTACCCCCTCCATTAGCACGTGCCCTCTGCCCTTGAGGCTGCTGATTAGTACCACCAGGCATACCTCCCATACCAGGCATACCTCCCATACCAGGCATACCTCCCATACCAGGCATACCTCCAGTGGACATCTGCTTCATCAAGCCACGCATCTTCTGAAAATCCGCTAATACCTTGTCTACTTCAGCTGGGCTATGACCACTTCCTAGGGCGAGACGTCGACGTCGTGAAGGCTGTGCGGCTAATAATTCAGGCTGCTTACGCTCTACAGGAGTCATTGAGCCAATCATTGCTTCAACCTTTTTAAGTTGCTCTTCACCGCTCTTAAGCATTCCATCATC
This sequence comes from Prochlorococcus sp. AG-363-C20, assembly GCA_003280295.1. Lineage (GTDB taxonomy): Bacteria > Cyanobacteriota > Cyanobacteriia > PCC-6307 > Cyanobiaceae > AG-363-K07. The sequence goes on along the minus strand of QCFI01000006.1, from coordinate 19,257 downwards.
CAACTTATTCATCCCTGGAAGCATTTTCATCAACCCACCTAAAGAACCCATTCGCTTAATTAACCGCATCTGCTTTAAAAAATCAGAAAAATCAAATGTCGCCTCTTGAAGTTTTCTTTGCATCAACTCTGCATCAGCAATTTCAACTTCCTTTTGTGCTTTCTCAACAAGTGTCAAAACATCTCCCATCCCTAGGATTCGACTTGCCATTCGCTCTGGATGAAAAGGCTGTAATGCTTCAACCTTCTCTCCAGTACCTATAAATTTGATGGGCTTTCCACTAACTTTTCTGATCGAAAGAGCAGCACCACCTCTTGAATCTCCATCAAGCTTGGTTAACACTGCTCCCGTAATACCAACCTTTTCATGAAATGCTCTCGTGAGATCAGCCGCTTCTTGACCAATCATTGAATCAACAACAAGAAGCACCTCATTTGGTTCGACTGCCGAACGAATTCGAACCATCTCATCCATCATTTCAGTATCAATCTGAAGCCTGCCAGCGGTATCTACTAAAACAGCGTCTATTCCTTCTTTTTGAGCCTTAGCAAGACCTGCAGCAGCAATCTGTTCAGGTTTGAGGTCAGACCCAAGACTAAAAACCTCCACTTCAATTTGAGAGCCAAGAGTATGCAATTGCTCAATTGCTGCTGGTCTATAAACATCAGCAGCAACCATCAAGACACTCCGGCCCTGTTCCTTTAGGTGCAATCCAAGTTTTGCTGTGGCAGTTGTTTTTCCAGCTCCCTGTAAACCTGCCATTAGGACAACTATGGGCGCATTCTCAACACTGGATAAAGGAGCATTAGCTCCTCCCATCACTTCAACAAGTTGTTCATGAACAACTTGTATGAATTTCTGTCCAGGATTTATGCCTCTAACAACTTCTGAACCAATGGCTTTCTGCCTGACTTCTTCAACAAACTCTTTAACTACAGGCAAACTAACATCAGCATCTAATAAGGCGCGACGGACTTGCTTAAGAGCTTCATCTACATTGTTTTCGCCAATTCGACTTTCACCTCTAAGGCCTTTAACTGCATCTTCAAAGCGTGCTGAAAGCTCATCAAACATTTTGAAGGTAAATCAAGGTGAGTAAAATTAATCGTAGAAAAGCAATTGACCTTTTTTAAAAATTCTAACTCTAACCACCACTTATGTAATCAACTAATTGCCACAGTTCCTTCTCACGTCCAAGAACATATGTGACTTTTAACGAGGGGATTGAAGTCTCAGAAACGATTTCACCAGAAGATTTAATTCTTTGATCATTATATTCAATCTTAACTTTCACCTCAATTCGCTTAGGTGTTTGAGAAACTAATTTAAAGGAAATAATATTAGCCTTAATATTCTGACTTTCTTCTCTGAGCTTATCTTTAGCCCTTTCCAATTCAACTCTTTTTACAAGAGCCTCTCTAGCAACAATATATAAATCCCTATCTTTACCTCCTGAAAGGACTTTAGCTTTTCCATTCAACCATTTTTGAAGAAGAGTCTGAATCTGTCCCTCACTAGGTTCTTTTACAGTTAGGGGTACCACTTCTTTTACAATAAAAGATGAATCTAAAATTGACTTTGATTCAGTTGAATCTTCAATCAATTCTTGTTTGCTTATAGAAGTTTCCATTAAAGACTTATTTCGTAAATTAAGTACCCCTAAAGATGAACCTATAGCTAACAAGGCAAATACCACTAAAGAACTAATTAGAGAAGATTGTCTATTTGAAAAGAAGCTCTTGAAAAGATTTTTAAACCCACCATTGATAAACGTATAAGTCCTCTTTGAAGACGAATTATTTGTCTCCTTTTCAACAGCAGGTAGGCCACCAGGCATGGGCAAATTCGTTTTAAATTCCATTTCATCTATATCAAAATCTTGTTGAGGACCTTCACTTGATAAGGAAGACAAGAACGAAAAACTTGATTTAGCAAGACCTAAAGCACCTTTCCTTTCAAGATTTTCCACATATGCTTGTACATCTCGATCAGCGAACCAAGCTTCAAGATCAACTGGCTCAATATCTATATCCCTATAGCCAGGGAGAACATCCCTCCTCAACCAACCTCTGCAGTAATCACAAAGAGCAGCTAATGGCTCTCCTTGATAGCTCTCCAACCAATTTTTAAGTCCCTCATCTAAACTCCTACTAAAATAATCTTCGGCTTGTTTTACATCTGCCAGCAAAAGGGCTATACACCCAAGCAATGGATATTTATCAAGCTCTGGTAATTCAAGGCTCTTCAAAGATTTTCGGGCTTGTTGCAATCGTTCAGGCTTCCTCTGAGAGAAGCCTGCTGCCACCAAAACAATTACACCAAGGAATCCTGCATCTATAGAACCTCTCTTTTGCCAATTCTTAAAAAGATCTAACTGCTCCTGAACTGTAAGGAACTTCCGAATCTGATGGAAAAACAAGACAAAGTCAGACTGTTCGACACCTCCAATCAACTCAGGCCCCTCCCCACCTTCAAGACCACCCCTTTGAAGAACAAAGGCATCGAGTAATTGCAACCCTTCTTGGTGGGACTCCTGATCCCCAATATCTCTACTCAATAAATCAAGAATTCGATAAGGAAGTAAGTTTTCCAATTCTTGTTCCAACATTTGCCGCTCATTTGGGAGTTTTCCCATTCTTTGCAAAAGCTGAATTCCTTCTTGCAAAAGCAATGCAGCGGATTGGTAATGCCTTTGTTCTTGAGAGTGTTGTGAAGCAGATTGACAAGATAAAGCTGCAACCAAAGCAAGATCTGCCTCTCTACTGCTGCCTAGTGCGGGCGCCTGAGGGGGCTGCAAAGCCTTACGAGCGAGAGTGAAAGCCTCAAGAGGGGAATCAGCCTCCCAAAGCAAAATTAAACCAGCAACTTCTCTGTTTGAAGATAATTCCAGACCAGAAGCCCCCCCTAACAAAGCATTCTCGTAATCCTCCCGAAGTAAAGCATCTGTAAGCAGATCAGCTGAAAGGCGTAAAAGCTCAGCCCTTTGTAACAAGACTTCTTGAGTAAAACCCTGATCAGGAGTCCGATCCAATCGCAACTGAAAAGCTCGAAGCACAGCCTCAGCTTTTGCAGAAGGACTAACTCCTAATAAGCGGAAATGATCAATTGGCAATTCCACTCACTGCTAAGCAATTGGCATAAAACTCTAGACATGAGAAGGGGTTTTGCCCATTTTTCATCCACAGGCCCTTACAGTCTTAAAAATAGTGATCAGCAATTGGCCATGAGCCAAATAAATGTCACCGCCTCAGATCAATCTGATAACAGTGCATTAGAGGCAGGAGTGCATGCAAATCGCCTAAGCAACCTTGTGAATTCACAGCCCGCAATCTTAGATCGAGAAACAGGCCTAGAGCTCTTCAAGGACATGACACTTGGCAGAAGGTTTGAAGATAAATGCGCAGAAATGTATTACCGAGGGAAGATGTTTGGATTCGTTCATCTCTACAACGGTCAAGAAGCCGTTAGCTCAGGCGTAATAGGCGCCATGAAGAAAAAACATGACTGGTTTTGCAGCACTTATCGAGATCATGTTCACGCTTTAAGTGCAGGAGTGCCTGCTAGAGAAGTCATGAGTGAACTCTTTGGGAAAGAAACTGGCTGTAGCAAAGGAAGAGGTGGCTCAATGCACCTTTTTTCAAAAGAACATCATCTTTTGGGAGGCTATGCATTCATAGGAGAAGGCATTCCAGTAGCACTTGGGGCAGCCTTCACCAGTCGCTACAAACGAGATGCTCTAAAAGAAAAGAATAGTGACTCAGTTACCGCAGCCTTTTTTGGAGATGGAACTTGTAACAACGGTCAATTCTATGAATGCCTAAATATGGCTCAATTATGGAAGTTACCAATTATTTTCGTAGTTGAAAACAACAAATGGGCTATTGGAATGGCTCACGACCGAGCAACTAGTGATCCTGAAATCTGGAGAAAAGCTGATTCTTTTGGTATGAAAGGAGAAGAAATTAATGGAATGGATGTACTTGCTGTTAGAGGAGCAACTCAAAGAGCATTAGAAAGAGCCCGTGCAGGAGAAGGGCCGACTCTTTTAGAATGCCTTACTTATCGCTTTCGGGGGCACTCACTCGCCGATCCAGACGAACTACGTACTGAAGAAGAAAAAGAGTTTTGGCTTCAAAAAGATCCTTTAAAGAAACTAGAAAAAGACCTTCTAGAAAGAGGCATGGCAAATAGTGAAGAACTTCGCTCTATCGAAAAAGAAGTCGATAAAGAAGTAATTGATTCAGTAGATTTTGCCCTGAGTGCATCTGATCCTGATTCTGGAGACTTAACAAAATACATCTGGGCAGAAGAGAATATTTAATTTCTCATTAAATCTAATTTAATAAAATCAAAACCCTATCTAGATGCCACTTGGAAGCTTCCTAGTAAGGTTCCTTAATTTACGGAGAGCTTTTAATTCAACTTGTCTAACTCGTTCTCTAGACACCTCTAAAAGTCTTCCAATCTCCGCAAGGGTATGTCTTTCATTCCCTTCTAAACCAAAACGAAGGCGAAGAACATGTTGCTCTTGCTCACTAAGATGACTCAACCAACGTCCTAACTGTTCCTGATGAATACGTTGTTCTACCTGATCCAAAGGTTCTTCATTATTTGAATCAGCAATAAGGTCACCTAAAAAGCTGCGACCCTCATCCCCATTAACAGGAGCATCTAAACTACTAGTTGTTAAAGCTTGTCTTAATAAAGAATCAAGCTCCTCAAGGGGTATTTCCATTGCTTCTGCAATCTCTACACGACTAGGCATTGCTCCTAATTTATGTGCAAGATCAAGGCTAACTTTCCTAATAGTTGTAAGTCGCTCACTTAGGTGAACTGGTAATCGAATAGTGCGAGATTGACAAGCAATTGCACGAGTCATGCTTTGACGAATCCACCAAAATGCATAAGTAGAAAATTTGTAGCCACGAGTGGGATCAAACTTCTCAACAGCGCGTTCCAATCCAAGTGAACCTTCCTGAACAAGGTCTAATAGCTCTAAACCTTTTCCTTGATATTTCTTTGCAACACTAACTACAAGACGAAGATTAGCCTTCATCATGCGTTCCTTAGCCCGTCGTCCTATACGGATCAAACGACGTTCACGAGAAGTGAATTCCTTGGTCTCATTATTAAGAAGACAGTCTTCGGTCAGCTGCATCATGGCCTGCACCTGATTGCCTAACTCAATTTCCTCTGCAGGTGTTAATAAAGGAATTCTTCCAATAGTAGAAAGATACCAACTTATTGGATCACTACTGCGTCGTTTTTGCGACTCAGTAGTCTTCTGAACTGATGAAACCATTTTTCTTAAATCCCCATCTCTTTGCTGAGGACTTTCCTACAGAAATTGCAAAAGTGCTGTGGGTTTCAAGAACCCTTCAGATTCTTGTGTCTAAAACTACACATTTGAAATATTTATCTTTCATTTAGAAAGGAGAATGAGTGTCGAATTCCAAAGCTCTTGACTGGATATTTCTAGTAATAGCCTGAAGTCTTTCAACAATAGAAGTAGCTGAACTTCCTTTCTTACACCTACGGGCGGCTTCTGCATGTACAAATGCAGCTGCTGCAAGAAACTCACTAGAAATTCCATTACCAGAGGCCATAGCAAGAGCTCCAACGCCTGAAACAAAACCAGCCAAAAGATCTCCCAAGCCTGTTCTTGCAACCCAAGGGGCTGTCTTCATTAACTGCCAGGTCATCCCCTTTGGATCAGCAATGACACTATGAGATCCCTTTAGTAAGACACCAGCATTAGAGATTTTAGCCGCCTCCATTGCAGCAAATAAAAGCGATTGTTCCTGAATAGAGGCAAACAATCTTCGGAATTCAGAGAGGTGAGGAGTAATCCAAGTAGGTGCTTTTCGCCTAATGATCCATCGCCATCCTTCTAAAGAGAAAGCCAATTGATTAAGGGCATCAGCATCTAAAACTAATAATCCATCAAAGTCTTGAAGAATCTCTAAAACAACCAACCAATCCTTTTCAATCTTCCCTAACCCTGGACCAATTAACAATGCATCAACACGACTGAGGTCTTGGCGAGCTAACAACTTTCCTATTTCTGACCCACTTCCAGAGGTCCTAATAACTCCAGCTAAAACGACTTCAGGAGCCACTTGCCATAGAGAATTAGCTACAGAATCAGGAAGAATCGCTTGAACACTTCCAGCTCCGCTGGCCATCACTCCCTTGAGTGCTAGTAAACCTGCGCCACGATATTGATCGCTACCAGCAACAACCAAAACTCTCCCTCGTTCATATTTACTTGCATCCAAAGAAAGCTGCGGCCATCTCACTGTGGTCAAATCAGAGGGTGAAATCCCTAAGGGAAACACATTTGAACCCTTATCAAAAACACTTGGTGGTAAACCAATATCAATCCTTATCAATTTCCCAACATGTCGTATGGCGTTCCCCTGAATAAGGCCTTGCTTTATTAAACCCACCGTCAAAGTAAAAGAAGCAAAAGCAGCCCCTCCTGGGAATGCTCTACCTGAATCAGAACAAATTCCTGAAGGAATATCCAAGCTCACAAGCCTTCCTGGCATTTTTGACTGTCTTTCTTTAAACAAATTCGCAATATGGTCTGGGAGTGGTTTTGATTGTGCCAGTCCAAAAAGGGCATCAATCCACAATGCTTTAGATCCAAGGTCTGGGGTTTCTTGTATTAGTGGTAAACCAAGCCAATTCGCATATGAAAGATGTTTGGCAGTTAAGGTTTTCCTTGAATTCAGCGGACACCAAATTTCTACCCTTACGCCCGCAAGAAAAAGCTCTCTGGCTACTACCAATCCATCACCCCCGTTGTGTCCTGGTCCTACTAGGACAACCACACCATCTTTAATCAAGTCAGAATGTTGAAGAAACCAATTAGCCATTGACTGACCAACCTTCTCCATCAAAGCTGCTACAGGAAAGCCATTTGAGAGAATCTCACTCTCAAAACTTGCCATCTGAGTAGCATTAACCATTACATGTTCAGCATCTACTTTTGGCCAGGGCACGGAAAATTCGCATATGACATCACTATGGAGAACTAACAGCGACAATGGCTATTTCGCCTAACATCTCATGCTCTGAAGCAATTCAAAAAAGTCTTCCAGCAACAACTGCTGGAGAAGAAGCACTATTGCGCTTAAAGCATTTGCAAGGAGAGCATAAAATTGCAGTTGGACTTTCAGGCGGTGTTGACAGTTCTCTAACCGCTGCTCTTTTAGTAGAAGCAGGATGGCAAGTTGAAGGGCTTACTCTTTGGTTAATGAGTGGTAAAGGTTCATGCTGCACAGATAGTCTTGTAGATGCAGGAGGAATCTGCGACCAATTAGGCATTCCTCATCATGTATTGGATTCCAGGACGACTTTCCAAAAAGAAATTATTGAAGGAGTAGTAAAGGGATATCAAAAAGGCATTACACCAATACCTTGTTCAAGATGTAATCGCTCTGTAAAGTTTGCCCCTATGTTGAGCTGGGCCAAAGAAAGTTTAGGAATCAAACGTTTAGCTACTGGCCATTATGCACGTATTCGTTTACCAAATGAATCTTTAAACTCTTCAATTAAATCAGTCAATCCTAATAACAGAACACAGCTTTTACGCGGTAAAGATAAAAATAAAGATCAAAGCTATTTCCTCTATGACTTACCACAAGAAGTACTTAGCAAAGTGGTTTTCCCTTTGGGAGAACTATCTAAAGCAGACACCCGAAAGGAAGCAAAAAGACTTGGTCTGCGCACTGCTAAGAAACCTGAGAGTCAAGATTTTTGCTTAGCAGAACACTATGGCTCAATGCGATCTTTTCTAGATAAATATCTTCCACCAAAGCAAGGAGAAATAGTTCTCAAAGATGGAACTATTATTGGGGAACATGATGGCATAGAGCATTTCACGATTGGGCAAAGAAAAGGCCTTGGAATCTCTTGGAAAGAACCATTATATGTAGAGAAACTAGTATCGGAGTCTAATCAAGTAATAGTTGCACCTCGTTCACAAGCTGGTCAAATTAGTTGCATTGTCGGAGAAATTAATTGGATTTCTATTTGTCCGCCATCTGAAAAAATTACTGTAGAAGTTCAAGTGCGCTATAGAAGCCAACCTGTTTTAGCTGAACTCTCACCTCTTCCAGCAACAAAAAAAGACAAAGAAAAGAATCGTCCATATCGTTGTCATCTTTCTTTCAAAAAAGAGCAATTCTCAATTGCACCTGGTCAAGCAGCAGTTTTCTATAACGGAAATGTTGTTTTAGGTGGAGGGATAATTCAATCTAAAAGTTCCTAATTAGTTCCTAAGGCGTAAAAAAATAGTTCCTAAAGAAGTAACAATAAACAATCCAATTAATGGCGCTTCTTGCCAGCGAGTGTAACCAGTAAGGTTCCTATGTAAATGAAGGTCTGCCAATTGAGTGTCCTCAGTAAAGGGAGGAATAATCAGCTTTACCTCCCCTGAAGTTAAAACCAATGCAGAGGGCCCCCTATTTGCAACACTAATTAAATCCCTAGAATTTTCAACACTTCTCAACTGTGCAAGAGCAACAAACTGCCTTTGTAAGGAGATCGGATATGGATCTAAATTGGCCAATGCAAGTATCCATTCAGCACCATTTTTAACTGCTTGTGCCAATGCATGACCATCACTGAGCTCGTAACAAATTGCAGCAGCTAATGGGGGGCCAGACCAAAACAATAATCTTGAAGGATTACCAGGCTCCAATCCACCAACAGCTGAAAGTCCTTGTATTGAAAAGCGAGAAAAGCTCGGAATTTTTTCTCCTATAGGAACTAATCGATACTTATCTATAAAAGAAGAAAATCTACTTTCTCCACTATCAAAAACAAGTAAGGAACTTCTCTGGCCTCCTCTTACCCAACGAAATCCCCCCGTAAGGAATGAAACGGGGGCAGGAGAAAGAAGGTCCTGATCCAAGCCAAGAGTTCCTTCAGGGGCAACTAGCCAAGAAGCAGACAAATCCTTGGCCCTCTCAAGAGATTTTTGGATGACCTCTGGGAGACGGTTTTGTTCTTTTTTAGAGAATTTTTTTCGTATTGGGATATCAGGCTGCCAGAGGGCAACAGGAATAGATTCACCTCCCTCTTTTTGAATCAACAAACCTGAGCCGAGCATATGGGCCAAAAGGACAGGAACAAAACCAAAAAAGAATGATGCTCTCCAGGAAATTCCCCGGTTAAAAGAACGCAAGGTATTGCACAACCAAAAACCAATTAACAACTGAACTGTTGCCAAGCCTCCTGCCCCAATCCATGCAGCCAAACCACCCAGAGACCTATCTCCAGGAAAAACACTTCCCCCAAGACCTATCCAAAACAAGGGGTAATGGGCCAAAACAACTTCCGCCAAGCCCCAAAGAGAAGATAAAAAAAGAACAAAGAGAACCTTTTCCAAGAAGACACCATCTCTAAATCGAACTAAAAGAGATGAATTAGAAATCCAAGACCATATCCCTACAAGAAGCCCTGAAAAAAAACCACAAAACATCCAAATTGTTATTGCCAAAGGCAAACTCAATGGATCAGGTACTCCTATCCAGGTGAGAGGGTGCAGAGCCAGAAGCCAGCTATGACTAACCAATACAACAACAACACCCCAAAGGAAGCCTGCAAAGGAACTCCTACTTGCCAACCACAACAAAGCAATTCCAAACCAAGTAAAAATCACCCAGCCATGCAGTATTCCCAAGCCAGCAAGGAGTCCTCCTAGGCCTCCCCCAATAGTCAGGATGTATTTATCACTGCGCATAAAAACTTACACTTAAATTAATTTCTAGATTTTGAAGGCTGCAAAATTCCAAAAAGATGCAGATAAGAAGAATCTGCAATTTCTTCAGAATTCGGAATGGTCTGTAAGAATAATTTTGATTTGAGCAATTGAAAATCAGTGCGAGAAATCCTAATTAGTTTTTCTATCTTTCTCTCCTGCGTGATGGTAGCGATAGCAAGCCAGGTCATTGCACCATCAGCAGTCAATGCAAATAGCTTAGATTCTGCGATCCAAGCAGATATAAGAGGCATAGAGGCCAATAATGTAGTGAACACTTATGAACTAGATCCAGAGGATCCTAATCCGACTTTATTTGCGATGGCAAAAGACAAATCTAAAAAAGAAAATTCAACTCTTGGAGGCCCTCTTGAGACGACAACTCCTCAAGTAAAAGCTTCTGGCCTAAGTATTACAGACCTTGCAATAGGCAGCGGAGCCGAAGCGAAGTCAGGCAACCAAGTTTCCGTGAACTACAAAGGCATGCTGGAAAATGGCAAAGAATTTGATAGCAGTTACGGGAGAGGTCCTTTCAGTTTCCCTCTAGGCGCTGGTCGAGTAATTAAAGGTTGGGACGAAGGAGTAGAAGGAATGAAAGTAGGTGGCAAAAGAAAGTTAATAATTCCGCCAGATCTTGGCTATGGAAGCAGAGGTGCAGGGGGAGGAGTTATCCCCCCTAACGCAACATTGATCTTTGAGGTTGAGCTTCTAGATGTGCAATGAATTAATAATCAATCAGTACTGAATTTTCCGCAGTTGTTGAAGTAGCCAAGTAGGCTAAATCAGGCTTTTTATTTACTGCCAGATGTTGCGTTCGGCACTTTCAGCAATTTTCTACAGCCTTCCAGCTCCAATGGTGAAGGCTCACTGCGATGGCCCATGTGGTGTTTATGACCCTGCATCTGCTCGAGTAGCAGCTGAAGCAGTGCTGTCCATGACTAAAAAGCTCCTAGCAATGGAGCCTCCTCAAGGCAATGATCCCGCTTCTTGGGCGACTTACAACAATACTTTCTCTAGATACGTCGCAATCAAAGAAGATCAAGCCAAAGAGACAAAAAAAGAACTTTTAATCCTTTGGACTGATTATTTCAAGCCAGAGCATCTCGCTTCATATCCTGACTTACATGATGTTTTCTGGAAAGCAGCCAAGCTTTGCAGTGCCTGCAAAGTGAATATTGACCAAGCAAAAGCTGAAGAGCTAATACAAGCTGTTGAGAAAATCCATCACATGTTTTGGAAATCAAAAGGACGTGCTGACGCCTGGATCACCGCAAGCTGAAGCCAAGCTAAGTAACAGAGCAAGTTTACGTTTTCTTTTTCTTCTAATAACAGGCCTCCGACGCCATTGCCGTGTCATGGGAGATTCAATGCTGCCATCACTCCGCCATGGTGACATCGTTATATATCACCCAATGAAACCAAGAAAATCCTCAATAAATAAAGGATGTATAGTCATAGCAAAAGATCCACTCAATCCAAAAAATTTAATAATCAAAAGAGTGCATAAGATAACTCCTTTAGGGATAGAATTACGAGGTGATAATGAAGTAAACAGTATTGATAGTCGTCAATATGGGCTTGTCAACTGGCATGATCTATGTGGAGTTGTTGAGCAAATTATCTCAAGAGACAATTAAAGAAATATCCCTAGCTCATATAATCAGAAGCGAAGTTTTTTGAATCCAAAAAAGGCCTGTTAAGACTGAAAGGATGCCAGCAAATCTGACTATTAAAGGAAAGACTCTCCGGCCAGCTTTTTTCGTCGCAAAAGAGATCGCCATTAAAAAAGCAGCCATAGTTGCAATTGAACTTAATAAGTAAGCAGCTAAATACAAGGCTGCTCCTAGTGGTGGTAATGCCAAAGCGGGAATAACAGCTAACCAATGACTCGCACCTGCCAATCCATGTAAGAAACCCAAACTGGTAACCGCATGAGAATGTCTACTATGTTTTTGTCGGCCCCGAAAATGCAAATGAAGATGATCATGAGAATGACCATTTTCATGGACATGAGAATGCGTATGAATATTCAAACCTAAAGAAGACCTAATAGCTAAAACTCCAACTACTAACAAAACTATTCCAACACTAAATTCCGCAACTGCAGACATGCGTTGAATGTAAGTAAAGTCCTTAATCCAAATCGCAAGGATAGAAAGAAAAAGAACTCCAGCAGAGTGTCCTAATCCCCAAGTAACTCCATTACGAAAAGCAATTCGAGGATGACTGAATGCCGAAGGAGTCATTGAAATTAAATGATCTACACCTCCAACTACATGGATAGCTCCCGCGGCAATGCCTGTAATGATGCTGATCAACATGTCGAAAAAGTGTCCAACTTAAATGTGCCTAATCTCTAAGGCTTAAAACCACTTTTAAGGTCAAGATGTCTGAAAAGCCTTTTAGTGAAACTTACATTCTTCAAATCCCAATCAACTCCTTTAAAGCAACACTTATATCAACTCTACGCATTAAAGCTTCTCCAACCAAAACAGCTTGAGCACCGACCGCATAAACCCTATTTAAATCATTGCGATTACACAAGCCAGACTCACTAACCAAAAGAGAACCTTGTTCGCTTAATCGAGTCTTGTACTTCTTGGCAAGTGTTTCAGTAGTAGAAAGATTTGTCTCAAAAGTAGTCAGATCACGATTATTAATTCCAATCAAAGGAAACGAGCCAATATTTAGTACTCTCTCAAGCTCTAAAAAGTCATGCACTTCAATAAGGACTGTTAGGCTCAAAGTAGAAGCTATCTTAGCCAAATAATTCAAATCCTGATCAGAAAGGATTGCTGCAATCAAAAGGACAGCATCAGCTCCAGCAGCCCTTGCCTGATAAAGCTGATATGGCATCAAGATAAAGTCCTTGCATAGAATAGGAAGGTCGACTGTCTTCCTCACTTCAACAAGTACTTCAAACCCGCCTTGAAAGAATGTCTTATCAGTTAAAACTGATAAACAACTAGCACCTCCTTCCTGATAAGCCCCAGCGATAGTGACGGGATCAAAATCTTCTCGAATTATTCCTTTACTAGGACTAGCTTTTTTTATTTCCGCAATAACGGCGGGTTTAACAGGAGCTTTGAGTAAGGCTTTATGAAAATCCCTTGTGTGAGACAAAGTGGCAATTTGAGATTTGAGAGTTTCTAAAGGAACACGCTGGCGAGCCTTCTCAACTTCTCGATCTTTTGCCCATACAATTTTCTCTAAAATATTGCGTGGTTCAGATTCTGAATGTGGAATAGCATATTCCAAATTCGCGACGTTAATACTTGGATTTGGCGGACGGCGTCGAATCTCCATAGGATTAATACTGAAAGGAAATCATTAGTTGAAATTATCCGCAGAATTAATTTAATTGCTTAGAAGCCTGTTTATAAGCAACCTCCACTACTTCACTAAGTGTTGGATGAGTATGAACTTCATGAGACAACTCAACTACATTCTGTCGACGAGCTATAGCATTAGCCACTTCCTGTATCAAATCAGCCGCATGCAATCCATAAATATGCGCACCTAACACTTCACCTGAATCCTTACGAAAAAGTAACTTCATAAGTCCATCACTATCCAATTCAGCCAAAGCCTTGGAATTCGCCTTAAAATAACTGCGCACACTTCCGATCTCAAACCCTTCTTTAGAAGCAAGTTCCTTAGCCTCTAGTTCAGAAAGACCCACCGAACTAATTTCAGGGTGAGTAAAAGTGGCTGCCGGAATACTCCGATAATCGATAGTTCGATTCTTTCCAAGAATATTGTCCACAGCTATCGTTCCTTGAGCTGCTGCGGCATGAGCCAGCATCAACTTACCAGTGATATCTCCAACCGCCCAAAGATTAGGTATTGGTTTCCCTTTAACTAAAACTCTCATGCTGTCGTCAATAGGAACAAAGCCCCTTGTGAGATCTACATCAACTGAATCCAGATTCAATCCTTGACTAGTTGGAACTCTTCCAGTCGCCACAAGCACTGCATCAACTTCTAACTCTTCAACTACCTCTCGGGTAGTTGCATCTGACAATTCAATAAGGACTGGACAACCAGGCTTCACCTTACTTGCCAACAAACCAGAGCGAGCATCAATATCTCGCCCATCAATAAGATGACGTAAGGCCAGCTTCGTTATATCTGGATCAAAAGTAGGCATTACCCGATCCAGAGCTTCAATCATGGTGACTTCACAACCAAGAGCTGTATAAATATCTGCAAATTCAAGCCCTATATAGCCACTACCCACAACCGCTATCCAACGAGGCAACCATTCAAGATTGACGGCCTCATCACTAGTAAAAACTGTTCGTCCATCAATCTGAATACCAGGAGGAACAAATGGGTCAGAGCCAGTGGCAAGAATCACATCCTTGCAAGTTAAAACTCGATCTATTCCGCTCATTTCTCTTAGCCCTATTCGTTGAGGTCCGTCCAATCTCCCTCGACCTCGAAGAATGGTTACCCCTGATCTCTCTAGGGTTTTGGTTAAATTATTACGAATTGCAGAAACCAAGTTCTTGGCATGTTCAGCAATCTTTTGCCTTTCAAAGCGTACAGGAGCTGCATGAATACCAAAACCAGATAAATGTTCAGCATTGGCTAACTCTCTAACCTTTCCACTCGCAGCCAATAAGGCTTTAGAAGGAACACACCCTCTATTAACGCAAGTTCCACCCATTTCATGGGATTCGACAATCGCCACTTTGAGCCCATGTTCAGCAGCATGCTTAGCCGCATCAAAACCGCCATAGCCTGCGCCTATAACAATTAAATCAAAGTCGAAATTAGCCAGATTCACAGGCACTAATGTATTTCATTAGTCATTTTGGCTCTTCGACGCTCCAATAGCAGAGGAACCGCTGCAGATGCCACATTTAGGGACTGAACTAATGAGCTATGAGGCAAGGTAATTGCATGTGTACAGCAAGGCTTAATAAGTGGATGCAAACCAGACCCCTCATTCCCTAAAACCAATACTGTTGGCTTGGTCCAATCCAGTTCCCAATAGGGCAAAATCGGATCAGAACTTGAAGTCTCTGCAACAAGAGCACCTACAACTTGATGCCCTCGAATAATTGCAAGTTTAAGTTTCTCTACAAGTGATTCAATAGCTTTAATTTCGGAGCCCCCAAATCGCTCAAAAGGGAGATGGAGCAAGGCACCAGCAGAAGCTCTTAGTACTTTCTGACATAGTGGATCAGCCCCTAAAGCAAGCCAGACGACCTCAACTTCTGCAGCCAAGGCTGTTCGAAATAAAGTCCCAAGGTTCCCTGGGTCCTGTAATCGATCCAATGCCAATACAAAATCTACTTTCTTATTAGTTTTAGGCAATGCCTCTAAAGGGAAAACTGCAGCGACCCCATCAGGGTTCTTAGTTGTCAATGCCGCCTCAAGAACAGTTCTCGTTACTACTTGTAGAGGAATTTCCTTCTGAATAGATTGCAAGCCATGTAAATGATCTTTCAACCAAGAGCTAGTAGCAATAATCTCACGTGGAAAATAAGAAGTCTTCAATGCTTCTTCTAATAAATGCGTACCTTCAAGTAACAACAAGGAATATTGTTCTCGTCCTTCTCTAGAGGAAAGAGCTCTTAATCGTCTAACAAGAGGGTTGCGACGACTAGAAATTAATGGCAAATGAATAAGGCTAATAGTTAATGCCTCAGAATTTTCTTTGATTTCGAACCTTAAACCCTTCATTCAGCAATAACTTCTCTCCATCTACATCCACACCCTTTAATGCAGTTATCTCCCCTTTAATACCTTCACTAGAAAGATTTTTAATCATTTTTTTTATTATTAGATCCTCCACAGTTGCATCATCCACAAAATCAGGAGTTAAACGCTCAACAAAACCTCCAATTTTAGATGCAACCAACTCAGAAGAATTAGAAATCTTCAGTAAAATCATGATAAATGAAAGGAAATTTTTGGACATCTCAACATAATGCGCTTGGGGAGACTTGAACTCCCACACCCAAAGGTACGTGCACCTGAAGCACGCGCGTCTACCAATTCCGCCACAAGCGCTGACTTTTATCACTAAAGTGAAGGTAGAAACATAGTTCATCAATTGCCATTTAACTAAAGGGCAAGGTATCCACTTTCTAAAACGGCCATCTGGACGGAGCTAGTTGCAGTTGTCAAGATAATCAATACCTTGGAAATGAATAGGGCATGCCCATTGCTGCCACAATCTCCAAAGGGATTTTCAATCCCCATTTAGAGGTTCATGGCAATTGCACTTTGTCAGGAGAAATAAAAATAAATGGAGCTAAAAACTCAGCCCTAGTATTGATGGCAGCATCGCTGCTAACCGAAGACCCTCTGCTTTTAAAAAATGTTCCACACTTAACTGATATTGAAGGAATGGGCGAAATCCTTCTAACTTTGGGGGTTAAGTTAAAACACAACGGCAACAATCTTCATATTCAATCAGAGGAACTTCATCATGTTGAACTCCCTTACGAACTTGTTCATGGACTAAGAGCCAGTTTTTTCTGTATAGGCCCGCTACTCGCAAGACTTGGGCAAGCCAAAATCCCACTTCCAGGAGGTTGTGAAATTGGCGCCAGGCCAGTTGTCGAGCATATAAAAGGACTTAAAGCTTTAGGTGCATATATCAATGTTGAGCATGGTGTAGTAACAGCGTCAGTTCCTGGATCTCAAAGACGTCTAAAAGGAGCTGATATCGTTTTGGATTGTCCGAGTGTTGGAGCAACTGAAACGATCCTGATGGCAGCAGTTTTAGCAGAAGGTAAAAGCAGTATTGAAAATGCAGCCCAAGAACCTGAAATTCAAGATTTAGCGAAATTACTCAATTCCATGGGAGCAAAAGTTTCAGGAGCTGGCGGTCGAAAAATTACCATCCAAGGAGTAAATCAATTGCATGGTTGCGATTACACAGTCATGCCTGATCGAATTGAAGCGGGAACATTCCTTATCGCAGCAGCTATAACTCGTTCTTCTTTACGTATTTCTCCAATAATTCCAGAACATCTAAATGCAGTTCTCCAAAAATTGAGGGATTGTGGCTGCAAGCTTCAAATAATTGAAGATGAGATTCAAATTAAAGCGGATGAAATCAAAGGAGTTGATATCACAACTCAACCTTTCCCAGGTTTCCCCACAGATTTACAAGCTCCCTTTATGGCTTTAATGACAACTGCCATAGGAACAAGCGTAATCACTGAAAAAATCTATGAAAACCGTATGCAACATGTCGCCGAGTTGCAGCGCATGGGAGCATCTATTCGTCTTCAAGGGAGCACCGCAGTTATTGAAGGGATTCCACAATTAAGTGCTGCTCCAGTTTATGGGGGAGATTTACGGTCAACAGCAGCAATGGTGATTGCAAGCCTTTCAGCTAAAGGAATCAGCAAAATAGAAGGTCTCAATCATCTCGACAGAGGTTATGCAGAAATAGAAAACAAACTAAATCGAGCTGGAGCTCATATCATCAGGCATTAGCACAAAAACTTTCCCTGTCATAAACTCATCAAATGGGAGCGTGGTGGAATTGGTAGACGCACCGCACTCAAAATGCGGCACCTTCGGGTTTGTCGGTTCGAGTCCGACCGCTCCCACTGTCTTAATGGATACATATCAACGTTTTCCCTTAACTATCGTAAAAGGGAAAGGTTGTTGGGTTTGGGATGAAAAAGGGAAGCGCTATCTCGATGCAGTAGCAGGTATAGCGACATGCAGTCTTGGGCATAGTGACAACGCACTTCGTCGTTCTTTAAACAAACAACTAAACAAGATTCAACATGTTTCCAACCTTTATCACATACCCGAACAAGAAGCACTAGCAAGTTGGTTGGTAAATCACAGCTGCGCAGACAAAGCATTTTTCTGCAATAGCGGGGCTGAAGCAAATGAAGCGGCAATAAAACTGGCAAGAAAATATGCCCATAGCAAAAGGGGCATTAATAAACCAGTAATACTTTCAGCAAAGGCTAGTTTTCATGGCAGAACTCTTGGAGCATTAAGTGCTACAGGACAATCCAATTACCATAAAGGGTTTGAACCATTAGTTGAAGGTTTTGATTATTTTTCATTCAATGACTTTGAATCATTTGAGACATTAATTAAACGAATAGAAGTCAATGGCCCTAGGGTTGCAGCTGTCTTAATAGAACCAATACAAATCGAAGGAGGTTTAAATATTGGCGATACAACCTTCTTTCAACAATTGAAGGAGAAATGCCTTAAAAAGAAGATCTTGTTGATTTTTGATGAAGTTCAAACTGGAATGGGAAGATGTGGATATTGGTGGGGATATGAACGACTTGGAATAGAACCTGATGCATTCACTATTGCTAAAGGTTTAGGCGGAGGCCATGCGATTGGGGCTCTAATGGTAAAGCAGCATGCAAATTTGTTTGAGCCTGGCGACCATGCCAGTACTTTTGGAGGCAATCCATTCGCCTGTACAGCAGGACTCACCGTTGCTACTGAAATTGAAAGAAGAAACTTAATAACACAAGTAAATCGTCGTGGAGATGAATTGAAAAAAGGGTTGCAAAAAATTGTTCATGATTTTCCAAAACATATCAAGTGCAGCAGGGGCACTGGTCTGATTCAAGGATTAGTTCTTCATGAAGATACGAATTTGACAGCTCCAGCTTTTGCAAAGGCTGCACTACAAGAACAACTCCTTCTCGTAGGTGCTGGTTCAAAGGTTATTCGTATAGTTCCACCCCTAGTAGTTAAAGCAAATGAAATCAATCAACTTCTAAAGAAAATCGAGGCAACCTTTAGAAAACATATCTAATTGAAAAATAAAGTTGATTTAGCAAACAATGATTTAAGCGATCTAATCCCCAGATTTGATCTAAGGGGAATGGATCTAGGGATAGAGCGAATGCAAATAGCATTGAATGCCATGGGTAAACCATGTGCATCTATCCCTGCTATTCAAATTGTTGGAACCAATGGAAAAGGATCAATTGCATGCTTCATTCAGAAGAGCCTTAAGACTGCAGGAATAAAAGCTGGTGTATCTACCTCCCCTCACCTTCTGAGTTGGTGTGAAAGAATTCAAACAAATGGTGATTTGATTTCACCTGAGGAATTTCGACAACTTCTCATCTCATTAAAACCATTAACAGACAAATACCGGTTAACTCCTTTTGAGTTAGTTATGGCAACAGCTTTTAAGCATTTTGATCAACATAATGTCGAACTATTAGTTTTAGAAGTAGGTCTTGGAGGGCGCCTAGATGCAACTACAGCACATCCGTTAAGGCCAATAATTGCCATGGCAAGTATTGGACTAGATCACTGTGAAATACTAGGAAAAAACATCAAAGATATCGCCAAAGAAAAAGCCGCAGTTATAACACAAGGATGCAAAGTCATTAGTGCCAAGCAACATCCTGATGTTACTGAAATTCTTGAAGAAACTGTCAAGAAGAAGAATGCAAATCTTCAATGGGTAAAACCGCTTCCTAATGACTGGAAACTTGGTCTAAATGGAAAAATCCAAC